>CANNIA010000014.1 GCA_947504705.1 Paracoccaceae bacterium
GCGGATCGCCGGTCTGTTGGTCGGGCTGACGGATGCGCGGAAGACCTGGGGGTTCGGGCTATGCTTTTTGCGTCTGCGCAACGTCAAAGGGCACAGATGGAACCACAAGCGGGTCTACCGGATTTACTGCGAGTTGGTGCTGAACCTGCGCCCTCTCATGGTCTGCAGGCAAACCATTGCCGGGTAACGGGGCATCGGCGGCATCACACCCGCCCGGAAACTGCTCCCAAAAGGGGCGCGAAGCGACAAAATGGCCGCGTAAGCTCTGCGAACACACCCCGCGAAAAATGGGGGATTACCGGATTACGCGTTGGAACAAAGTGCTCACACGCAAACGCTCTTTGTGCGATCGGGCGAATGTCCTTTTCGGAAAGAAGTCTACGAAACTGTTATCCTTTGCCGGACCCGAGTTCTTCGAGCGTGACTTCTTAGACCTGAACCGAAGATGGAAAGCCCGGACACCACACGGGCAACCGGGCGTTTGACTACGGCAGACAGCGGTCAGATCGCCGACTTGATCCAGTTTTCCAGCGCGGCCTTGGGGGCGGCGCCGACCTTGTTTGACACGACCTGACCGTCCTTGAACATGAAGAGGGCCGGGATCCCGCGGACGCCCAGAACGGCGGGGCTGTCGGGGTTTTCGTCGACGTTCACCTTAACGATCTTCACCTGACCGGCGTACTGAGCGGCAAGCTCTTCCAGTGCCGGGCCGATCTGGCGGCAGGGGCCGCACCATTCCGCCCAGAAGTCGACAACGACCGGGATGGAGGATTTGCGGACTTCGGCGTCAAAGGTGGCATCGGTGACGGCGACGGTATTAGCGCCCATGGTCTGGACTCCTGAGGGGATTGATCAGGGACAGAAGCTATGTAGCCGGGGCCGAAACGTCAAGGTATCGTGGTTCGCAGGAAGGCCTGCCTCACGATCTCGGGATCAAGGGGCATCAACCGGGCCGCGCGGGTCCACAGGACCGCCACCTCGATCCGCCGGTCGGGATAGATGGCTTCCAACATATAGGCATAGGCCCCCAGCTGGCGCAGGATGCCTTCGGGCACATCTTCGGGCCGCGTTGGCACCATCATGTTCGACTTGAAATCCACCAAGAGCACACGGTCAGAGGACAGGAGCAGCCGGTCAACCGTCCCGCCCAGCACCGCATCGCCCCAGGGGGCGGTCACCGCGACTTCGGCCAGACCCTCGGCGAAAAGCGGTGCGAGGTCGGGTGAGTCAAGCACCACCCGTGCCTCGGCCAGAAGGTCTGCCGCCAAAGCCTCATCGGGGATCAGAGCCTTGGTCAGCGCTTGCCAATCGTCGCGCCGGACATCCGGCAGGCGTTCCAGCAGAAGATGAAGCGCCGTCCCACGGGTGCGCAGGTCGATGTCTGTTTCGACTTCGCCCGGCAAGGCCTTGGCCCCACCAAGATCAGAGGGCGACAGCACGCGCTGGGGTCGGGCAGGTTCGGGGGCGGGATGTTCGGCCCAGACCGGCAGGGCAACGGCCTGCGGCTGCGCGGTACCGGTCGTGAGATTCTCCGGCCAGACGCCAAGCGAATGGCGCAGCACTCCGCCCTCAAGCGTTTCCGCCTGCGCCCGTTCAACCCCGGCGCGGATCAGGTTGTACCAGGCATCGGACTGCTTCATCTCGCCTTTGCCTGCCACGACCAGCCAGCATCTTGCCCGCGTCATTGCCACGTACAAAAGCCGCAGCCGTTCCGCCGCCTCTCGCGCCTTGCGCGCTTCGCGGGCATCGGCGATCAATCTTGGACTTTCCTCCTTCTTTACCTTCCAGACCGCCGCGCCATCGCCAAGCCGGTAAAGTTCGTCCCGGTCCTGTGGCTGACGGTCGCCTGTATCGGCCAGGATCACCACTTCCGCCTCAAGCCCCTTGGCGCCATGCACCGTCATTACCCGGATCTGGTCGCCCGCGCCGTCCAATTGGCGCTTGACCTCGATATCGTCCGTCTCGATCCAGGCAAGGAAGCCGGTCAGGCTGGGGACTTCAGAGGTTTCATAGGACAAAGCCTGCCCCAGAAGCTCGTCAATCCCATCCTCCGCCTCTGGCCCCAACCGCGCCAACAGCTTGCGCCGCCCGTCGTGGCGATAAAGCACCCGTTCAATCAGGTCATAGGGGCGCAGGAAATCGGCCTGCCCGCGCAGGTCGTTCAGGAAATCCAGCGTTTCGGGGTGGGTCGTGTCGTGGCGCAAAGCCTCCCACAGATAGCCCTTCCGCCCCTGCGCCAGTTGGTAAAGCTCTCTCTCGCTCCAACCGCACAGAGGCGAGCGCAGAATGGCAGCAAGGGAAAGGTCATCCTCGGGCGTGTTCAGGAAGGACAGAAGGGCGGCAAGATCCTTGACCGCCAACTCCCCGCCCAGCTTCAACCGGTCCGCCCCGGCGATGGGCAGGTTCAGCTTTTTGCAGGCGCGGATGATTTCGTGGAACAGGGTCGAGCGCCGCTGCACCAGAAACAGCACATCGCCATAGCGCATCGGACGGGCGGTGATGCCGTCCTTTGGAACCTGCGGAAGCTGACAGCCCTCAGTCACCCGATCCCGCACCCATTCGGCCAGCATCCGTGCCAGCACGACATCGGCATTCTCGGGGTTCGGGCGATCTACCGGAGTATGCCAGGGCTCGGGCGCGGGCTTTTCCGGGGTCTCGACCACCGGCCAAACCTCAACCTGCCCCGGTAGGCCTTCGTGATAGGCCACATGTAGCGCCTCGCCGCCAAGTGCCTCAAGGTTCGTCCCGGTGAAGGTCGCATCCACCACATTCAGGATCGCTGCCGAGGAGCGGAAGGAATGCGCCAGCAGCCGTTCCCGCAGTGGTTCGCCCCCCGCCAAGCGGTCGCGGAAAAGGTCGCGTTTCTGGTCAAAGGCGGCGACATCCGCGCCCTGGAAGGAGTAGATCGACTGCTTCTTGTCGCCGACGACAAACAACGTCCGCTGCCGGTTGCTGGCCCCTTGGCCCGAGATCAGCTCGGACGCCAGACTTTCGATCAACTGCCACTGTTCAGGGCTGGTGTCCTGCGCCTCGTCCACAAGGATATGGTCGATCCCGCCATCCAGCCGGTAAAGCACCCAAGCCGCCCGCCCCGGATCGGTAAGCAATGTCCTTGCCCGCTCGATCAAGTCCTCAAAGTCAAGCTGCCCCCGCGCCGCCTTGCGCGCCGCATAGATCGGCAGGAAGGCCCCGGCGAATTGATGCAAGGCAAGGGTCTTTTCGGCGGCGGCAAGGGCAAGCCTGCGCTGCCGTGCGGTTTCGACCCTTGCCATCAGGTTGTTGAGCCGGTCGGTCAGATCCTGCAGTTTCTTTCGGGTATCTTGGGTAGGAAAGTCGCCGATCTTGGCGGTAAAGCTTCGTTCCGGGGTTGTTTTCGAAACACCAAGTAGAAAAACATCTTCCAATATCTCAAGCGCGGCCAGGTCCGGCGCTGAAAACGGCACCTTCCGAAGCTTGTTGGCCGCCTTCACGTCATTGGGTGACCCGGCGGCGATGATGCGGACAACTTCGGGCGTCCATTGTCCCTCATCGCCCAGAAACACCTCCGCCAATACATCCGCCGCGCTGAATTCTGCGGGCAGCCCATAACGCGCCCAGATGTCTGCCTCGCCCATCGGCGGAGTGAAGCTGGACCGCTGGCGCGAGACCTGTTCGACAAATGCCGCGAAATCTTCGCCCGAATGCACCTCGGTCAGGCGGCGCACGGCGTCCGGGGCCAGACGGTCGGCCATTTCCTCGACGATCTCGGCCCGCATCAGTTTTGCGGCACGGTCCTCCATTTCGGTGAAACCGGGCGGCACCCCGGCCTCCAGCGGGAAGCGGCGCAGCAGGCTGGCGCAGAAGCTGTGGATGGTCTGGATGCGCAGGCCGCCCGGCGTCTCAATGGCGCGGGCGAATAGCTGCCGGGCGCGAGACAGGCGCTGGGCCGACAGCTTAACCTCGCCCAGGTCCAGCAGGTCACGGCGCAGCTCCTCGTCTGGCTTCATCGCCCAGGTTCCCAGCCGCTGGAACAGCCGGTTCTGCATCTCGGACGCGGCCGCCTTGGTATAGGTCAGGCACAGCACATGCTGCGGCTCCACCCCGTTGAGAAGCAGTCGCGCCACCCGGTCAGTCAGCACCCGCGTTTTGCCCGACCCGGCATTGGCCGAAAGCCAGGTGTTCCTTTCGGGATGCGCCGCCTCGGTCTGCGCCATGAAGGCCGGGTTGGTCGTCATGCCATATCCTCCGGCGTGACATTCACTGTCTCGTCCCACTCGCCATAGCGCGACAGGTGGTCGAAATCCGAAACGCTCTTCTCCAGCTTCATCGCCGCACGTGCCGTATATCCGCGCGAGGCCCGCCCATAGGCCGCAATCAGCTCTTTGAACTCCTCCCAGACCTGCGCAATCTCGCCGGGCTCAAGGTCAACCGGGCTGACCTTGAAATCCGACTTGACCCCGACATAGGCAAGCTTTGCAACCTCAGCGAAATCCAAGCCCTTGAAGGCCCCGTTCTCGGCCATGGCTGCGGCCAGATAGAGCTGCTTGTCGAAATGCTTCTGTTCCGGTTTCCCAGGCGGATCGCCCGTCTTGTAATCGATGATCAGAAGCCGCCCGTCGTCCAGCATGTCGATCCGGTCGGGCTTGCCCTTCAGGGTAAAGTCCTGCCCGGCCAGAGCGACCGCCCCCCTCTCCTCGATCAGCACCGGCTTGCCGCCCGTGGTGGCACTGAATTCCAGAAAGCCAGGTGCGGCCTTTTCGATCCGCGCCCGCCAGATCGCACGGGCCAAGGGCCAGGCGACCTCGGCCTCCAGCACCCGGTCGGCAATGGCCAAAAGCGCGGCTTCGCCGCCTTCGCCTTCCCGCAGATAGGTCTCCAGTATCTTGTGCAGGACCGTGCCCCGCAGCCTTGGGTCGGCTTCGGGACGCAGGGGGTCAAGCGGGGTCAGCTTCAGGATATGCTTGGCATAGATCGCATAGGGGTCGCGGATCAGGCGTTGGATTTCCGTCACCGAAAGCTGCCTTGGCCGCACAGCCACCGGCGGGCGGGGCGAGGGGCGAATGGCCGACGCGACCGGCGCTTTCGGCGCGGCATGGGCCTCGGCCATCTCCAGCCAGTGCTTGCCCCTGTCGCGCATCAGCCTTAGCGCGCCAGGCCCACCGCGCCCCGGCAAGCCCTCCATCAGATTCACCAGCCGGTTCACCCAGCGTGAGGGCACGGTCTGCGCATCGGCTCCGCGCAGGGACCGGGTCAGCACAACCCTTGGCGCCGCAATCCCCTGCTGGAAGTCATGCGCCGAAAGCCCGATCTTGCGTTCCGGCAGCAAAAGGCCCGCGGCTTTGCGCATCGCGCGGTTCAGCCACGGGTCGGGCGGCGGCGCAGCGGGCCAGATCCCATCGTTCAACCCGCCAAGGATGACAAGCTCCGCCCCCTGCACTCGCACCTCCAGCGTGCCCCAGATCATGATGCCGGGATGCAGCGTCTCGGCCTCACGCACTTCGCCCGCGTCCAGTACCGACCGGAACAGGCTGGCGTAGTCGCCGGGCGACATCACGCCCCCCGAATCGGCCACATCCTGCAGCCCCTGCACCGTCTCACGCGCGCGGACCCCCGCTTCCTTCTCCCACAGGGCACCGCTGCCTGCCTCGGCAAAGCCCCGCGCCAAGGCCTCGGTCAGCGCCAGATGCCGTGCCAGGAACCCGGTCAAGGGCTGATCTGCCACGCTTTCTTGCCCAGAGATCACCGTGCCCAGAATCTCGGCCCAGCGCATGGCCCTGGCAAGGCCAGACTTCCCGGCCCAATCCAACACGCTTTCTGCCGTCGGAAAGACCGGGCCGCGACGGCGCAGGTGGAGTTCGTATTCCCGCGCCAAAATCAGGTGCTGACCGCGCCCGAACTCCGCCTCTGCGCCGGTGAAAGCCAGAGGGTGCTTGATCAAGGCCAGCGCCTGATCCACCGTCAGCCGCTGCCCGAACAGCGCCGCGACCTGCCGCAGAAGGCGACCCGGAGCCGACAGCGCCAAGGGTTTCCCCGCCGAATCGTCGGGCCTGATCCCCCAGCGGTCCAAGGCCGCCGTCACCCGCCGCGTCAGGTTCCGGTCCGGCGTGATCAGCGCCGCCTTCGTTCCGGTCTCGGCCGCCTCGCGCAGGATCAGCGCAATCGCCAAAGCCTCGGCGCGTTCGCCGGGGGCTTCGATCAGGGTCAGGCCCTCGGTCGCCGGTCCGAGATCAGGCAGCTTCGGCCCCTCGCTCAGCCATTGGTCGGTGATCGGAGCGGGCCGCAGTGCCAAGGAAACCAGCTTGTTGCGATCAGCCGCCGGTGCCGGAGCCTCGGTCCAGTGTTGTATCGCATCCCGTCCAACCCCCAATGCCTCCATCACCTTGCGATAGCGGTATTGCGGGTGATCTTCAGCGGTCAGCGCGTCGTCCATGCTGTCCCAGACCGCATCCGGAAGGTCGAAATCAAAGCCCGGCAGAACCACGGCCCCCTGCGGCAACCGCGCCACGGCTTGCATCAGCAGGGCCGTCGTCCCGCGTGAGCCGGTGGAGCCTGCCACGATCACTGGCCCCTTGGGCGGCAGCATGGCCCAAGCCGAAGCCAAGTCCAGTACCACCCGCCGCAGCCGCCCTTCGGCGTCTGGGGCATCGCCCTTCAGGACCTCGGCCACGATGCCAAGGAAGGCCTGCGTCCGGGCCCAGTGGCCGGAATGTTCGGCCACATCCAAGGCGGCGATTTGGTCGGGCGTTACCCCTTCGCCCTGCATTTCCGCCATCAGCGTGGCCAGGCTTTCCGCCAAATCAAACAGCGCCGCACGGGGGAAGTCGGTAGTCCCGGTCTGCAACAGCCCGTCCAGAAGCTGCGCCAGTTCCAGCCTGCGCCGAAGGGGCTGGGCCGGGGGCGCGGGCGGCAGGGGAAGCAACCGGTCAACCTCGGTTACCAGCATCAGCCGGGGCAGGAACCGGGCGCCCCGCAGCTGAAACTGCGCCTTGACCCGTTCGCGCATCCTTTGGGTGTTCAGGATGAGCGTGACCTGCGCCATCGCCTCAGGCGCACCCCGACCGAACCGGTCCAGAAGGCCCGTCACAAGCTCGGCCGGGAAATCCACCCCCGGAGGCAAGGCGAAAAGGCTTGGCGCTTCAATCATGTCGGGCAGAGTGAAGCAGAGCCTCGGCCTCGGCAATCCCTTCCGGGTGCCCGACATCGCACCAGCGGCCACGGTGAAGCGCTCCAAAAGCTGTGCCTGCGGCGATCATCTGGTCCCAGGGCCGGTTCAGCGAAAAGACCGGATCGACAATGGCAGCCAGTCGCGCAGGGTCGATGATCGAGGCGCCCAGGTAGACCTGATCCTCACCCCCAAGCCCCCGAGAAATCCGGCCCGCATCGTCCAGCCGGAAATCCCCTTTCGCGCCCTCGCTCCGTGCTTTCCCAGCTGAAAGCAGAAGCAAAAGCGCCTCCATCGAGCCCCCATCCCAAGCCTTGGCAAGCTCGGCCAGAGGGTTCTCCCCCGTCCAGATCGCATCGCTGTTCAGAACTGCCACCGGCCCCGGCCCAAGCAAATGCAAAGCCGCCTTCAGCCCCCCACCAGTTTCCAGAATTATCTCCGGTTCGTGGCTGATCACCACACCAGACCCCTCCAGATGCTCTGCCATCTGGTCGGCCCGGTAGTGGGTGTTGACGACGATCCTTTGTACGCCTGCCGCCCGCGCCAGATGCAGCGCATGGTCGATCAGCGCCCGCCCGGCAACCGGAACCAGTGGCTTTGGCCGGTCGACAGTCAAAGCCTTCATCCGGGTGCCGAAGCCAGCGGCAAAGATCATCAGTGGGAAGGGGAAGTCGGGCATTGGCTTTCTATCCGCTTCAGGAAGTCGGGGGTGGGTTCGGGTAACAGCTTCAAACATTCCGTACGCAGAGCAGCCAAGGCCGGATGTTCAAGGTTCCGCCAAAGCTGACCCCAGATCCGTTGCATCAACCGCAGATAGCCGGGCTTGCCCCCTACGACACACAACCGCGCGAAGATGCCCATAATCCGCAGCGCCCGTTGCACTCCCAGCACGGCATATTCCGCCGCAAAGGCCTTGGCATCTGCCCCAGTCACCGCGATGAACCGCGCCACCATCGCCGCCTCAGTCTCAGCCGCCACGTCCCGTCGAGCATCCTGCAATAGCGACACCAGATCATAGCCCGGCTGGCCCATCTGCCCCAGCTGAAAGTCCAGCAGCCCGACCTGCGCCAGCCCGTGCCGTTCGGGCAACCAAAGCAAGTTCTCGGCATGAAAATCCCGCAGGATCTGCACACGCGGCCCGTCGGCATGGGTGCTGAGTGCGGCTTCCAATTCTGCGAAGAAAGGGCTCGCGTCAGGGGTCTGGCCAGTTTCCGATGGAACATAATGTTCCACCACCACCTCCGCCGCCTTGGCCCATTCCGCCGCCGACAGGTCTGGCAACCCGACAAGCGCAGGGGAGGCCTGCAGGTGCGCCAGCATATCCACCGCTGCCGCATAAATCTCGGCCTCGCGCCCCGGCTCGCCAGTCAAAAGTCGGGCGTAGAGGTCGTCGCCAAGGTCCTCCAGCAGCAGGAACCCGGTCTCCAGATCCTCGGCTAGGATTTCGGGTGCCGACAGTCCAAGCCCCCGCAAATGCCGATCCATCGCCACGAAAGCGCCGATATCGTCGACCCCACCCGGCGGGCTGTCCATTAGCACTGCCCGACGGTTGCCCAGATAGACCCGCGCATAGCTGCGGTCGGAGGCATCGCCCGCCAGATGCTCGGCCCGTGCCGCGCCCCAGCCCACACGTTGCAGAAACCCCCGCGCCAAATCAGATCGATCAGCCATGCGCTGCCTCGCGTAAGCTTTCCCGACCGCCGCGGATCACGGCCCTGCGACCCTCGCCATCCGCCTCCAGTGCCAGATGCAACGCCCCTTCCGGCACATGCTTGCCCAGCCGGTCGGGCCATTCGACCAAGCAGATCGCGCGGTCGAAGGCGTCGTCCAGCCCCAATTCCCAAACCTCATCGGGGTGGTCTAACCGGTACAGATCGGCATGCCAGATCTCGGTCACCCCATCCTCATAGACCTGCACCAGAGTGAAGGTGGGCGAGGGCACTTCTTCCCGCGCACCACACCGCGCCCGGATGAAAGCCCGGGCCAGCGTGCTTTTCCCCGCCCCGATCGGCCCGGACAGCAACAGACAATCTCCGGCCTTCGCCACCGCAGCCAATCGCACGCCCAATGCCGCTGTGGCAGGCTCGTCAGGCAAAGGCAGTGTCAGGTCTGGAGTGGTCTTGTCGGTCATCCTTCGATTCTACCCGCCCGCCCCGGCACCGCAAGCGGCTTCCGTTGCAAGGCTAGGCCGAGAGACGCTCATCCCGGATAAGGTCCGTCTGTGGGGCGGAGACCTCTGCCAGACGGGGGCGAAAGGTGATCAGCGTCGCCCCGCCGTTCAGCGGCCGGAAGCGGCAGGCCAAAAGCCGCCCGTCCAGCAACCTCGCCTCGCCATCCCAGGCCGAGCGGTCGCCAAGAGAACTGACAAAATCCAGCGCGTCATCCCAGATCAGGCTTGGGGCCGAATGCCTGCGCCACCAATCGCACAGCCTGGCGATCCCGGCATCCGACAACAGCACCGCCGGATCGTGGATCCAAAGTTGAGCATAGGCAAGGTTCGACATGACCAGTTGCCCGCCTTCAGAGAATACCGCGACGGCTTCGTCGACCGCGTCGATCACCGATTGCCCAAGCTCCAGATCCGCCCGATAGCGCCGGGTGCGGATCATTTCGGAGGAGATGTCTTCGAACATGAAGGCCAAGGCTCCGTTCGGATGCGGCCGCCCGATCACGCGATAGGTCTGGCCGCCCGGAAGGCTCCAGGTTTCCTCGAACAGACCATGTGAGGCCTCTTCCTCGACCTTAGTCAACTGCCGCCGCCAGCTGCGATAGTCCTTCGGCTCGGGCAGCATCGCCTTGGCGCGCAGGGCGTCCAACACCGCGCTGAGGGTCGGGCGCGAGATCAGGAACTCCGGCGTAAGCAGGGTCAGATCGGCCAAAGCCGGGTTGAAAAGCTGCAACACCCGCGTCCGGTCAAAGATCGCAAGGCCAATCGGCAGATCGGCAAAGGTCTTGGTCAGCGTCTGCATGAATTCACGCAGGGTCGTTTCCGCCTGCACCGCCGAATTCGCGGGCATTCCATAGCACAGCACCTCGTCGCCCTTTGGCTGACGCAGCAGATCAAACCATTCCGTTCCGCCCGGCATCTGCAGCTTTGCCCGCTTGGGCATCGAGCCGCCATCGGCACGGGGAAGGAAAAGCCTTGGAAGCGGCCAGGAAAGCTCATCCCCGACGGGCAAAAGCTCGGTCGCGCGGATCAGGTAGGCGTGATTGGCCCAAGTGACCGCCCCTTGCGCATCCTCGCGCCAGATCAGGGCTGGCGCATGAAGCAACGCCGCACGTTGCACGCCCGTTTCTTCATGCAGAGCCGCGATGACTGCGCCTTTTTCAGGCGCAGTGGGCAGACTGCTTTCGCCTTCAGTCATCGTCAGACGCGTGAGGCCGGCCAGATACTCTGCGCGCAGCAGGACGGGCGGCACAACTTCTGGCCCCGAGGCTATCACCGTCTCACCTATTCCGGGCAGCGCCTCAAGCAACGCGCCAAGCCCCGGAAACATCGGCCCCAGCAAGGATAGAGTGCGGCTCCAGCCATTCACCTCGTCGCCGTCGGGCAACAGCGATCTGGCCTGTGGGGTGGCTTCCAAAAGCCGGTGACCGTCGAACAGGAAGGCCGTCACGGGTCTGCCGGTGGCAAAAAGGCTCTGGCCTTCGACGCCATAGCGTGAATGCCAAGCCACAAGCAGGGCCAATGCCGAAGTTGCGACTAGGGCCGCCGTGGCAACCATCCCCAACGCGGAAATCCAATCTGATGCCATAGCGGGCCCCCCGGGAAAACGCAGGGTCAAGCCTAGCGGCGGCATCCTTAAGCAAAGGTTAAGCACGCAAAGGTTAGGCGGAGCGGCCTAGCTGGAAATCACTGGGTTCTGCCCAACACCCTCGACAGCGGCCGCCTCAACATCGGCGCGGGCCCAGGTAACGACGACGACGGCCCCGCGCCGCTCGCCCTGATCCTTTGCCGAAAGGAACGGGTCCGCGGCGTTGGCAAAGGTCAACTCGGCCCCTGACCGTTCCAGAAGGGTCTTGGCAATGAACAGGCCCAATCCCATGCCCTCATAGCCCGGCCGCTGGCTGGCTTCGCTCTCGCCTCGACGGGCGCGCACGAAAGGGTCGCCGATGCGGCCGATCACCGTGGCCGGAAAGCCCGCGCCATCATCGGTGATCCGAAGCGAGACGCGGTCCGGGGTCCAGCTGCCGTCGATCCAGACGGTCGAGCGGGCGAAGTCCACGGCGTTCTGCACCAGATTGCGCAGGCCGTGAATGATTTCCGGGCGGCGGCGGATCACCGGCTGCCCGACCCCCGAGAATTCGAACACCACCGCTTTCCCGCGCGCCAGATGTGGCTCGGCCGCTTCGCGCACGACAGCACTCAACGGAGCCTGCCGAAGATGCAGGTCATCCTTCCCGGCCCGGCCCATGTCGCGCAGGATATCGCGGCAGCGGTCAGCCTGATCACGGATCAGTCGCGCGTCTTCTTGCAGTTCGGGCTGCTGGTCCAGCTCGTCGATCAGTTCGGCGCTGACCAGTTTGATCGTTGCCAGCGGGGTCCCAAGCTCATGCGCCGCCGCCGCGACGACGCCCGCCAGATCGGTCAGCTTTTGCTCGCGCGCCAGTGCCATCTGCGTCGCCAGCAAGGCCTCGGACATCGACCGCATCTCGGTAGCCACCCGGCGGGAATAAAGCCCAAGGAACAAGACGCCAATCACCAGCGAAAGCCAGAAGCCAAAGGCGAACAGCCACGGCACCTCCAGCACACCGCCGCCCCGAAACCGCAGGGGCAGATACCAAAACAGTGCGACCGTCACGAACAGGATCGCAAGCGCGCCCAGCAGAACGGTTGACCGCAGCCGCAGCACGCTGGCCGAAATCGTGACTGGCGCCAGAACCAGAACCGCGAAGGGATTGGTCAGGCCGCCGGTGACAAGGATCAGGAACGAAAGCTGCGCCAGATCGTAAAGCAGCGTCAGAAAGGCCTCGCCCTCGCTCAGCCGTCGGTTCTGCGGGAAAAGAACGACCAGCGTAAAGTTGGCCAGTACCGAAAACCCGATGGCCAGCGCGCAAAGGCCCAGCGGCAGATCAAGTCCGTAGACCTGGCTTGCCACCAGCGTTGCCGCCACTTGCCCGGCAATCGCCGTCCAGCGCAAAAGGATCAGCGTGCGCAGCCTAACCCAGTTCGTCCCCGTCTCGCTGGCCTGAAAGCCCGTTTGCAAGATGTTCATGCCGCGACCAGATGCCCCTTATGGGCCTTGGCCATTGTTATGGACCCAAGCTTCTGAGATCAATGCTCACCGTAGCTAGGAAGGACATCAGGATGACCAAGCTTTACGCAAGCGTCGCGGCAATCGGTACGCTCGCCTTTCTTGGCGCCTCGACCTGGTATGTGCTGTCGAACCGGGTTGACGACCAGTTCGCCGACTGTCGCCAGTCTACCGTTGCCGGAGGCGACATTGGCGGGCCCTTCGCCCTGGTCAACACCACGGGCCAGACGGTCACCGACAAAGATGTCTTGAAACAGCCGTCGCTGATTTATTTCGGCTATACCTTCTGCCCCGATGTCTGCCCGGTCGATGTGGCGCGGAATGCCGATGCTGTCGACATTCTGGCCAAAGAGGGTATCGCGGTGACCCCGGTCTTCATCACCATCGACCCCGAGCGTGATACGCCTGAAGCTTTGGCCGACTATGCCGCCAACCTTTCGCCCGACCTGATCGCCCTGACCGGCAGCGCCGATCAGATCAAGACGGCGGCGCAGGCCTACAAGGCCTTTTACGCCAAGCAGGATACCGGCGACGAATATTACCTGATGGATCATTCGACCTTTACCTATCTGATGTTGCCAGACACGGGTTTTGCCGAATTCTTCCGCCGCGAAGTTACTGCCGAACAAATGGCAGAAAGCGTTGCTTGTTTTGTTAAGTCAGGCAAGACTGACACCTGATCAAAACCTACGGGAAGCTGCATGACTGAAGACCTCTCGCTTGACCCCGGACAGGACCGATCGCTCCTGCTGGTCGATGACGACGAACCTTTCGTCAAGCGCCTCGCCAAAGCGATGGAGAAGCGCGGCTTTCTGCCCGATACTGCCCAATCCGTGGCTGAAGGTCGCGCCAAGGCGCAGGCCCATCCGCCCGCCTATGCCGTCGTCGATCTTCGGCTTGAGGATGGCAACGGCCTTCAAGTCGTCGAAACTCTTCGCAGCCGTCGTCCCGATTGCCGGATCGTGATCTTGACCGGGTACGGCGCAATCGCGACCGCTGTGGCGGCGGTAAAGATTGGCGCCGTCGACTATCTGTCGAAGCCCGCCGATGCCGATGACGTGACGCGGGCACTTCTTGGCAACGCTGCTGCTTTGCCCGGCCCCGCTGAAAACCCGATGTCCGCCGACCGCGTCCGCTGGGAACATATCCAGCGCGTTTACGAAATGTGCGACCGGAATGTTTCGGAAACTGCGCGCCGACTTACCATGCACCGCCGCACCCTTCAGCGCATTCTGGCGAAACGCAGCCCCAAGTAATTTGGGATTGTTGCCAAACTACAATTAAAGAGCTATGCAATGCTCGTCTGAGTGTTGGGGAGTAACAACTTGGCTATCAAACTTGAGTCTCTCTCGTTGCGAGAACTGAAAGACCTGCAGTCTCAGGTTGCAAAGGCGATTGCGGGCTACGAAGATCGCCGCAAGCGTGAAGCTCTGGCAGAGCTTGAAGAAAAGGCCAAAGCCATGGGCTTTTCGCTGGCCGAATTGACCGGAGCGGCAAAGACCCGCAAGCGGTCGCCTTCTGTTGCGAAGTACGCCAATCCGGCTGACAAATCCGATACTTGGTCGGGCCGTGGCCGCAAACCTCGCTGGTTCTCGGAAGCGATGGCCAAAGGCAAGAGGCCGCAGGATCTGGCGATCTGACCTTCAACTTTGTGATTTGAGCCATTTTAGAAATGCCCGGGCTGCTGCACGCTTTGGCCCGGGCAAAGTAACGATGAAATAGGCCGGCAGCTTTTCCCGGCTTTCATGCACGATGCGCAAGCGGCCTTCGGCCACATCGGCTTCGATCAGCGCAGCACTTTCCACCACCAGTCCCAGACCTTGTCGGGCAGCCGCAATCGCCAGCTCTTCGCTGTTGATGTCGGTCCGGCTTAGTGCTTCGGGGTCCAGCCCGATCTTGAGTAGATACGTGTCCTGTTCGGGCCAACTGCGCGACAGGATCCAGTCCTGATCGCACATTTCCTCGGTCGTCAGGGTTTCGCGGTCGCCGATCAACGAAGGTGCCCCCGCAACCACCAGCCGTGCCGAGGCGAGATAGCTGCTTTCCACCCCGGGCCAATCGCCATTGCCATAGCGGATCGCAAGGTCCATCCCCTCGCGGTGAAGGTCCACGACGCGGGGCTCGGGGTGCATCGACAAGCCTATGTCCGGGCACTTCTCCCAGAAATCCCGCAGCCGTGGCATCAGCCATTGCGCCGCGAAACTTGCAGTCAAGGTGACGCGCACGGGCCGGTCCGCCTCGCCCGCCTTCAACGCCTCAAGCCCGCGTTGCATCGTGGCGAAACCCTGGCCCAGCGCCTCGGCCAACTGCTCACCATCCGCGGTCAGGCTGACGCCCCGGCCTTCGCGCTGTACCAACGGTCGGGCAAGCTGATTCTCCAGAGCGCGGACTTGCTGGGCCACGGCTGCGTGGGTGACGTTCAGCGCCCGCGCCGCCTGCGAAAAGCTTCGCATTTCGGCTGTCGCCGCAAAAGCGCGCAGGGCGGTTAAGGAGGGAAGGTTTCGCCAATCGATCACCATATGATAGCCAATCTTACATATCTGCAAGCTTTCTGATTCGTATCATGCCCGCATTTGTGAGAGAAGCGGATCATTCAGACATGGAAAGGAGAAAGATCATGTTGAATATCTTCGCCGACGCTCTGCTTATCGCCACCCGGCTTGGCCACCTGCCGAAGGATGGGCAGCGTCGCTCGCCGCAAGAATTTCAGGACATCGAAGCCCTGCGCACGGTCGACACCCTGCGCCAGCCGCTGCGCTGATCAGGTTTGATCAATCTTGCAACCTTGGTGTCCAAACCAACATCAGTCGCAGGCCAGAAGCAGCCGCGCTACCGTTGAAATGTAGTCCGCCCGCACCTCTGTGGGCGGACGCAATCTTATTTCCAGCCGGGTGATCATCTCCGGCGCAGGCCGCCCGAACAACTTGTCGGCCTCCCCCTCCTGAAACCCCGCGATCCGTACGGCCTCCAGCCAGGCGGAAACCTTGTCCGCCGCCTTGATCGCCTTCTTGATCGGCGCGGGCAGAACCGCAGGCAGGCCGAACCGCCGATGGATCGCCGCCGTCAGCCGCAAATCCAACTCGCCGTATCCAGGCCCGACCGCAGCCTTGACCGGGCTGATCATGTCGCCGATCACATACTCCGGCGCATCATGCAGCACCGCCGCCAGCCGCCACCTGGCGGCAATGCCCGGATTGGCGCGGCTGAAAATCTCTTCGACCAGCAGGGAATGCTCCGCCACCGAATAGGGCCAGTCCCCCCGCGTCTGCCCGTTCCAACGGGCGACGAAGGCCAGACCATGAGCGATATCCTCGACCTCGATATCCATCGGCGTCGGGTCCAGCAGGTCTAGCCTGCGGCCCGAGAGCATGCGTTGCCAAGCGCGCGTGTTCGTCATGTCCGGTTGTTTAGCTTTTCGCGTGTTTCGTTGAAAGTTCGCGCCCTCTCAAGGGCCAGACGCATCATGTGCCTAACGTCTCATCGCTGGAATCCGGGGTTTGTAAGGGTCCGGATGACGGCCAAGAATCGTGCGGCACATTTCAGCGTGGCGCAGATGTCGCCAGACCAACCCGGCCGCATCCCGAAAGGACATGGGGGAGGGATCGCACGGATGGGCAATCTGCGCCAGAAAGTCGGGGTCGTGGCGGGCAAAGAATTCGCGATAGGCCAGATTGAAGCGCGCGTCCGTCCGACCGCTTGAGTCGCGGTTCGGTTTCTGGCGGGCGATGAAATGGCGCACAAAGACCGGATAGCGCAGGGTCACCAGTGGCAGCCTGCCGTTCTCCTGCCAGTTCCACTTGGGTGAAAGCTCGGCAAACCGCCCCTTCAGGGCCAAGTTCAAGGCAGACTGGTCGGAGTTTACAATAGCATGTGGTGTTTCGCGTATCGCGGTCCACGCGAGGCGCTCGACCTCCTGATCCAGATAGGCCTGCACGTCTATCAGTTGCAGCCCGGCATTCATGAAGGGCCGCGCGGACAGTCCCACCCGATTGTACTCATCGGCCCAGAATCTTGCATTGCGAATGAACAAGACGTCCAGAGCACCCGCGATTGGCAAGCCCTGCAAATCCATCTCGAACAGGCGATTAAAGTCACCCCCCTCCACCATCATGTCCGTGTCCATATAGAGAATACGGCGGTAGCGCGCTCCCAGATCCCTGGCCACACCGAAGCGGTACAGGGGAATTTCCATGCCATTGAACAATGCTCTTTTTGGTACGTCGACCAGTGGTTTTGCCCGATAGGTCTGGACACCCCAGGGTGCGGCCCAGTCCGGCAGGACGATCTCGTCGGGCGAGTAGATCACGAAATCGAATTTTCGGGCCGGGTTGTGATGGCAAATCTGCCAGATCATGAAAAGGGTGAACCGCACATGGCTCTGATCGCAGACGAACACGACGGCGCAGTCGTTTGTTGGATCATTTGTCATGCTGCATCCATTGCTTTCACCTGCCAGTCACCACGGAGCCGCAGATTTGACAAGCGACTGCGTTGTCTTGCGGGCCCCGATTTGCTATGGCCCGCGCAACACAAGAAACAAGCAAAGCGGAATGCCATGGATTATATCGTCAAGGACATCGCTCTCGCCGAGTTCGGCCGCAAAGAGCTGACCATCGCTGAAACTGAAATGCCCGGCCTGATGGCCTGCCGTGAGGAATTCGGCACATCGAAGCCACTGAAAGGCGCGCGCATCGTCGGCTCGCTGCACATGACAATCCAGACCGCCGCGCTGATCGAAACGTTGGTGGTGCTGGGGGCCGACGTGCGCTGGGCCTCGTGCAACATCTTCTCGACCCAGGACCACGCCGCCGCAGCCATTGCCGCCGCGGGCATCCCGGTCTTTGCGGTAAAGGGCCAGACCCTGACCGAACATTGGGATTACCTCGACAAGAGCTTCATGTTCCCCGAAGGCGCAAACATGATCCTTGATGACGGCGGCGACGCCACGCTTTACGTCCTGCTGGGTGCCCGCGCCGAAGCTGGCGAAGACATCATCCCGGTCCCCGCCTCGGAAGAGGAAGAGGTGATCAAGCTGCAGATCAAAAAGCGGATGAAGGAAACCCCCGGCTTCTTCACCAAGACCAAGGCCGCGATCAAGGGCGTGTCGGAAGAGACCACCACCGGCGTGCATCGCCTGTATGACCTGCACAAAAAGGGCGAACTGCCCTTCCCGGCGATCAACGTGAATGACAGCGTCACCAAGTCCAAGTTCGACAACAAATACGGTTGCAAGGAATCGCTGGTCGATGGCATCCGCCGCGCGACCGACACGATGATGGCCGGCAAGGTCGCCGTGGTCTGCGGTTATGGCGATGTGGGCAAAGGCTCGGCTGCCAGCTTGCGTGGCGCGGGTGCACGGGTGAAGGTCACCGAAGTTGATCCGATCTGCGCGCTGCAGGCAGCGATGGACGGCTATGAGGTCACGCTGCTGGAAGACGAAGTCGCCAGCGCTGACATCTTCATCACCACCACCGGCAACCGTGACGTCATCCGGATCGAGCATCTGCGCGAGATGAAGGATATGGCCATCGTCGGCAACATCGGCCACTTCGACAACGAAATTCAGGTTGCGTCCTTGCGTAACCACAAGTGGACGAACATCAAGGAACAGGTCGACATGATCGAGATGCCCTCGGGCAATCGGCTTATCCTGCTGTCCGAAGGTCGCCTCTTGAACCTTGGCAACGCCACCGGCCACCCGTCATTTGTCATGTCCGCCAGCTTCACCAACCAGGTCCTTGCCCAGATCGAGCTTTGGACCAAGGGTCAGGACTATGCCCCCGGGGTTTATATCCTGCCGAAGTCGCTGGATGAAAAGGTTGCCCGCCTGCACCTGAAGAAGATCGGGGTGAAGCTGACCGAACTGCGCAAGGAGCAGGCCGACTATATCGGCGTCAAGGTCGAAGGCCCGTTCAAGGCAGACCACTACCGTTATTGATCCCAAAACACCGGGCGGGCCCTTTTCGGGGCCCCTCTGGCACGTCAGCCGTCGGTCTTGACCGCAGCCCGGGGTGCACCTTCGCCCCGGGTTTCTTCATCCGGAACATGTGCCTTCTGGCTTAGAAGTCCCCAGAGAAACCCATTGGTCACTGACTGAACCCCCAGCGCGGCCAGCACCGCAACCAGTGCCGCCATCCGGGTGATCGTGCCCGCATCCAGCGCGCCGAACCCTGCACCCGCCCAGAACCAGACTGACCCCACAGTCGCCGCCACCGCCATCAGGATGAACACCGCCCCCAACTGGCAGGCGGTATCCACCGATATCCGCCGCCGCAATGCCTCGAACCGCGCCGAGGTCGGTAACAGGTTGCTTTGCACTGCGAAAAGCCGGGCAAGCGCGTGGAACCAGATCAGCTGGAATCCTGTCATGATGAAGGTCGCCGCAAAGATCGTCGTACCCGCATCCAGCGTCACCCCGCCCAAGGCGACCGGACCGAACAGCAGTGGCACGAATAGCGCCAGACCCAGCGCCAGCAGCAAGAACCCCGGATAAAGAAACAGGCTGAACGGCGCGAAGGTCAGCAAAAGCTTCAGATGCCGCCAGCCATCCCGCCAAGACCGCAGATGCGGCGGACGCGACCGGCCGTCGGGCGACAGTGTCGTCGGCACCTCGGCGATGCGCAGCCCGGCAAGCGTGGCCTTCATCACCATCTCGGATGCAAACTCCATCCCCGGCGAGGTCAGCCCAAGCTTCAGGATCGACGCCCGGGAAAAGCCGCGCATCCCGCAATGGAAATCGCCGATCGGGGTCCGGTACAGCACACGGCCGATCGTCGACAGCACCGGGTTGCCCAGATAGCGGTGCAGGGGCGGCATCGCGCCCTTGGCAATCCCGCCCTTGAACCGGTTGCCCATCACCAGGTCCGCCCCACCCCGCAGCTTTTCGACAAAGCCGTCCAGCCGGGAAAAATCATAGCTGTCGTCGCTGTCACCCATGATGACATAGCTGCCCTGCGCTGCCTGGATCCCCGCGATCAGCGCCGAACCATAGCCCCGCTGCGGCACCGCCACGACCCGCGCGCCCAAGCCAGTCGCGATGTCCTGGCTGCCATCGGTCGAGCCATTGTCGGCGATCACTACCTCGCCCTTGATGCCAGACTCCGCAAGAAAGCCCAGCGCCTTCTTGATGCAGGCCGCAAGCGTTTCGGCCTCGTTCAGGCAGGGCATGAGAATGGTAAGCTCGATCATTTACAGAACCTCAATGCACATCCGGCAGCTCGGCACCTGCCGAAAGACAAACACATGACAACTGCGCCGGAATTTGGACAGCAAGCCACCGGAACAATCAACCCGCAGGAGAGAGATCTACGAAAACATGCTATTCTGTCGTATGTGGCGCTGTTTCGGTGCACAAAGCCTACCCCTGCGGGTGAAGCTATGTCTATCAATTCTGGAAACAACGAATCATCAGGCACCAAATGCATTTGCGAACCGGCACAAAGTCTTTCGGCATCTGGTGGATTTGCTTCGGCGCAATCGCCATCTTCGTGTTGAAGACTTTTACCTTCGAGACTTCGGTCGCCTCTAGGCTGATCACGGGCGATACCGATAACCTGATGCGCCTGGCCGAGGTTCGCGACTGGCTCGCCGGGCAGTCCTGGTTCGACACCCATCAATACCGCGTCTTGCCCCCCGACGGCATCTCGATGCACTGGTCGCGCTATATCGATGCCGGGATCGCCGGGATATATATTGTTTCCTCGTGGTTTGTTGACCCGGCAAGTGCCGAGCTTTTGGCCGTGGCGCTTTGGCCGGCTTTCCTGGCCTGCCTGATGGTCCTCATTCTCGGCCATGGCACCTATCGGCTGTTTGGCAGGGCTGCAGCGGCCGGGGCGCTGCTGGCCTTTCTCAGCTTGGGAAGGCTGGTCGGTGAATTCATCCCGACGCGGATCGACCACCACAACTTTCAGATGCTCTGCGCTACCGCTGTGTTCTATCTGTCTGTCATCCCCGGTCGCTCCCGGCTTCTTGGGGCGCTGGCTGGGGCCATCACTGCACTGAACCTTGCCATCGGGCTGGAAATGCTTCCAGCTCTTGCCACGATCTGGGGACTGATGGCGCTTCGCTACGCCTTCGCCCGACCCTCGTCCGGTGACTGGCTTCTTGGCTACGGCCTTTCGCTTGCCGTGGCGGCACCGCTGCTTATGGCCGGGCAGACGCCGATGTCCGCCTGGGCGACAAACTATTGCGATGTTCTTGCACCACCCGTCCTTGCGCTGGCCGCCATCGGCATCGTCGCCACCCTGGTCCCCGTCCTGGCCCAACGCGTCCTGAAGGGCCCGCTCTCGCGCATTGCCGCAATGATTGCGCTTGGCGGGCTGGGGTTGTGGCTTGCCGCCCCGCTCTTGCTGCCCTGCAGTGGCGGCCCCTATTCCGCGGTCGAGCCCGAGATTCGCCGCCACATCGAGGAGAGAATTCTCGAAGCTCGCTCTTTCGTCATTCTGCTACACGACGATGCCCGCCTGTTGTTCGGAGTGCTGCTTCCGCCCGTCGTGGTCAGCCTTTTTGCGCTTGGCGCCACTCGAAAGCTTTGGGGCCGACTGGAAGCCCCACAGCGGACCGCTCTGGTTCAGGCATTCATCGTGATCCTGGTCGGCATTGGCTTTGCCATGCTGCAAATCAGGGCAGCAAATCTGATCGTGCCCGCACTGCCCTTGGTTACAGGATTCCTTATCTACGCCTTCACTGTGATCCCGCGCTATCACCGGTTACGCGCACCGGCTGCGCTGGTTCTTATCCTAGCAATGCCCGCGACCGTTCAGATCCTTATCTTTTCCGTCATGGCAAAAAGCCCGACGATCACGGTCGACAGCATCCCAGCCGAAATCGCCGCCGTCAGAGGGGTGCCGAAATCCTTCGCTGTTTGTCGCAGCCCATTGGCCATGGACGAGGTTGACAGCCTGCCCAAGTCGCTCATCTTCACCAACATGGGCCTTGGACCGGCGATCGTCGCCTATACCCAGCACTCGGTCACATCGGCACCCTACCACCGCAGCCCGGATGCGTACTGGAACGGCTCTATCGCCTTTGAAAGCCAGGACAATCTGCGCAAAGGTCTGACCAAGTCCGGGGCAGACTTTCTGGTCATCTGCGCGGGAAGCAGCATCGACTGGACCCTGACTTTCCTGCAGCCTGGCAACTTGCCCGACTGGCTGATTGATGTAACGGACACGCGAACGCTGGTCCGGGTGTTTCAGGTCGACAAAGACGCGCTTGCGCGTGCCGGAAACACACCATGAGAGTGGCAGCCTTGCTGCAAAACACCTTTCTGCGCTTCGTTCTGGTCGGCGGCAGCATTGCCGTGGTCTATTCCGTGCTTGCCGCACTTGCGACTTCATGCCTGCCGATCCCAAAACCAGTGTCCGCCGGTCTTGCCTGGCTGCTCTGCATACCTTTGGCCTTCTGGAGCCAACGCCGCTTTACCTTCCGTCAAAGCCAGCCGCACCGCCACGCCTTTGGGCTTTACGCCGCAACCCAGGCCCTCTCGATCGGCATCGTTGCTGCGGTCAGCTACCTCTTGGCACAGGGAACCTTCTGGCACGACCTCATCGTCCACCTTGGCGCATCGGCTTTGGCCGCGGTTGCCAGCTATGTCATCAACCGTCGGGTCGTCTTCCCTGAAGCCCGACCGCAGCAAAAGTGACGCGTTGGGCGGAATTTTCCCCTTAGTTCGAGTGCGGGCATTCCTGCACTCTTCCCCGGTCAATCCAACACATCAAGACCTTAGGGAGACAGAACTTGGGAAAACGTGACGATCTGATCGCGAAATATGCCGAAGACCTGAAAGCGAAATGCAAAGTGACGCCCGACATGGCGCTGCTGACCAAGGTGACCATCGGCTGCGGCCCGGCGATCTATGATAACGACGCCCAGACCGTTGCCGCCTCGGACAAAGCCGAGTTGGAGCGGATCAAGGCGAACTTCTTGATCAAGAAGCTTGGCCTTAAAGATGGTCCGGCCCTGATCGACGGCATCAACGCCGCTGTCGAAACCTATGGCAAGTCCGAGCGCAACAAATACCGCGCGGTGTTCTACTATCTTCTCGTCAAGCATTTCGCCAAGGAAAGGGCCTACGCCTGACCCCGGACGGCCGGCGGACATTGTCTTTGCCTTTGGCGCGGGTCATGTTGGCCCGCCCCAAGTCGTAAGGCCGCCATGTCCGCCGATCCACACCCCGCGCAAACCCCTGCCGACACGACCGTCGTGCAAATCATCCTTGCGGTTGCCCTTGGGCATTTCCTGAACGACCTGATGCAGTCGCTGATCCCGGCGGCCTATCCGTTGCTCAAAACCAACCTCTCGCTCAGCTTTTCGCAGATCGGCCTGATCACGCTGGTGTTTCAGGGCACAGCCTCGGTGCTGCAACCCTTGATCGGGCTTTATACCGACCGCAGGCCACTGCCCTATGCGATGGCTGCCGGGATGGCCTCGACCGGGACGGGGCTCGTGCTTCTGGCGCATGCGCAAAGCTTCGGGCTTGTACTGCTGGCCGTGGCCCTGATCGGCCTTGGCTCGTCGATCTTCCACCCCGAGGCATCGCGAATCGCCCGACTTGCCGCCGGGATGCGACCCGGCTTTGCGCAATCGCTGTTTCAGGTCGGCGGCAACGCCGGGTCGGCTATGGGTCCCCTGGCGGCCGCCTTGGTGGTGATGCAGCGCGGTCAGGTCTCGATCGAGTGGTTTGCCGCCGTTGCCGTTGCAGGCATGGCCCTGCTCTGGGGTGTCGGGCGCTGGTATGTAGCGATTGGCGCAGCGCGCGCACTGGCACGGAAAAGTCGGGTACGCTCTGCCAAGCCGCTGCCCAAAGCCACGGTGCGGCTGGG
This sequence comes from Paracoccaceae bacterium, assembly GCA_947504705.1. Taxonomy (GTDB): domain Bacteria; phylum Pseudomonadota; class Alphaproteobacteria; order Rhodobacterales; family Rhodobacteraceae; genus Tabrizicola. Next base: position 23,220 of record CANNIA010000014.1, read on the forward strand.
CATGACCCTTTTGATCGTGCTGATGGCGTCCAAGTTCGTCTATTCGGTCTCGCTCTCCAGCTACTACACCTTCTACCTGATCGAGCAGTACGGCCTGTCGGTAAACCAGTCGCAGCTTTGCCTATTCATCTTCCTACTCGCCGTGGCAGTCGGCACGATCATCGGCGGCCCGATAGGTGACCGGATCGGACGACGCCGGGTGATCCTGTGGTCGATCCTTGGAATTCTGCCGCTGACGCTTCTGGTGCCATGGCTGCCGCTCGTGCCCTCGGTCATCGCGGTGGCGCTGGCCGGGCTCATCCTCGCTTCGGCCTTCCCGGCCATGGTGGTCTATGCGCAGGACCTCATGCCGCAAAATACCGGCATGGTTGCGGGGCTGCTTTTCGGCCTTGCCTTTGGCACCGCCGCACTTGGGGCAGCAGGTCTGGGCGTGCTGGCCGACCACTGGGGCATTGTTAGGGTTTACCAGATCTGCGCCTTCCTGCCGCTCTTGGGTCTGGTCGCCTTCCTGCTGCCTGACCTGCGAGACTGACCGCATTTGCGGCAAATGCTGCGGGCTTCGCGTTTGCGCAAGGCGGCGGGTTCCGGTATCTCTACACAAGTCAGGGCAGGAAGCCCGGGACCCTTTACAGATCACGTGCGGTGCTTGGGGTGTGCACGTGGGGTGGATGAAGGGTCCCGTAGGGGTGCGGGACCCTTCATTCCGTTTTCTGCAAGATGACATGTCGACTTGATCCCTGATCAAGCGCCGTGCAGCGCGCCGCCGTTCCTGAATCCTGCGGACCATGTGACGCGGTCCGACCAACTTGCGATAGCCCCGTTTGTTGCCAGCGTTCCGGCCACGGGCAAGTCTTGGCGCAATGCGGGAACTGCGCATGATTGAATGCAAAATGCTTCGACAAGCCCACCCTGGGTCGCCCGTCGTGATCGCGGTCTTTTCCTATCGATACGAAGCCCATCTTCGTCCCTGATCTGATCGAGAATATCCGCCCCTTCGTTCATGGCTACGTGGCTTGGGATGACCGCGCCGCAACCGCCGAACTCACCTTCGTGCCCGAAAGGCGCAACCGCCTGCTTGCCCAGGCCCGCCAGATGGGCGCGCTCTGGATCCTGGCGGTCGACCCGGATGAACGGATCGAGGCAAACTTCACCAAGCGCCTGCCGGAAATCCTTGCCATGGGCGAGGGCAACCTCTGGACCTTTACCCTGCGCGAAATGTTCACCGCCGACAGCTATCGCACCGACGGGATCTGGGGCGCAAAGAAGCGGATCCGCTTGTTCCCCGCGAAGGCAGCCGAACGGAAACTGGACGCGGCGCTTCACGGCAGCTGGGTTGCCGATCCGACCGGCTACACCATCCGCGACGCCGAAACCAACTACTACCACCTGCGCATGGCCACCCCCGAACGCCGCCGCCTGCGCCGCGAGCTTTATGCAACTGCCGACCCAACCCGCCAGTTTCAGGCCCTTGGCTACGACTATCTTGATGACGACCGTGGCATGGTGCTGGAAAAGATCCCGCAAGGCCGGGACTTCAAACCGCCCTACTTCGAGGATCACGGGCTTTGGTCGCCAGATCCCGGCAAGCTTGGCGCAATCATCCCCGACCCAGCCGAAGCCCGCCTGACCTATGTCTCAAAGGCTCCGGCGCGAGGTGGTCACGCTCAGGCCAGCCATGTGCTGCAGGATCTTGCCGATGCCGATCCCGCCGATGCCGATCTTCTGCCCATGGCCGCAATGCTGGCCCGAACGGCGCGCGACATGCCGCGCACGCAAGCTTTGGCCTCGGCCATTCTGGACCAGACACCCGACAACGCCCTTGCGCTTTACCTGCGGGGGCTGGCCACGGGCGGCGATCAGTCCAGCCTTGCCGACCTTGCCCGCCTGCATGACCTTGTCGGCGATTGCCATCTTACCCGCGACCTTGCCTCCCGGATTTCTCGCGATACCGACGACATTAGCCAACCGACGGCGCTCTGGCGTCGCTGGGTGCCGGGTCCAGCAACCTGCCATGAGGGCGCGCAGATTTCCGCCGCACCAATGTCGGTGGTGGTGATCGGCTACCGAGCGCAAGCCGGGCTTGCCGCCGCCGTCGCCTCCCTTCGCGCGCAGGATCCGCCTTGCGAAATCGTCGTGGTGAACTCCGGCGGCGGCCCCATCGAAACCCTGCTTGCCGACCATCAGGACCACATCCGCCTGATCAGCACCGATCAGCGCCTTTTTGTCGGCGCTGGCCGCAACATCGGCATCGACGCCTCGCGCGGGAAGATCGTCGGGTTTCTGGCGCGCGACTGTCAGGCCCTGCCCGGCTGGGTTGCCGGTCGGATGCAAAGGCACGATCTTGGCGCGCAATGCGTGTCAAATCCCGTAGTGCCCGAGCCGGGCGCAAGCCCTCGGGCCCTGGCTGCCACCGCCGCACAACGCCTAAGCCGCAACCCTTCGACCCCGCCTGCCCAAGTGTTGCATTCTGGACGGTCCATTGTCCGCGATACCTTGTCGCTTGCCGGATACTACCCAACCGGAATGCGCGTTTCCGAAGACACCGCGATGAACCGGCAACTTGATCGTTTGGCTGCCTGTGTCAGGGCACCCGATGTCCACACGACGCATAAGGAACCGACCAGCTTTCTGGGCCTTATCCGTGACTATTTCGGGCGCGGGTTTCGCATGGCCCCCGAACAACCTTTCCGCGGCAAGCCCGGCAATCCGTCAAGCAAGGCGCAAAGCTGGCTGGCCCTGTCCTGGCGGAATAGCCTGACCCGCAGGCCCTTTGCGGGCGAGGAAATTTCAACCTCGGAATGACGCGGGGCAGGCTTGCGGTAAGCTTCACGATCACGCTCGCCAAATTCCTCGGCGTCTTGCGTGGTGTTGCCCGACAGCGCAAGGCAGACCGTGCCCCGTTACAGGCCCAACAGGCGCTTGCCTCGAACGCAAGCCCCGCGTCCGACGCCCGCGTGATGTCAATTGGCCAAAAGGCGGCAGCCCTTGACCCACAGGACTCCGCCAAGCTGCTTTTCCTTGGCAAGACCCTGGTCCGGCTTGGCCGCGATGGTACCGCTGCCTTCCGTGCGGCCTTGGCCCTTGATCCAACGCGGCCGGAACCCCTTTCGCATCTCCTTGCCCCGTTGATCGCGCAAGGCGATTGGCCAACCGCTCTGGCGACAGCCGAAACCGCAGCCGAAACCACCCCGCAATTGGCCGAGCTTTGGATGTTGGCCGCCGAAATTGCCGCGACGTCCGGGCGAAAGGCACTTGCGACTGCCTACTTGCAACGGTCCCTAAGCCTTGCGCCACACCTTCCCGCCGCACATGCAAAGGCCGAAAGACTGTACCAAGTGCTCGGAAGCCCAGCCGCCGCCGCGCGTCGCCGTGCCACAGCTGATCGGCTGCAAGCCGATCTTGCCGGCAACAAGGTCAATGGCGACTGATCAAACCCGCCTATGGCGCAGGGTGGGCAATCTGCCCACCTTCCCCGGCCTCAGAACGCGTTCAGCACCGCGCCCATGATCGTGCAACCCACGATGCTGTTCACCCCGTCGATCACCGTCAACGCCGGTTTGCGCATCGCAAAGCCATAGTTCATCGCGACCCAAGGCGTGATGAAGAAGGCCCCGATGCCAAGACCGGCAACTGCGCCGCCGCCGATGCTTGTGACACCCGAGGTCGCCAGCAGATGCCGCATCATCCCCGCGACCAGGACCATCGCCACCAGCCCGATCACAAAGGGCATCGGGCTTGATCCGCCTTGGCTGTCAGCGCGCATCGGGCGGCCCTTGTCATCGCATTGCAGTTCGGCCGCCGCGATCCAAGGCTTCGACATCGACATGTACCAGACCGCGCCGAAGGCGAAGGCGGCCAACGCGGCCGCCGGAACGTTAAGAGCTTCCATCACTCATCCCTCCCGACAGTTTGCCCGGACTTTGCAGGAAAGCGGGCCTTCGGGATAGCAAAATCTGTTGCGGGGACCGATGAAGGTCTTGCCAGATAATTAATGAATACGCGCAAGTCATTGCGTTCAAATGGTTTTCGGAATCCGCCCAGCGTGGACAGTCAGGGCTCCACGCCCCCCATCCGGCAGACGATCTCCCATTCCTCCGGGCTGACCGGCTGCACCGAAAGCCGCGAGTTGTTGATCAGAACCATCCCCTCCAGCCCCGGACGAACCTTGCAGTCCTCCAGCGTGACGGCCCGCTTGAACGGCCGCACCGCCCTGATCCAGACACAGTCCCAGCGGGGGTCATCCGTGGTGGAATCCGGGCTGCTTTCCCGGCAGACCTCGACGATACCGACCACCTCTTTCCCGACGTTGGAGTGATAATAGAACCCCAGATCCCCCACCTTCATCGCCCGCATGTTGTTGCGGGCCTGATAGTTGCGAACCCCGTGCCATTCCTCGCCCACGGCTGCTTTGGCGACCTGCTGATCCCAAGACCAGGTGTCCGGCTCGGATTTGAACAGCCAGCGGTTCATCCAATCACCCGCTTCCATTCCTGGATCATCACCGACTGAAACAGCCCAGCCTTCGCATAGGGGTCCGCTTCGGCCCAAGCCTCCGCCTCTCCCCGGGTCCCGACGCCAAGGATCAACAAAGACCCGCACATCTGCCCCGCCGCATCGATGAACGGCCCCGCCTGTTCCACGACACCCGAGGACTTGATATGCTCCAGATGCGCCGCTCGGTTCTCGACCCGGGTTTGTAGGGCATTGGGCTTGTCGATGCAGATCAGAGCGTAGCGCATGGTCATTCCTGTTTCAGAGGGCGGCCCATCAGAAGGCCGACAGCATCTTTCACACCAGTCCGGCCAAGGGCAAGAGCGTCGACCATCGCCGTCACCGGCATCTCGATCCCCAGGGTCCCCGCCAACGCCACAACCGCGCGGGCCGTGGCAACGCCTTCGACGGTGACCGAAGGGTCAAAGCTTTCGCCCTTGCCCAGCGCCAGCCCATAGCGAAAGTTCCGCGACTGGGCCGAGGTGCAGGTCAGCACCAGATCGCCAAACCCCGACAACCCCGCCAAAGTCTCGGCCCGCGCTCCCAAAGCCATGGCAAGCCGCACCATCTCGGCATAGCCCCGCGTCATCAGTGCGGCGCGGGCACTGTCGCCCAGCCCCGCGCCGATCACGGTTCCTGCGCCAATCGCGACCACGTTCTTCAACGCTCCGCCCAGTTCCGCGCCCTTCACGTCATCCGTCCGGTAAAGCCGCAAAGTGGGGGTCGAGAGCAGTTCTTGCAGCCCGGCCCCTTCGCCCGCCACGGCCAGCGTCAACGCCGTTGGCAGGCCTCGCGCTATGTCGGCGGCAAAACTTGGCCCGGTCAAAATCGCCGCCTGCGCCCCCGGTCTGAGCCCAAGGATCAAGGCAACCGGCCCCTGCAAGGTCGCAAGGTCCACCCCCTTGCAGCAGGCGACCAAGGGCTGCTGCCCGTCGATCCCCGGATAGGCCGCCAGCACCGCACCCAGACTTTGCATCGGCGTCGCCAGCAGCAGCGCCTTGCCCCCGCAAACCTCGGCCAGATCGGCATGCGCGGTCACGCCTTCGGGCAGGGTGACGCTGGGCAGCGCGACCTCGTTCAGCCGCGTCTCTTGCATGGCACGAACCTGCGCCGGGTCACGCGCCCAAAGCCGGACCTCGCGCCCGCTCTTGGCCAAGGCCACCGCGAGTGCCGTGCCAAATTCTCCCGCTCCGACGATGCCGATCATGCCTTGGCCCCCTTCTTGCCCGATCCAAGCAGAGCCGGGGCCTGATCGTCCAGTGGCCAGCGCGGCCGGGCGACGAAATCCGCCGAGGGCGCGATCCCGGCCCGCAGCCGTTCAATCCCCGTCCAAGCAATCATCGCCGCATTGTCGGTGCAAAGCCGCAGGGGCGGGGCAAGGAAGGGCACGCCAGCCTTTTCCGCCACCGCTTCAAGCCCCGCGCGGATTGCCTTGTTCGCCGCCACCCCGCCAGCAACCGCCAGCGCCTGCACACCGTCCCCGGCAAGGACCAAGGCCCGCGCGGTCTTGGTTGCCAGAACCTCGGCCACGGCCGCCTGAAAGCTGGCGCAAAGGTCGCGGCGGTCCTGCACCGTGATCCCGCCCTTCTCGGCAATGATCGTATCCCGCGCCCTTAAGAGCGCGGTCTTGAGGCCGGAGAAGGACATGTCACAGCCCGCACGGTCCAGCAGTGGTCGGGGAAGCTGGAACCGCTTCGAATTCCCAAGCAGCGCCTCGACCTCAACCGCAGGCCCACCCGGTTGGGGTAGAGCCAAAAGCTTGGCGGTCTTGTCAAACGCCTCACCCGGAGCATCGTCAATCGTGCCACCCAGACGGCGGAACCGGTCCACGCCTTCGACCAGCAGAAACTGGCAATGCCCACCGGACACCAGAAGCATCAGATAGGGGAACCCCACCCCGTCCGTCAGGCGGGGCGTCAGAGCGTGCCCGGCAAGGTGGTTCACCGGCATCAGCGGCAGACCCCTTGCCGCTGCCAACCCACGCGCCAACATCACGCCCGAGAGAACCCCACCAATCAGCCCCGGCCCTGCGGTAACTGCGATGCCGTCCAGATCGCCCAGACCCAGCCCTGCCACTTTCAACGCCCGTTCCACCACCGCATCCAGCCGCTCTGCATGGGCGCGGGCGGCGATTTCGGGGACGACGCCGCCGAAGGCCTCATGCAGCGCAGTTTGGCCACGGATTTCCGAGGACAGGATTTCCGCTGCCTCGCCCGCTCGCGCACGCACAACAGCGGCGGCGGTATCGTCGCAGCTGCTTTCAATGCCAAGCAGGGTCAGGGTGCGGGTCATGGCTGCCGTTGCAGGAAGGGTTTGCGGCAGGTAACACCAGATGCATGATGAAACAATCCTTGGACCCTGCGGTACCCGTGCTTCTGACCCGGCCCATGGAACAGGGTCAGGCCTTCGCCTGGCGCCTTGTCGAAAGGTTCGGGGCAAGGGTTCAGCCTTTGCTGTCGCCGCTGATGGCCCTGCACCCTTTGGCTCCGGACTTGCCCAAGGGTGACTTCTCCGCTGTGATCTTCACCTCCTCTACCGGGATATCTTCCTCGCACCCGCTGCGCGTTGACCTTCCAGCCCGCGCCTATTGCGTCGGCCGCAAGACTGCCGAAGCGGCCCAAGCGGCGGGATTTCAAGCGATCTCGGCCAATGGCGATGCCGATGCGCTGCTGTCGCTGATCCTTGCCGATCCGCCCAAGGGCCGACTCCTTCACCTTCGCGGCGAAGAAGCGCGCGGCAATCTGGCCGAACGGCTTTCTGCAGCCGGGGTTCCGACAACTGACCTTGTCGTCTACCGGCAAGACCCCCAGCCCCTGACCGACGAGGCGATTGCCCTCCTTCAAGCGGCCGGTCCGGTGATCCTGCCGCTGTTCTCGCCCCGCAGTGGGGCGCTTATGGCCAAAGCCCTGCACGCAGGCATGCAAGCTCAGCTGTATCTTGCCGCGCTTAGCCCCGCTGTCGCCGAAGCTGCGTCCGGCATTCCCCGTATCGCGCTGGTCACGGCCAAGCGGCCAGACGCCGATGCGATGCTGGATGTGATTGCGACGCTGATTGTCGCAGCCCCGCCGCCTTGAACCTTGGGGCCCGCAGTGCTTAGGTTGGGACTGGACGTGAGAAGGGCCCAAGGATGACCAGACGCAAGGATCCAGAGACCGAAGCGCCCGAACCGGTTCTGGAACCGGCCCCGGAAACCGTGGCCGCGCTGGTGGCCGAACCCCCTGCCTTCGTCACCGAACCTGCCGCGCCAATCCAGACCCCGGCGCCACGCCGCCGGTCCGGCATCCTTGGCCCGGTGCTTGGTGGTGCAATTGCCGCAGCCGGTGGGTTCGGACTTGCCCATTTCGACGTCTTCGACCTGCGCCCGGACCCCGCCCCCGACCAATCCGCCGAAATCGCCGCTCTGAACGGCCAGCTGGCCAAACTTTCCGACGCAGCAGGCAGCGTCACGGCCCATGGCCAGATGCTTGATGCGCTGGATGCCCGGCTTGCCGCGCTTGAATCCCGCCCCGAGGCCGATCTTTCCGGGCTGAAGGCGCTTGAGGACCGGATGGCAGCGATCGAAGCGATGCCGGTTGGCGATGCAGCCTCAAATGCCGCCCTTGCCGCGCGCTTGGCCAAGATCGAAACCGCCCTGCAATCACAGCCCGCCGCCGACACGACCGCGCTTAAGGCCGAACTTGACGCCGCCTTGGCCCGACTTGGTGAAGCCGAAGCCCAAGCCACCACCCGCACCGGTGAGGCTGAGGCCACCGCCGCCAAAGCCACCCGCGACCTTTCTTTGCGCGCGCTGACAGATGCGGTCACCTCTGGCCAGCCTTTCGCGGACAAGCTGCAGGCCCTTGCCGACCCCGCGCTTGACGTGGCGCTTGGACCGATGGCCGAGACCGGCGCGCCGACCTTAGCCGCCCTTCAGGCTGGCTTCCCAGACGCCGCCCGCGAAACCCTGCGCCTTGCGCGTGAGATCAGCCCTAACGACGGTTGGTCCGACCGGCTCTTGGATTTCCTCGCCTCGCAAACCGAGGCGCGATCCTTGACCCCGCGCGAAGGGACTGAGCCGGATGCCGTCCTGTCCCGCGCCGAATTTGCGCTGGGGGAAGGGCGCGTGACGGATGCCTTGGCCGAACTGGCAGCGATTGACCCCGCCCTTGTCGCTCCGCTGGACGTATGGACCAAGGATGCCAGCCTTTATGTCTCGACCATGGCAGCACTTGCCGCCGCAGGGGGTGAATGATGCTGTGGTCGCTGACAAAGGTCGTCCTGTTCGTCCTTGCCATCGCCGCCCTGGCCTTTGGCGCAAGCTTTCTGTCGGAAACCGGGGCCGCGATGCGGGTCATGGTCGCTGGATGGGAGTTCACCATTGGCCCGTTGCAGGCGGTGATGCTTGGCCTTCTTCTTTTCGCAGTGGTCTGGCTGGCGCTGAAAGTCATCGGCTTCCTTGCCGCGACCTTCCGCTTCCTGAACGGCGACGAAACCGCGATCTCGCGCTATTTCGACCGCAATCGGGAACGCAAGGGCTATAAGGCGCTAAGCGAGGGGATGATGGCCCTTGCATCGGGCGAACCCCGGCTGGCGCTGACCCGGGCGCAGACGGCGGAAAAGCTGTTGGGCAAGCCGGAGCTGACGACTTTGCTGGTCGCGCAGGCGGCGGAAGCCTCGGGCGACCATTCCCGCGCGACCGAAGCCTACAAGACCCTGCTGCAAGACGACGCCACCCGCTTTGTCGGTGTGCGCGGGCTGTTGCAGCAGAAGCTGGCCGAGGGCGACCGCGAACTGGCCCTGAAACTGGCGGAAAAGGCCTTTGAACTGCGGCCCCGCCACACTGAGACGCAGGATGTCCTCCTCCGCCTGCAATCGGGCGCGGGCGATTGGTCGGGGGCACGCACGACGCTGGGTGCCAAGCTCAAGGCCGGGACCCTGCCCAAAGATGTCTATCGCCGCCGCGATGCGGTGCTTGCCTTGCAACAGGCCCGCACCGTGATCGACGACGACGCCAGCATTGAAGCCCGCGAAGCCGCGATCGAGGCGAACAAGCTTTCCCCTGACCTGATCCCCGCCGCCGCCATGGCCGCGCGGAGCTATATCTCCAAGGGCGACAAGAAGAACGCGACCCGTGTGCTGAAAAAGGCATGGGAGGCGATGCCCCACCCCGATCTTGCCGCCGCCTTTGCCGAGATCGAGCCAGAGGAATCCCCGAAAGAGCGCCTGATCCGCTTCAAAACCCTGACCAACCTGCGCTCCGACAGCGACGAGACGAAGATGCTGCAAGCGGAGCTTCTGGTCGCAACCGAAGACTTCCCCGATGCCCGCCGCGCCTTGGGCGATGTGACCACGCGCCACCCGACGCAACGCGCGCTGGCCGTTCTGGCTGCCATCGCGCGCGGCGAAGGGGCGGAAGACGCCGCCGTCCGTGCCATCGTCGCTCAGGCCATCGCTGCCCCCCGCGGCCCTCAATGGTGCTGCGAAAAATGCCAAACCGTCCGCGCCTCCTGGCACCCGGTCTGCGAAAACTGCGGCAGCTTTGACAGCCTGTCCTGGCGCGAACCCCCTGCCAGTTCTGAGACCCCGCCGGGCCTGGCCGAACTCCTGCCCCTGCTGCAATCACGCGCAGCACCTGTGGCCCTGCCAGTCGAAGACATCGAACCCGAAGCCCCGGACGAGATTCTGCGTCGCGCAAATTAGGGCTACACAGCGGCTTTTGGCGGTGCTAATAGCCGTCGCGTGCCCCAATAGCTCAGTTGGTAGAGCACCTCATTCGTAATGAGGGGGTCGGCGGTTCGAGTCCGTCTTGGGGCACCAGCTTTCAAAATAGATCATGTGGCTCTGCCCAGATCCGTCTTGGGGATTTCTGGTCGTCCATTTCCCCGTGCTGGGTTGCGCCGCCCGCCTGCATTGCCATGATGGCGGGCAAACGGGGGGTACGGCATGAACGACGACACCTATGAAAAGGGCTTGGCGATCCGCAAGGAGGTGCTGGGCGAGACTTATGTCAACGCTAGCCTTGCCAAGGCTGATGATTTCAACGCTGATTTCCAGCGGCTGGTCACCGAATATTGCTGGGGCGCGGGTTGGGGTCGCGAAGGGCCGCTGTCGCGGCGGGACCGCAGTTTGATGAACATCGTGCTGCTGGGGGCGCTCAACCGGGGCGAGGAATTCAAGCTGCATGTGCGCGGCGCGCTGCGGAACGGTGTCACCCGTGAGGAAATTCGTGAAGCGCTGATCCATCTGTCGATCTATGCGGGCATCCCCGCCGGGGTCGAAGGCTTCCGTTTGGCCCGACAGGTGCTGGCAGAGGTCGACGCCGAAGCCGCTGGCTGACGGTGGTCGCGGTCAGACCGGATGCAAAAGCCGCATCGCTTCGGCTTGGGGACCCTTTGGCAAGGCCAGCACGCCATCGGCCTTGGCCGCGCTTGTGTTGAAAGCCAGCGCCGCACCCATGCGGTCGGTCACTTTCAGCCCAGCGCGTTCGGCGATCAGGCCACCGGCGGCGATGTCCCATTCCCAGGCCGGGCGCAGGGTGATCATGCCATCAAACCGCCCTTCGGCCGCCAGACACAGCCGATAGGCCAGCGAGGCGCGGAAGCTGCGCTTCACATCCGGCACCCCGCCCGGCCATTTTTCCGGCACAAGGCTGGGCTTCGTCGTCAGGATATCCGCCCCGGTCAGGGTGTCGCGTTGGCTTGCGGTGATGGGCGAGCCGTTCAGGTGCGGCCCCTGATCCAGCGCGGCGGCATAAAGCCGGTCCAACGCGGGCAGGTAGACGACCCCTGCCACCACTTTGCCCCGATGCGCGATGGCGAGAGAATGGGCGAAATTCTCCTCCCCCGCCACAAAGGCGCGGGTGCCGTCGATGGGGTCGATGATGAAAACTGTCTCATGGGCCAGCCGCGCCAGGTTGTCCGGGGTTTCCTCGGACAGCCAGCCATAGCCGGGGCGGGCCTCCAGAAGCCGGGCCTTCAGCATGTCGTTGACGGCAAGGTCGGCCTCGGTCACCGGGCCATGTTCGCCGCCCTTGTCCCATACCTTAGGGTCCTTGCGCCAAAAGTGCATTGCGATCCGCCCCGCCTCACGCGCGGCGTCGGTCAGAAGGGCAAGGTCACGCCCCGGCAAGGGTCATCCCGTCGATCAGGATCGAGGGCACCCGCGTCGACAAATGCGCCCGCGAGTCATTGGCCGGGATGATCCGCAGCAGCATGTTGCGCAGGTTTCCGGCGATGGTGCATTCGTGGACCGGATGGGAAAGCTGCCCGTTTTCCACCCAGAACCCCGCCGCGCCACGGGAATAGTCGCCAGTCGTCGGGTTTATGGTCGACCCGATCATCGAGGTGACCAGAAGCCCCGTCCCCATCTGCGCGATCAGGTCATCCCGCGACAGCGCGCCTTGGGTCAGGTCGATGTTGCTGGTCGAGGGCGAAGGCGGCGCGCCCGTTCCCCGCATCGCATTGCCGGTCGAAGGCATGCCCAGCTTACGTCCCGTGGCAAGGTCCAGGACCCAGCTGGTCAACATCCCATCCGCCACAAACTCTCGCCGCAGGGACGGCAGGCCCTCGCCATCAAAAGGCCGCGACGCGCCGATCCGCGGGCGGTGCGGGTCTTCGATCAGGGAAATCCCGTTGGGCAGAACCTGCTGCCCCAGCAGATCCCGCGCCCAGCTTGAGCCGCGCGCAATGGCTGACCCGTTGATCGCCGAAAGCAAATGCCCGACCAGTGAGGCCGCAACCCGTTCGTCATAGACCACCGGATAGGTCCCGGTCTTTGGCTTGACCGACCCCACCCGATCCAGAGCCCGCATCGCGGCGCGGCGACCAATATCCTCGGCCCCCGGCATGTCGGCGGCATAGGTCCGGCTCTCGCCCGCATGGTCGCGCTGCATCTCGGTGCCTTGCCCCGTGAAGGCGACGCCGGAAAGCGAGGTCGAGGTCCGGCCATAGCCCCCCGAAAACCCGTTCGTCGCCGCCAGATGCAAGGACCGGCGGCTATAGGCGGCCCCGGCTTCGACCTGAGTGATCCCTTTCACGGCCATCGACGCCGCCTCTACCGCGCGGGCCGAAGCCTCAAGCTGCGCCGCCCCGGTCTCCTCAGCCGGATCGGCAAGGTCCAAGGCGTCAAGATCCCAACCCTGCACAAGCTGCCCCGGATCGGCCGGCCCGACAAACGGGTCCTCTGGAGCCTCACGCGCCATCGCCACGGCGCGTTCGGCCAAAGCGGTGATCGTCGCGGCTGAGGTATCCGAGGCCGAGACGCAAGCCTGTCGCCGCCCGATCAGCACGCGCAGACCGATTTCCACGCCTTCCGACCGCTCGGCCTGCTCCAAGGCACCCTTGCGGATTTCGATGGATAGGGCAGTGCCAGAGACAGCCATGGAATCGGCGCCGTCGGCACCCGCCTTGCGGGCGGCATCCAGAAGGGCGTGGCTAAGGTCCGAAAGATTGGGCGTCATGTCAGGTTCCGGGATGATCAGGGGCTTCAGGTAATCCCCACGGGAGCCCGGCGCAAGGTCGGGGGCGTCACCTCGCGGCGGACACCCCCGGCAGTCAGCGCTTACCAGACCTGCTGGCCATTGGCGAAGAACCCGCCATCCTTGAACTCCAGCTCGGACACCAGCTCATCCGCCCCGGCACCGGGACGCGCATACATGGCAAGCACCATCCGGAAGCCCATCGCATCGTCGTCCGTCAGGATGCCCATTGCGATCAGATTGTCGATCAGGGCCTGCACGCCCTTGATGTTGACCGTGACCTTCCCCGTCGGCTTTGGCGCGCCGCCATAGGTGACGGTATCGCTGTTGTCGAAGGTCAGCCCGCCATTCGCCGTCACATCCGCCCCGGCCGCCTTGGCCTGCAGCAGGGTCAGGTCCAGCGAGTCCAGCTCACCCGGCAAATCGACCGACTCAATGTCAAAGCTTGGATCAGTAATGTCCTGATACCAGCGGCCCATGCCCTTTACATCGACCACAAAGGTCACCGGATCGCGCGACAGCGAGCCTACCGGGTCGAACAGGCCCCAGATATCCTCAGACGTGGTCAGGTCGACGAATTTGGTCAGATAGGAAAAGGCCTGCGGCTCATCCGACTTCGACACCGGCATCATGACGTTGAAGGCGAATTCGCCCAAGCCAACCTCGACCTGCGGGAAGGGGATTTCGGGGCCGGAAACCACCAGCTTCATCCCGGCAAGCCCAACACCATAGGTCAGGCTTTCCTTGTTCAGCGCCAGGTTCATGCTGCCATCCGTTGCATCCAGCGAGACCTTGGTCGGGCCGGTCGCGTCAACTGCGTCGACCGAGAACGACATCGCGCCAAAGCCAAGCGCCATGTCCATGGTGAAGCCGCTGTTCAGCGCAACGGCCATGTTTTCCATCACGTCCGGGCCAAGCACGTTGCCCTTCATGGTCATCGTCACATCGGCCAAGGACAGCGTGCCCGTTCCCTTGCCCGAGGTTTCGGGATCCTCCCCCTCGATGTTCAGCGCCAAAGACTTCACCGAAAACGCGGTGTCGAGCGCGGTCTTGTCGCCCTCGCGATGCACCACGTATTTCCCCGAGGCTTCGGTCATTGTCACTTCGGCCTTGGTGTCCAGCACCTTGCCGGAGGCGTCGGTCACTTCGTCCAGCTTGATCGAGCCGGTCGGCGCGGTGAAATCGTAATTGGTGTCGGTGACACTGCCGCTGGCGATGATCGTCATCCCCGGCTGCGAAATCGTCAGCTTCATCGACCCCGGGCCAGTCCCGTCCGCTTCGGGCGGGAAAGCCATGTTCATCGGATAGCTTTCGGGCATCAGGACGGTAACCGTCCCATCGCCATTGTCCTTGAACGATAGCGTGTCGAAGGAAACCGAGGCACTGCCGCCCATCGGGTCCTTGGTGATGATCAGGATATCGGTCACATCCAGCGTGTCGCCGGTCCGGGCCGAGCCGCCAACAGTCAGCTCTTGCCCGGTGCTGGTCGACATCGCCTGCCAGTTTTCCCAAACTTCCTCGGGCGTCACATCGGCAAAAGCCGCCGAGATGGGCAGGAAAGCGAAGATCGCCGTCGTAAGCAGGGCGTTGCGGGACATGGGATCAGCCTTTCGGGTTGAATTCGACAGGGCATCCTTTCTATCACCGTCCCCAGCGTCAAGAGATTCCCCGTCTTGATCCGGCGAAACTTCCGTGAAGGGCAAAGCAATGATCCGAACCGAACTGACAGGGGGCCTTTGCCTTTTGTGGCTGGCCCGGCCCGACAAGGCCAATGCCCTGACCGGGGCCATGCTGACCGCGATTGGCGAGGCGGTGACACAGGCCGCCCAGCAAGGCGCGAAAGCCCTGATCCTTTGCGGCGAAGGCAAGGTCTTTTCCGCCGGGGCTGACCTTGAGGAGATGAAAGCAGGGCTTGGCACCTCGCCCGCCTGGGGCGTGGCGACCGATGCCATCGCGCGCTTTCCCGGCCTGACCATCGCCGCCTTGAACGGCACGCTGACGGGTGGGGCGATGGGTCTTGCCCTCGCCTGCGATTTGCGGATCGGGGTACCCACCGCCCAGTTCTTTTACCCCGTCATGCGGCTTGGCTATCTGCCGCAGCCGCCCGATCCCGGCCGCCTTGCCGCCCTTGTCGGCCCATCGCGGGCCAAGATGATCCTTCTGGCCGGTCAGCGCATCGGGGCCGAAGAGGCGTTGGCCTGGGGTCTGATCGACCGCATCGTCCCCGCAGAATCCCTTATGGAGACCGCCAAAGCCCTTGCCGCCGACGCCCTGAACGCCGATCAATCGCATGTCACCGCCCTTAAGCGCATGACCATGGGGGCCGGAACGGGGGAAATATGAGCAACGGATACGACAGCGGACGCCTGAACCTGCCCTTCGTCGGGATCTCGACTTTCGGCAAGAACCCCTATGAACCCGACTGGTCCAAGATCGACGCCGATTTCGCCGTCATGGGCGCGCCCTTCGACTTTGGCACCCAATGGCGCGCGGGCGCCCGCTTTGGGCCGCGCGGCATTCGTGAGGCGTCGACCCTGTTCTCCTTCGGCCATGGCGGGGCCTACGACCACGAAGATGACGTGACCTATCTGCAAGGCGTGCGCATCGTGGATATCGGCGATGCCGACATTGTCCACACCGACACCGAAACCAGCCACGCCAATATCGAAAAGGGCGTGCGTGCCATTTTGGCCGCCGGAGCCATCCCCGTGGTGCTGGGCGGCGACCATTCTATCAACATCCCCTGCATCCGCGCCTTTGGAGGCCGCCCGTTGCATATCGTGCAGATCGACGCCCATCTTGATTTCGTCGATGTCCGCCATGGCGTCCGCCACGGCCACGGCAACCCGATGCGCCGCGCGGCGGAACAGGACCATGTGAAAGGCCTAAGCCAACTGGGCATCCGCAACGTCAGCTCCACCTCGAAGGAGGGCTACGACGACGCCCGCGCGATGGGGTCCGACATCCTCTCCGTCCGTCAGGTCCGCAAACTGGGGGTCGAGGCGGTTCTGGCTCGCATCCCCAAGGGCGTCGATTACTACCTGACCATCGACATCGACGGCTTTGATCCCTCCATCGCCCCCGGCACCGGCACGCCTTCGCATGGCGGGTTCCTGTATTACGAGGTGCTTGAGCTGATCGACGGTCTCACCAAACAGGGCCGTATCGTCGGCATCGATCTGGTTGAGGTTGCCCCCGACTATGACCACACTGGCACCACCACGATCCTTGCGGCCCAGATCCTGCTCAACACCATCGGGCGCATCGCCCACAATGCGAAGGCTTAAGCCGTGGAGAAACTGCAGGGCTGGCTGAAGGACGCCACCGACATCGCCCTTGGCTGGCTGGCTTCGCCCGCCGCGCTGTCGCAGTTTGCGCTGCTGATCGTCGCCTATTTCGCCGCGCGGTATCTGGCCCAACGCTTTGCGCCCGTGGTCGAACGCACCCTGACGCCGAAACCCGAGGCGACGCATATCATCGCCCGCCTCCGCCGCTTTGCCCTGCAATTCCTGCCGCTTCTTTTGCCGCTACTCGCCTATGCCCTGACCGCTGTGGGTGAAGGCCTGACCCGTTCCGTCTTCGGCTCGGGCGAGGTCATCGCCTTTGGCAAGCGCGTCTTCCTTCTGCTGGCAGCGGTCGAGCTTGTCCGCAAAGTCCTGCCCCCCGGTTTCCTGAAACTGATGGGCCGCTATGTGTTGCTGCCCTTCATGGCGCTGCATGCCTTGGGCTTTCTTGACGACGCGATGGCCCGGCTGGACGCGGCCCAAGTCAACCTTGGCAATATCCAATTCACGGTCCTGTCGCTGATCCGCGGCGCGATTGCCGGGGCGCTCTTGTTCTGGCTCGGCTCATGGTCGAACCGACAGACGACCGGCTATATAAAGGCGCAGCCCGAACTGCGCCCCGCCACCCGCGAACTGGCGATCAAGGCGACCGAGGTCGTGATCTTCGGCGCGGCCTTCCTTCTGCTCATGTCGATCATGGGCATCGACCTGACCGCCGTCGCCGTGCTGGGCGGTGCGCTTGGTGTCGGTATCGGCCTTGGTCTGCAACAGATCGCCGCGAACTTCGTTTCCGGCATCATCCTGCTGCTAGAAGGCCAAACCACCGTCGGCGACTATGTCGAACTGGACGGCGGCGAAAAGGGCACCATCGTCAAGATGACCGCCCGCGCCTGCGTGCTGGAGACCTTTGACGGCAAGTGGATCGTCGTTCCGAACGAACATTTCATCACCACACGGGTGGTCAACTACTCCGACCAAGGCAGTGCCAACCGGTATGAGGCGCTGTTTTCCGTCAGCTATGAAACCGACATCAACACCGTCCCCGCCATTGTCGAAGCCGCCGTTGCGAAACTGCCTTTCGTGCTGACAGACCCCGACGGCCCCGACTGCGAATTGCGCGCCTTTGGCGAGAGTAGCGTCGATTTCGCCGTCGAATACTGGGTCGCGGGCATTGATGACGGCAAGAACAAATACGGCTCTCCGGTCCTGTTCGCCGTCTGGAACGCGCTGAAGAATGCCGGGATCGAAATGCCCTACCCCCGCCGCGTGGTGGAACTGCGGAACCCAGCCCCGTGAGCTACGCGCTTGTCATCGGCGCGGGGCCTGCCGGGCTGATGGCGGCGGAAGAGCTGGCAAAGGCCGGGGTCAAAGTCGTGATCTGCGAAGCCAAGCCTTCCATTGGCCGCAAATTCCTGATGGCCGGGAAATCCGGGCTGAATGTGACCAAGGACGAGGAGCTTGACGCCTTCGCCGCGCAGTACGACACCCCGGCCTTGCGCCCCATGCTGTCAGACTTCGGCCCACGAGAGGTCCGCATCTGGTGCCGTGCCCTTGGGCAAGAGGTGTTCACCGGCTCCTCCGGTCGGGTCTTTCCGATGGCGATGAAAGCCTCCCCCCTCCTCCGCGCATGGGCGGAACGGCTGGCTGGGCTAGGATGCGAAATTCGCACAAGGTGGCGCTGGACGGGATTTGACGGCCCCGGATTTCGCTTCGACACCCCCACCGGCGTTCAGGTCCTGACGCCCTCGGTCACTGTGCTGGCGCTGGGCGGGGCAAGTTGGCAGCGCTTGGGGTCCGATGCCGCATGGGTGCCGTGGTTGGCCGCCAAAGGCGTCGGCATCGCTCCGTGGAAACCCGCCAACATGGGGTTCCGGGTGGACTGGTCGCCGAAAATGGCCCCTTTCTTCGGCCAACCAGTCAAGGGCGTGACCTTGATCGTGGGTGACCGCCGCGAACGGGGTGAGTTCGTGATTTCCGCCAAGGGGTTGGAGGGCGGCGGCATCTATGCTGTCAGCCGCGCCCTGCGCGATGGGGCGACGTTGTCGCTGGACCTGCTTCCCACCCTCTCGGAATCGGAGATCGCCGCCCGCCTTGCCCGCATGAAGCCCGGCGAAAGCACCGCAAACCGTTTGCGCAAGCTTGGCCTCGACAAGGTCCAAACCGCGCTGATGATGGAATTCGCCCGCGCCGACCCCTTCAACCAGCTCAACTGCCTTCGAATTCCGCTGTCCGGCCCCCGCCCGCTGGACGAAGCGATCTCGGTCGCGGGCGGCATCGAATGGGCCTCGGTCACCGACGGTCTTGAACTCAAGGCCCTTCCCCGCACCTTCGTCGCTGGCGAAATGCTGGATTGGGAGGCCCCGACCGGCGGCTATCTTCTCACAGCCTGCTGGGCGACCGGGCGTTGGGCGGGGCGCAATGCGGCGCGGTCATTCCTCGCCGTGTAGCGCGCGAAACCAGGGCAAGACCTGCTCGTTCAGGATCTCGACCACCTGATCCAGACTGGCTGGGCCAGCAAGCACGTCCAGAAAGGCCAATTTCCCCGGGTCCGCGGTCACTTCTTCAAAGAAGTGCGCCAGCGTCACGTCGTCACCGCCCGGCCAATCAGGATGGTCCGGCGCCTCACCCTCTGGCGTGACAAAGCGCAGGATGATCTGCACATCCCAGCCATAGCGGCTGCGCTGGAGGTGCAGTGCGGATTTGCCTTGCGCCGAAGCCCGGCTCCAGGTCGATCCTTTCAGGACAAACTCCTCGGCGGCCAGAGCCCGATCTAGGGTCGCAACGATTAGCGCATGGGCTTCTTCCCGCAGCGCCGGAAAGGCCGGATCATTCGCCGCCTGATGCTGTCGGAAGGAAACCTCGTCATCCTCCGACATCACCACCCCCTTACGCCGAAAGCCCGCCAGCAAGATCCGGCACGTCCAGTGCGCTGAACCCATAGTGGCGCAGCCAACGCAGATCGGCCTCGAAGAACGCCCGCAGGTCGGGGATGCCGTATTTCAGCATCGCGATCCGGTCGATCCCCATGCCAAAGGCAAAGCCCTGCCATTGCTCCGGATCAACCCCGGCGGCTTTCAGCACCTTGGGATGCACCATGCCCGAGCCGAGGATCTCCATCCACTTGTCGCCTTCGCCAATCTTCAGCTGACCGCCGACGTTGGAATAGCGGATGTCGACCTCCGCCGAAGGCTCGGTGAACGGGAAATGCGAGGCGCGGAAGCGAAGCTCCACCTTGTCGACCTCAAAGAACGCCCGGCAGAATTCTTCCAGCGTCCATTTCAGGTTCGCCATGCTAATGGCCCGATCAATCGCCAGCCCCTCAACTTGATGGAACATCGGCGTATGGGTTTGGTCCATGTCCATCCGGTAGACGCGCCCCGGAGCAATCACTCGGATCGGCGCGCCCAAGTCCATCAGCGCGCGGATTTGCACTGGCGAGGTATGGGTCCTCAACACGTGCGGCGGGCGACTGTCACCCTCGGCTCGGTGCATGAAGAACGTGTCATGCTCCTGCCGCGCGGGGTGTTCCGGCGGGATGTTCAGCGCGTCGAAATTGTACCAGTCACTTTCGACCTGCGGCCCCTCGGCCACCGAAAACCCCATGTCGGCGAAAATCGCCGTCAGTTCTTCCATCACCTGGCTGACCGGATGGATCGTTCCACGTGGCCGAGGCCGCCCCGGCAAAGTCACGTCCAGCCATTCCGCCTTCAGACGTTCATCCAGCGCCGCATCGCCCAGCGCCACCTTCCGCGCCCGCAAGGCCGCGTCGATCTCGTCCTTCAGCGCGTTCAAACCGGCCCCTGCCGCCTTGCGCGCATCGGGCTCCATCTTGCCCAAGGTCGCCATCAGGGCCGAAATCTCGCCCTTCTTGCCCAGCGCACCGACGCGGACGTCTTCCAGCCCCGCCTCATCAGCGGCACCCGCGACGGCGGCAAGGTATTTTGCCTTAAGGCTGTCGATCCCGTCCATATCCGTCTCCTGAAACCCGCCTTCTGCTAACGGGGAAGGCCCCGCGATGCAAGATCGGCCTTAGAAGATCGACCGCCGCCCCCGGATCTCCAGCATCCGGCGCGACCCTGCGGTCTGCCCGTTGGTCGAGGTGATCGCGATGGGCGGCTCTTTCAACCGCTTCTCGATCACCACCATCGAATCGTGGAACCGTATCCCGCCGATTTCCCGCGCCATCGGGTGCAGGGGGAATCCCGCGTCATCCTCGGTATACCAGCTGTGCATCCGGTCGATCAGGTCCTTGGTGAATTCGATGAAGCTTTTCGCCTCGCGGAACCCGCCACCAAAGCCCGGCCAATAGCTGGTGTGGGTGTCTTCCACGATATAAAGCCCCCGATCCTTCAGCTTTGGCCAAAGCTCGCGAAAGCTGGTGATCTGCTGGTGCATCTTGTGGCCGCCATCATCCACGATCAGATCAAACGGCCCATGATCTGCGCCGATCTTCCGCAGAAACACCGGATCCGACTGATCACCGATTTCAACCCTTGTGCCCGGAAGCTCCAACGCCCGGCAAGCTGGGTCGATGTCCAGAAAGGTCAGCCGCGAGTCCTTGCCAAAGAACCCTTGCCACATCGGCATCGACCCGCCTTTGTAGATACCGATTTCCAGGAAATTCAGGTCGCGGCCCTGCCAGGGAGCAAGCAGCTCGTCAAAAAGCTCAAGATAATGCTGCATCTTGAACAGGGCGCGGTCGCCCGTCTTCGCCGGGTAGTCGCGGAAATATCGGGTGTCGGTCATCGGCCCTGCTCGTCGGAACGGTCCAGTCACCTTCCCCGGTATTCCCGACCGGGTCCAGCGCGATCATCAGCCTTGGCGCCGGTTGCATCCGCCGCCATCCTCCGGCAGCTTGGTGGGGGCATGAGGCTTTCAGGTTTGGGCATGACTTTCGATTACTGGTCTTTGGGATGATCACGCGAAGCTATCTTAAAGGCGATGCAGCGTCGGAAGCCGTCTATTCCGACTGCGAGTCCTATCGCTATCTGTTGACCCGTGCCTGGACCCCCGGCCCCAAAGCGCTGTTCATCATGCTGAACCCCTCGACCGCGACCGAGGTGCAGAACGACCCCACCGTGGAACGTTGCGAACGCCGGGCGCGGGCCTTGGGGTTCGGAGCTTTTCGGGTGACCAATATCTTCGCCTATAGGGCGACCGATCCGAAAGTCATGCGTGCGGCGGCTGATCCTGTCGGCCCGGGAAATGACGCCGCAATCCTGCAAAGCCTGACCTGGGCCGATCAAATCATCTGCGCCTGGGGCAACCATGGCCTGCATTTTGACCGGGGCGCCAAGGTTCAGGCCCTTTTGCACTCCACCGGGCGCCCGCTTCTTCACCTTGGCCTGACGGGGCAGAACCAGCCCAAGCATCCGCTTTACATCAGCTATGACCAGAAGCCTGAACCCTGGCTTTAAGCCGCAACCAGCCGGATATCGCTTAGATCCACTGCCCCACCCGTGACCTTGGCAATCGCAGTTCCGTCCAGAAACAGCGTGCTTGGCCCGCCATCAGGGTTGGTTTCCACGCTCAGCACCGGGTCGGGATGCAAACCGGCGTCATAGTGGACAACAAGTTGGTCCGCCGATGGATCAAAATCCTTGATCTTTGTCAGGCCGGTTTCACCATTCGACTCATGCAGCTCGAAACGGTCCGCACCCGCGCCGCCGGTGCCATAGTCCCCTGCGCCCAGAACCAGCACATCGTTGCCAAGGCCGCCGTTCAGGAAATCGACCTGGAAATCGTCGACCTCGCCGTGCAGGCCAGAAAGCCAGTCGTCACCGTTGTTTCCGTCAACCTCGTCTGAACCAGCACCGCCAGCCAGCGAGTCGTTGCCGTCGCCCCCGGCAAGCCAGTCATTCCCGGCACCGCCGTCAAGCCGATCTTCGCCTGAACCGCCAAGCAAGCTGTCGTTGCCCAGCCCGCCATCAAGGCCGTCATCGCCGTCCGCCCCGGTCAGGGAATCGTTGCCGACCCCGCCTTGCAGGCTGTCATTCCCAAGCTGCCCGTCCAGACTATCTTGCCCATCACCACCGATGACGGCGTCGTCGCCAGAGCCGGCCCAGACCGCGTCATTCCCAGTTCCGGCGTCGATCTGGTCATCACCGTCTTGCCCGTCGATCAGGTCGTTGCCGCCTGCGCCGTCGATCTGGTCGTTCCTGTCCTGCCCTGAAATGATCTCACCAGCTTCGGTTCCAGACAGGATCTGATCTTCATCCTCGGGGTCTGGTTCGTCATCCGAGCTTGGCCCGGAATTGTCGTCATCCTCTGGGTCGGCGGGCGGAACGTTGTTATCCTCCCCCGCCTGATCCGGATTCGCGCCGTCATCTTCAGGTGAATCCGGTGGCATGAAAAGATCGGCCGCGACTCCGGCTGCAAACGCCCCGATCAAAGCCATAAGCATCAACACCGCGACACCTCTCTACAGTTCGACCAAGTCTGCGTTAACCATTCTTTCCGTTAACGTACTGACAAGGCGTGTATTTTGCTTGTCGTTGATAGCATGATCCGGTCTATTCAGGAAGATTGCTGGCACGGCGTCTTCCCGGAATCTGCAATCAGCCTTAATGCTGGGTTACACCCGGAAAAGCGCCATTTGACCTTCCCTTTCGCCCCGATTCCCCCTATACGCCCGCATCCGCCTGAATGACGGAGCCTCCAAGGGCCCTGCTGGACGACATCCCGGCTTGTGCCATGACCCTTTAGAACAGGAGATCCCGATGTCGATCACCGTTGAAGAAAAAGCCCGCCTGATCAAGGAATACGCGACCAAAGAGAACGACACCGGCTCGCCGGAAGTTCAGGTTGCGATCCTGTCGTCGCGCATCGCCACGCTGACCGAGCATTTCAAGGGCCACAAGAAAGACAACCACTCGCGTCGTGGTCTGTTGATGATGGTTGCCCAGCGCCGCAAGCTGCTCGACTATCTGAAAAAGGTCAACGATGCCCGCTATACCGCGTTGATCGCGCGCCTCGGCCTGCGCCGCTAAAGTGGTTCAGGTCTTCGCGGAAAGGTCGAGGATCGGAATTCGAACACTCTTGGTTTGAATTCCGATCCGATAGAGACCTGAACCGCCAATCTTGGCCAAAGCCTGATCCGACGCCCGTGCCAAAAGCGCGGGCGTTTTTCATTGGGATATCCCGACCTTGAGATATCCGCCCGCTCTGTCCATATAGTCCCACCACAGGCGGAGGGCCCCATGGCAGAAGACAAATTCCCCGGCTGGCACGGCACCACGATCCTTGCAGTTCGCCGGGGCGGAGAAGTCGTCGTAGCCGGTGACGGCCAGGTTTCCCTTGGCCAGACCGTGATCAAAGGCACCGCCCGCAAAGTCCGCCGCCTCTCCCCCGGCGGTCATGACATCATCGCCGGGTTTGCCGGGTCCACCGCCGATGCCTTCTCCCTTCTTGATCGGCTGGAGAATAAGCTGGAGGCCGCCCCCGGCCAACTGGCCCGCGCTTGCGTTGACCTCGCCAAGGACTGGCGGATGGACAAATACCTGCGGAACTTGGAGGCGATGCTGATCGTCACCGACGGCACTGACCTTTACGTCATCACCGGCGCGGGCGATGTGCTTGAACCTGAACATGACGTCGCCGCCATTGGCTCGGGCGGCAACTATGCCCTCGCCGCCGCCCGGGGCCTGATGACCACCGACCTTGCCGCCGAAGACATCGCCCGCCGCGCAATGGCCATCGCCGCCGACATCTGCGTCTACACCAACGGAAATCTGACCATCGAAAGGATCCGCGCATGAGCGCTTCGCCCCAAGACCTCCGCGCCGCTGTCGCCGCTGGCATCCTTGATGAATCCCAAGCCGCCCGCCTGACCGCCCTGATCAACGAGCGTGAGGGCAAACGCGTCGCCATGCCGCAGGAAGACGAGCCCTTCGAATTCTTCCGGGGCTTTTCCGAGATCTTCATCTCCATCGGCCTGATCATCCTGTTGTCTGGTGTCGGCGCGGTCCTCGCCTGGTTCGGCGGGTTGACACTCCTGACCGTGGTCCCCCTGATCTGCGCGGGCGTCGCCTGGTGGTGGGCCAAATACTTCACCCTGAAACGCCGGATGACCCTGCCTTCGATGGTCCTCGCCTCCGCCTATGGCACGGGCGTCTACATCTTCATCTTCACGCTGCTGGCGCAGGCCGAAGCCGGTGATCGCACCCTTCTGATCGGCGGCTTTGCCCTTTCCGCCTTGGCCATGGTCGGCTGGTACTGGCGCTTCAAACTGCCGTTCTCGGCTTTCCTGACCGGGCTTTTCGCTTTGGGAGCCGTCTATTCGATCACCGCCTCGATCGGGAATATCGACGATCTGTTTGGCAGCTGGGGCACGAACAACCTCTTCGACCTGCGCGAAAACCCGGCCTTTGCCACCGCAACACTCCTCTTCGGCGTCGCTGCCTTCCTTGTCGGCATGTATTTCGACACTCGCGATCCCCACCGCCTTGGCCGCCACTCCGCCACCGCCTTCTGGTGCCACCTGTTGGCCGCGCCCGCGCTGGTGAACACCGTCGCGATGACGCTTTTGAACACTGGTGGCAGCAGCGGGATCGGGCTTCTGTCGCTCGCCCTTCTGGCCATCACCGTCCTTGCCCTTGTCATCGACCGCCGGTCCTTCCTGACCGCCGCCATCGCCTATATCGCCATCGTCATCGGCTGGATCGCCGGCGACAGCGCCGATTTCGGCACCTGGGCCTTCATCCTGATCGCGCTTGGCGGGCTCATCACCGCCATCGGCACCTGGTGGGTGCAACTGCGCGCTTTCGTCATGCGCATCCTGCCAAATTTCCCCGGCAAATCCCGCCTTCCCCCCTATGGATCGACCGAATGACCGACCTTACCCCGCGCGAGATCGTCTCGGAACTCGACCGCTATATCATCGGCCAGACCGACGCCAAACGTGCTGTTGCCGTCGCCCTGCGCAACCGCTGGCGCCGGAAACGCCTTGGCGACGATCTGCGGGATGAGGTTTACCCCAAGAACATCCTGATGATCGGCCCCACCGGCGTCGGCAAAACCGAAATATCCCGCCGTCTGGCCAAGCTTGCCAAGGCCCCCTTCCTCAAGGTCGAAGCCACCAAATTCACCGAAGTCGGCTATGTCGGCCGTGATGTCGACAGCATCATCCGTGACCTGGTGGATGTGGCGATCAACGACATTCGCACCGCCATGCGGGAAGAGGTGAAATCCCGCGCCCAGCGCGCCGCCGAAGACCGGGTGATCGAGGCGCTGGCTGGCAAGGACGCCCGCGACCAAACCCGCGAGATGTTCCGCGCCAAACTCAAACGCGGCGAACTTGACGACACCTTGATCGAGATCGACGTGGCCGACGCCGCCCCCACCATGCCGATGGGCTTTGGCATGCCGGGGATGGAGGTGCAGATGGGCGGGCTGCAAGACCTGTTCAAGGCTTTCGGCGGGCGATCAACACGCAAGCGGCTCAGCGTTTCGCAAAGCTATGAAATTCTGATCGGGCAAGAGGCCGACAAGCTTCTGGATGACGAAGCCGTCCGCACTGCCGCCTTGGAGGCCGTGCAGGAAAACGGTATCGTCTTCCTCGATGAAATCGACAAAATCTGCGCCCGCGCCGATGCACGCGGGGCCGATGTCTCCCGCGAAGGCGTGCAGCGCGACCTGCTGCCGCTGATCGAGGGCACCACTGTCAGCACCAAACACGGCCCGGTCAAAACCGACCATATCCTCTTTATCGCCTCCGGAGCCTTCCACATCGCCAAACCCTCGGACCTTCTGCCGGAACTCCAAGGCCGCCTGCCGATCCGCGTCGAGCTCCAGCCTCTGACCGAAGGCGATTTCGTCCGCATCCTGACGGAGACCGACAACGCACTGACCCGCCAGTACACGGCCCTGATGGGCACCGAAGCGGTCACCGTCACGTTTACGAAAGACGGCATCGACGCCCTCGCCCGCATAGCCGCCGAAGTGAACCGCGCTGTCGAAAACATCGGCGCCCGTCGGCTTTACACGGTGATGGAACGTGTCTTCGAAGAGCTCAGCTTCAACGCCCCCGATCGCGCAGGCCATTCTGTCACCGTGGACGCCGGTTTTGTTGAGGCCAACATCGGCGCCCTCTCCCGCTCCGCCGACCTCTCGCGGTATGTGTTGTGATCCACCGTGCGGATGATGCTTGATCTGTTGATGCATCTTGTATGGGCCGTGGTTCTCGGTGCCTTGATCGAACTGCTCGACGTTTGGTTTCCGATTTGGCTTTCGATCGGGGTGTCACTTGTGATCGTGGTTCTGGTCTGCTGGTTCTTCTATCGCTTTCTTGGTTGGAAAATCTGGCGCTTGCGCCGCTAGGAGTCTTTCTTGTAGGTCGGGGTTAACCCCGACTCCTCCCCACAACATGAACCCTTCCCCACCCCCAGCGTTCACCTGTTCCCAAATATCCTCGGGGGGAAGCCCTTGGTCTTGGAAAGAGCAAGGGCGTGGGGGGCGAAGCGCCCCCATCCCCAAGGAGGAGGCGAAGCCCGACGACGAGACAAAAGATTTGCGCCCGGCGGGGCGCTCAATTCGAAAACCGTTCGAACCCGTGAACCCTTAAGAAATCCCGAACGCCCACAGGTAACTCCTTGATAATTCAACGCTCGTAAAGCCTGCCCACCGTGGACACCCTCTCGCTTGTCCCCGTCAATCACAGGTAACCCCTACACGCCCGACCCCCTACTCGTGAAGATGCCGCGGTTTCATGATCAACTGGTTGAAACTGCCCAAGCTTTATCCGGTTCTGCCCAAGTCTCGCCAAACATCTGTGGTCTCTGCCCGGCTTGTCAGGTATCGATACCTCTGTAACCATCAAGCACTCCGGAAATGCCATGTCGACCTCTATGCAGGAAATCAAGGAAGAGATCTTCAAGTTCGTATGTGACGACGCCGCGCTGGATCGTGGTGATATTGAGGAGGACACGTTGCTTTTTTCCGGTGGCTACATCGACAGCATCACAGTGACGGGGCTGATTTCGCTGGTTGAAAAACTGACCGGAACTCTTGTGCCGCAGTCCGAGGTGACGTTGGATAACTTCGATTCAGTTGCTAGGCTCACCGCCTACGCATCCCGCCGCATCAATCAGTAGCACGCATCCGCACACACCATGGGTAAAACAGTCTATACACCGTCGGAAATCCTGCAGAAAGTCGCGAGCAATCCTCTTCGGCGCTACCCCGGCGTTGCCGTCGGACAGGACCGGTTGCTGCCCTATGCGCGCCCGCAGATCTCGACTTCGCTCAGCGCGCCTGAGAGCGGGGCTTTCTTTGTTGCTGGCAACTGCTTTGCGCGCGGCATGGAAAAGGCCCTGCGTCGGGCTGATCGCACAGTTCTTTCCAGCCCAACCGATCTTGACCTGCCGGGCGATGCCAAACAGCAGTTCAACCGGTTCAACATCTTCAATCTCGATGTGAACTATAATGAATTTCGTTGGGCATTGACCCCGAACGACCACAACATCGATGACGCCCTGATTGATGTGGACGGCTTGGCGGTGGACATGCAGATTCACACCACCTTTGCCCATGATCCGGAAACGGCGCGGCACTATCGGCGGGTCTTCAACAGCTCTTATCAGCCGGTCGTCGACGCAGATGTCATCATCCTTTCGCCGCTTGGGATCGAGCAGTGGTACGATGCCGAAAAGGATCTCTATCTCAACGCCATGCCAACGCAGCGGATGACGGATCTCTATCCCGACCGCTTCGAATTCCACCGGCTTGGGCTTTCCGAGGTAACAGCTTCGATTGAACGCTGCTGTCTTTTCCTGCAAGAGCATTCAAATCGGAGCCCCGTAATCCTGCTCGCCCCTGCACCTGTCTGGCAGTCCATGGTTCATACTGATGGGGATTCGATGATTGACCAGTTCTACAGCAAGTCCGTGCAACGGCTTGCCTGTGAGGCTGTCGCCGATAGTCTGGACAGGGTCGAATATGTTCCCTCGATTGAGATGGGTCTGCTGAGTGACTTTCGCTTTGGCTATACCCCCGCTTCGCCGAACCACAACAGCCAGTCCCCCTCAGACCGGCTGATTGCCGAGGTGCTTTTGAAGTATGAAGGCCCCAGCGTTAGCCAGCGTCAGATCCACGCGCTTGGTCATTGCTCGGCTTTGTTGACAGCCGAAGACTATGACGCCGCCGTCCGCATTGGTCAGCAGGCCTATGAGGCAGGCGTCCCGGTCAACTCCGAGCTTGATCTCTACTTGTCCCAGGCCCTGATCCGATCTGGCGACAAAGCGGCCGGGATGCGTCTTTTGATCGAGAATATCCCACAATATCCCGAGGATGACGAGAACAGGGCTCATCGTTTTGAGTACGCGTGCAATCTTGCCCGTGGCGCCGGCACACCAGAAGATTTGGTCAAGCTGCAACTGATCGCAGAGCGGTTTGGTCTCCGTTATGAGCCTAT
Organism: Paracoccaceae bacterium; assembly: GCA_947504705.1. GTDB lineage: Bacteria > Pseudomonadota > Alphaproteobacteria > Rhodobacterales > Rhodobacteraceae > Tabrizicola. The sequence goes on from CANNIA010000014.1 coordinate 51,859, forward strand.
CGAACTTAGTGCTTCCGCTGCGCGGACAAAGTCCGGCACCACAAGCAAGGCCGAAGAACATTTGGCGCCGCTTTGGTTGGCGTTGAGACAAGACCGGGCCGATTTCGCCTTGGGCGGGTGCTACGCCTTGGAAAAGGACACTCTGGAGTGGGGCGCGGCAGATCGGGAAAGATTTGAGACCGTCTTTACCCAAGCGTTGCAGCGCACTGGTCAGAAAGAGGTGGCCATCTCCAGGCTGATCGCGGCGCTGGACGGGGGGACGGTATCCAGCACGCTCTTCCAGTTGGCGGTAAATCTGACACGGTCGCACAGCACGAAAGACCGGGTAGAATCGCTTCAACGTTTGGCCTTGCGCGACAATTACAGTGCTGAGGTCGTGACGGTCTTGAATGGTCTTGCAGGCGCCTTCCGCGGCGACCGGGACAGCGCTGCTTCTGCAGCAGTAACGCCGGTCGCTCTTGAACCGGAGGCTCCGGCCGAAGTAGCGCAAATTGCTGCCGAGCAGGAAGATGGGGTTGAAGAAGAGCCGCCGACGCCGATTAGAAAAAGGGGGCCGCTGCGTCAACTTTTGCGACTCGGCTTAGCAACCCGTCCGACATAGTCGTGTAGCCGATCACTTTATGGCAGAGTGCCTGAGCAATCGCGGCCTTTCTATCAATTTGGCGGGTGCGTAGTAGCCCTTGCTTGGCGATAGTTCACGCCGACCATTCAGGGACGAGCAGCGTCCATGGTTTTCTTCAAGACCTTTCGATCAATCTTGCCGTTCACAGACAATGGCATGTGATCGATTTCAACAATCTGTCTTGGGACCATGTAGCTTGGAAGCAGCTTTCGGCATGCTTTGCGGATGTCGGTGGCCGTTGCCTTGGGGGCGACGACAAAGGCAACGATGCCTTCGGCGTGTCCGTCTGCCGTGATCGGCCAAGCAATTGCTGCCACTTCAGCGCTGCCAGAAGCGCGTGCGACAGCCGCGTCAATCTCATGCAGTTCGATCCGGTATCCATTGACTTTGACCTGATCGTCAATCCGACTGACGAAGACCGCGCCAAAGTCTTCGGACCTGCGCCCGATGTCACCAGTGCGATAATAGGCGACGCCATCCGCGCCGGTGAAGAACTTCTGGACGTTCAGCTCTGGGGCGTTGATATAGCCTTTCGACACCTGCGAGCCGCCCAGAATGATCTCGCCCTCAAGCTCACCTTCCGGCGCATCGATGCGGCAAATCTGCTCCCCCATGGCCCAGCCAAGCGGAACGATGGGCAAGCTCCTGATCGCGTCGAAATCCTTGATCTCATAGGCGGTCAGCGCGACGGTCGCTTCCGTCGGGCCATAAAGGTTGATCAGCCGCATGTTCGGCGCGGCCTTTGCAAAGGCGGCGGCAAGACGGGTTGGCAGCGGTTCGCCACAGAAGACCGAAACCCGGATCGACGGCAAACTTCCCGGTGCAAGATGCCCCAGCTTTTCGCAAAAGGCCAACACTGACGGCACCGAGCACCAGGCCGTGATGTCCCTTTCACGGACAAACTCGGTGACTTCCATCAGCCGGTGCTTTGGCAGAATGCACAGCTCGGCACCGCTGGTCAGGCCAACAAAGATATCGTGCACCGACAGATCGAAATAGTGGTCGGGGAACTGAGTCAGCCGATCACTCTGTGTCACCTGAACCAGGGGGTCGATGCTGTCCAGATACGCGCAAACATTGGCCTGAGTAATGCGCACACCCTTGGGCTCTCCGGTCGAGCCCGAGGTGAAGATAAGATAGGCTGTGTCTTCGCCCGGCCCGCGCAGCGGTACTGCGTTGGCAACCTCCCCGCGTTTCAGCAGGTCCCCCTCCATGCTGAAAAGGCAGGTCTCTTCTGGCAGATGCCCAAGCAGCGCTTCGCCTTTCGCGCGGGTTTCTTCGCAACACAAGACTGCTCCCGGTTGGGCGCTCCGGCAGATTGACATCAGCCGTTCTGGTGGGAACTCCGAATTCAACGGCACATAGGCCCGGTCCGTCAAAAGCGCGGCGACGATCCCGATAAAGGACTCAAGGCTTCTTGGCAGCAAAAGTGCTACCGGTAACCCGGGGGCAACCAATGCGTTGATGCAGTCGCCCAATTTTCTGGCCAGCGCATGCAATTCGCCATGCGTCGCGGTGGCTCCATCGTCCCAGATGGCGGGGCGGTCGCCGAATTTCTGCCCAACGGCGCGGATTCGAGTGGCAAGGCTACCGGGGTTTGGAACGCTGATCATGATCTGCCATTGTCTTTTGGTGGGTCTTCTTTCGCGGGTTGATCCCGACCTTCGTCTTGAACCGGCTGCAATTTCAGATCAAGCACCTTCCGCTTCTGGCTGGGCCGGGCTGCCAGTTTTCGATGGCTACTGCTGCTCGGGGGAGGCATTGTTCTGCATTCCGTTGCATCAATAGCTTGAGGGCCGCCAACGCCGCGCTGCCTTCATCCCCCTTTCTCCGCCGGGCGCAGACTTGTAGGCTCGACCAAGATCAAGGGGAACCGTAGTGACCGAAGACGCCGTAACGCCGATGATGGCGCAATATCTGGAGATCAAGGCCCAGAACCCCGGCGCGCTCCTCTTTTATAGGATGGGTGATTTTTACGAGATGTTCTTCGATGACGCCGTCGCAGCCGCGGCCGCGCTGGACATCGCCCTCACCAAGCGCGGCTTTCATCTGGGAAGCCCCATCGCCATGTGCGGCGTCCCAGTTCATGCCGCCGAAGGCTACCTCCTGACCCTGATCCGCAAAGGCTTCCGCGTTGCCATTGCCGAACAGATGGAAGACCCCGCCGAGGCCAAGAAACGGGGGTACAAGTCGGTCGTGAAACGCGACGTCGTCCGCCTTGTCACCCCCGGCACGCTGACCGAGGATTCCCTCCTCGAAGCCCGCCGCCACAATTTCCTTGCCGCCTTCGCCGAGGTTCGCGATCAGGCCGCCATCGCCTGGGCCGACATCTCGACCGGCGAGTTCCGGGTTATGCCCTCCTCGCTCACCCGTCTTTCCCCCGACCTCGCCCGGATCGCCCCTCGCGAGCTTTTGCTGAACGAAGCCCGCGAGCGAGCGATTTCCGACAGCCTTGTCGACGGCACTGCGATCACCCCGCTTTCACGGGGCAGCTTTGATTCAGCTAGTGCCGAGAAACGCTTGTGTGAAACTTTCGGTGTCGCTTCGCTGGACGCTTTCGGAACCTTCGACCGGGCCGAAGTCTCAGCTATGGGCGCGCTGCTTGATTACCTCCACCTCACCCAGCGTGGCCGCCTGCCTTTCCTGCGCCCCCCGGTGCGGGAAGCCTTGGGCGGCACCATGCAGATCGATGCCGCGACCCGGCGAAACCTTGAGCTGACGCAGGCCCTCTCCGGGGGCCGCGAGGGTTCGCTCCTCTCAGCCATTGACCGCACTGTCACCGCAGGAGGCGCGCGGCTTTTGGATCGGCGGCTTTCAGCGCCGTCGCTTGACCTTGGCGTGATCCAGCGACGGCAGGAAGCCCTGCGCTATCTGGTCGAAACCCCGACTCTCCGCAACCGTCTGCGTGAGGCCCTGCACCGGGTGCCCGACATCGATCGCGCCCTTTCCCGCCTTGCGCTGGACCGTGATGGCCCGCGCGACATGGCAGCGATCCGGGCGGGGTTGGAACAGGCGGTCGAGATTGCCCGGCTTTTGACCGAGGCTCCGCCGCTTCTGTCCAACGCTGCCGTCGCTTTGGTCGGGCATGACACGCTTGTCGGCCTGCTTGACCGGGCGCTGGTTGCCGAACCGCCACTCCTGACCCGCGACGGGGGGTTCATCGCGCCGGGATATGACCCTGAACTCGACGATACCCGCGCCCTGCGGGACGAGGGCCGGGGGGTTATTGCCAGGATGCAGGCGGAATATGTCGACAAGACCGGCGTCCAAAGCCTGAAGATCAAGCATAACAACGTCTTGGGCTATTTCATCGAAACCACGACCACGCACGAAGACCGGATGCGGGCGATGCCCGAGTTGTTCATCCACCGCCAGACAACCGCCGGTCAGGTTCGGTTCACGACCCTTGCCCTGACTGATCTGGAAACCCGGATTCTGAACTCCGCCAACCACGCGCTAGAGATCGAGAAGCGCCACTATGTCGCGCTGAAGGCCGAGATTCTTGCAGCCTCCGCCCCAATCGCCCAGGCGGCGCGGGCCTTGGCCGAGGTCGACCTTGCCGCCGGTTTCGCCGATCTTTCGGCGGATGCGGGTTGGTGCGAGCCGGAAGTTGACGACAGCCGGGCCTTCCAGATTGTGGGCGGACGGCACCCGGTGGTGGAGTGGGCGCTTAGGCGGCAAGGGGCCGGGCGCTTCGTTGCGAATGATTGCTCGCTGACGGATGCTGAAACCCCGGCGATCTGGTTGCTGACCGGGCCAAACATGGCAGGGAAATCCACCTTTCTGCGGCAGAACGCGCTGATCGCCCTGCTGGCGCAGGCGGGGAGCCATGTTCCGGCGACTTCTGCCCGGATCGGGCTGGTCAGCCAGTTGTTCAGCCGGGTCGGAGCTTCGGACGATCTGGCGCGGGGGCGGTCGACATTCATGGTCGAGATGGTGGAAACCGCCGCCATCCTGAACCAGGCCGACGACCGGGCGCTGGTGATCCTGGACGAGATCGGGCGCGGGACGGCGACTTATGACGGGCTGTCCATCGCCTGGGCCACGCTGGAACACCTGCATGAGATGAACCGCTGCCGGGCGCTGTTTGCGACCCACTATCATGAGATGACCGCACTGGCTGGGAAGCTGCCGGGCGTATCGAACGCGACGGTGGCGGTGAAGGAGTGGGAAGGTGAGGTCATCTTCCTCCACGAAGTCCGCGCGGGGGCGGCTGATCGGAGTTATGGGGTGCAGGTGGCGCGGCTGGCGGGGTTACCTGCCAGCGTGATCGAGCGAGCCAAGGTGGTGCTGGAAGCCTTGGAGAAGGGCGACCGGGAGGGGGGCAAGCAGGCGACCCTGATCGACGATCTGCCGTTGTTCAGGGCCGCGCCGGTTCAGGCAGTGAAGGTGGCTGCGAAGGAGTTGGCACTGGAGGTGCGGTTGAGGGGGGTTCACCCGGACGAGCTGACCCCGATCGAGGCGCTGCGGCTGGTCTATGAGATCAAAGCGTTGATTTGAGGGGTTGGTAGGGTGGGCAATATTGCCCACCCTACGATCTTGTCCACGGTGAGCGGATTCGCAATACCGTGATCTTTCAATTGCTTACGCGTGGGCGTTAGGTGAACGTTAAGCTTGTTTACGTCCGCCCCCAACTCAGCCTTGGGTATTCGACGACACCCCAACCTGCGCGGGGCGCAGGAGGCGGTCGTAGAGCAGGAAGCCTTCGGTCATCACCTGAATGATCTGGCCGGCTTTGGTGCCAGGAAGTGCGGCTTCGAACATTGCCTGATGGTTCTGCGGATCGAACATGTCGCCCACAGCCGGGGTGATCGTGGTCATCCCGTGTTTGGCCATGACATTGGTCAGCTCGCGCAGCGTCAGTTCGACGCCATCGACCAGCGCGGTTGAGCTTTGGCGGCTTTCGTCGGGAATGGACTGCAGGGCGCGGCTTAGGTTGTCGTAGACCGGCAGAAGGTCGCGCGCCAAACGCGTGCTGCCGTACATCTCGGCCTCGCGGCGGTCACGGTCGGCGCGCTTGCGTGAGTTTTCGGCGTCGGCCAGCGCGCGCATGAACTTGTCGCGCATCTCGTCGCGCTCGGCCCGCGTGGCCTCAAGCTCACCCATCAGAACTTCAGTTTCGTTCAGCTCCACCTCGGGCAAAGCTGCTTCTTCCTGCGACATTGTCACTTCCTCATTCAACTCAGCCCTTGCCCCTTTCCGAGACAAGGCGGCCCACCAGCTGGGCGGTGTAGTCCACAATTGGAACGATCCGGCCATAGTTCAGCCGAGTCGGACCGATGACACCCACCGCGCCGATGATTTTCCGGTCAGCGTTCATATAGGGAGAAACCACCAGACTTGAACCGGAAAGTGAGAAAAGCTTGTTCTCGGAACCGATAAAAATGCGCACACCGTCGCCTGCCTCGGTCAGGTTCAGGAATTCGGCGATGTCACGCTTGCGTTCAAGGTCATCGAACAGCACGCGAATGCGGTCGATGTCGAGTTGATCCGTGGCCTCGCCGATCAGATTGGCGCGGCCGCGCACGATCAGGCGTTCGGAGGCTTCGCCCGCATTTTCCCAAAGGGCAAGGCCGCTTTCAACCATGGCACGAGCGAGCGAGTCGATTTCCTGACGGCGGTGGGCGATTTCGCTGACGATGTTGTGGCGGAGTTCCGAAAGGGTGCGGCCTTCGGCGAGCGCGTTCAAGAAATTCGCCGCCTCACGCATCGAAGACGGGGTTTGCCCCGGGGGCGGGGTGAAGACGCGGTTTTCGACCTGACCATCGGCGAAGACCAACACGACCAGGGCGCGGTCCGCAGCAAGACTTACGAATTCGATATGCCGAATTGCAGCTTCACGTTTGGGGGCAAGCACAACGCTGGCGCCGCGCGTGATGAAGGAAAGGGCAGCGCCGACCTCATCCAGAAGGGTCGTCACGTCCTGATCATTGGTGCCTTGCGTGGCGTCGATCCGTTCCTGATCTTCGGGGGCGACGGTCCCGATCTCTAGCAGGCTATCGACGAACATGCGCAGTCCAGCTTGCGTGGGAACGCGGCCCGCCGAGATATGCGGGCTGTCAAGAAGGCCGAGGTATTCCAGATCCTGCATGACGTTCCGCACAGTCGCGGCCGAAAGCTTTTCCGACAGGCTGCGCGTCAGGGTACGCGAGCCCACAGGTTCGCCTGAGGTGAGATAGCCTTCGACGACGCGGCGAAAGACTTCGCGCGTGCGGTCGGTCATGTCCGAAAGGATGGGCTGATGGCCGGTCATGGGTTCAACAATCAGGGTCCTTAATCGGGGTTGCATCCGGGCATCTTGGTTGCATATGTGGCCGCAATCCAGTGAAAGGCACCAAAATGCGTCCGTCAGGCAGAAAACTAAGTGATCTTCGGGCGGTTTCAATCGAAACCGGCGTGATGAAGCATGCGGAAGGCTCATGCCTGATCAAGATGGGGGAAACGCATGTGCTGTGTTCCGCCACGATCGAGGACAAGGCGCCGCCGTTTTTGAAGAACACCGGTCAGGGCTGGGTCACGGCGGAATATGGCATGTTGCCGCGCGCCACCAATTCGCGGACGCGGCGGGAGGCTGCTGCGGGCAAGCAGTCCGGAAGAACTCAGGAAATTCAACGCCTTATCGGACGTTCGTTGCGCGCGGGCGTGGACAAGCAGGCTTTGGGGGAACGGCAGATCGTCATCGACTGCGACGTGATCCAGGCCGATGGCGGCACGCGCTGTGCGTCGATCACCGGCGGATGGGTCGCGCTGCGGTTGGCGGTGAAGAAACTACTGGCCTCGGGTGTCATCACCAGCGATCCGATCATGGACTACGTTTCTGCAGTGTCTTGCGGCATCTATGCTGGGCAGCCGGTGCTTGATCTGGACTATCTGGAGGATTCGGCAGCCGGGACTGACGGCAACTTTGTAATGACTGGCGGCGGAAAGCTGATCGAAGTGCAGATGTCGGCGGAAGGCTCGGCGTTTTCGCAGGACGAACTGATGCAGCTTCTGGACCTTGCGCGCGAGGGCAATGCCGCTTTGGTCGCCGCCCAGAAAGCGGCGCTGGGGCTGTGATGCTGAAGGCCGGGGATCGCCTGCTGGTCGCCACGCATAACCGTGGCAAGCTGGAAGAGATCGCCGACCTTTTGGCGTCTTATCGGGTGTCGGTCGTGGGCGCGGTCGAGCTTGGCTTGCCGGAACCGGAGGAGACCGAGACGACTTTCGTGGGCAATGCCCGGCTGAAGGCGCATGCGGCGGCCAAAGCGTCGGGGCTTGTGGCTTTGGCGGATGATTCCGGGTTGGCAGTGGATGCTTTGGGGGGTGCCCCCGGAGTGTTCACGGCGGATTGGGCGACTGTTGCTGGTGGCCGGGATTTCGCGGTCGGGATGGGGCGGGTCTGGCGGGAGCTTGAGGCTGCGCGCGCGCCGGAACCGCGCCGGGCGCAGTTTTGCTGTACGCTGGTTCTAGCCGGGCCGAGTGGTGAAGATCTAGTGTTTGAAGGGAAATCGCACGGGAGTTTGGTCTGGCCGGGGCGAGGTGAACAGGGCCATGGGTTTGACCCGATCTTCATGCCCGATGGCTATAACATTACATTCGGCGAAATGGATCGCTGGGAGAAGAACCGCTTGAGCCACCGCGCTGATGCTTTTGCGCGTCTGATCGCGGCGTGTTTCCCGTGAAACAGGCGATCGCAGCCCCGACTTTCGAAGACTGGCGTCACGCTGGTTTTGGCTTGTACTTGCACTGGCCCTTCTGCCAGTCGAAATGCCCCTATTGCGACTTCAACAGCCATGTCGCTGGAAGCGTTGACCAATCAAGCTGGCTCGCGGCGTTTTCGGCGGAGATCGACCGGATCGGCGCGCTGACGGAAGGTCGGATCCTGAACACCGTCTTCTTCGGCGGCGGCACCCCTTCGTTGATGGAGGCCGCTACGGTTCAGGGCATTCTGGACCGCGTCCGCGCGACCTGGACGCTGGCGAATGATGTGGAAATCACGCTGGAGGCCAATCCCGGCTCGGTCGAGGCGGCGCGGTTCGAAGGTTATGCCAAGGCCGGTGTGAACCGGGTTTCGCTGGGGATTCAATCACTTGATGCGGACGACCTGCGTCGCCTGGGCCGGATGCATTCGGTTGATGAGGCACGGACGGCGATCGGGATTGCCCAATCGGCCTTTGATCGGGTGTCGATTGACATGATCTATGCCCGGCAGAACCAAACCCTTGCGGCGTGGCGCGGCGAGCTGCAGCAAGCGCTGGATTTCGACACCTCACACCTGTCGCTGTACCAACTGACCATCGAAGACGGCACGGTCTTTGGCCAGATGCACGCCAAGAATCTGCTGAACGGATTGCCGGAAGAGGACCTAGCCGCCGACATGTTCGAACTGACGCAGGAAGTCACCGCTGCTGCGGGTCTTCCGGCCTATGAGGTTTCGAATCACGCCCGTCCAGGCGACGAATCGCGGCACAATCTGATCTACTGGCGGATGGGCGATTATGCCGGGATCGGGCCCGGTGCGCATGGAAGGCTGACCCTTTCGACGGGCCGATTCGCGACTGAGGCGGAGCGGATGCCCGGCGCCTGGCTGCAGCGCACTGCTGCGACACCGGGCTCTGCGGAAACTGCGGACCGGCTTTCGCCGGACGGTCGAGCACGTGAATACCTGATGTTCGCCCTGCGCCTGCGCGAAGGGGCTTCTCTGGCACGCTATGCCACGCTTGCCGGCGCTGCGCTGCCCGAAACTGCACTGCAAGAAGTCGAGGACCTTGGCCTTTTACGCCGCGAAGGCGATGTGATCTGCACGACCGATGCGGGCGTCATGATGCTGAACGGCGTCTTGCGAGCGCTGCTGGCGGACCGCAAAAGCGCCGCGTGAACCCTGCAGTCACGCTTTATCTGGTAGGCCAGAAAGCAAGTTACACAGCATGTCGAGGTCATCGAGGCTGCTGTAACAAATAACAAGTAGCCCGCTCTCGCCTCCCGCTGCGTGGTCGATCCGCACATCCATGCGCAGATTCGCGGAAAGGTCAGCCTCTAGCGCCCTTGTATCGGCGTCCTTATCCGAGGGTGTCGCTGGTTTCTTAGCCGAGCTGCGGGCGGCGGTCTGGTCCTTCATCAGCCTTTCAGTTTCCCGGACCGAAAGCCCCTTGGTGATGATCTGCGCCGCCAGCTCTGTGGCCTTCGGGCTGCCGATCAAGGCCCGCGCGTGACCCGCTGAAATAGCCCCATCGCGGACAAGGTCCTGAACATCGGCTGGCAATGTCAGCAACCGCAGAAGGTTGGCAACATGGCTGCGGCTCTTGCTAAGCGCTTCAGCCAGCTTCTCTTGCGTGTGGCCGAACCTGGTCATCAGCTGTCGGAAGCCAAGCGCCTCTTCAATCGCGTTCAGATCTTCGCGCTGGATGTTCTCGATGATAGCGATTTCAAGCACTTCGCTGTCATCCAAGTCACGAACAACAACGGGAACTTCGTGCAGTTGCGCAAGTTGGGCCGCACGCCAGCGGCGTTCACCGGCAACGATTTCATAGACATCGCGGCCAGGCTTCCGGCGCACAATCAGGGGCTGGATCACGCCTTTCTGGCGAATCGAATCAGCAAGGCTTTCCAGCTCGTCCTGCTTGAAGACTAGCCGCGGCTGCTGCGGGTTCGGTTCCAGCTTGTCGACGGGCAAATGCTGCTCGGCCCGGCGGGGCGCGGCCGTCTGATCCGGCCCAGCCAAGTGCACGTCGGCCATCAAAGCTGAAAGCCCGCGCCCGAGCCCACGTTTTTCATTCTTGCCAGACATAAGGTAAGCCTCTGTATTCTATTTGTTTTTGTGGCGGTCCGAGATTTCCTTCGCAAGCGCGCGATAGGCCTCGGATCCTTTGGACGCGGAATCATAGCTTAGGATCGATAGCGCATACGACGGGGCTTCGCTAATGCGAACGTTCCTTGGGATCGTTGTTTGCAGCACAAGTTCGCCCATTGTCGCGCGCGCATCGGCCTCAACTTGGATCGTCAGACGGTTCCGGCGGTCATGCATGGTCAGAACAACGCCTTCGATTCGCAAAGCTGGATTTGCCGAGCGGCGGACGTCGCGAATCGTCAGCATCAACTGCGAAAGCCCCTCAAGCGCGAAGAATTCGCATTGCAACGGCACAAGAACAGCGTGGCACGCAACAAGCGCGTTCACAGTCAGAAGGCTAAGCGATGGCGGGCAATCGATCAGGATGTAATCGAAGTCGTAAGCATCGATTTCAGGTGCCCGAAGGGCGTCGTGCAGAAGGAAGCTGCGCCGTTCGTTGCTGAAGATTTCAAGATCCGCCGACGACAGATCCGCGTTCGCGGGGACAATCATGAGCCCCGGAGTTTTGGTTTCGACAACTACATCCTGTATTGGGGCGCCATCAACGATCAATTCGTAGCTTGTCTTCTTCCTGTCTTCCTGCGGAATGCCGAAGCCCGTTGACGAGTTGCCTTGGGGGTCAACGTCAACAACAAGCACTTTCATTCCCAGCTCGACAAGCGCTGCTGCCAAGTTGATTGTCGTCGTTGTCTTCCCTACGCCGCCCTTCTGGTTCGCAAGCGCAATGATCCGGGGCCGAGGGGGTACAATGCTGTCATGCACGTTGAATGTTCCTGATCTCAAGAATTGCTGCTTTTGGCTCCGACAAGCTGGGGAACAGCTTGACGTCGAATTTGTGGGATTTTCGAGCTTGGGAAAGCTCAGCTTCGTGCTGCGCGCCTTTTGGGAAAAGTGCAACGCCTGCTTTGTTCAAGTGTTGGTCAGCGAAAGCAAGTAGCGCGGGGAGCGAAGCAAGTGCTCGCGCCGACAGAACGTCTGCTTGCGCAGGCGGAAGTGATTCGATTCGCGTGCTGTGAACTTTTGCGTTCAAGCTAAGTGTGCGGCAGGCTTCTCGCAGGAACGTAGCTTTGCGCAGGTCTGATTCAACAAGGGCGACTTTCAGTTGCGGTTGAAGCTGATTCGCAAGGATAGCAACAACAATTCCTGGGAAGCCTCCGCCAGAGCCTAAATCCAGCCACAGCTGCGAGTTTGGAGAGCAGTGCGAGAAAAGCTGCGCTGAATCAACAATATGCCTGCTCCAAAGATCAGGAACTGTCGCCTTGCTTACAAGGTTGATGGCTGAATTCCAGCGGCGAACAAGGTCTGCGAACAGCTCGAGGGCGCTGAATGTTTCACGTGAAACACTTAAGCCCGCTACTTCGCTACGCTCTGCACTCATCCCGCAAGCTTCTCAGGCTTCCGAATGCGCGCAAGGACAAGCAGAAGCGCAGCTGGCGTTACGCCTTCTATCCGCGAAGCTTGCAGAATCGTTTCTGGCCGAAAGCGAATGAGCTTTTGCTTCAGCTCGTTCGACAAGCCGGAAATGCCGCTGTAGTCAAAGGTTTCCGGGATTTTCTGCGCTTCCTGGCGCTGAAGTTCGTTCACTTCGCGTTGTTGGCGGCTTGTGTACTGGCTATACGTTGCGTCGATCTGCAGATGTTCAAGCGTTTCCGAATCGATCCCGCTGTAGGCGTCAATCGCACTTACAAGAGCGCGCCACTCTGTGCCAGCAAGCGCGAGGGCGTCGAACGCGCTGCGCTTTCCGTTGTCGCGGCTTACAGTAAGGCCAGCTTCTATAAGAGCTTTCGGGGCAATCATCGCTGCACTTAGCGTTGCCCTCCCACCTTCCAAAGCATCAAGCTTCCGCAAGAACGCTTCGTTCCGCGCGATGCTAATGCACCCCGCAGCAATGCCGGCGGGTGTAAGCCGACGATCAGCGTTGTCTGCGCGAACTGTAAGCCGGAATTCAGCGCGGGATGTGAACATCCTGTAGGGCTCAGTGACCCCGCGTGACGTCAAATCGTCAATCATGACGCCAATGTAGCTGTCTGTCCGGCTGAACTCGACAGGTGCTTTGTCCATAGATGCAGATGCCGCGTTCAAGCCAGCTACTAACCCTTGCGCGCCAGCCTCTTCGTAACCTGTTGTGCCGTTGATTTGGCCCGCAAAATATAGACCCCGAATCGCTTTCGTTTCCAGCGTCCGGTTCAAGCCACGCGGGTCGAAGTAGTCGTATTCAATTGCATAGCCCGGCTGGAGAATCGTTGTGTTCTCCAAGCCCGGGATTGTGCGGACGTAGGCGTGCTGAACGTCTTCTGGCAGCGAAGTCGACAAGCCGTTCGGGTAGACAGTGTGATCGTCCAATCCTTCGGGTTCCAGGAAGACTTGGTGCGATGTCTTGTCAGCAAAGCGCACGATCTTGTCTTCGATCGAGGGGCAATAGCGCGGACCAACGCCTTCGATGTGGCCACCATACATTGCGGACCTCGACAGGTTATCCCGCACGATATTGTGGGTTTCTTCGGATGTATGCGCAATACCGCAGGAGATCTGACGCGCTGTTGGTGCTTTGCTGAGGAACGAAAACATCACGGGATCATCGTCGCCCGGTTGGCTGTCAAGCCGTTCCCAGTCGATTGTCCGGCCATCCAAGCGGGGGGGAGTGCCGGTTTTCAAGCGGCCGACGGGAAGTGCAAGCTCTGCCAGCTGGGCCGCAAGCACCCGCGAGGGCGAATCACCCATGCGGCCGCCAGACATCCGTTTGTCGCCGATGTGGATGACGCCATTCAGGAAAGTACCAGCCGTCAGAACAACTTGGCTGGAGCAAAGCTCGACATCTGACGCTAGAACAACGCCCGCAATCTTGCCGCTTTCCAGTTTCAAAGCAGTAACTTCGCCCTCGATAATCGTCAGGCCAGGCTGATGAGAAAGCTCAACCCGCATTGCTTCGCGGTAAAGGCGCCTGTCGATCTGTGCGCGCGGGCCTTGCACTGCGGGGCCTTTTCGCCTGTTCAGCAAGCGGAACTGGATCCCGGCCCGGTCCGCCAAGCGGCCCATAACGCCATCAAGCGCGTCGATTTCGCGGACGAGGTGGCCTTTGCCCAAGCCCCCAATAGCGGGATTGCAGGACATTGCACCCAGTGTTTCAACACGCAAAGTAACAAGAGCAGTTGCAGCGCCTATGCGCGCAGATGCAGCTGCCGCTTCTGCGCCAGCATGCCCCCCGCCGATCACTATGACATCGTAGTGTTTCACGTGGAACACTCTTCACTTTCCAATGCAGAAGCTTGCGAATATCTCGCCCAGAAGGTCATCGGCGTCGACGCGGCCAACAAGTGCATCAAGCGAACTCACAGCTTGGCGCAAGTGTTCTGCTGCAAGCTCGACCCGCGAGTCGCCTCTTACCACTTCTGCGCGCGACTCTGCCAGAGCAGCAATTGCGGATGTAACAGCTATTCGATGCCGTTCGCGCACAAGAGAACCTGCAGACGAAACGCAGCTTTCAAGAATCTGGCCGATCCGCGACATCAATTCAGCGACGCCCGCGCCTGTTCGTCCTGATACAGCGAGGCCTTGGACGCTAGAAATAGTGTCAGCTTTCCCGATAACTACTAAATCATCGCCTTGCGGGGCCAAGCCTTTCACAGGTGACCCATCGGTCAAGAACAGCCGCAAGTCAGCGGACTTGGCGCGAGAAAGTGCCCGGTCAATTCCCGCTTGTTCAAGGCTGTCATCGGTTTCGCGCAGGCCAGCCGTGTCCAGGAAGGTCACAGGAAGGCCGGAAATCTCCATCCGGACTTCGATCACGTCCCGCGTTGTGCCAGCGATTTCGGAAGTGATTGCGGCTTCGCGTCCTGCCAGCTGGTTCAAGAGGGTAGATTTGCCCGCATTGGGAGCGCCGACAATCGCGACTTCAAAGCCGTCACGGATACGTTCGGCAGCCTGAACACCGGCGGCTTCACGACCAAGTTCGGCGGAAAGCTTGTCGATCAGGGAAAGGACTTCGGGGGAAACGTCGACGGGAACGTCTTCATCGGCGAAGTCGATAGTGGCTTCCAGAAGCGCGCCTGCGCGGATCAAGTCGCGCCGCCAGCCTTCGACCTTTTGACCGACCGAGCCGGAGAGGACCCGAACAGCCTGCCGTCGCTGGGCTTCGGTTTCGGCGTCGATCAGGTCGGCAAGGCCTTCGACCTGGGCAAGGTCAAGGACGCCGTTTTCCAAGGCGCGGCGGGTGAATTCGCCGGGTTCGGCCAGACGGAGGCCCGGTTGCACGGCAAGGGCCCTTAGAACTGCGCTTATGACCGCTGGGCCGCCATGAAGATGCAGTTCGGCAACTGGCTCTGAGGTGAAGCTTGCGCCCTTGGCAAAAGCCAGAACGAGGGCTTCGTCCAGCAACTCGCCCCCCCAGGTCAGTCGCCGCAGGCCTGCCGATCGCAGGGGCGGAAGCTGGCCGCACAGGGCCGAGGCCGCAGCAAAGGCTGCGGGGCCAGAGATCCGCACGACAGCGAGGCCAGACCGACCCCGCGCCGTGGCGAGGGCATAGATCGTGTCCATCCTCGCCTTTCCGTCAGGTGTTCATCGATTCGAAGAATTCGCTGTTCGACTTGGTCTGCTTCAGTTTTGAGATCAGGAACTCGATCGCGTCGGTCGTGCCCATCGGGTTCAGGATGCGGCGCAGGACATAAGTCTTTTGCAGATCGATCTTTTCGACCAGAAGGTCCTCTTTCCGGGTGCCGGATTTGAGGATGTCCATCGCCGGGAAGACGCGCTTGTCGGCGACTTTGCGGTCTAGGACGATTTCCGAGTTCCCGGTGCCCTTGAATTCTTCGAAGATGACTTCATCCATCCGGCTGCCGGTGTCGATCAGGGCGGTAGCGATGATGGTCAGCGAGCCGCCTTCCTCGATATTCCGCGCGGCACCGAAGAAGCGTTTCGGGCGCTGCAGAGCGTTGGCGTCGACACCACCGGTCAGGACTTTGCCCGAGGACGGGACGACCGTGTTAAATGCGCGGCCAAGGCGGGTGATGGAGTCGAGCAGAATGACAACGTCGCGCTTGTGTTCGACCAGGCGCTTGGCCTTTTCGATCACCATTTCCGCGACTGCGACGTGACGTGTTGCCGGTTCGTCGAAGGTCGAGGCGACGACCTCACCCTTCACGGTGCGCTGCATGTCGGTGACTTCCTCGGGGCGTTCGTCGATCAGAAGAACGATGAGGTAGCATTCCGGGTGGTTGGTCGCGATGGAATTGGCGATGTTTTGCAGAAGAACCGTCTTACCCGTCCGCGGCGGGGCCACGATCAGGCCGCGCTGGCCTTTGCCGATGGGGGCAACGAGGTCGATGATCCGGGCGGAACGGTCTTTGATGGTCGGGTCTTCGACTTCCATCTTCAGGCGTTCATCAGGGTAAAGCGGGGTTAGGTTGTCGAAGTGGACCTTGTGCTTGGCCTTTTCCGGGTCGTCGAAGTTGATCCGCGTGACGTGCGTCATGCTGAAATACTTCTCGCTATCCTTCGGAGCCTGCATCAGACCTTCGATGGTATCGCCCGTGCGCAAGGAGAACTGGCGCAGGATCTCGGGCCCGACGTAAATGTCATCTGGACCAGGCAGGTAGTTGGCGGAAGGGCTGCGCAAGAAACCGAAGCCATCTTGCAGCACTTCCAAAACACCATCGCCGCCGATTTCCCAGCCTTCTTCGGCATGCTCTTTCAGGATCGAGAACATCATCTCGCCCTTGCGCATGGAGGGGGCGTTCTCGATCTCCCATTCCTCGGCCATGGACAGAAGATCGGCCGGGGTCTTGGCCTTGAGCTCGGACAGGTTCAAACGTTCGACAGTCATGTAATACCTTCAGAGGATCGGCCCCGGTCAGGGGCGGATCGTCGCAAGTCGGGAACGGGAAGTGCGATGGACCGGACGGCCCTGCAATGCCGCCGATAGGCCGAAGCCCGCGAAAAGTCAACGGATCAGTAACGCAGGATGACCGAGAAGACGATGATGACCATCAGAACGGTCGGGACTTCGTTCATGATCCGGTAAGTCCGGCCGCTGCGGGTGTTGGTCCCAGCGGCGAATTCCTTGCGCCGGGCAGAGAGCCAGCCGTGGAACCAGCCCATCGTCAGAACTGCTGCTGCCTTGGCCCAGGGCCAGTATTGCGACCAGTCGATCACCCCCGGCGTGAAGACCAGGGCCAGACCGAAGACAAAGGTTGCGATCATCGCCGGGTTGATGATGGCGCGCAGAAGACGACGCTCCATGGTCTGGAACATCAGGTCCGTCTTACTGCCCGGTTCCACCTGTTCGGCGTGATAGACGTAAAGGCGCGGCAGGTAAAACATCCCTGCCATCCAGGCGATGACCGAGATGACATGCAGGGCCTTGGTCACCAGATACCAGTCAGCCAGAAACCCTGTGATCGTATTAAGCATCCTGCGGCTCCTTGCCTCTTCCTCCTTCTATAAAGAAGAATTGAAAGAAGGAATGATGATGATGGTGGGCCTGTGGAAATCGGGATTGCCGATTGCACCCCCAATGCTGTCCACAAGCGACTGGGCGTGGATAAGGTCGGGAGAAAACCGTGCGCGCCGAAAAAGGCACGAAAACTCATTTCTTTCCAGTATGCTAGGGTGTAGAGACCGCAGAATCTTTCCACAGCCACTTTCCCCGAGACCTAGGATGGCCCGGTTTTCCTATCCGATGCAACAAGTCCGCGCACAGCGGGATATCTTCTGCGATGCGGTGCTGAAACCGGGGGGTTATCCCATGGCCCTTGCGTCAGGGTCGTTTCGGGCGATACCACCCAGAAGAACAAACAGCGGATATGCACAGCTTTACACATGGGTCTGATCCTTGCCTCTACCTCGCCGATCCGGCTGCAGATGCTGCGCGCTGCGGGTCTGACCGTTGAAGCCACCGCGCCGCGCGTGGATGAGGCGAGCATCCGTGACGCGCTGGTCGCCGAGGGCGCGCATCCGCGCGACATTGCCGATGCGCTGGCCGAGATGAAGGCCCGCAAGGTGGCCGAGAAACGTCCGGGTGATCTTGTGCTGGGCTGCGATCAGGTTCTGGAGTTGGATCGAGAGATATTTGCCAAGCCCGAAACGCCCGATGAAGCCCGAAACCAACTGCGCCAGTTGCGAGGGAAAAGCCACAAGCTGCAGTCTGCCATCGTTGCCTATGAAAGTGCCGAACCGGTCTGGCGGCATACCGCCGAGGCGCGGCTGACCATGCACCAGATTTCCGACGCCTATCTTGACGACTATGTCGCCCGGAACTGGGAGAGCATTCGCCACTCGGTCGGCGGCTACAAGATCGAGGAAGAGGGTGTGCGGCTGTTTTCCGCCATTTCGGGGGATCACTTCACGATTCTTGGCCTACCGCTTTTGCCCCTGTTGGCATGGTTGGAAACTCGGGGCATGATCGCCAGATGAGTGAACATCCCCGTATCCCACTGGCCGGCGTCATTGGCCATCCGATTGCCCATAGCCGCAGCCCGGCGCTGCACAATTACTGGCTGCGCAGATATGGGCTGAAGGGACATTATGTCCCGATCGACATCGCGCCGATGGAACTGGCCGAGATGGTCCAAACCCTACCCCGGCTGGGTTTTGTCGGGCTGAACGTCACGATTCCCCATAAGGAAGCGATACTGCAAATCGCGGATATCGTCACGGATCGGGCGGCGCTGATCGGGGCGGCGAATACACTGATCTTCCGCAAGGACGGCAAAATTCACGCCGACAACACGGACGGGTCTGGGTTTATCGCCAACTTGCGGCAGAATGCCCCGAAATGGGAGCCGACTTCTGGCCCCGCCGTAGTTCTTGGCGCAGGAGGCGCCGCGCGGGCGGTCGTTGCCGCCTTGGTAGAAGTCGGGGTTCCAGAAATCCGCCTGACCAACCGGACCCGGCCGCGCGCCGATGCGCTTCGGTCGGATTTCGGGGCGAAGATCCATGTCTATGAATGGGTCCAGGCCGGAAATCTGATGGATGACGCGGTGACGGTGATCAACACAACCTCGCTTGGGATGACGGGCAAGCTCGACCTTCCGGTTTCCCTTCACCGGCTGAACCCCGGCGCTTTGGTCAATGATCTGGTCTATACCCCGCTGAAGACCCAATTCCTGATCGAAGCCGAGGCTCAGGGGGCGAAGGTCGTGGACGGTCTGGGGATGCTTTTGCATCAGGCCGCGCCGGGGTTTGAAAGATGGTTCGGGCTGCGACCGGAAGTTGATGAGGCGACCCGTCAGGCTGTGCTGTCAGCATGAGTTTCCGCATCGGCCTTACGGGTTCAATCGGCATGGGAAAATCGACCACGGCGGCGATGTTCGCCGATGAAGGTCTGCCGATTTGGGATGCGGACGCGACCGTTCATCGGCTTTACGAACCGGGCCAAGCGGCGGCGGTTGCCGTTGCGGAATTGTTCCCGCATGCGATGGATATGGATGGCCGGGTGAACCGGTCAGTGCTGCGGGCGATGATCCAAGCTGACCGGACTGTGCTTGACCGGTTGAATGCCGCCGTTCATCCGCTTACTTCTGAGGACCGAGCCGGGTTTCTGGCAGCCAATGCGAAGGCCCCGATTGTTCTTCTGGACATTCCGCTGCTGTACGAAACCGGGCTGGAAGGGTTGTGCGATGCTGTTGCGGTCGTCTCGGCCCCGCCCGAGATCCAGCGGGAAAGGGTGCTGCAGCGCGGGATGTCGGAAGCGGATTTTCGGATGGTCCTGTCGCGGCAGATGCCGGATTCCGAAAAGCGGGCGCGGGCGGATTATGTGATTGCGACGACCAGTCTTGATGCGGCCCGAAAGGGCGTGAAAGATGCGCTGGCCGACATTCGCCAACGGATCGCCAGACATGCGTGAGATCGTCCTTGATACCGAAACCACGGGCTTTGAGCCGGGCGAGGGCCACCGGATCGTCGAGATCGGCGCAATTGAGTTGTTCAATCACCTGCCGACCGGGCAGACCTATCACCAATACATCAACCCCGAACGCGGCATGCCGATCGGGGCGTTTGAGGTTCATGGTATAGGGCACGATATCCTTGAAACTCTGGGCAAGGCGGTTCCTGGCGGAGTGACGCTAAAGGACAAGCCAGTCTTTGCCCGGGTCGGCCAAGGCTTTTTGGATTTCATAGGCGAAGCGCAGCTGGTGATCCACAACGCCGCCTTCGATATGAAATTCCTAAACTTCGAACTGGAACGCGCTGGCCTGCCCGGCCTGCCTTTTGCCCGGGCGACTGACACGCTGCAGATTGCCCGGGCCAAGTTTCCTGGCTCTCCCGCCTCGCTTGATGCGCTGTGCCGCCGGTTTAGCATCGACAACTCGATGCGCGAAAAGCACGGCGCGCTGCTGGACAGCGAAATTCTGGCCGAGGTCTATCTGGAACTGATCGGCGGGCGTCAGCCGGGGCTTGTTCTAAACAGCGTGGCCCCGGCGCCAGTCAAAGGGGCTATGGGTGACACGACCTGGCGGCCGCGTCCGCGACCGGAGCCCTTGACCCCCCGGATCACCCCGGAGGAAGGTGCCGCGCATGAAGAGATGGTCGCAAAGCTGGGCGATGCGGCCATCTGGCGGAAGGAAGCGTGAGGTTTAGTTGACCTTTTCGGCCGGAACCTGCTGTGCCTGAACGCGGCGGGCAAGTTCCTGGCGATACAGGGCCAAGAAATCCACCGTATCGACGTTGAGCGGAGGGAAGCCGCCGTCGCGCGTCACGTCGGAAATGATCCGGCGCACGAAGGGGAACAAAAGCCGCGGGCATTCGATCAGAAGCATCGGGTGCAGCTGCTCTTCCGACACGCCATCGATGTGGAAGGTGCCGCCGTATTCCAACTCAAGCAGGAACAGCACTTCGCCATTGGCCTTATTCTTCGAGGTCACCTTGAACTTGATGATCACTTCGAACTGGTTTGCGACCGGACGCTTGCGGGCATCAAGGCTTACCGCGACCTGAACGTCGGGCTGAACTTCGCCGCCGCTTAGGCCCTTTTGCACAACCAGATTTTCAAACGACAGGTCGCGCACGTACTGCGCCAGCACCTGCAACCGAACCTGAGCCGCGGCAGTCGTGCCGTTGCCTGTCTGGTTTTCATCGGCCATAAACGTTACTCCATCCAGATTTCGCGGCGTTCCTAGCAGGTCAGGCTGCAAGCCTCAATGCCGGCGCTCACGGCTTTTGATTGCTTGAATCCTGATCAACGGACACCGAAGGCGAGGAAACGTCCCGCCACTCTCCATCCACCACAACGGTCACTTTACTTGCCGCCGAAAGAGTTGCGAAGCGGCGAGAGATCAAGCCAAGGACCAGCCTGCGGATTGGCGCAAATAGAAGAAGGATGCCGATCGTATCGGTAAGCGGGCCCGGCAGGATAAGGAGAAGGCCCGCGATCAGAACCAAGGCGCGATGTGCCATTGGGTCGTTGCGGTCGCGAAACTCGTCCAGCCGGTAGCTCATCCCGCCACCGCCAAGCATCGCGATGCCCTTAAGCAGGATCACCCCCAAACCGGCGGTTCCAACGATCCAAGCCAGCGTCAGCCAAAGGCCGATTGCCGCGCCCATTTTGATAAGCAGCACAATTTCGACCAGCACCAGCACCAGAAATCCCAGCAGGAACCACATCTTATCTTTCTCCCCAATTTTCGACCGTATCCACAGGTAGACTTCCACCGAACCCGACCCTACATAGGAGGATAACCGGCGCATGCCAACCAAAACGTCGATTGTCAGAGGACCACAATGAACGGAACGATGATCCAGCTGCTGGTTCTTGCCGGGATCGCGATCTTTCTTATCCTGAAGCTTCGATCTGTGCTTGGAACGCGGGAGGGATTTGAGAAGCCGCCGATCCCGCTTGACCAGCTCCATCCCACCATAGTTGGGAAACCAGAGGTGATCGACGGCGGCAAGGACCACGACATCATTGATCACACACCGGAGGATTCGGATTCGGCCAGGGCCTTGGCTGAAATGAAGAAAATCGAGCCAAGCTTTGCGGTGACGCCGTTCCTTGAGGGCGCGCGCGGGGCTTACGAGATGATCCTCATGGCCTTCGAGCGCGGTGATCTGGAGTCGATCCGTCCGTTTCTGTCCGATGAAGTAGAAGAAAGTTTCGCCGAAGCAATCGCGGCGCGTGCGCGTGATGGTCTGACGGTCGAGGCAAGCTTCCTTGGTTTCAAGGACCTTGGCTTGGAAGAGGCGACCTACAATTTCGACAGCGGAATGGCAGAAATCACCGTCCGCTTTGTTGGCGAGCAAACCTATGTTGTTCGCAACACGGCGGGTGAGGTCGTTGAAGGCGGCCCACGCGAGATCAAGAAACAGCGCGATCTCTGGACCTTTGCGCGACAGATGGGGTCTTCGGATCCCAACTGGCAGCTTGTCGCAACTGGCGATTGATGCGGCTGAGATGCGTGTGGCGTCAGGCCTTCTTGCGATTGCGGTGGCTCTGATGGCCTCGCCGTCGATGTCGGTTGAGGTGCTGGATTTCGACGCGCTTGATGGCTGGTACGACGACAACCATGTCGAAGCTTTAACCGCCTTTCTACGGACCTGCGATCTGATCGATCAGCCCGACTGGGCCCCGATCTGTGCGGTTGCCGCCGATGTGCCGCAGGACGACGCCTCGGCTCGAAGCTTCTTCGAGATTTTCTTCAAGCCCATCATCGTGGGAAAGCCCCCAGCCCTGTTCACCGGCTATTTCGAACCGGAGCTTGATGGGTCGCCAGTTCAGACCGGGCGCTTCAAATACCCGATCTATCGCCGTCCGCCTGAACTGAAGGACGGAACCGTTTTCCATTCCCGTGAGGCCATTGAAAACGGTGCGCTTGACGGGCGCGGTCTTGAGTTGGCCTGGCTGGATGATCCGGTGGATGTCTATTTCCTGCAGGTGCAGGGATCGGGCCGGATCCGGATGACAGACGGAACGGTGATGCGCGTTGGCTATGCCGGGGCGAATGGCCATTCCTATCGGTCGGTCGGCCATGAAATGGTGCGACGCGGGACCCTGACGATGGATGAGGTTTCTGCACCGGGAATTGCCTCTTGGGTGCGCAACAACCCGGATGCCGGGCGCGATTTGCTGCAGACCAACCCCTCGTATGTCTTTTTTCGCAAGATCGGCACCCTGACCGCCGAAGACGGCCCGATTGGCGCGATGGGGCGGTCGATCACCACCATGCGGTCGATTGCGATTGATCCGAAATTCACCCCCCTTGGCGCGCCGGTCTGGATCGAGAAGGACGGGAAAAGCCCGATCCGAAGCCTGATGATCGCGCAAGATACCGGGGGCGCGATCAAGGGGATGCAGCGGGCCGATCTTTTCATCGGAACCGGGGCGGATGCCGGAACTTTGGCAGGGCATATCAAGGACGGCGGGCGCATGGTCCTGCTGCTGCCCATCGACCGCGCCTACGCTATGCTTGATCCTGATTGACCCATGGCCCGCCGCCGTATCCTTACGCCGGAGGAGCAAGACCTTTGGCGCACAGTCGCGGGTTCAGCGCGGCCGATGCATCCCAAAAAGCACAGCTTGGCCCCGGCAGCCGAGCCGCCCCGGCCCGCTGCCCTTCATCACGCGAAACCGCGGCTTTCCCCGTTTCATCTGGGCGAGAAGCACCGCGTACCCGAGCGGCACGATATTCTGCAAAGCCTCGCGGAGAGTATAGCAGGCGCCCCTTTACGGATGGATGCCGGGACCCATGCACGAATGCAGCGCGGCAAGCTTGCCCCCGAGGCGCGTATTGATCTGCACGGCATGACGCTGGCCGAAGCCCATCCCGAGCTGATCCATTTCATCCTGAATGCACAGTCTGCCGAGCTGCGACTGGTTCTGGTCATCACCGGCAAAGGCAAACGGCGCGAGGATGCGGGGCCAATTCCGCAACGAATCGGCGCGTTGCGCCATCAGGTGCCGCAATGGCTGCGGCTTCCGCCTCTTGGCCCGGCAGTGCTGCAGATCACCGAAGCGCATCTGAAGCATGGCGGATCGGGCGCCTATTACGTCTATCTGCGTCGCCGTGGCAAAGGCTGATCTAATCCATCTGGCGCGCCTCGCTGACCAGCATCACCGGGATGCCGTCGCGGATCGGAAAGGCCAGATGTGCCGCCATGGAAATCAGCTCTTGCCGTTCCGCGTCATAGGTCAGGACGGCATTTGTGACCGGGCAGACAAGGGCCTCAAGCACACGACGGTCTAGGGACTCGCTCATTGCAGGGTTTCCTCTTCACCGTCGCCGCGCAGGGCGAATTCGATCAGCGTCACCAAAGTCTCGCGTCGGGTCATCAGGCTTGGGGCCTCAAGCAGGGCCTGCTTTTCCTCGGGCGAAAACGGGCAGAGCATCGACAGGGAATTGACCAAAAGCTCAGGGTCGGCCTCTTTCAAACCCTTCCAGTCGGTCGACAGGCCTTGTTTTTCGAAGAACCGGCCAAGTACAGCAAGGAAAGCCTCTCTATCAAAGCGCTGGTCTTCTTCGGTCAAACCAAGATCCCGGCCGAACGGAGCCCAGTCGACCAGACAGCGCCGATAGGGGGCAAAACCCTGAACCTCTTCCTTCACCCGAAAGCGTGACACGCCGGAAAGCGTGATCATAAAGCGCCCGTCGTCGGTTTCGGAAAAGCTGGTCAGGCGTCCGCCGCAGCCGATGGCCTGCAGGCGCTTTTCGCCGTTGGGCGTTTGGCGGGGCTGGATCATCCCGATCAGGCGGTGCTTGGTCTTCAGGCAATCTTCGATCATCGCCAGATAGCGCGGTTCGAAGATGTGCAGGGGCAGGCGCGCCCGGGGCAGCAAAAGCGCCCCCGGCAAGGGAAAGACCGCGATCGTGTCTGGGAGGTCGGCTGCTGTGATCATGGGCATCAGGGTGGCCCGTGTTTGAGTTCAGGCAAAGATCATCGACGACAGGCGGCGGCGACCGGCAAGAACAATCGGGTCCTGCGGCTTCAGCGCCTCGAAAATGGTGAAAAGCTGGGTCTTGGCCGCGCCGTCGTTCCATTCCCGGTCCCGGCGGAAGAGGTCGAGAAGCTCATCGACGGCGCCTTGGGTGTTGCCCGCCGCCAAAAGCCCCGCCGCAAGGTCGAAGCGCGCCTGAAGATCGGCGGGGTTCTTTTCGACGGCGGCACGAAGTTCCGCTTCAGGTCCGGCATTGGCGGCCTGTTTGGCAAGCTCCAACTGCGCACGGGCGGCGTCGAGTTCTTTGGACTTGGCCACTGCGGCCGGGGCATCGGCAAGCAGGGCTTCGGCCTGTTCCAGATTGTTCAGCGCCAGATGGGCACGGACCAAGCCGCCAAAAGCAGCGGCGTTCTCGGGCTCTTCCTCAAGAATCGCTGCAAATGTCTCCGCCGCATCGGCGGCAGCGCCTTCGGTCAGCATCTGTTCAGCGGCCTCGATTGCTTCGGTAAGACCACCATCCCCGGCCAAGGCCGAAACCCGTTCGACAAAGGCCTTGAGTTCGGAGCCTGGAACCGCGCCCTGAAAGCCATCGACCGGCTTGCCCTGCCAGAAAGCATAGACGGTGGGGATCGACTGGATCTGCAATTGCGCGGCGATGCGCTGGTTCTGGTCGACATCGACCTTGACCATCTTCACCTTGCCACCGGCAGCAGTCACCGCAGCCTCAAGCATCGGGCCGAGCGTTTTGCAGGGCCCGCACCAAGTGGCCCAGAAATCGACGATGACCGGAAGCTCACGGCTGGCCTCGATCACATCGGCCAGGAATGTTGCCTCGGTTGCGTCCTTGATCAGATCGGCTTTCGCTTGCGGCTTTTCGCCCAGACTCAGCATAGTGCCCTCTTCGCTGCTTTCGCCGCATATATGGGCTTTTGCGACGGAAACGCCAAGGGGCCGCTAGCGTTTGTGGCAGAAGATCAGATGGTCGTTGACCATGCCCGAGGCTTGCATGAAGGCATAGGTGATCGTGGGGCCGACGAAATTAAAGCCCTCACGCTTCAGGGCCTTCGACATTGCTTGGGATTCTTCGGTCTGGCTTGGAACATTAGCCATCGTGACCGGCTGGCGTTGGAGCGGGGCTCCGCCGACAAATGACCAGAGGAACGGGGAAAATCCCTGTGCCGCCTCGATCCGCAGAAAGGCTTGCGCGCTGCGGATCGTGCTTTCGATCTTACCGCGGTGGCGAACGATGCCGGAATCGGAAAGCAGGCGGGTGACTTCAGGTTCGCCCCAAGTCGCTATGATGGTTGGATCAAACCCCTGGAGCGCCGCGCGAAACCCCTCGCGCTTGCGCAGGATGGTGATCCAGGCCAGGCCCGCCTGAAAGGTTTCGAGGATCAGAAGTTCGAACAGCCGCTTCGGGGCTCGCTCCGGCCGACCCCATTCCTGATCGTGGTAGTCGACATAAAGCGGATCGGTCCCGCACCAGGGACAGCGCGCAAGATCGGTATCCGTGCCCATTTCCGGCCCCTTTCGTAAATAGTGTAAGATTAGAACAAAATGGGAATCTTAGCGTTCGGTTTACCGATGCAGGCCTAGGTTGTCGACGGTCTTTGCGCTGCTTTGAGGTCTGGGAATGAGTGTCATGAACGAACCAAAGGTTTCAAAGTTCGACCGCGACCCGACGTTGGCCAGTCCGTTGGATGTGGCGGTCTCGGCCGAAGATCGTGAAACCATGGCGCGCGTGACCCGCGCCTTGCGGGACAGGCGGATGCGGCTGGCGTTTCAGCCCGTGGTCTATGCGTCCGACACGGCGGTCATCGGGTTCTTTGAGGGCTTCATCCGTCTGCTGAACGAACGCGATCAGGTCATTCCGGCGCGGGATTTCATGGCGGCGGTTGAACAGCACGAACTTGGACGCCAAATCGACTGCGCGGCCTTGCAGCTGGGGCTGATGGCGCTGCAGCGCAATCCGCAGATCCGGGTGTCGATCAACATGTCGGCCCGGTCGGTAGGCTATCGGCCCTGGGTCCAAGTGCTGCGCAAGGCGCTGCGCGACACGCCAAGACTTGCCAATAACCTGATTCTCGAAATCACCGAACCTTCGATTCTTCAGGTGCCCGACGTCCTGAAATCCTTCATGGAGGAGATGCGGAACTACGGCATCGTTTTCGCGCTGGATGATTTCGGGGCCGGGATCACCTCGCTGCGCCTTCTGCGCGAAATGCGGTTCGAAATTGCCAAGATCGACGGGAGTCTGGTCAAGAACGTCGACACTTCGTCTGACGGGCAGGCTGTGGCCCGGGCGGCAATCGCTGTCGCGCAGGAAATGGACATGTATGTCGTCGCCGAAGCCGTCGAAACCGAGGGGGAGGCGAACTGGCTGCGCGATGCGGGCGTCGGTTGCATGCAGGGGTATCTTTTCTGTCCACCAACCGTAACCCCGGACTTTCGCGCCTTTCGGCATGGGCGCCCCAGCCTTGCGGAGCAGCCAGCCTGAAAACGGCTTTGGTTAATGCTGCGCCTGCGGCATCTTTGCGCCGAGCCGCCCAACGGGCAGCAAGATTCTTGCGCTTGTCACCTTATACGCTTAGGCCATGCGTGACGCGGCGCGATCTCCTCGTGCCCGCAACAATTCGCTTGGGCGCAAAGGGAGATTAACCAGATGACCAATGTTGTGATCGTTTCGGCGGGCCGTACCGCAGTTGGCAGCTTCAACGGCGCTTTCGCCAATACGCCGGCACATGACCTGGGTGCCACGGTGATCGAGGCCGTCGTGGCCCGCGCCGGTGTGGACAAGGCCGAAATCGAAGAAACCATCCTTGGTCAGGTGCTGACCGCTGGTCAGGGCCAGAACCCCGCGCGTCAGGCGCATATCAAGGCAGGTCTGGCGAAAGAGGCCAGCGCCTGGTCGCTGAACCAGGTCTGCGGCTCGGGTCTGCGGGCGGTGGCGCTGGGCGCGCAGCATGTCCAGCTGGGCGACGCGCGGATTGTGGTTGCTGGCGGTCAGGAATCGATGTCGCTTTCGCCCCATGTTGGGCACCTGCGGGCCGGGCAGAAAATGGGCGATCTGAACTTCGTCGACTCGATGATCAAGGACGGGCTTTGGGACGCCTTCAACGGCTATCACATGGGCCAAACCGCAGAGAACGTCGCCAACCAGTGGCAGATTTCGCGCGACATGCAGGACGAATTTGCGGTTGCCAGCCAGAACAAGGCCGAAGCCGCGCAGAAGGCTGGCAAGTTCAAAGATGAAATCATCGGCTTCACGGTGAAGACCCGCAAAGGCGATATTGTGGTGGACGCTGATGAATACATTCGCCACGGCGCCACGCTGGAGAGCATGCAGAAGCTGCGCCCGGCTTTTACCAAGGACGGCTCGGTCACGGCGGCCAACGCTTCGGGCCTGAATGACGGCGCGGCGGCTGTGGTGCTGATGAGCGCGGAAGAAGCCGCCAAGCGCGGGCTGACCCCACTAGCACGGATCGCCTCTTATGCGACCGCCGGACTTGACCCGTCGGTCATGGGCGTCGGCCCGATCCATGCCAGCCGCAAGGCCCTGGAAAAGGCGGGCTGGAAAGTCGGCGATCTGGACCTGGTCGAGGCAAACGAAGCTTTCGCCGCCCAGGCCTGCGCGGTGAACAAGGACATGGGCTGGGATCCGGCCATCGTCAACGTGAACGGCGGCGCGATTGCCATTGGCCACCCGATCGGCGCCTCGGGCGCGCGCATCCTGAACACGCTGCTGTTCGAAATGGCGAGGTCGGGCAAGAAGCGGGGTCTTGCGACCCTGTGCATTGGCGGCGGCATGGGCGTTGCCATGTGCCTTGAGCGCGCCTGATCTGTTCCGCTGCGGTGCAGTAGTTTAACGCATCCATGAAATCCGGCGCGCAATAATGTTGCGCGCCGGATTTCGTTTCGGTAACGAGATTTCAACAACATACTAAGGCATACGGAAAAGGAGAATCACATGGCACGAGTGGCACTGGTGACCGGCGGGTCGCGCGGGATTGGGGCGGCGATCTCGGTCGCGCTGAAAGCCGCAGGCTATACGGTTGTTGCGAACTACGCAGGCAACGACGAAGCGGCGGCAGCCTTCACCAAGGAAACCGGCATCCCGGCCTATAAATGGTCGGTCGCGGACTATGAAGCCTGCGCCGCTGGAATTGCCAAGGTCGAGGCTGAAGTTGGACCCATCGACGTGCTGGTAAACAACGCGGGCATCACCCGTGACGCCATGTTCCACAAGATGACCCCGGCCCAGTGGAAAGAGGTGATCGACACCAACCTTTCGGGGCTGTTCAACATGACCCATCCCCTGTGGTCCGGCATGCGCGACCGCAAGTTTGGCCGCGTGATCAGCATCTCTTCGATCAACGGACAGAAGGGCCAAGCCGGTCAGGTGAACTATTCCGCCGCCAAGTCGGGCGATCTGGGCTTTACCAAAGCCCTGGCGCAAGAGGGAGCGCGGGCGGGGATCACAGTCAACGCGATCTGCCCGGGCTATATCGCGACCGAAATGGTCAAGGCGATTGACGAAAAGGTGCTGAACGAACGCATCATTCCGCAAATCCCGGTGGGCCGCTTGGGCGAACCTTCGGAAATCGCGCGGATCGTGGTTTTCCTTGCCAGCGAAGAGGCTGGCTTCATCACCGGATCGACCATCAGCGCTAACGGCGGGCAGTTCTTCGTCTGACCCAAAGCTGCCAATCAAGGGCTGTTCTTCCTCGGGCAATGTGGCAATGATCCATTCTGCCCGGGGAGCGAAATGCCAAACCAAACCAAGTCGATCCTGAAACTGGAACGGATCTTTGTTGGTCTGGACTTTCAGGCCGCCGCTGAGACGGTGAGGCGTGCGACAGGCAAGGGTGGGCTTCGGCAGGCATTCGAGATTGTTCGCTTCGCCATAGGCCCGCAGAGATTCTCCCCCTCGGACTATTATCTCGAGGGGTTGTGGCGCGCCGACCTTTTTGCCGAGGGGCGCGCCAGCGTCATCTCAGAAAAGCAAAGCACGGCACTTAACCGTCGATTGTCTCCGATGGATGTCGATGGCCTGCACGGGCTTCTGACCGACAAGCTCTTGACCGGTCTTACGCTTCGTGCGGCCGGGTTTCCCGTCCTTGAACCGCGGGCGATCTACGGGAAGATCCTCCGGCTACCGGGCGTCGAGCGGCTGACCAACGCCGAAGGCATCGCCGGTTTCCTGCGGCGCGAAGGGAGCTTGCCGGTATTCGGCAAACCACTGCATTCGTCTCTCTCCATTGGAGCCGCAAGCTACATCGCTCTTGCGGACGGCGGAGAGTCGCTGGTTCTGGGCAGTGGGCAGAAAGTCGGGCTGAACGCGCTGGCGGAAGAGATCGCTGCGAACTTCGCGCGCGGGTATGTTTTTGAACCGCTGATCCGGCAACATCCAGATGTCGAAAGGGTAACCGGACCGGCTGTCGGGGGGCTGCGGATCGTGACGCTGCGAACCCGCGACGATGTCGAAGTGCTTTACACCTTGCACCGCTTGCCCGCGGTTGGGGCAATGATGGACGCCACCAGCGGCGCCAACCCCTACACGACAGCACATATTGACAGCGAAACCGGTCGTGTGATCCGGGCGCAGGCGATGGATTCGATGGACATGCACAGCCTGGAAACCTCGCTTGTGACCGGGGTCAGGTTCGACACAGTGGTTCTGCCCTTCATGAAAGAAGCCCATGCGCTGGCATTGGACGTTCACCGGCTGCTTGTCCGGCCCGGGTTGCTTGGCTTTGACATCGCACTGACGCGGACAGGCCCGCTGATCACTGAAATCAATAGCAGCCCGTACCATACATCCTATCAGCATGCGGCAAACCGGGGTTTCCTGAACCAGGATTTCAAGCCCAGGATCGAGATGGCATTGGCGGTTGTTCGGGCTGAGTCCGGAAGAGCCTAACCCAAAGCGAAATACGTTGGAGGGCATTCGCCGCGAACAGCGGACGATCAGGACAAGCAATGCTTGACGCTGGCGGTTGCAAGGGTATCCCATGCCCAGACAAACATGAGTATTCAAATGCCTGAACCTGCGCCCTCCATTCTGAAACTGCGCAGATACAGTCTGTCGGTCGATCTTAGAGACGCCATTGCTAAGGTCACTGCTACGACGGGAAAAGGCTCCGCAAGACAGGGTCTCGAGATCCTTGCCGTGGCGCTTGGCCGCCAGAGGCTTAGAGCCGAAGACTATTACCAATATGGTCTCTGGCGGCCGGAGCTTTCGCCCGACGAAAAGACGGCGTTTGTTTCGACGCTGGGGGGCCAGTCTATCAACCAGCGGCTTTCGCCCGTCGACCGGATGGGTCTTTACGGCTTTACCAGCAACAAGTTGCTGACCGGACTGGCGTTGCGATCGGCGGGCCTTCCCACGCAAAAGCCCCGTGCGCTTTTCGGAGTTGGCCCCGAAATCCCGGAAGCCGAACGGCTGGAAAGTGCCGCAGACATTGCCAGATGGCTAAGAAAGGACGGCAGCCTTCCGGTCTTTGGCAAGCCGCTGCACAAATCGCTTAGCATCGGTGCGGCAAGCTATCTTTCTGTGGAAGATCAGGGAAAGTCGGTTCGGCTTGGGACAGGGGCGGTTGTCAGTATCGACGCCCTGTCAGCGGAAATCGCCGTAAACTTTTCTGACGGCTATCTTTTTGAACCACTTATCATTCAGCATCCGGATGTCGAGGCGATAACGGGTCCAGCGGTCGGAGCGCTGAGGGTGGTGACGCTTCGCGAGCCTGATGGAATCCGCGTGCTTTACCTCGCGCAGCGGCTGCCTGCAGTTGGCGGCATGACGGACAGTGCAAATCTGAATGCGCCGTTTTCCGAGGCCCTGATTGACGGCGAAACCGGTCGGTTGATTAGGGTTCAGGATATGGACCATATGCCACCCGACCGCCTGGAAGCGTCACACGTCACCGGAAAGCCCTTCGCCGGAGTCGTTTTGCCCTTCGTCAGGGAAGCGCAGGTCATTGCCTGCGAAGTGCACGGGCTGCTGGTCGGCGCCGGAATTCTGGGGTTCGACTTCGGGCTGACGAAGTCCGGACCCGTAATCAACGAGGTCAACTCGAACCCGCATCACTCATTCTTTCAGCGATCAGGGGACCGTGGTTTGATGAATACCGATTTCAAGCCAAGAATCAACGCCGCCATCGCCTATGCCCGGTCCCGGCAACGATAGGTACCGCGGCCCTCGGGGGATGGCGGCGGGCCATTTAACCGGGTAATGCGCTGGCCAGTCCTTGCGAACAAACGGTTTCCGGATGACCCGCACCCAAGCTACAGTGATCGGCTCTTCTGCCATTTTGATGTGGTCGCTTTTGGCCCTTTTCACCATTGCCAGCGCGCCGGTGCCGCCGCTTTTGCTGAATGCGATCTGCTTTGGCATCGGCGGGCTGATTGGTTTGGTCTGGACCGCACGGAAAGGCTTTGGCGTGCTGCGGGGCGTCAGCTGGAAGGTCTATGCCTTCGGCACGATTGGCCTGTTCGGTTATCACTTCCTCTATTTCACAGCGTTCCGGCTGTCGCCCAGTGCTGAAACTGGCTTGATCGCCTATCTCTGGCCGCTGTTCATCGTGCTTTTGTCTGGATTTCTGCCCGGTGAGCGCTTGCGGGCCGGGCACATCGCCGGGGCGATGATCGCCTTTTCTGGGGCGGCCCTTATCGTGCTTGGAAGTGCCGGCGAGGCTGAAGGGTCGATCCTCGGGATGTCGCTGGCCTTTCTGTGCGCTTTGACCTGGGCCGGCTATTCGGTTCTGTCACGCAGGCTGGGGACGATCCCGACGGAGACGGTCACTGTCTACTGTCTGGCAACGGCGGCGCTGTCTGTCGTGTCACACCTGCTTCTTGAAACAACGATCTGGCCAGACTCCGCGCTGGGCTGGGGCGCGGTTTTGGCATTGGGAATCGGGCCAGTGGGAGCAGCCTTCTTCACTTGGGATATCGGCATGAAACGCGGCGATATTCAACTTTTGGGCGTCGCATCCTATGCGGCGCCACTTCTGTCAACGCTTGCCCTGGTCGCAGCCGGTATCGCCAAGCCAACATGGACAATTGCCTTGGCGGCGGTGCTGATCACCCTGGGGGCGGCGCTGGCCGCAATGGCCGGCGCGAAAAAGGACTAGTGCGCAGTCAGACGCGCGATTTCCTCCTTGATCCGCAGCTTTTGCTTCTTCAGCTCGGCGATCTTCAGATCATCAACTGCCGGGCTGCGCTGTGCCTGTTCGACCATCTCCGTGAGGCTCTCGTGCTTTTTGCGCAGTTCCACCAGATGCGATGCGACCGTCATGGGTGTCCTCCTCGGTTATGACAGCTTCAGTGCAACACGAAAGCCGTGCCTTGTCATCAACTGTTCACAATGCACTTCGCGTGATTCAGCGAAAATGCGCCAGAAGATCGGCGCCATCCCGCAGGACGGCATTTGCAGCCTCGGTATAGCTTTCGCGATCACCGTCATGCGCCTGTCCGTGGTGGATGACAAAGGGCGCAAGCAGACGAAAAGCAGCGCGCCCACCCTTGCGTGCCTGCAAGATCACCCGAAGAGCAGGTCGGCCTTCGCGCGCGGCAAGGGGAAGAATGGCGGCCGAGCCAAGCTTGCTGCCAAGTGCCGCCAGAACCTCGGGCACCGCATCGGCACCTGTAATCATGGTGACCCATCCTTCCGGTCGCAACCTACGACACGCAGCACCGACCCAGTCGGACAACGGCGTTTCCACCTGCATTGCCCGCGCACGGCTCGAAACGGGCGAGGGGCTTCCCCCAGAAGGGTAATAAGGGGGGTTGGCGATCACATGATCGAAATCGCGGCGCAGATCCTTGGGCATCCGGGCAAGATCCCCTTCATGAACCGCGAGTGGGACGCCATTCCGCTCTGAGTTACGGCGAGCAAGATCGGCATAATCGGGTTGCACCTCCAGCCCTGACAAATGCAGCCCCGGCACGCGATGCCCCAAGCAAAGCGCCGCCGCCCCCGCCCCACAACCAAGATCAAGCACCGAGTCGCCCGGTACCGCTGGGCAAGCCGCGGCCAGCAAGACCGGATCAGTCGCGGCACGATAGCCACGGACGGGTTGCAAAAGGCGCAGTCGCCCGCACAGAAATTTGTCATCGGAAAGCGCATCCTCCGCGAACATGGTCACTGCACCGGGATGTCATTGTCGCGCAGGATCGCGCGCGCCAGGAAGAGATCTCGGTCAGCCACCACAAGCCGTTGCGGCAGGATGCCCAGGCTGCCATCCAGGATGCTCATGTGGACGTCCAAGGCAAAGGCAGTTATACCCTCGCCGGCAAGAAGGTGGGTGGCAAAGGCGATCACGGTGGGGTCGGTTGTGCGCAAAACTTCCTTCATCAACGCAGGTTAGCCCCAACGGGATCGCGGGGGCAAGGTCGCAGGACAGGGCATGGATGGGGCAGGCAAGGACGAAGGCGCAGACACCGGGGCTAAGGCCCCGCCGGATCGCCTGATCGACTGGCTGGCCGATGATCTGGCCGCCGTAAACCGCCTGATCCGCGAACGCATGGCCAGCGAACACGCCCCGCGCATCCCGGAGGTGACGGCGCATCTGGTCGAAGCGGGGGGCAAGCGGCTTCGTCCGATGCTGACGCTCGCGGCGGCGCGCATGCTCGGCTATCAGGGCGAAGATCACGTGAAGCTGGCTGCAACGGTGGAATTCATCCATACCGCTACACTTTTGCATGACGATGTGGTCGACGAAAGCAAGCTTCGTCGCGGGCGGAAGACGGCAAACCTGCTTTGGGACAACAAATCCTCGATCCTTGTGGGCGACTATCTTTTCTCGCGCAGCTTTCAACTGATGGTCGAAACTGGCAGCCTGCGCGTTCTAGATATTCTGGCCAACGCTTCGGCCACCATCGCCGAGGGCGAGGTCTTGCAGCTAACTGCCGCTCAGGACCTCCGCACAGATGAATCGATCTATCTGAAGGTCGTGCGCGGCAAGACGGCAGCGCTGTTTTCGGCAGCAACCGAAGTTGGCGGCGTCATCGCCGATGCGCCGGAAAACCAGATCAAGGCGCTGCGCGATTATGGCGACGCTTTGGGCATCGCTTTCCAGATTGTCGACGATGTCCTGGACTATGGCGGCAGTTCGGCCGTGATCGGCAAGAACACCGGCGACGACTTCCGCGAACGGAAACTGACTTTGCCGGTGATCCACGCGGTCGCAAGAGCCAGCGGCGAAGAGCGCGCCTTCTGGGTCAGGGTGATCGAAAAGGGCGACCAGCGTGACGGTGATCTTGCCCAGGCAATGTCGCTCCTCACGACTCGCGGTTCGATTGCCTATGCCCGCGAATCTGCGTTGGATTGGGCGAAACGCGCCAAACAAGCACTTTACATCCTACCGGCGAGTGAGTTGCGCGAAACACTCCTCCAACTTGCGGATTTCGTTGTGGAGCGGGTGCTTTAGGCCTGAATTCGCGTACGGAAACGCGGAATGATCAAATTCGTTTCACTTTTTGGCCAAAGTCTTCACCTAGAGAATCATCCAAGGACGTGGATTGACTGCCATCAACCCAAAACGCTCAAGGCTTGCACGCTGACGTTTTGAGAATGGATTCGATGGCTGACGATTCAATCGAGCGGCCGACAGAACGCGGTGCAAACAAACCGTGACAGCGGGCTGGCGTGAGACAAAGTAATGAAAGCCTTGGCAAAGCGCCGGGCGGGGGTGTGGGATGAGCCTGGTAGACTGGATGTTTCGGAATAAACCCAAGGGCCGCACTGTCGGTGCAATTCTGCGGACGCCGACTGCTGACCAGATCAAGGCAACAAAAGCGGCCGTCGATCGGCTTGCTTCTGGCGAAGGCCCGGCCGCTGGCCGCTTTCCCAAGCTGGCGGACGGCAAGCCCGAAGTTCTAACGCTGACGTCGACCAGTGCGTCCGTCGCCAAGGACGGACCGGCCCCTGTATTGAACATCTGGGATATGGAAGACGGGCACGTCTCGGCTCCGATGCTCGAACCGACACCCACGGCCGAGACCCCGGCACAGCGGCGCCCAACGCGCACCAAGACCCGCGTCCTCGGCTTTGAGCCGCAGGCCGCGTCGGTTGTTTCCCTTTTTGACGACGGGCGCGTCGAAGACGTCGCTCAGCCGGGCCCGAAGGCCAATATTGTGAACCGTCCAACGGGCTGGCTGATTGTTACCCGTGGCCAAGGCCGTGGGGCAGCGTTTGCCCTGATGCAGGGTGTCTCACAGATTGGTCGGGGTACGGATCAGACTGTGGCACTGGATTTCGGTGACATGACGGTCTCGCGGCAGAACCATGCGGCCATCGCCTATGACGCCCAGACGCATCAGTTCCACATTGGCCATGGTGGCAAGGCGAACCTGGTCCGGCTGAA
>CANNIA010000015.1 GCA_947504705.1 Paracoccaceae bacterium
ACCTTCCTGATCGCCGTGCGTCGGGCTGACCGAGCTGTCCATGTCCAGCACGATATACTTCAGCCCGTTGCGGTCATGAAACCGGTCGATCCACTGCCCGTTCAGATCGGCCAGCGCCTCCCGGTTCTCAGGCAAGGCAAGTGTCTCGGTCTCGAACCGCCCCATTTGGGAAGCCGAAGCTGCTTGCGCGTCGACAGCTCTGCCGCCGACAACCTGACGCATGACCGGATCGAGGGCGAGACGGTCGGCATCGTTGACATCCTCGTATCCAGCCAGCCGCCCGAAAACCGACTGCCGGAACAAGCCGTCAAGCCGGTGGATCGTGTTCTTGCCCCGGCGATTGTCGCACAGCGCCGCTGAAGCCAGATCGGACAGCCCGAGCGCATCGTCAAGCTCGCGCATCACCAGCAGGCCGCCGTCCGAACTGATCTGCGCGCCCCGGAACTCCAGCCGCACGCGAGGGTCGAAATCCACCCGATCTGCCCGCTGCAAGCCCGCACCCACTGGGTGATCCATGAAACACGTCCCTCGCAGCCATCAACACCATGATTTATATAGAAAATACCATGATCACGGCAGCGAAATCAGCGGATTACTTGGGGAATGCGGGTTTAATTCTCTGCTGAATATTGTGATTGGATTTCAGGTCACGAGCTTTGATAGCATTCTGGTTGTTGCTGTTCCGGGTAATCCTTTCGGAAAGCGCTATGTCTCCCTTCACTTCGATGAGTTTTACTAGTATTTTCAGGTCATCAGATATCTTAGCCTTTTCGGCCAGCAAAGAGGTTAGACTTTGCGCGCCATTAACTACGACATAGTCCTTGACGACGATTGCTTGCTCGCCTTCGGAAACAATTTCACCGCAAAGAACGTTAATTCCATTGTGATAAAGTGGAAAATTGCAATGCTCTGCTTTCTTCCTTATGCTTTCTCTTAGGCTCTTATTCACTTTGGTATTTCCAAGAGACAGTCGAACATTCTGTTCGAAAAGCTTGCCATCGGAGATACCTGACATTTTTAATAGGTTTAAAGCCGGGGCGAGAAATATTCTTGCAGAGGCACCGCCAGCATTATAGTCAATAACGTCACTGTCTGATACATCGAACTTAAACTTCTCGGAAATGCCACCATCCACGTCCAAGTCTACGTAGTCATTGGCAATTCGCTCCGCATCAAACAACTCGATGCCAGTAACTTTGGATAGATAGGTGGTGGCATCGTCGTTGGCGGGTACGTTTGTAATAAATGTTCCTACAACTTCATAGCCAGACTTCAGCTTCTCTTCGATACCTGACCTAAGGAGCGCCTGTTTAAGTCGCTCGTTCTTCGTCTCTGCAACCAGCGCAGAAATCGATTCTGGCTTTTCAAACTGCTTGAGGGCCCCAACGAAGGATTTCAGATCGGCATCACCAAGGGTCGCCTTATCGCTGACTTTAGTCTTGGATTGAATGACATAAATCACCTCGGTGACGTCGTCAGCGTAGATAGCGTCAATTCCCTTGTCGTGCTTTGCGTCTACGCAAGCATCATCGGCCTCTTGTGTGTCAAGGCGCATGATGTGTTCGAGGAACCACTTGAGGAACCGACCTGAGAATTCCGACGACCGTACTTCATAGTGCTTCAGATGCGTATCGGAAAATGAGGAATGCTGAAGATCAGTTGTTTTCATCGCGAGTAATTCCTACAATACCTTTGCTGTGGCGACTATGGTTTGGATATTGGTCGTAGGCAAGCCGGTAGCTACAAGCATTCATGTAGTTCAGGCGTGATACTTGGGACGCCACACACATCCAGAGCTTCCCCCCTCACAACCTCCCCAACCGCTCTGTCAGGAGCCGGTAGAACCCGTCCCGGTCCACTCCCCCCATGAACATCGCGTTGGGCTCCCGGTCCGTCACGCGCCACCAGTCGGCGACGGTCATGCCGAGGGTGAGGGGGCTGGCGGTCTCGATCTCCACATTGATGTGGCGGCCGGTGAAGAGGGCGGGGTTGATCAGGTAGGCGATGACGCAGGGGTCGTGCAGCGGCGCGCCTTCGCTGCCGTATTTGGCGGTGTCGAAGCGTTCGAAGAAATCGGTCCATGAGGCGACGGCCTGACCGACGGGGGTGCCAAGGGCGCGCATGGCTTCGATCCAGGCGCGGGAGGTGAGGGCTTTGTGGGTGACATCCAGCGGCATCACCACCAGCGGCACGCCGGAGCGGAAGATGATGTCGGCGGCTTCGGGGTCGACGTAGATGTTGAACTCGGCCGCGGGGGTGATGTTGCCGCCCTCAAAGCAGCCGCCGCCCATCAGGACGATCTCGGCGACGCGGGGGATGATGTCGGGGGCGCGCTGGAAGGCGGTGGCGATGTTGGTGAGGGGGCCGAGGGGGCAGAGGGTGATGGTGCCCGGCGGGTGGGCGCGCAGGGTGTCGATGATGTGGTCGACGGCGTGCTGGGATTGCAGGGGGTGCGAGGGGGCGGGCAGGGGGATGCCGTCAAGGCCGGTCTTGCCGTGGACATGCTCGGCGGTGACGAGTTTGCGTTTCAGCGGCGCATCGCAGCCGGCGTAGACGGGGGTGGACTTGCCGGAGAGTTCGACGATCTGGCGGGCGTTCCACTGGGTGAGGGGCAGGGGGACGTTGCCTGCGACGGCGGTGAGGGAGATGACCTCCAGTTCCGGCGAGGCGAGGGCGAGGAGGATGGCGACGGCGTCGTCCTGGCCGGGGTCGGTGTCGATGATGATCTTGCGGGGCATCGGGCTCTCCTTTTGGGGGCAGGAGAGCCCGGGCCGGGGGATTTGTCCAGAGGATCAGCCGTCGAAATCCGCCGTCTCCATGATCTTCAGCGCGGCGGCGCGGGCGGCGGCGATGTCGGTCAGGGGGGTAGTGTCGGGGGCGAAATCGCCCCAGCTTGTCACGAGGGCGGAGCGTTCGACGCCGGGTTTGACCGGGAATTCATAGTTGGTTTCGGCATAGATCTTCTGGGCGGTGTCGGAGGCCAGCCATTCCATGAATTTCAGCGCGTTGTCGTGGTTTGGGGCGGCTTTGGTCATCGCGATGCCCGAGATGTTCAGGTGGGTGCCGCCGTCTTCGAATACCGGGTAGACGATGGACACGGCATCGGCCCAGGCCTTTTGCTCGGGGTCGGCGAGCATTTCGCCCATGTAATAGGTGTTGCCAAGGGCGATGTCGCATTCGCCAGCGGCAATCGCCTTGACCTGATCGCGGTCGCCGCCTTCGGGCTTGCGGGCGAGGTTGGCCTTCAGGCCCTCGGCCCAGGTGGTGGCGAAGGCTTCGTCGTGATGGGTGATCATCGCGCCGAGAAGGGCGATGTTGTAGTCGTGCAGGCCCGAGCGGGTGCAGATCCGGCCCTGCCATTTCGGATCGGCGAGGTCTTCATAGGTGGTCACTTCGCCCGGTGCGACGCGGTCTTTCGAGGCATAGACGATCCGCGCGCGGGAAGTCAGGCCGAACCAGAGGTCATTCGGATCGCGCAGGTTTGCCGGGATATTTGCTTCCAGAATGTCGGACTGGACTGGCTGGATGACCCCGGCTTCGGCGATTTGCAGGAGGCGGGCGATATCGACGGTCAGCACCAGATCGGCAGGCGAGCGGTCGCCTTCGGCCTCAAGCCGTTCGGGCATGCCCTTTTCGACGAAGGCTATGTTCACGGTGATCCCAGTGTCGGCGGTGAAGGCGTCGATAAGGGGCTGGATTAGCTCGGGCTGGCGTTGGGAATAGACGTTGACCTCTTGCGCGAAGGTGGGAGCCATCGAGGCGAGAAGGGTGATGGTCGAGAGGCGCAGCATGGCTGACTCCTTTAGTCGGGTTATGCTGGCCGCATAGCCGGGGAGGCAGGGCAGGTCAATATCTGATGGAAAGACTCGGATATAAATTCCGCATCAATCGACCGCCGCGATGATCCTTTCCATGACCGCAGCTGGTGGCATCGGAACGATCAGATCAACAGCGGCGGGAAGGGTTGCGGCGGCCAGCGCAGCCGGATCATTCTCGACACCCATCAGGCCGGTGCGGAAGCCGTGTTCTGCCCAGGCAATCTGTTGGAGTTCGGGGTCCTGCAGCGCCTCGGCCAGGCGGGCGCAGGCGGGGGTCAGGCTGATCAGCGGGTGGGAGGCGAAGACCGTCGGTTCGGGATAGATCACGCGGATGCGGTCGCGGATCAGGTCGGCGTAGCCAGCGTTTACAGTCAGAAATTCGACGAGCTGATTCTCGTAGCCGACGATGATTGGTCGCGCGCCCATGCCCTGCTTGAGGAAGTTTTCGAAAATGTCGCCGGATGAAGACTCCATATGACCCATGGCGGCAAAATAGGCCGTGATGCGGGGAAGGATCGCGTCAATCTGGTCTATGGTCGGCGGTGCGCCGTTGTTGAAGACGATGGCAAGAAGGCCGGACCAGACGTTGCCCGAGTTGGATTTCGCCGGGTCGGTGGAGAAAATCCGGAACGGGCCGTAGATGTTAAGGCCAAGGTCCTCTTTCCAGCGCGCGCCCTTGTCGACGGCGGCGGCAATCGTGGTGATGTCGGCTGTCAGGAAACCGTTGTTGCGTTTGGTGACCATGCCTTTGGCGATCATGGCGTCGGCAACCTCGGCCCAAGCATAGAAGACGATTGGAGAGTTGAAGATGGTCGTCGCGCCCATCACTGGCCGACCGGCGTCCTGGGCAAACTCCACCGCAACCTCGTTCGAGGGCCAAAGGCAATCACGGCCAGCGATGTCAAGTGTCGTGGCCTGTTCGACCGATCCAGCCCGCGAGGCGGTAAGCGTGATCTTGTAGCGCTTGTCGATGATGTCCTTGACCTTCGGGTTGGCCAAAAGCGCCGATTTCTCGCCACCGTAATAGATCGAGATCGCGATCCGGTCGCGGCGGTCGGTCTGGCGGGTCAGTTCGGAGAGGTCGAACTGCGTGACGGCGACGCTGACGGCAGCGATCGCACCAAGCAGAAGCAGGCCAAGAAAGGTGCGGTTCATTTTGATCTCCGGTCAGCCGCGTTTCAGCTGGAAGCCAAGTGCATCGACTTCGGCCTCCAACGCGCGGAAGTTGTTTTCAAGCCCGGCCTGAGCAATGCGGGACACCGCCGGGCGATAGGCGCGGATTGCATCCCGCAGGGGGGCAAGACGGTCGCGGGCGGGCCCTGTCGCCATGGTCGAAAGCGAGGTGTAGTTTTCGACATTCTCGACCAGCTTGGGCAGGAACGAGACGATGAAGCGCCGTGCGATGCGAAAGTCGGCCGGGTCGTCGCCAATCTGGGCGCGGATCGAGCGGAGGTCGACGACAAGCGCGGCAAGGTCGGACTGCAATTCAGGGTCAGACGCGCCCGCCGCCTTGGCAAGCCGTCGCAGGGCTTCGTCAAGCGCGCCTTGTCCAGCGGCAATGTCGGCGGCGGTGACCCGGTCGGACAAAACCACCTCGGACAAAAGCGGGCGGCGGCGGATGATGAGCAAAAGCGCCGCGTAGGCGACAACGGCGAGGGGGAGGGCGGCGAACCACACAAGGCTGGCCCCGAAGAACAGAGCAAGGAAAACCAGCGCCGCAAGAAGGGCGGCGGCGATCTGGCGCGTGCCGTCGGGCAATGTCATCAGTTATAGCCTTTCGCAGAGCGAAGGGCTTTGGCGATGTCGTCCCCGGCGGTGAACATCCGGCCGACCGAGGCTTCGGACAGCGCTTTCAACTGCGCGACATCTGCGTCGCCGAAGGCGATGGAGTAGACCGGTATGGTCTTGGTCCAGGCTTTCGATCCAAGATCGCGCAGCATTTGCGCGCGGTTCTCGGGTTCTGAGGCACCATCGCTCATGGCGACGATCGCGGGCAGGTAGTTTCCTAAAGTCCCGTCGTTTGCAAAGGGGGCGATCAGGCGCAGGGCTTCGGAAATGGCGCCATAGATGTCAGTCCCACCATCCGCCTGCAGGCCCTGAACCCGGGTCAGGGCGGCGGCAAGGTCGGCCTCGGTCCCTCCGGTCACGACTGTGGGCGCAAGGTAGGTATGGTTGAAAGGCAGGATGATCGTGATGTCGCGCGCCGAAGGCTGCAGCAGGTTCAGCGCGGCTGCTTCGGGATCAAGGATCAGCCGCATCGCCTCTTTCAGTTGAGCCAAGGGGTCGCCGTCCATCGAGCCTGAGACATCCAGCACCCACACCGTCAGCGACGGCTTGCGCAGATCGGTCTGATACAGCGAAAGCGCTTTGGCGATCACCTCCGAGGCGGGTGTCGGAATCGGCGCGATGTCACGGGAAAGGTCGATCCCCCAGTCGGGGTTCCAGACTGCAGGGTCGGCGCTGGTGGCGTCCAACCCGATCAGCCCGGCGCGGCGGCCAAGGCCCGACAGTTTGGTCTGGGTGTCGGGGCTGAGAAGATAGGACTGCAGATCAAGGAAGGCGGCTTCCTTCGCCGGATCGCCCTTGTCGATCAGACCCAGCGGGCTGTCGGCCACCGCCAGCCCGTTGGCCGGATAGATGATGTAAAGCGGTTCCTCGCCTGCAGCGACCAGCGCCTGATTGGTCTCGATCACCACGGATTCGTAGTTGAACATGGCGTCGAACCCGTCCGGCTTGGCCAGAAACGCATCCTTGAGCCAGCCCGAAGACCCCGAGGAGCGGTCCACCTGCGCCAGAAACCCGCGCATCGCCTCTTGCAGGGCGGGATCGTCCAGCATCGGACCGGTCAACATGTCGGGGTTGCCGGCGAAGGCGTAAAGAAACCCGATATAGGCCGAAGCGCCCGAATTGGATTGCGTGGCCGAGGTCATCGAAAGCCGGAACGCGTTCTGGGTGGCGGCGTCGCGGATATCCTGAATGGTCACATCCTTGCGCCCGATCCAGCCAAGCTTTGCCGCAAAGGATTTACGCAGGCCAAGCACGACCGGCGAGCGCAGGATCGAGGTGGCATAGGCGACGGATTTGCTAGTATCGCCAAGCTCGATCCACAGCGAATGGGCGGGCCAGACCGCATCATAGGCACTGTCCTTGCCGCGTTGAAGCTCGCGGCTGATATCGACCGACCCGAGATAGGTCAAAGCAACCTCGACCCCGTTGTCGTGGCCCCAGTCCTGGATCAGCGGCTCTAGCGCCTGGTTCTCGGACCCGGCAAGAATGGTGAGTGTTGCAGCGGGAGGGCGCAAGCCAACGTAGGCCAGACCGGCGATGGCGAGGACGAAGAGGACGGCGTTAAAGTGTTTCATGGATCTGATCCTACGAATTTCGCCAACATTGCAAGGGCAAACCATCACAGTCTTTTGACAAATTCATGACAGGTCGCCCCCTCGCAGCCTATGTTTTTCTTCTGCTTTGGCGCGGTTCCAGAGGTCATCCATTTCAGCAAGGTCGCTGTCGGTGGGTGTTTTGCCTGTTTCGGCCAGCCAATCCTCGATCCTTGCAAATCGGCGGATGAATTTCTGACTGGCCTGGCGCAGGGCGGCTTCGGGGTCGACCTGCAGATGGCGCGCAAGGTTGGCCATGACGAACAGAAGGTCGCCGATTTCCTCGGTCAGTTCGTGATGGGTCAGAGTGTCTCGGGCCTCGACCACCTCGCGAGCCTCCTCGACCAGCTTGTCCAGCACCCCGTCGGTCGACGGCCAGTCGAAACCCACGCGTGCGGCGCGGTTTTGCAGTTTCACCGCGCGGGTCAGGGCGGGCAGCGCCAGGGCCACACCGTCCAGTGTACGTGCCGTCCCGCGCTCGGCTGCCTTTGTGGCCTCCCAGTCGCGGGTCTGCTGTTCGGCGGTCTTGTCGCGCGACTGGTCGCCGAAAACGTGGGGGTGGCGGGAGATCATCTTGTCCGAGATCGCGGTGACCACATCGGCAAAGCTGAAATGCCCTGCCTCATTCGCCATTTGGGCGTGGTAAACAGTCTGAAAGAGAAGGTCGCCGAGTTCGCCTTTCAGCTCGTCCCAAGCCTGCCGCTCGATGGCGTCAGCGACTTCGTGGGCTTCCTCCAGCGTATAGGGGGCGATGGTGGCGAAGCTTTGTTCGATGTCCCAGGGGCAGCCAGTCTTCGGGTCGCGGAGGGCGGCCATGATGGTAAGGAGACGGTCGATCCCGATGGGGGGGAGAGAGACATTGGTCATGGATTTGCGCCCGAAGGAAGGTTCGGGCGCAGTCTAGGGGTTTCACAGGCAAACTAGAAGGAGAAGGTCAGGCGCAGGCTGAGCGTGTCGAGATTGCCTTCGGCTGCGACGGGGAAGCCGCCCGCCTCGTCGCCCTCAAGATCGCGGGTGAGGTATTCAAGGCCAAGGCTGACCCGATCCGACAAGGCAAATTCGGCCCCAAGGCCATAGGACATGCCGGTCAGGGTCCATTCGCCACCGTCGACGAAAAGATCGGCGCGGGAATACCCCAGAACACCGTAGACAAGCGTGCGATTGGCGGCAAAGCCGAGGCGGGCCTTGAGGTCGAATGCGGTGTCGATGCCTTCGAAGCTGTCGAATGTGGCGTTCTTGACATCACTGTAGGCAAGTTCGCCGCCGTAGACGAGGGACCCGCGCTGGACAAGGAAGCCCAGATAAGCGCCGCCGATGGTGCCGCTGCCAAGTTCGGCAGAGCTTCCGGGAACAAACTGGATGTCGCCCCCGGCAGAGCCATAGGAAAGACCGGCATAGAAACCTGACCAGTCATG
Organism: Paracoccaceae bacterium; assembly: GCA_947504705.1. Classification (GTDB taxonomy): domain Bacteria; phylum Pseudomonadota; class Alphaproteobacteria; order Rhodobacterales; family Rhodobacteraceae; genus Tabrizicola. The sequence continues at coordinate 8,614 of CANNIA010000015.1, forward strand.
CACGGCAACAGGTTCAGGTGCCAAGGGGGTGGGATCTTCGGGCACTACAGCAGGACCGCCGGCAAGGGCCGGTGCTGAAAGCAGGGTGGCTGAGGCAACGGCGGCGAGGATGGTGTTCATTTGGGCGCTCCTTGACACATGCCAATTCATAGCAGGGCAGGGGCGGTGCGCATAGGTCGGGATTTCCTTTGCCATCCGGGCGGATCGCGGATTGCGAAGGCGAAAGATTTGGGATTTGATCAAAGGGTCAAGCCAAGAGGACCTATTCATGCCCGTGTTGAACCGTATCGCCTCGTATGCCGAAGAAATGAAGGGTTGGCGTCGCTATCTGCATCAGCATCCCGAGCTTGCCTTCGATTGCCATGAGACGGCGGCCTGGATCGTAAAGCGGCTGCGTGAGATCGGGGTGGACGAGATCCATGAGGGGATCGCCAAGACCGGGATCGTGGCGCTGATCAAGGGGCAGGGTGCTAATTCTGACGGCGGGCCCGTCATTGGGTTGCGCGCAGATATGGATGCGCTGCCGATTGAGGAAATGACGGGCGCGCCCTATGCCTCGACGGTCAAGGGCAAGATGCATGCCTGCGGGCATGACGGGCATGTGACGATGCTTCTGGGCGCAGCGAAGTATCTGGCCGAGACGCGGAATTTCAAAGGCTCGGTCGCGCTGATCTTTCAGCCGGCGGAAGAAGATGGGGGCGGCGGCAATGTGATGGTGCAGGAAGGGATGATGGACCGCTTCGGGATCGCGCAGGTTTACGGCATCCACAACGCGCCGAACGTGCCCTTTGGCCAGTTCCTGACCACGCCGGGGCCGTTGATGGCGAGCGTGGACACAGCCTATGTCAAGGTCACCGGTAGGGGCGGCCACGGGGCCACACCGCATGAGACGGTCGATCCGGTGGTGGCGATTGTCGCCATGGTGCAGGCGGTGCAGACGATCATCCCGCGCAATGTCTATGCGCTGGAAGAGGCGGTGATCTCGGTCACGATGATCCATACCGGGACGGCCTCGAACATCATCCCCGAGGACGGGACCTTTGTCGCCACCATCCGCTGCTTCAAGCCGGATGTGCGGGCGCTGTTGAAAAAGCGGGTCCATGAGATCGTTGAGGGCACGGCTCTGGCGTTCGGGGTCACGGCGGTGGTCGATTACGACTGGGGCTATCCCGCCACGATCAACCACGAGGACGAGACGGAATTTGCAGCCGAGGCGGCGCGCGAAGTGGTGGGGCCGAATCTGGTGGACGCCCGCTCCAACCGCGAGATGGGTTCGGAGGACTTCAGCTATATGCTTGAGGCGCGGCCGGGGGCATACCTGTTCCTTGGCACCGGGCCTGGGGCCGGGTTGCACCATGCGGCCTATGACTTCAACGACGAGGCGGCACCGATTGGCGCAAGCTTCTTTGCCAAGCTGGTCGAACGCGCTCAGCCCCTGGGGTAGGGGCGCAGCGCCGGGATCAGGCCAATGGCGATCTGACCGGCAAGGCCAATCGCTCCGGGGCCGGTGGCTATGGCTGCAAGGAACTGGCCTGGTGACTGGACAAAGGCCTGGGCAGTGGCAAGTTCGGCCAGAATCAGGATGGCAAAGGCGAGGGTGCCCATGGCAATCCGGCTGCGGGCGGGCAGGGGCCAGCGGCCAAGGACGCGGCTTGCGACTCGCCATGCCATGGCCAGAACCACCGGGGTTTCGAGGGCTACGGCAAGGAAAGCCCCTGTCACAGGTGCGAATGCTGTCTCCCGAAGTGCGCCGAGGCCGAAAGCAAAGGCGAAGACCGGCGTGAAATAGGCAAGGGCTGCGATCATGATCCGGGATACGGGCGGGAATCCAATACTGGCCTGAGGGGGGACCCATCGCTAAGGTGGTGCGTGATCCCGGTCAGGAACAGAGGAACCCGCGATGAAACTTTATGCTGTCGCCTGTGTGCTGCTGCTTGGTAGCCCCGCATTGGCTTTCGAATATATCGAATTCAAATCCCCGACCGGCAATATCAGCTGCGGGCTTTACAGCGACGGAGCGGACACTTCGGTGCGCTGTGACATGTCCAAGCTGGTGCCAAGCTATACCACGCCGCCGCCGGATTGCGAGTTCGACTGGGGCAGCTCGTTTGCGGTCAGCGCGACGGGCAAGGGCGTTCTGGCCTGCGTATCCGACCCCGCTGCTGGACCGGGCGCGCCCGTGCTGCCCTATGGTGAGGCAATTTCCATGGGCGGGATTTCCTGCGTTTCGGCTAAGACCGGCATGACCTGCACCAATGCCGAAGGCCATGGATTCAGCATTTCGAAAGCCAAGCAGCGGCTATACTAAGCCGGGCTTGTGACCCTGCCGGCGAAGTCTCCGGCAGGGACGTTTGCGCAAAGATGAAGGGCCGAATCGCCGGTGGCGCGTGAGCATGGCCTATTTCGGCGGCGATCAACCTTTGGACACCATATCTTGCCCCACCGCTACCATTGGATCGGCGCGGGGGCTGGCGCGGATTTGATCAAACTGCTAGACTGACTGGACAGTCAATCGCAGGAGTCTGCCATGCCCACCGCCCTCAAGCTGAATTCCCCCTCGCCGGAAGACATCTGGGAAATGGACCGGGCGCATACGCTGCATCCGTGGACGAACTTCGGTCCGTTCGAAAAGGACGGCTCGTTGATCATATCGCGGGGCGAGGGCTGCTATCTTTGGGACGCGACCGGCAAGCGCTATTTTGACGCCGTGGGCGGCATGTGGTGCACAAACATCGGGCTTGGTCGCCGCGAGATGGCGGATGCGATTGCCGATCAGGTGATGCAACTGGGTTATTCCAACTATTTCGTCGACACGGCGAATGATGCGGCCTCGCTTCTGGCGGCCAAGATCGCGAGCCTTGCACCGGGCGACCTGAACCGGGTGCATTTCACCACGGGTGGGTCGACGGCGGTGGATACGGCGGTGCGGATGGTCAGCTTTTATCACCACTGCAAGGGCAACCCGCAGAAGACGGATATCGTGGCGCGGGAAAACTCGTACCACGGGTCAACCTATCTGTGCCAATCGGTGGGCAAGCGGAATGGCGACCGGGTCGACGAATTCCGCTACAAGACCGAAGGCATCCATCATCTGACCTGCCCGAATCCCTATCGTCGCCCGGACGGTATGACCGAGGCGGAATTCTGCTGCATGTTGGTCGATGAATTCGAAATGCTGATCGCCCGCGTCGGGGCCGACCGGATTGGTGGGTTTATTGCCGAGCCGATCCAGGCTTCTGGCGGGATCATCATTCCGCCTGCCGGCTACCTGAAACGGATGTGGGACATCTGCCAGCGGCATGAGATCCTGTTCATCGCGGATGAGGTGGTGACGGCATTTGGGCGGATCGGGCATTGGTTTGCCTCGGAAGCCGAGTTTGGCGTGATCCCCGACATCATCACGTCGGCGAAGGGGATTACTTCGGGCTATATCCCCTTGGGCGCGATGATCTTTTCGGACCGGATCTGGAAGGTGATGGCCGAGGGTGGGCAGCGCTGGTTCACCACCGGCTTCACCTTTGCGGGCCATCCGGTGGCCTGCCGTGCCGCGCTGACCAATATCGCGATCATGGAGCGGGAGGGGCTTTTGGACCATGCTGCAACGGTCGGGAGCTATTTCGAGGAGCGGCTGCAATCGCTGGCCGATCTGCCGCTGGTCGGCAATGTGCGCGGCAAGAAATTGATGCTGTGCACCGAGAACGTGGCGAACAAGGAAACGAAAGAGCCGTTGCCGGACGAGGTTGGCGAATCCAAGCGGATTTCCGACGCCTGCGAAGCTATGGGCCTGATGGTGCGCCCGATCGGGCATCTGAACGTGATGTCTCCAGCCTTGACGATCACCGAAGCGGAAGTGGATTTCGTGGTCGAGACGCTGGGCAAGGCGATCCGCAAAGTGACCGATGATTTGGTGCGCGAAGGCATCCGGATCGGCTAACGCCGACTTCTGATATCGGAAGGTCTTTCCCCTGGGCCTTCCGATGCGCTAGCCTTTCGGCAACACGCCGCTTTGGGGGATTCCATGCAGAATATTTTCATTGGCCTGAGCGCGCTTGTTGCCCTGATCGTTCTTTACATCATCGTCACCTACAACGGTCTGGTCCGGCTGCGGCAGATGGTGCGTGAGGCGTGGAGCGGGATTGATGTGCAACTTAAGCGGCGCACCGATCTGATCCCGAACCTGATCGAGACGGTGAAGGGCTATGCCGCGCATGAAAAGGACACGCTCCGCGATGTGACCGAAATGCGGACCAAGGCGCAGGCGGTTCCGGCAGAAAATGTCGCGGGTCGGGCCGCGGCGGAGGGGTTGCTGGGGCAGGCGCTTGGGCGGTTGATGGCCGTGGCCGAGGCCTATCCCGACCTGAAAGCGAATGAGGGGTTTTGCGATCTGCAGGCGAGCCTTGCCACGATCGAGGGCGAAATCCAGATGGCGCGGCGCTATTACAACGGGGCCACACGGGAGTTGAACGTCAAGGTCGAAAGCTTTCCCTCGAACATGATTGCGGGGCGGTTCGGCTTTGCCCAAGGTGCCTATTTCGAGCTTGAAGACCCCAATGAACGCGCGGTGCCGAAAGTGGCGTTCTGAGATGCTGCGTCGGTGGTTTGAGGGGGCGTTTGCTGCGGTCTGGCTTGCGGTGCTGACGGCAGGTCCGGTGGCCGCCGAAGAAGAAATCCTTAGCTATCTGAGCGATGTGCAGGTCGGCGCAGATGGGGGGTTCCTTGTCACCGAGACCATCAAGGTTCGGGCTGAGGGCGACCAGATCCGGCACGGGATCTATCGCGACTTTCCGACCAGTTTCATCGACGGTGACGGCAGGGTTTCCAGCGTTGGGTTCGATCTGATTTCGGCCAGTCGGGACGGCCGGACGGAAGAGACTCGCGTGGAAGGGGGCGGCAGTGCGGCGCGGATCTATCTGGGCAGCGCCGATATCTACCTGTCGCCGGGCACCTATACGTATGTGTTGACCTATCGAACCGACCGGCAAGTGCGGTTCTTTGCCGATCATGACGAGATATTCTGGAACGCGACGGGCACGGAATGGGCCTTCCCGATCCGAACGGCCGAGGCGCTCATTCATCTGCCCGACGGGGCGAAGATGACTCTGGCGACGTACTATACCGGACCCTATGGATCGCGGGCGCAGGATGCGAGTTACAGCATTCTGGACGATGGCCGCGAGGTGCGGTTCGTCACATCGAAACCGCTTGCCGCGCGGGCAGGGCTTTCGGTGGTCGTGGGAGTTGAAAAGGGCGCGATCCTGCCGCCGACGCCCGAACAGACACGGGCATGGTTTCTACGCGACCATCTGGCAACGCTGATTGCTTGGCCGGGCACCATTCTGGCGCTTCTCTACTATATCGCGATCTGGCTGCGCATCGGGCGTGACCCGCCGGGTGGCGTGATCGTGCCCCGCTGGGATGCGCCGGAAGGGGTGTCTCCGGCGCTCGCGCATTACGTATGGAACCGGGGGTTGAAACGGCAAGGCTATCCGGCGATTGCGGCTTCGGCGCTGAACCTGGCTGTCGGTGGCTATGTCGAGATGGAAGTCTCGGAAACGGTCACCCTGAAGCGGACCATGAAGCAGATCAAGGGCATCAAGTTTCCTTTGGGCGAGGCCAATCTGCTGGATCGGCTGGTCACCCGGCCCATGGGGCTGGCGCTTATAAAGGAAAATGGCACGACGATTCAGGCCTTGGGGCAATCGTTCCGCCAGGCGATGGAACGGGAGCATCGTGGGGTCTATTACCACCACAACTGGCTGTCGGTTTACTTTGGCATCCTGATCTCGGCGGTCGCGCTCTTGGCCACAATGGCCTTTGGCCAGCCAGCCTTTGCGTCACTGGCTCCCTTGCCTGTCGTGCTGATCTTCGGCGTGATTCTGACAGTTCTGGTGGTGAACATGGCCCGGAATTGGGGGGATGGCATGGCTGGAAAGGTCAGGTTTCTGGCCTTTGGGTTCATTGTCGTCTTGTGGTTCGTGAACACAGGCATCATTTCGACCGTGGGCAATTTCCTTGCCATGAAGGACCCGATGCTGATCGGCGCGCTCACTTCGCTGATCCTGATGAACCTCGTGTTCTTCTATCTGATGGGCGCGCCGACGCCTCTTGGCCGCAAGCTGACGGATGAGATTTCGGGACTGCGCCACTATCTGACGGTGGCCGAGGCGGACCGGATGAACCTGGCCGGGGCGCCGAAAATGTCGCCGCAGCATTTCGAGACGCTCTTGCCCTATGCGGTGGCCTTGGGGGTGGAAACACCCTGGACCGAAAGCTTCGACACTTGGCTGCAATCAGCCGAAGCCGCTGGGGTGAGGGCGGCGGGGTCCTATGCGCCGGTGTGGTATCATGGCAGCTATGACGGCAACCAGAATATCGGACAGCGCTTGTCGATGCTGGGACCGTCGCTGGCACAAGGCATGACCAGCTCGCTTCCCGTGCAACAGAGTTCATCTTCAGGCTTTTCCGGCGGTGGCGGGTTTTCGGGTGGGGGTGGCGGCGGCGGTGGCGGGGGCGGCTGGTGACGGCCCCTTCATTTGATCAAATTCGCGCTTGACTTGAGTCGGGGCTTGGGGCTTGCTGCCCGGACCCGGATCCGCGCGTCTCCGACTTGAACGATAGCGCTGATATGACCCGAGGCACTCATGCCATTAGAAGATGCGAAGACGCAGGTTGATACTGCGTTCACCCGGAATTCCAACCGGGGTTATGCTTTTGAAAACGCGTTCGGCGGGGCGACATCGTTCCTGCGCCGGACCTACAGCAAGGACCTGACCGGCGTTGATCTGGCGATCACCGGGGTGCCGTTTGATCAGGCGGTGACCCACCGCGCCGGCACCCGGTTCGGCCCCCGCGCGATCCGCGAAGCGTCAAGCCTCATGCCCTATGATCCGCCAGCAGGCTGGCCGACGAACCCGTTGGAAGAGCTTTCGATTGTCGACTACGGTGATCTGGCGTTCGACTATGCCCGCGTGCAGGATTTCCCCGAGGCGCTGACGGCGCATATCCGGGGCATCCTGAAGGCGGGGCCGGGGACGGTGGTGCTGGGTGGCGATCATTATATCACCTTCCCGATCCTGAAAGCCTATGCCGAGAAGTTCGGGCCGCTTAGCCTGATCCATTTCGACGCGCATTCCGACCTGTGGCCGGATGACGATCTGACCCGGATCGATCATGGCACCATGTTCTACAAGGCGGTGAAGCAGGGCTATGTCGACCCGAAACGCTCGGTCCAGATCGGGATCCGCACCACGACCGAGGATTACCTGGGCGTTAACGTGATCACCGCGCGCGAATGCCACGAGAAGGGGATGGATTGGGTCGTGGCCAAGGCCAAGGACATCGTGGGCGATCATCCGACCTATGTGACCTTCGACATCGACGCGCTGGACCCGGCCTTTGCGCCCGGCACCGGCACACCGGTCTGGGGAGGCCTCCACAGCTGGCAGGCAGCGGCAGCTTTGCGTGATCTGGCGGGGATCAATCTGGTTGGCGGCGATATCGTTGAGGTTTCTCCCCCCTATGATACCACCGGGGCGACGGCGATTGCCGGGGCGCATGTCGGCTATGAGTTGGTCTGCCTTTATCATTGGGCGAAGACACAAAGATGACCTTCCGGCGCGTGGCGGTCTGGGTGGCATGCGCGGTTCTGGCCGCGATGGCCGCCTATGTCCGCTTCGCGCCGGTTGATCCTGACCGCTGGCATATCGACCTTGGGCCTTTGGCCCGCGACCTTGGCGACCAACCCGCGCGAGAGATGCGTGCGGATCGTAACTCTGCGTCGATCCGGCTTGAGGGTGATCCCGCCCAACTCGTGGCGCAGCTTGCCCGGCTGGATGAGGTCGCTCTTGGCACCGCCCGCACCCGCCGCATTGCTGGCGATGTGGCGCAGGGTTGGGTCACATGGGAGACCAGGAGCCTGATTTTCGGCTTTCCCGACTATACCACGGCCCAGATTGTCGAGGGCAACCTTGTCCTCTTCGCCCGCTCGCGCTTTGGCCGGGGCGACCGGGGGGTAAATGAGGCGCGGTTGAAAGACTGGCTCGCACAGCCTTAGCGCATTCCTCTTGGAGAAATACTCCACGGGGGCGCAGGCGTATGAAACCCCCGCCCTTGGCCCCTTGACCGGCCCGGTGGAAAGGGCCAAACCCCCGCCATGGTGCCATTGGACAAGCTTGCGCAGATCACCCAGCGTTTCGAGTATCTCGAAGCGCTGCTGAACACGGGTGCTGTTCCGGCTGAAATCGCCAGGATTTCGAAGGAATACACCGACTTGCGCCCGGTGGTGGTCGAAATCGCCGCGTATCGCCAAGCGCTGGACGATCTGGCCGAAGCCGAGGCGATGCTGGCCGATCCCGAGATGAAGGCCTTGGCCGAGGAAGAGATGCCCCGGCTAAAGGCACGTATTCCCGAGATGGAACAGGCGCTGCGGGTGGCGCTTTTGCCCAAGGATGCAGCGGACGCGCGGCCCGCGATCGTGGAAATCCGGCCCGGAACCGGGGGCGACGAAGCAGCACTTTTCGCGGGTGACCTTGCGCGGATGTATCAGCGCCACGCGGAAAAGATGGGCTGGCGTTGGGAAGTGCTGGAAGAGCAGGCCAGCGATCTTGGCGGCCTCAAGGAACTGGTGGCGCTGGTGTCGGGCGAAGGGGTCTTTGCCCGGTTGAAATACGAATCCGGCGTGCACCGGGTGCAGCGGGTGCCCGAGACCGAAGCGCAGGGGCGCATCCACACCTCGGCGGCGACGGTGGCTGTGTTGCCCGAGGCTGATGAGGTCGAGATCAACATCCCGGCCAGCGACATCCGGATCGACACGATGCGCGCGTCCGGCGCGGGCGGGCAACATGTCAACACGACCGACAGCGCAGTGCGGATCACCCACCTGCCAACCGGGATCATTGTCACGAGTGCCGAGAAGTCGCAGCACCGCAACAAGGAAATCGCAATGCAGGTCTTGCGCGCGCGCCTCTATGAAGCAGAGCGCGAGCGGCTGCATTCGGCACGGGCGGCGGACCGGAAGTCTCAGGTCGGTTCGGGGGATCGCAGCGAACGCATCCGCACCTACAACTTTCCGCAAGGCCGGATGACCGACCACCGGATCAACCTGACGCTTTACGCGCTGGCGCAGATCATGGGCGGCGATATCGACCCGGTGATCGATGCGCTGACCGCGCATGATCAGGCCGAGCGGCTGGCGGAGATGGAGGGATGAAGGCCTCGGACGCTCTGCGACGTGCCATTCCGCTGTTGCAGGATGCGAGGATCGAAGATGCCGCGCGGGATGCGCGGGTGCTTTTGGCCCACGCGCTTGGCATTGGCCATGACCGCTTGACGCTAAAACTGCCGGAAGAGATGACCGAGCCGCAGGAGAGATCCTATGACGAGGCGCTGACGGCCCGGATCGCCCGGCAACCTGTGGCCCAGATCATCGGGCGGCGGCTTTTCTGGGGGCAGTCGTTCCGCGTCACTCGCGATACCTTGGACCCCAGGCCCGAGACCGAGACACTGGTGGCCGAGGCGTTGTCGCAACCGTTCCTGAAGGTGCTTGATCTGGGGACGGGGACTGGGTGCATTCTGCTGTCCTGCCTGAAGGGCATGCCGATGGCGCGGGGGGTGGGCACGGATATTTCCGATGCGGCCCTGCGCGTGGCGATTGGCAATACTCGCGATCTGGGACTTGAAGCGCGGGCGCGGTTTCGCATTGCCGACTGGTTTTCAGGCGTGACGGGAGCATTCGACCTGATCGTCTCGAATCCACCCTATATTGCTGCTCACGAAATGCCGGAACTGGCGCCCGAAGTACGCGACTGGGAACCGCATCTGGCACTGACCCCTGGCGGCGACGGGCTTGACGCCTATCGCGCCATTGCCCGCGGTGCCGGAGCGCGATTGGTGCCGGGCGGGCGGTTGCTGGTCGAGATCGGGCCAAGCCAAGGGCTGGTGGTGGCAGAGCTTATCACAGGTGCGGGACTGTCAGACGTGAGGGTCCTACCGGACCTTGATGGGCGGGACCGGGTGGTTGCAGCCGTCAAAGCGGGTCTGCAAGACGCATGCGGTTGCGCCTGACTTCAATGGCAAAACGTGCTGGTTCCGCAATTTGCGCTTGTCAGACAGTGCAGCCTGTGATTATTGGCCCTGCACGGGACGGGTTCGACCTGTCTCTGCGCCATGCCATCCCCGCGCGAATTTGATAAGCTGCCCGAATGGGCGGCAGTCGCGGGCCAAAGCTTTCACAAGGACCAGATGCGCTCCTCCAAGAAACGCTCGCGTTCCAGCCAGAACCGCCCGCGCACTTTAGGCAACATCGTCAACCGCGTTTTCGAGTCCTCGGGTCCCGAGGGCAAGGTGCGTGGCACGCCGCAGCAGATCATCGAAAAATACCAGATGCTCGCCCGCGACGCGCAGTTGTCGAATGACCGGGTGGCCGCCGAAAATTTCCTGCAGCATGCCGAGCACTACACGCGGATGCTGGCTGAAGCGATGAGGGAAATGGCCGTCGAGCAAGAGGCTCGCCAGCAGCAGTACCAGCAAAGCGGGCAGGGTGGGGGCCAAAATGGGGGCCAGAACGGCAACCCGAACGGCAACCCGAATGGGGGCCAGAATAGTAACCAGAGTGGGCAGCAGGGCGGACAGCAAGGCCAACCGCGTGAACGCCATGAGGGCTATGAGCGTCGCGAGCGTCCCGAGCGTCAGGACCGCGGTGAACGTCAGGACCGTGGCGAGCGTCAGGACCGTGGCGAGCGTCGGGAGTATCGGGAAGAGCGTGATTTTAGCACCGAAGACCAGCCCGTTTTGGCGACGGATGTCATCGACCTGAACGCTGGTGACGATACCGGCCTGATCGAGACGCCGGAATCGGTGGCGCGCGCGCGGATCGAACCGGAAGTGACGGCTGCCGAAGCTGCCGCCGAAGCCCCGGCACGCGAAGACCGGGGTCCCCGCCGCCCGCGCGGACCGCGCAAACCCAAGTCCGAGGGCAAGTCGGATGGCGAACCGCCGCAAGAAGCTGCGGAGTAAGCCCGTCCGCGCAGGTTGAATGCAGGCCGCCTTTGGGCGGCCTTTTCAATTGTTTTGGTCGGCAGTTACCAGCCCCAGGATTGCCGCTAGCCCATTTTCAACGGCCTGTCGGTCGCGCCTGCGCATCCAGTCCAGCCAGAGTCCGTCAAGCGTTGCCATGATCGTATCGGTCAAGGCCGGGATTAGGTCATTGACGACCAGGGGGCCAAGCAGAGTCTCCAGCTGCGCGCGGTAGTGCGAGTAAAGCGCAAGCTCGGTTTCCGCGACTGCCGGGTGGGCGGCAGCAGCGGACCAGAGGTCAATGCGGGTGCGGATATGGGTGGGGGTCAGGAAGGCATCGGTGAAGCCTGCGTTCAGGAAGGCCTGCAACCGCCCCTTTGGTGTCATTGCGCCAGTGTCGTCTGATGCGGCGCGAAGGCGGGCCGACAGGAGTTGATACGCTTCGGCAAGAACCTCGTCCATCCCGTTGAAATGATAGCTGATATGGCCAAGCGCCAGCCCGGCCTCGGCGGCGACCTTGCGGGCGGTGAGGCCAGCGTGGCCTTCGCGGCCAAGGACGCGCAGCGCCGCCTCGGCGATCTCTGTGCGCCGGTCTGTCTGGGTTTGAGAGCGGGTTGGGGCTTCGGGCATGCGGTTTTCTAACGGGGAAATCTGATCCTTGACAGGGTGACATGGTTTGTACAAACGTACAAGTCAAAGGCGACGGAGGCCCGCATGGACGTTTCGCATTTTTTGAACTCGCATCTCTTGGACCCGAAGATGGGCGGCAAACGGCTTTGGGCCAACATGCTGGAACAGGCGGTCCATGCCGAGGCTTGCGGCTTTCGCGGGGTCACGATACCCGAGCATCACCTGTTGAACATCCTCCTTATCCCCTCACCCCTGCAATTCGCGGTGGCGGTGGCGGCGCGGACGACGCGGCTGGAGGTGGCAAGTTCGATCTGTCAGCTGCCAATCCGCGACATGCGGATTTTCGCGGGCGAAGTGGTGCAGGCGCAGGCCTTGTGCGGCGGGCGTCTGGTGCTGGGGGTGGGCAAGGGTGCCTTTGGGTTTGAGGTCGGGCGGCTTGGCGTGCCGATGGAGGAGACGAAGCCCCGGTTCGAGGAAAGCCTTGCGGTGCTGGAGGCTTTGCTGAGCCGCGAGGAGGTCAGTTGGGATGGCCAGTGGTACAAGTTCGACGCCCTGACCGTGATGCCCCGGCCCGAAGATCCGATTCCGATTGCGCTGGCGATTATGGCGCCACCGGGGATCGAAGCGGCAGCGAAGGCGGGGTATAACCTGCAGACAACGCCCCTGTCGGCGGACCACGGCGTGCTGGAAAATCAGGTGAACGCCTTCCACCGGGGCGCGGCGCAGTCGGGCAAGACCGGGCAGCGGCTGTCGCTGCAGCGGGGTCTTTATCTGGTGCGCAATGCGGCGGAAGCGGACCGGATGGCGGGCCTTGCCTATCGGTATTACGAAAGCTTTGACAATGTCTTCGGCGGTCCGGGGATCGTGGAGCATGGGATCATCAAACCGCTGTCGCGCAAGCAGTCGATGGATGATTTTCGCGCCAATATCCTGATCTGCGGGCAGGATGAACTGATTGACCGGCTTTCAGCCTATGCGGAACTGGGGATTGATGAAATCATTTCGTCGTCGAATTTAGGTCAGGACCAGGCGGAAGTTCTGGAAATGATGCAAAGGCTGGCAGAGGATGTCATGCCAAAGGTTACCAAAACGGCCCGGAAGGCCGCGTAGAAAGGGAAAACATGCCAATCATCCGGATCGAGATGTTCGAGGGCCGCACACCCGACCAAAAGCGCGCCTGCGCCGAGGCGGTGACGAAGGCGTGGTGCGATACCTGCGGGGGGACGCCGCAGATGGTGACGGTGGTTTTCACCGACGTCGCCAAGCATGATTGGGCGACAGCCGGGCGGCTGGCCAGCGATCCGAAGGTCTGAGGATGGTGGTGGATTGCGCCTATACGGTCGAAGGGCAGGGCGAACCCCTGTTCCTGATCCACGGCATCGGCGCGCGGCGAGCGACGTTTGCCAAGCTCGCTGAAGGTCTGAAGGATCGCTTCACCTGCATCAGCTATGACCTGCGAGGCCATGGGGAAAGCCCGGTGCCCGAGGGGCGCTTCGGGTTGGACGATCTGGTCGATGATCTGGAGGCCCTGCGGGCGCGGCTTGGGATCGAGAAGGCCAACTTTGCGGGGCATTCGCTGGGCGGGATGATCGGTCCGCGCTATGCGCTGCGCTATCCCGACCGGGTGTTGTCGCTGGGTCTGTGGTCAACGGCGGCGTTCCGGACGGAAGATGACAGTGCCAAGGTTACGGGCGTGGTCGCGGCGATGCGGGAAAAGGGGATCGGGCAGGTGCTCGATACCCTGACCGCGCGCTGGTTCACTGATGCCTTTTGCGCGGCGCATCCCGAGGTGATCGCCTGGCGGAAAAAGCAGGTGATGGACACCTCCGCTGACGTGTTCCTGAACGTCTTCGACATCTATGCGATGACCGAAATGGCCCCTTGGCTGCATGAGGTGACAGCGCCCGCGCAGATCATTACCGGCGAGAATGACGGGGGCTGCAATCCGCGCCTGAACCGGCTGATCCAAGGTGCGATGCCGGGGTCGGAACTGGTGATCCTGCCGGAGTTGAAACACGCCATCTTCATCGAAGCGACCGATCAGGTCAGCCCCCATGTGCGACGGTTCCTGTTGGAACAGTTGCAGCACTAAGCCATTGCCTTGGAAAAGAAAAAACCCAGCAGGGATGCTGGGCTTTTTCCTATGGCTCCGGCGGTAGGGATCGAACCTACGACCAATTGATTAACAGTCAACTGCTCTACCGCTGAGCTACGCCGGAACATGGGGGGCGCTATAGCAAGTGGTTCGGGGGGCGGCAAGGGGGGTTGGGGGGAAAAGTTACCAGGGTTCAGGCAAGGGCGAAACGGGCTTCGGGATGGAGGGCGGGTTCAGCCTTAACCAGCGTGCGGGAGTGAAGATCGACCAGATGGGCAAAGACGTTTCGTTCGGCGGCGTGCAGAAGATGTCGGGCTGTGTCGTGATAGACCCGGGCCGTCAGCTCTGGGATCGTGGCGGGACCCGCATCAAGGGCGGCCAGGATTTGCGCCTCACGGCCCCTGCGGTGGTGGGTCAGCTCGGCCAGCCGGTCTTCCGGGTTCTCGACCGGCTCGCCGTGGCCGGGCAGGAACCGTCGCCAGCGCTCCTCGGTTAGGCGGGCAAGTGACGTCATGTAGGATGCCATGTCACCGTCAGGGGGCGAGACGATGCTGGTGGACCATCCCATGACGTGATCGCCCGAGAAGAGGATGTCTCCCATCGCAAAGGCGAGATGGCCGCCAAGGTGGCCGGGTGTGTGGATCGCATTCAACTCATAATCGGGGCCAGAGAGTGTGTCCCAATCAAGAAGCCGCAGGTCGGGTGAGAAGCTCAGGTCAAGCCCTTCGCCGTGCGGCGGAAGCGAGGGTGCAAGCTCTTGCATCAGTGCGCTCCGCCCCTCCGTTGCCGAGCCGAAGGCGTGGACCGGCGCATCAGTCGCTGCCGCAAGACTTGGGGCAAGGGCGGAATGGTCCAGATGGGCGTGGGTGACGAGGATCTTTGTGATGCGCTGGCCGGGGCCAAGGGCGGCCAAGATCGCGGCCAGGTGGCCGTCAAGGTCCGGACCGGGGTCAATGACAGCAACCTCACTGCCACCTATAAGCCAAGTATTGGTGCCGGAGCCAGTCATTGGCGATGGGTTCGCGGCCCGGATAAGACGGATCGGCGGCAGGCTGGTCATCCGCGACGCCTTTCCAAGTGGGAGTTGGCCGGATAGGCTTGGTAGAGATGTCGCTTCTTCAACGCATACTTCCCCGGGGTTTATATGGTCGCGCGGCGCTGATCCTTCTGGCGCCGATCGTGACGATCCAGCTTGTCTTCTCGTTGGAGTTCATCCAGCGCCAGTATGAAGACGTGACGCATCAGATGACGCAAGGGGTGGCGATCGATCTGGCCTATCTCCTCGCCCGGGTCGAGGAAAGTCCCTCGCCGGATATTGCCCTTGCGGAAATCGAACCGGTAGCCGAGGAGCTTGAAATCAAGCTGACAATTCCGGCTGGGGCTGACTTTCCCGAAATCGACAAGATGGCTTGGATCGATCTTTCCGCAACGACAATCATCGCCACGCTGCGCGAGAGATTGGCGGGGCTTCAGGCGGTGGACCTTACCGGTGATGGAAAAATCGTTCATTTGCGCTTTGCCAGCAGGCATGGTTCGGTCGGGGTGGAGCTAAGCCGCAAGCGGATGTCGGCGACCAATCCGCATCAGCTTTTGGTCTTGATGATTGTCACCTCGATCCTGATGGCGGTGATCGCCTATGTCTTCCTGCGCAGCCAGTTGCGACCGATCACCAAACTGGCGCAGGCAGCCGAGGAATTTGGCAAGGGGCGGCGGGTGGCTTATCGGCCCCGCGGTGCGGTCGAGGTGCGTGCGGCGGGGCGCGCGTTCCTTGACATGCGGGACAGGCTGGAGCGGCAGATCGAACAGCGCACATTGATGCTGTCGGGGGTCAGCCACGACTTGCGCACGCCGCTAACACGGTTGCGGCTGGGGCTGGCGCTGTTGCCCGAGGATGCCGAGACGCTGTCTCTGCAACGCGATGTGACTGACATGGAGCGGATGGTCGAAGAGTTCCTTGCCTTTGCCCGCGGCGACGCGATGGAAGAGGCCACGGCGGTAGATGCGGTCTCGCTTGCGCAAGACATTCTGTCGCGGTCGGGCGGTGAGGCGCGGTTGGCCGAGGTGATCGGTGTACCCGAGCAGGTTGTGCTGCGGCCACAGGCCGTGGGCCGGGCGCTGGAGAACCTCCTGCAGAACGCCAATCGCTATGGCAAGACGGTCGAACTGCGACTGGAGTTTCAGGACCACGCCCTGTGCTTCCGGGTCGAGGATGATGGGCCGGGGATCCCAACCGAAGCGCGCAGTGAGGCATTGAAGCCCTTTGCGCGGCTGGACCGGTCACGCGATCCGAACCGGGGCGGCGGGGTTGGTCTGGGCCTTTCCATCGCAGCCGATATTGCCCGCAGCCATGGCGGCGCGCTTGGACTGTGGGAAAGTACTCGGCTTGGCGGCTTGCGGGCCGATCTGGTGGTTGCCCGCTAACGGCCGAAATCGACGACCCAGTGCAGCTTGCTGTCGGGAGAATCAGACACGGCGATGCCGATACCGACGTCGCGCAGTTTGCCCAACAGGATGTTGGCGCGGTGGCCCGGTGAGCCCATCCAGAACGCGACCACCTTGGTCCCGGTCCCAAAGCCGCGCCCGGTGTTTTCAGCCGCAGTTCGAAAGCCATAGCCCACGCGGCGCAACCGCGTCTTCAGCGTGCTGCCGTCGGACCCTTCATGGCTATAGGACTTTCGGTCGGCATTGTCGCAGGCATGGTCCTGGGCCGCGCGCTCCAGCTTCGTCGACATCTTCAGGCTTGAAAGGCCAGCGGCTTTGCGTTCGGCGTTGATGTTCTTCAGAACCTGTGCTTGCAATGCCGACAGGTCCTTGGGGATGTCGCAGGAAAACGCCTGCCCTGCGACGCAGAACAGCGCGACAAGTGCAACCTGAAAAAGCCGCAGGCCTGCGGTTGCCAAGGGTGCTGATCGGATCATCAAGTCGCCCCACGGTTGCAGACTATCGCGCCGAATTTGCGTGGAAGTTTGGAAAGTTGCAATGAAGCGTTCACAACTTCGTCGGTTTGCTGCGGAATAGCCCCCGGCTGCGATCCCTGCCTTTCCTTTCGGCCCAATCCTTTGCAGGCTGTCCAGCGTATTGGAGGCGCGATGCTGGATGGAATGATGCGCGGGGTGATCGACGCCCCAATGAACCGGGGCGGGCGGTGGCTGGCAGCACTTGGTGCCTCTGCCAACGGGGTGACCTTGGTCGGGCTGGGCCTTGGGCTGATGGCAGCGGCAGTGCTGGCCTTTGGCGGGTCGGGGCTTCCGGCGCTGGCGCTGATCCTTGCGGGACGTCTTGCAGACGGGCTTGACGGTGCAGTGGCCCGTGCGACCGGTAAAAGTGATTTCGGTGGCTATCTGGATATCACCTGCGACTTTGCCTTCTACGGGTCGATCCCGTTGGCCTTCGTCCTGCGTGACCCGTCCATGAACGGGGTTGCCGGGGCCTTCCTGCTTGCCAGTTTCTACCTTAACGGCGCCAGTTTTCTTGGCTATGCGATCCTTGCTGCGAAACGCGGAATGGAGACCGCTGCGCGCGGCGATAAGTCTCTTTATTTCACGGCCGGTCTGATGGAGGGGACCGAGACCATTCTTTGGTTCCTTACCATGGCTCTGTGGCCCGTCTGGTTCGCGACAATGGCCTGGGTGTTTGGCGGCCTTTGTCTCATCACCGCCGTCGCACGTATCCTGCTTGCCCGGCGCGTGTTCGGGTAGGTCTCTGGTTCAGTCCAGCCGTCGCAAGGAAGCGAACCCTAGCACCAGCACAAACCCCATCGTGAACAGCGCGACAAGGCCAAGCGACTGGTAGATGTCGTGCAGGTTCCAGACTTGGCCGACTGCATCGGTGACAGTCCCCGTGGTCGGGCCAAAGGCGGCCCAGGCCGGGAATTCGGCGAAAAGGGCAGCATAAAGGCCAAGGGTCTGGGCGAGTGATGCCTTGGTACCAAGGGCCACTCCTTGGCCGTTGCGGCGAGAAAGCCAGAAGTTGAAGGCGGCGAAAATGGTGACCACGCACAGGAACCAGCCAGCGAAATTCACGAAGGGCACGCCGAAATATGCGCCGCCATCATGCCAGATCCAGGCAAGGCTGATCGTGGCGCGAGAAGGGTCCATCGACAGATCCCACATCACCATGACAAAGGCCGCGATCAGGGCGACGGGCAGTCTGAAGGCCGCTTCCGGCGCAGTGGCCCCCGTCAGAAGCCGCGAAATGTGCCACGAGATATAGCAGACGCCGAAATAGGCGGGCATGATCAGCAGGGGAACGGTGCCAAGCTTCCAGCCAAGCTTTTCGGTGTAATGGTAGTTGCCGAAGGGAAACCCGGTGGCGATGGACAGCGACTCGTAGCTCCAGCTGATCACGCAGGTCAGCAGGAAGAAGGCGACAAGATTGGTCCAGCCGATCTGGCGTGGGGCGTGGATCAGCACGAAGGCCACCGGGGCAAGGATGGAAACCATTGGCACAAGGACCTCGACCGGTGTCCCGACTAGCAGTGGCTTCATCGCCGAGAAGGCGGCAAAGATGACGATGATGGGCCAGAGCAGTCGTT
Source organism: Paracoccaceae bacterium (assembly GCA_947504705.1). Classification (GTDB taxonomy): domain Bacteria; phylum Pseudomonadota; class Alphaproteobacteria; order Rhodobacterales; family Rhodobacteraceae; genus Tabrizicola. The sequence goes on from CANNIA010000015.1 coordinate 26,886, forward strand.
CGGACATGGCGATTTCCTTGCGGGTCGAAGGATGTTGATATACAGTGACGAATATGTCATCATGACGAGAGTGTCAATATGAATCAGCCAGACCCAGCCGATCATCGAAGCCGCGTTGCTGCCGAGCGTCGGGCGCGGATGCGTGAGCATCTGTTGCTCGCGGGATTCCGGCTTGCTGCTGACCGGGGTCTGGACGGGTTCACGATTGACGATGTCGTGTCCATGGCCGAGGTGGCGCGGGGAACTTTCTACAAGTATTTCAACACCACAGCCGAGTTGGTTCGTGAAGTTGCGATCGAGCTTTCGCAAGAAGTGATCCTGACCGTCACCCAGCTTTTTCAGGGCAACGAGGATCCGGCAGAACGGGCGGCGATGGCGATCCGGGCGGTTCTGGCCTGGGTCAAGCGTGCTCCGCTGTTGGGGGCCTTTATCACCCGCGCGGGCTGGCCAGATGCCGAACCGGGCCATGCCTTCTTTCGGGTCGTCGGTCCCAATGTCGATGTGGGAATCGCCAGTGGACGGTTCCATCTGGCCCACCGCGAGATCGGGCTGGCGTTGATCGGCGGCCTTTCGGTCGGGGCGATGCAAAGCATGGCGACCACCAGCCTGCCTTCGGATTACCCCGACCTTGTGGCCGAGACGCTTTTGGTCGCGCTTGGCCTTTCGCGCGACGAAGCCGCGCACCTTGCCCGGTTGCCGTTCACGCTGCCGCCGCCCTTGCCTTCGGGGCTGATCGCCAGAAGCTTGGCGCCGGACATCTGACCCACCCTTGCACCCCCCGCAGCGGCCCACTAAGACTCTGGCAACGAACTGGCGATATTTGTCGTTTTGCAAGAGGGCAGGCACCGATGCGCGATCCGGTCGATCACTACATGAACACGCTTGTCCCGATGGTGGTCGAGCAGACAAGCCGCGGCGAGCGGGCCTATGACATCTTCAGCCGCATGCTGAAAGAGCGGATCATCTTTCTTGCCGGTCCGGTCCATGACGGCATGTCCAGCCTGATCTGCGCCCAGCTTTTGTTTCTGGAATCTGAGAATCCGAGCAAGGAAATCAGCCTTTACATCAACAGCCCCGGTGGCGTGGTGACGGCGGGCCTGTCGATCTATGACACGATGCAGTACATCCGCCCCAAGGTTTCGACCCTGGTGATCGGGCAAGCGGCATCGATGGGTTCGCTGCTGTTGACGGCTGGCGAAAAGGGCATGCGATTCTCGCTGCCGAATTCACGCGTGATGGTGCACCAGCCCTCGGGCGGCTATCAGGGCCAGGCGACGGACATCATGATCCACGCGCGTGAGACGGAAAAGCTGAAGCGCCGGTTGAACGAAATCTACGTCAAGCACACGGGCAACGACTATGAAAAGGTCGAGGCCGCGCTGGAGCGGGACAATTTCATGTCGGCCGAAGATGCCAAGGAATGGGGCCTGATCGACCAAATCCTGGACAGCCGTGGCAAGGCCGAAGACACGACAACGTGAGCACGAACCCGGCGGCGTGACCGCCGGGGATTTTCGCATTGTGGTGACTTGGGCCTTGGCCTAAGTTTGGTTTCAAGACCGGGATGGCGCGACCGGTCGATCAAAGGACAGCGTCCAGAGGGCTGCGGATGGCAAGCAATTCCGGCGATAGCAAGAACACGCTTTACTGCTCGTTCTGTGGCAAAAGCCAGCATGAGGTGCGCAAGCTGATTGCGGGCCCTACGGTATTCATTTGCGACGAATGCGTCGAACTTTGCATGGACATCATCCGCGAGGAGACGAAGACCACGGGTCTGAAGTCCAGCGATGGCGTGCCGACCCCGCGCGAAATCTGCAAGGTGCTGGACGATTACGTGATCGGCCAGATCCATGCCAAGCGGGTGCTGTCGGTCGCGGTCCACAACCACTACAAGCGGCTGAACCATTCGTCGAAGACGGATATCGAGCTGTCGAAGTCAAACATCCTGCTGATCGGCCCCACCGGCTGCGGCAAGACCCTGCTGGCGCAGACCTTGGCGCGTATTCTGGACGTGCCCTTCACCATGGCCGATGCAACCACGCTGACCGAAGCCGGTTACGTGGGCGAGGATGTGGAAAACATCATCCTGAAACTGCTGCAGGCCAGCGAATACAACGTCGAACGCGCGCAGCGCGGCATCGTCTATATCGACGAAGTCGACAAGATCACGCGCAAATCGGACAACCCCTCGATCACCCGCGATGTGTCGGGCGAGGGCGTGCAGCAGGCGCTGCTGAAGATCATGGAAGGCACCGTGGCATCCGTGCCACCGCAGGGCGGCCGTAAGCATCCGCAGCAGGAATTCCTGCAGGTGGATACCACCAACATTCTGTTCATCTGCGGCGGGGCGTTTTCCGGGCTGGAAAAGATCATCGCGCAGCGCAACAAGGGCTCGGGCATCGGTTTCGGTGCCGATGTGAAGGGCCCCGAGGAACGCAGCGTTGGCGAACTGTTCAAGCAGCTTGAGCCCGAGGATCTGCTGAAATTCGGCCTGATCCCGGAATTTGTCGGCCGCCTGCCGGTGATTGCCACCCTGACCGATCTGGACGAGCCGGCGCTGGTCACCATCCTGACCGAACCGAAGAACGCGCTGGTCAAGCAATACCAGCGCCTGTTCGAAATCGAAGGCGTCAAGCTGACCTTCACTCCCGACGCCTTGGTCGCCATCGCCAAGCGGGCGATCAAGCGCAAGACCGGCGCGCGCGGGCTGCGGTCCATCATGGAAGACATTCTTCTGGACTCGATGTTCGAACTGCCCGGCATGGACAGCGTCGAAGAGGTTGTCGTCAAGGAAGAGGCGGTGAACCTTGGGGCGAAGCCGATGCTCGTCTATACCGAGGCCAAGAAGAAAGAACCGCAGAAGGCCTGATCCGGGCTGGTTCAAAGGCAAAGGGCGGGCTTTAGGCCCGCCTTTTTCATTGATGGGATCCGGTCGGGCCTGCGGAATTCCCCACGATGCGCGCTTGACCCTAGACCTTGCCGGGGCTTTCGGCCATATGGGGGGAAACCGAAGTGGAGGCCCTGATGTACTTCCTCAAACGCCTGTTGACCTGGTGGAACAGCCAGACGCTTGGCACCCAACTTTTCACCGCCCGCAAAGGCGTGAAGGTCGGCGAGGATGAGGCTGGAAACATCTTCTACCAGACCCGCGACGGCAAACGCCGCTGGGTGATATTCAACGGCGAGATGGAAGCAAGCCGCGTGTCCGCCGATTGGCACGGCTGGCTGCATCACACCTGGGACGAACCGCCGACAAAGTCTCCGCTTAAGCACAAGTCCTGGGAAAAGCCACACCAAGAGAACCTGACCGGCACCGACCTGGCCTATGCCCCGCCCGGTTCGATCCGTAGGGATGACCCGGTCGCCCGGCGCGACTATGAGGCATGGCAGCCCGAGTGATGGCTTACGAACGCTTGGAAATCCTGACAGGGGCGGCGATTTTGGCCGTGGCAATTGGCTTTGCCGCCTATGCGGGGCGGGGGGCCGGCTTGATGCAAGAGGCAGACAGCTATTCGCTGATCGCAAGCTTCCGCTCGGTCGAAGGGGTTAGCGTCGGCACCGATGTGCGGCTGGCTGGGGTCAAGGTCGGCACGGTGACCGCGCTGAACCTGAACCCGGAAACCTATTTCGCCGATGCCGAGATTTCGGTCCGCAAGGATCTGATCCTGCCCATCGATTCGACCATCCTGGTGTCATCCGAGGGTCTGCTTGGTGGCACCTTTGTCGAATTGCAGCCCGGCGGGATGCCCGACGCGCTTGCTCCCGGTGACGAGATCGAGGATACGCAGGGTGCGGTCAGTGTGATTTCCTTGCTGATGAAGTTTGCCGGTGGCGGTGACAGCAAGGATGCGGGTTCAACCACGCCATGAAGTGGGTCTTGCTGCCCTTGACGCTTGCGCTTGGCCTCCCTGCTTTGGCCCAGGACGACGTCACGACCGAGGGTGACGTGACGACCGACCCGCAGGAACCGCAATTCTCCGATTCGGATGGTGGGGAACTTCGTTTTCTGGACAAGCTGACTGGCGAAACCGGCGACGTTAGCCTCAGCCTTGGGCAATCGGCCAAGTTCGGGCGGCTGATCGTTCAGCTTGACCACTGCCGCTATCCGATCGCGAACCCGGCGGCCGACAGCGAAGCCCATCTGACGATCATTGATGAGACGACGACCGCGGTCCTTTTCAACGGCTGGATGCTTGCTTCGGCCCCCGCGCTCTCGGCGCTGGACCATCCACGCTATGACGTTTGGGTCCTGTCCTGCGTTCTGCCCGAAGCGGCCAAGGATACCGCTACCTCGGACGGCTCGGGCGGATAGCCTTCAGGCGCAAACTCGGCGCTTTGGCCCAAGGCCGCAGCCAGTCGGTCGCGATATTCAGCGCGGGGGATTTCCACCCCGCCAAGGCTGGCCAGATGCGGAGTCAGAAACTGCGTGTCGAAAAGTTGAAAGCCCCCAGCCCGCAGCCGATGAACCGTGTAGGCCAGCGCAATCTTTGACGCATCGGTCCGGCGCGAAAACATACTTTCCCCGAAGAATGCGCCCCCTAGAGTGACGCCGTAGACGCCACCGGCCAGCATGTCACCCTTCCAAACCTCGATGCTGTGGGCGTGGCCAAGGGCGCGCAGGCTTTCATAAAGCGTTTGAATTCTTTGGCTTATCCAGGTTTCTTCTCGCTCCGCGCACGCTTCGACAACGCCGGTAAAGTCCCGGTCAGCCGTGACTTGAAAGCCCCCCTGCCGGATGTGGCGGGCCAATGTGCGGGACAGGTGGAACCCATCCAGCGGCATGATCCCCCGGTGGCGTGGGTCGATCCAGTGAATCTCTGGATCGTCGCGGCCATCGGCCATCGGAAAGATGCCCATTGCATAGGCGCGCAGCAGGATTTCAGGGGTGATCTTTGGACCCGGCATCAGGCGCTGGCGCGGGCCGACAGTCGGTCTGAGAGCGCAGCAGCAGCGCGTTTGGTCCAGGGGGCTGCCCCCTCGGTCAGAACCAGATGCAATGGCACCGGCGGCAGGGCGGGCAGACCCGGGGCGCTGACACGCTCGGTCAGATCGGCGGGCCCGGTTCCGGCTGCAACTGCGGTGACCGCGCGGCCCGAGCGGACGGCGGCGAATATTCCCGCCTGACCCCGCGACTGCACGCCGACGCGCCAGGCTTGGCCTGCACCGTCCAGCGTCTGCGTCATCACACGGCGAAAGACGCAACCGTCCGGATAGGCGGCAAGGGTGACCTCTCCCGCCCAATCGGGGGCCGTCAGCCAGTTCAGTGACAAATCCACTGTGCTGGTCGTGCCTGCAGGGCGCGCGGCGGTGGTTACCAGCGCAAGATCGATCTCGCGCCGTTCCAGCGCCGCCATCAGGTTGGCGGAGAGGTCGCAGACCAGTTCAATCTCCAGTCGGTCAAACGCGGGACCAAGGTCTGCAATCAGCCCACCAAGCCAGCCCGAGGCATAGTCATCGGGCATCCCCAAGCGCAGCCGGTCACGCGGCGGGCGGGACCTGGTCAGCGAAATCATCTCGTCATAGGCCGACAGCACCCCCAAAGCGCGGGCGTAAAGTTCGGCCCCGCGTGGGGTTGGTTGCAGCCCACCAGGTCGACGCAGGAACAAAGGCGCGCCGATTTCGGTTTCCAACATCTTCAACCGCATCGACATCGCCGCCTGCGTGCAGGCCATGCGGTCGGCAGCCCTGCTGACCGAGCCCGTCTCGTGGATCGCGACAAAGCTGCGCAGCAGGCGAAGCTCGATATCCATCACCATAACCCCGGCTGATACCCGTATCAGGGACATTTGTTCGACAGCTAGCACGGCGCGGGGCAGCATTCAAAGCGATCACACGGGAGAGTGCACATGCGCGTCGGCTTTATCGGCCTTGGGACCATGGGAAAGAACGCGGCAGCCAGTATCCGGCGCAAGGGGTTTGAAATGTCGGTTTACGACATCCGCCCGGAAGCGACCGCGCCATTGGTCGCGATGGGGGCCAAGGCCGCGGGCAGCCCGGCCGAGGTGCTGGCGGCGGTGGATGTGGCCGTGACCATGGTCTTTGGCCCGAAGGAAGTGGAACAGGTGATGCGGGGGCCGGGCGGGTTCCTTTCGGGCAACCCCAAGGGCAAGGTCTGGATCGACATGACGACCTCGTCACCGTTCCTGATGCGCGAACTGGCAGCGGAGTTCGAGGCGGCTGGTGGTCAAGCCGTCGATGCCCCGGTGACCGGGTCTGTTGATGCGGCGATCCGGGGCGACATGCCGATGTTCGTTGGCGGCACCGATGTGGTGATCGAACGCGTCCGCCCGGTGATCGAGGCAATGGGCCACCTGCGCAAGGTCGGGGCCTATGGCAACGGTTATGTGGCAAAGCTGGTGAACAATCAGCTGTGGAAAATCCACGCCGCCGCGATTGGCGAGGCGATGGTGACGGCGAAACTGGCGGGCCTTGACCCCTTGGTGTGGTGGGAGGTGATGAAGGGCGGGGCAGCCGACAGTTTCGTTCTGTCCCACGACGTGCCGTCGATCTTTGCTGGCCATTATGACCCAAGCTTCCCGATTGCGCTTTGTTTGAAAGACCTTGGGCTGATCAAGGAACTGATGGACAAGGTCGGCACCACCGCCACCCTGACCGAAGCTACCCACGAACGCTTCCGCGAAGCGGGTCGGCGTTATGGCAAGGGCGCGGGCGAGATGTCCGTGTGCCGGGTGATCGAGGACAACGCCGGGATCAACTTGCGGGTCGAGGGGGATTGGCCAAAGCCTTGGGAGGTCAAGGCCCCCGCTTAAGTAAAAGGGCGCCAGCAGGCGCCCCCAATAACATTCTGGCTTATTTCGGGAACTTGCGCTCCAGCCACTTCTCCAGCCAGTGGATGTTGTAATCCCCAGTCTGGATGTCGGGTTCCTCAAGCAGCAGATGGAACAGCGGGATCGAGGTGTCGATGCCGTCGATGATCAACTCCGACAGCGCCCGCTTGAGCCGCGCCAAAGCCTCGGGCCGGTCGCGGCCATGCACGATCAGCTTGCCGATCAGGCTGTCGTAATAGGGCGGGATCCGGTAGCCGTCATAAATCGCCGAATCCATCCGCACCCCAAGCCCGCCGGGGGCATGAAACTGGGTGATCCGACCGGGGCAGGGTGTGAAGTTCGGGATCTTCTCGGCGTTGATCCGAACCTCGATGCAGTGGCCGTTGATCTGCAATTCATCCTGGGTGAACGACAGGTCCATGCCAGAGGCGACACGGATCTGTTCGCGCACAAGGTCGATGCCGAAGATACCTTCGGTAACGGGATGTTCGACCTGAAGACGGGTGTTCATCTCGATGAAGTAGAACTTCTCGTCTTCATACAGAAACTCGATCGTGCCGGCGCCGATGTATTTCAACTTCTTCATCGCATCGGCGCAAACTTTGCCGATTTCCGCGCGCAGGGTCGGAGTGATGACCGGACCGGGGGCTTCTTCGAACACTTTCTGGTGGCGGCGCTGCAAGGAACAGTCGCGCTCGCCCAAGTGGACGGCGCCGCCCTTGCCATCGCCGAACACTTGAATCTCGATGTGTCGCGGGCGCTGGAGGTACTTCTCCATATAGACTTCGTCATTGCCGAAGGCGGCCTTGGATTCGCTGCGCGCCGTGCGGAAGGCGATTTCAAGTTCCGTGGCGTCCTTGGCAACCTTCATGCCGCGCCCGCCACCACCGGCAGTCGCCTTGATGATCACCGGATAGCCAATCTCTTCGGCGACGATCTTCGCCGTCTCGTAATCCGGCACGCCGCCGTCAGACCCGGGAACCACCGGGATGCCAAGCTCTTTCGCCGTCACTTTGGCGGTGATCTTGTCGCCCATGATGCGGATATGCTCCGCGCTTGGGCCGATGAAGGTGATGCCGTGATCTTCCAGCGCCTGCGCGAAGGCCGCGTTTTCCGAAAGGAAACCATAACCCGGATGCACAGCCTGTGCGCCCGTAATCTCGCAGGCCGAAATGATCGCGGCCTTAGAGAGATAGCTTTCCGACGAAGGTGCCGGGCCGATGCAGATGGATTCGTCAGCCATCCGCACATGCATCGCGTCGGTGTCGGCAGTCGAATGGACGGCGACCGATTTGATCCCCATTTCCCGGGCAGCGCGAATCACGCGCAGCGCGATTTCCCCCCGGTTGGCGATCAGGATTTTATCGAACATGGGCACACCCTTATTCGATGATCATCAAGGGGGCGCCGTATTCGACCGGATGGCCATCCTCGACCAGGATGCGCTTGACCGTGCCTGCACGCGGGGCGGGGATATGGTTCATCGTCTTCATCGCTTCGATGATCAGGACGGTCTGGCCCTCGGTCACTTGTGCGCCAATTGCGACGAAAGGCGTGGAACCGGGTTCGGCAGACAGATATGCGGTCCCAACCATGGGCGAGGTCACGGCGCCGGGATGCTGGGCCGGGTCTTCATGAGCGACTGCCGCAGGTGCTGCCGGGGCGGCGGAGGCATGAGCCGGCGCATAATGCTGAACCGGAGCAGGGGCCGCTGCAACGGTTACGACCGTGGACTGTTTGACGACCCGGACTTCCAGACTGTCATCCTCGCCATATTCCCGTTTCACCGAAAGCTCGGTTAGCTCGTTCTTGTTCAAAAGCTCGGCCAGTGCCGAGATGAAGGCCACGTCAGTGTCGGTCGTCTGCTTGCTCATGCCGTCCTCTGTTCCTTGTCTGCCGGGCGGGGCGGCCATGGGCCTTGCCCGCGCAGTCTGGTGTCTGGCGCTTATACGCGAGCCTGTCTGGCCTGAAAAGCCGCGAATCCGCCCTGCTGTCTTGAGGTTCAATAGTCAGACAACAAAAATGTTGGCGTGATTAAAATTTACCGTTTGATAAAAAAATGGACCTGTGCCAGCCTGTCAGAAAGAAAAAACAGGGAGGACTTGGGTCCAATGACGAACAGCCCGCTGACGCCCGGCATTGTTTCGGGCCGCCTGCCAGCCGCAGCCTATGCCAAGAATTTCGGCGACCATGATCCGGCCCTTGATGGGCACGAGGCCCGTGTCGCTGCTGATCGCTGCTATTTCTGCCACGATGCGCCCTGCATCACGGCTTGTCCGACCGACATCGACATTCCCCTGTTCATCCGCCAGATCGCGACCGGAACCCCGGATGCAGCCGCACAGACGATCTGGAACCAAAACATCCTTGGCGGCATGTGCGCCCGGGTCTGCCCGACTGAAACGCTATGCGAACAGGCCTGCGTCCGTGAGGCCGCCGAGGGTAAGCCCGTCGAGATTGGCCGCCTGCAACGCTTTGCCACCGACCACGCCATGGCCAAGGGCAAGCAACCCTTCACCCGTGCCAAAGCGACCGGCAAGCGTGTCGCCGTCGTGGGCGCCGGACCTGCGGGTCTGGCCTGCGCACACCGGCTGGCCGTGCATGGCCATGACGTCGTCGTGTTGGAGCGCCGCGCCAAAGCGGGCGGCCTGAACGAATACGGTATCGCCAGCTACAAGGCGGCGGGGGGCTTTGCGGCCCGTGAAGTGGACTGGCTGCTTAAAATCGGCGGTATCGAAGTCCGGACCGGTGTCGAACTTGGCCGCGACGTGACGCTGGACCAGCTGAAAGCCGGTTATGACGCCGTCTTCCTAGGCGTCGGCCTTGCCGGAGTAAATGCTCTGCGTGCGGCGGGCGAGGATCTGGACGGCGTCCGCAACGCGGTCGATTTCATCGCTGAACTCCGCCAGTCGGAAGACCTGTCGAAGCTCTCTATAGGCCGCGATGTCGTTGTCATCGGCGGCGGCATGACGGCGGTTGATGCAGCGGTGCAATCCAAGCTTCTGGGCGCGGAAAACGTGACCATCGTCTACCGGCGCGGACAGGAAAAGATGTCCGCCTCGGGCTATGAACAGGACCACGCGGTTCAGGCCGGGGTGCGGATCATCCACAACGCGGCCCCGGTTCGGGTCGTGGGCAGTTCCAAAGCCGAAGCCGTGGAGTTTGCCTATACGGAAGACGCACCCGGTGGCCTAAAGCTTTCCTCCGAGACCTTCACGTTGAAGGCCGATCAGGTGTTCAAGGCCATCGGCCAGACCCTGACAAGCGCACCCGGAGGCCTTGCGGTCGAAGGTGGCAAGCTTGCGGGCCATTCGGGCAAAGTCTGGGTAGGTGGCGACTGCGCGGCGGGGGGCGAGGATCTGACGGTCAACGCCGTCGCCGGAGGGCGGGATGCCGCCGAGGCTATCCATACTATCCTTAAGGGTGGCTGATGACCCGGTATTTCCCTTGCCAATACCCGGTTGACGGGCAAGAAGGGCGGCAATCAGGGGATTTCCGTGGAAGCTTTCGTCGACAGCATCGTCACCTTCATCGAAGCACACCGGGCTTGGTTCCCGGTGATCATGGTGCTGTTTGCCGCGGCGGAAACCACGGCGTTTCTTTCGATCCTGATTCCGTCAACGCCAATTCTCGCCGGGGTTGGCGCGCTAGCTGCAACCGGGGCGCTGTCGTTTACGACACTTTGGATCGGGGCAACCATCGGCGCACTCATCGGCTCGACCTTCAGCTATTGGCTGGGCCTGCGCTATGGCGTGACGCTTTTGCAAATGCGGCCCTTGAAGGACCACCCCGAGATGGTCGCCAAGACCCAAGCCGCCTTCACGAAATACGGTCCGGTCACGATCTTCATCGGGCATTTCACCACGATCTTCCGGCCTGTGGTCTTTCTTATGGCCGGGATGAGTGGGATGAGCTTTCCCCGCTTTGCCATCTGGAACAGCCTGGGCTGCGCGGCCTGGGCCTATGTGATCCCGAAACTCGGCCAGTATGGCGGCGATCTGATCGGCTTGCTCTGGTCCCAGTTCTGACCGCTACAGGCGGTTGGCAAGTCGGTTTCTTCGGCAAGCGAACATACCGACCTACTGCCCACCCTACGACATCCCCCCCTCTCCCCGCAGCATGCAAGGAGGCTTCTCATGGCTGACCTTTCCGCCAATTTCATTGGCATCAAATCCCCGAACCCATTCTGGCTCGCCTCGGCCCCACCCACCGACAAGAAATACAACGTCGAGCGTGCGTTTGAGGCGGGCTGGGGTGGCGTGGTCTGGAAAACGCTTGGGTCCGAAGGCCCGCCAATCGTTAACGTCTCTGGCCCCCGCTACGGCGCGATCTGGGGCGCGGATCGTCGGCTTCTGGGCCTGAACAACATCGAGTTGATCACCGACCGCCCGCTGGAGGTGAACCTGCAAGAAATCAAAGAGGTCAAGCGCAAGTGGAAAGACCGGGCGCTGGTAATCTCTCTGATGGTGCCCTGCGACGAAGAAAGCTGGAAGGACATCCTCAAGCGCATCGAGGATACCGAGGCGGACGGCGTGGAACTCAACTTCGGCTGCCCGCACGGGATGGCCGAACGCGGCATGGGCTCGGCTGTGGGTCAGGTCCCGGAATATATCGAGATGGTCACCCGCTGGGTGAAACAATATAGCCGGATGCCCTGCATCGTGAAGCTGACGCCCAACATCACCTCGATCCTGCCTCCCGCGATGGCGGCGAACCGGGGCGGGGCGGACGCGGTCAGCCTGATCAACACCATCAAGTCGATCACCAATGTCGACCTTGACGCCTTCTCGCCTTTCCCGATGATCGACGGCAAAGGCTCGCACGGCGGCTATTGCGGCCCGGCGGTCAAACCCATCGCGCTGAACATGGTGGCCGAGATTGCCCGGCATGAAGACACCCGTGGCCTGCCGATCTCCGGCATCGGTGGCGTAACGACTTGGCGCGACGCAGCGGAATTCATGGCCCTTGGCGCAGGCAATGTGCAGGTCTGCACGGCAGCGATGACCTATGGCTTCAAGATCGTGCAGGAAATGATCTCGGGCCTTTCGGAATACCTTGACCAAAAACAGATGTCGCTGAATGACCTGATCGGTCGCGCGGTGCCGAACTTTGTCGAATGGCAGCACCTGAACCTGAACTATGTCACGAAGGCGGTGATCAATCAGGACGACTGCATCAAATGCGGACGCTGCTATGCGGCTTGCGAGGATACCAGCCACCAGGCCATCGCGATGTCTGAAGATCGCACCTTCACCGTCAAGGATGACGAATGCGTCGCCTGCAATCTTTGCGTCAACGTCTGCCCGGTCGACAATTGCATCACGATGAAGACCCTTCCCCTTGGCGGCCTTGACGAACGCACCGGGCGCAAGGTCGGCACCTTTGCCGACTGGACCACGCATCCGAACAACCCCTCGGCCCACGCAGCAGAGTAGCCGCTGCGAGTGGCATCCGGGCGGTGTGATCCGCCGCCCGGACCTTGCCTTCAAGGAAAGGCCGCGCTTATTCTGCCATCGAACCTTTGACGGGGAAATCCTTGCAAAACCGTTAAAGCGCAACCGCAAGTCCTTGAAAAAATTCGAGAGAGACAACCTGTCCGGCGTGGACAGTCAGCACGCCAGCAACCGCGTGAACAGCGTTTCCAGGAAGCGACCTGCCTCGGCAAACGGATCATGACCCGGCCCCAGCACGGCCCGGACCTGCACATCAAAATCCGCGTAATGCTGGGTCAAGGACCAGATCGAGAAGATCAGATGCACCGGGTCGACCCGGGCAATCCGTCCCTGATCCATCCAGGCCAGCAGAACCGTGGCCTTTTCCTCGACCAACCTGCGCAAATCTCCCTCGATCGCCGCACGCATCCGGGGGGCGCCTTGCAGGATCTCGTTGGCGAAAAGCCGGCTTTCGCGCGGGAAATCGCGGGCTAGGTCCAGCTTGCGTCGAACATAGCCCAAGATTTCCTGCATCGGGTCGCCCGCCGGATCCATCGCGCGCAAGGGATCAAGCCAGGTGTCCAGAAGCCCGGTCAGCAAGGCGGTATGCACCTCTTCCTTCGAGGGGAAGTAGTACAGAAGGTTGGGCTTCGACAGCCCCGCCACGTCGGCGATCTGGTCCAGCGTTGCCCCCCGGAACCCATGCAGCGAGAAAACTTCCAACGCCGCATCGAGGATAAGCTCGCGGTTGCGCTGCTGGATGCGGGAACGGGGGCGGGCAGTGGGGGACATGGAACCGGATGCAATAAAGTGTTTCCCTTGGATAGCCCGGGCGGCGATGCTAGGTCAAATCATTCGCCCGACGCGAACGATCTGGGGCAAGGGAAAGGTGTTGGCAATGCGGGAGGCATGTATGGCAACCACCCTGGTCGACGACGACCGCGTCCGGGTAACCCGCTTTGACTTTGCACCCGGGGCGGAAACCGGCTGGCACCGGCATGTGCATGACTACGTCATCACCGCCGTCACCGATTGCCACATGCTTTTGGAGGAACCCGGCGGCTGCACCCGGCGAGTTTTGGTGCCTGCCGGAACGGCCTATCGCCGGGCCGAGGGTGTGGAGCACAACGTGATCAACGACGGTCCCGCCGCGATGAGCTTTGTCGAGGTCGAGCTGAAATAGCGCCGGGCGAGGCTTAGGGCTGCAGGACAAGCTTGGTGTCGGCTGGCGGCAGGTCTAGCCACAAAAGCGCGGGGAAGTCTGGCGCGGCTCCGTCGGCTTGCGGAAGCAGCGTGCAGTCATCAACGGTGAAGGTGACGAGGTCCGCGATCCCCGGCCGGTCGCGCAAGTCGTCGCAAGCGATGGCATGGGCCAGAAGTTCCTGACTGTCCCAGGTTGCGACAGCGTAATAGGCACTCTTCTTGGCCTCGGACTCTGGAGCTGACATTTGCACAAGCCAATGCGTGTCATCCAGCCCGATGAAATGCAGGATCGGGTCATCCTCGGTGGATTCAGGGCCCGAAGGGTCGTGCATAAAGTAATGCGCACCCACCGGGATTATGGTGACCGTCGGTGTGTCCGAAGGTTTCCATTCCCCGCCATCAAGGTCGAAATGTGCGAAATTGGCCGTTTCCGTGCCAAGCAGGGCCATCGCCTGCGTATCGTCAAAACGCGGCGTTTCGGTCATCAGAAAGCATCCCGAAAGCATCAGGCAGGCCGTCAGGGCAAATGCGGGGCGAAAGGGGATCATGGCATTTCCTTCATCTGGCGCAGACCGCGCACGACAAGTTTGTGATCTTCAACCTGCGGCAGGCCGGAAACCGTGGCCACAGCCACCATCCCCACCCCCGCGACCCGGATTGGCACAGCGCCGCCGTGGTCGGCATGGTCCGTGGCGTCCAGCCCATGTTTCGCCAGTGTCTCACCCTTGGCGCGATGACGCAGCCCGACCAGCAGTGATGACGTCTGAAAGACAAGCGCCACGTTCGATTTCCGCCTGGCCCAAAGGTCGTTCAACGGCGCCGAGCCGGGCAGGGCAGCATGGAACAAGGTGCGGTCCGGGGTCCGGATGTTGATCACGACCGGCAAGGCATCGGCCATGGCCATATCGGTCAGGATCTGACCCAGCCGCAAGGCATCGCTTTCGGTGAACTTGTTCAGGACCAGCGCAGAAGCCTCGGCCTCAAGATCTGCAATTTCCATCATCGCTCCTTAAATCGCGCCAATGCCGCGCAGGACCAAGTCCTTTACGCTGGCCTTAGCCTCGGACCATTGCCGGTCGGACAGGGGTTTGCCGCTGTTCAATGTCTGAATCTGGTGGCCAAAGTCGGCGTAGTGCTGGGTCGTGGCCCACAGCATGTACAAAAGATGCCGGGGATCGACGGGTCGCATCTTGCCCTCGTTGATCCAGTGTTGGATCAGGGCAATCCGGCCATTCGTCCAGTCGCGCAGCGTGGTTTCCAGATAGTCCTGAATCACCGGCGCGCCATGCATCACCTCGCTGGCCCAGACCTTGGAACCATAGGGATGGGTGCGGGAGATATCCATCTTGGCGTCGATATAGCCACCCAGGCCCTCGACCGGTCCCGGCGCATCGTCAAAGCTGGAGGCAGCGTCAAGCCAGATTTCGAAGATCTGCTGCACCACCTTGCGGTAAAGGTCTTCTTTGGTGGCAAAATAGTAGTGCAGGTTCGCCTTGGGCAGCCCGGCCATATCGGCGATCAACTGCATGGTCGCGCCCCCGAAACCGGCCTCGGCGAACACCTTTTCGGCGGCGTCCAGGATGGCGCGCTCATTCTCGCGCCGGATATCTGTTCGACGGGGTTTAAGCCGGGTTATCTGGGCGTCTGCGGGCATGGTGCCTTTAGTTTTATGTTGACCGGTTGGTCAGGTTGTGGTGCGTTTCACCTTGACCATATGGTCAGGAAGTGAGTCGCGGCAAGGGGCAGGATGGCCCCGCTGCAACGGGGAGCGCGCCATGACGAAAACCGCCACCAGTTCGGGCGACAACCTGCGGATCAATTCTGAACGGCTGTGGGACAGCTTGCAGGAAATCGCGCTGATCGGCCCCGGCATTGCGGGCGGTTGCAACCGGCAGACTCTGACCGATGCCGATGGCGAAGGCCGCCACCTGTTCGCCGATTGGTGCAAGGCCGCGGGCATGACGATGGGCGTCGATACCATGGGCAACATGTTTGCCACGCGGGCTGGGACGGACCCGAAGGCGCTGCCGGTCTACATGGGCTCGCATCTGGATACCCAACCGACCGGAGGCCGCTATGACGGCGTTTTGGGCGTGTTGGGCGCACTGGAGGTGGTGCGCACGATGAACGACATGGGGGTGAAGACCAAGCACCCGATCGTCGTCACCAACTGGACAAACGAGGAAGGCGCGCGGTTTGCGCCTGCGATGCTGGCGTCGGGCGTGTTCGCGGGGATCCATACCGAGGAATATGCCAAGGGCCGCCGCGACCTTGATGGCAAGGTCTTCGGCGAGGAACTGGCCCGCATCGGCTGGGTCGGCGACGAAAAGACCGGCGCGCGGAAGATGCATGCGATGCTGGAGCTGCATATCGAGCAGGGGCCGATTCTGGAGGCCTCCGGCGCGTCGATTGGCGTTGTCACCCATGGTCAGGGCCTCTGGTGGCTGGAGATCACTCTGACGGGGAAGGACGCGCATACCGGCTCGACCCCGATGAACATGCGGGTGAACGCGGGCCTTGGCATGGCGCGGATCACCGAACGCGTCCACCAGATCGCGATGAGCCACCAGCCGAACGCCGTGGGCGCGGTGGGGCAGGTCAAGGTCTTCCCGAACTCGCGCAACGTGATCCCGGGGCGGGTGGTGTTCACGGTCGATATCCGGTCCCCCGAACAGGCCAAGCTGGACGCGATGAAAGCCGAAGTCATCCGCGCTGCCCATGCGGTGGCCAAGGAGTTGGGGCTGGGGTGCGAGATCGAGGATGTGGGCCACTTCGACCCCGTCACCTTTGACGCAGGGTTAGTGAAGATCGTCCGCCAGTCCGCTGAAAAGCTGGGATATTCCCACATGGACATTGTCTCTGGTGCCGGCCACGACGCCTGCTGGATCAACCGCGTCGCCCCCACGGTGATGGTGATGTGCCCCTGCGTGGACGGGCTTTCCCACAACGAGGCCGAGAACATCTCGCCCGAATGGGCAGCGGCGGGGACGGACGTGCTGCTGCACGCCGTGCTTGAGGTGGCGGAGGTGGTGGGGTGAGATTAGTTCTTGGACTCTTGATTGGAGTATTAGCTTCTTCTTCTGCTCACGCAGAAGAAATGGTTCCTCTCGACTCAATAATGCAGGGAAACCCGGAAGAGTCATACAAGTTCATTCGATGTGCTGCCTTTTACAAAGCAAATGCTGATTGGGCAGGCGAAGCTGTCGATCAGGCCGATGTTGATCAGCAAATGAAAGCAGTCGTCGCACTGCTTGTTGTCGGAACAGACATAAGAAGTAAGAAGACGGGCGAGAATTTCGAAAGTGTGTTTGAAGTAGTGCAACAAGACGCAACTGCGATG
Organism: Paracoccaceae bacterium; assembly: GCA_947504705.1. Taxonomy (GTDB): domain Bacteria; phylum Pseudomonadota; class Alphaproteobacteria; order Rhodobacterales; family Rhodobacteraceae; genus Tabrizicola. The sequence goes on from CANNIA010000015.1 coordinate 43,649, forward strand.
CTTCAACTGTATGGAGAAAATTATCGCCAAAGTTATGCTTTACGGGGTGCGGCATGGGATGGGAATCCTCTTTGGGAAAGTGATGCCGCAACGTGCAAAATTCTTGGTGAAGTAGCATTAAACATCACCGCCGGAATGGAATAGGAGAGCTAGCCATGACCACCATCATCAAGAACGGCACCGTCGTCACCGCCGACCTCACCTACAAGGCCGATGTCCGGATTGAGAACGGGGTGATCACCGAGATCGGGCAGGGCCTCAAGGGCGGCTCCGAGCTTGACGCGACCGGCTGCTATGTGATGCCCGGCGGGATTGATCCGCATACGCATCTGGAGATGCCCTTCATGGGCACCTACTCGGCGGATGATTTCGAGTCCGGCACGCGGGCGGCGCTGAGTGGCGGGACCACGATGGTCGTCGACTTCGTGCTGCCGGGGCAGGGGCAGGGGCTGATGGATGCAGCCCAGATGTGGCACAACAAGTCGGGCCGGGCGAATTGCGACTACTCCTACCACATGGCGGTGACCTGGTGGGGCGAGAAGGTGTTTGACGGGATTGCCGACAGCATCAAGGCGGGCATGACCAGCTTCAAGCACTTCATGGCCTACAAGGGCGCGCTGATGGTGAATGATGACGAGATGTATCAGTCGTTCAAGCGCGTCGGTGACCTTGGCGGGTTGGCCATGGTCCATGCCGAAAACGGCGATGTGGTGGCCGAACTGACGGCGAAGCTTTTGGCCGAGGGGAACACCGGGCCGGAAGCCCATGCCTACTCCCGCCCGCCACAGGTGGAGGGTGAAGCGACCAACCGCGCGATCATGATTGCCGATATGGCGGGCGTGCCGCTGTATGTGGTGCATACCAGTTGCGAGGACAGCCACGAAGCGATCCGCCGCGCGCGGCAGCAGGGCAAAAGGGTTTGGGGCGAACCCCTGATCCAGCACCTTACGCTTGATGAGTCTGAATATTTCCACCCCGACTGGGACCACGCCGCCCGCCGCGTGATGTCGCCGCCCTTCCGCAACAAGCAGCATCAGGACAGCCTTTGGGCCGGTCTGCAGTCCGGTAGCCTTTCGGTTGTGGCCACTGACCACTGCGCCTTTACCACGGAGCAGAAGCGGTTCGGCATTGGCAACTTCGCCAAGATCCCGAACGGGACGGGCGGCCTTGAGGACCGAATGCCGATGCTGTGGACCCACGGGGTGGCGACGGGGCGGCTGACGCTGAATGAATTTGTCGCCGTAACCTCAACCAATATCGCGAAAATCCTGAACTGCTACCCGAAGAAGGGCGCAGTTCTGGTAGGCGCGGATGCCGACCTTGTGGTCTGGGACCCCGAGAAGACGAAGACGATCACGGCTGGCAAGCAGCAAAGCTCCATCGACTACAACGTCTTCGAGGGTCAAAAGGTCAAGGGCCTGCCCCGTTTCACGCTGACCCGCGGCCATGTCTCGGTGCACGACGGCGAAGTGCGGACGCAGGAAGGCCATGGCAAATTCGTCGCCCGCGAGCCGCGCCCTGCCGTCAACCGCGCGCTGAGCCAGTGGAAAGACCTGACCGCGCCGCGCCCGGTCTCGCGGACCGGCATTCCGGCGACGGGGGTCTAGGTGAGGAACTTGGCCACAATTGTCGTCAGCTTTGCGTTTGCCTGCCTTATTGCGGCGCTCGGGGTTGTGGCAGTAGCGGCTTTCGGTCCCATTCCGTCGGGTTATGAAGAAACGGCACTTGTGACGATGGGATTGGGTCGTTTGTCCGAGGTCCTCCCACTCGTGCTGTTGGTGGCTCTCCCAGGCTTTGTTCTGCTACGAGGTCTTCTTTACTGGTATGGTATTGGTGAGGCTCTGGGCTTCGGCCTCGCGGGCGCAATCAATTCCGTGTTTTTGCTGTCTCTCTCGATGGGCTTTCTGGAAATCAGTCCGGCAATCGCCCTTGCGCTTGGTTCGGCTGCCGGGGTGGCGCAATGGGGTTTGGAGCGTTTGGTCAATCGGGGACCGGTTGTGTTGCGTGAGGGAGCCGTCTGAAATGTGGCCTTACTTCGCCGAATGTGGTTCGCCTTTTAATGATTGGAGGATGATGTCAGGCGGGAACCAACCCCTCCAGTTCCGGCAGCAGGATCACGCTTTCCTGTTCGTTCGGGTCTGTGCGGCTGATCACGGCGGTGGCCGTGCCGGGGCCGGGGTTGAAAGGGAGATGCGGGGTATCGGCGGGGATGTAGAGGAGGTCTCCGGCAGCGACCTCCACCCGGTGCTGCAGGCGGTCGCCCCAGTACATGACCGTCACCCCGTCCAGCATGTAGATCGCGGTTTCATGCGTCGCGTGCTTGTGGGCCTTGGCGCGGCCTCCGGGCGGAATGGTGAGCAAATGCATGCAGATACCGGTCGAACCCACTGTTTCGGCGGCGATCCCGGCGTTGTAGGTAAAGCCCTGCTTGCCGTCATAGGTGTCGGTCGGGCGCAGTTTGCGGCATTCTTTCATGGGGTTACACCTCGCAGTGAATGTGGCTTGAGAATGGGCTTAGTTGGATGAAAGATACGATGACCCAAGCTGTGATCGAAGCCAAGGGCCTGAACCTGGTGTTCCAGACCGCTGACGGGCCGGTGCATGCCTTGAAGGACGTCAACCTGACGATCAATCCCGGCGAGTTTGTCAGCTTCATCGGGCCAAGTGGTTGCGGGAAGACAACTTTCCTGCGGGCAATTGCGGCGCTGGAGCATCCAACCTCTGGCACCTTGACCGTGAACGGCATGACCCCGGATGAGGCGCGGCGGAAGCGGGCTTATGGCTATGTGTTTCAGGCGGCGGGGTTGTATCCGTGGCGCACGATTGCGGGGAATATCCGGTTACCGCTTGAAATCATGGGGTTTTCCAAGGCCGAAATGGACCAGCGGGTGGAGCGGGTGCTTGATCTGGTGGAGCTTTCGGGCTTTGGCAAGAAATTCCCCTGGCAGCTTTCGGGGGGGATGCAGCAGCGGGCCTCGATTGCCCGGGCTTTGGCCTTTGATGCCGATATCCTGCTGATGGACGAACCCTTTGGTGCGCTGGATGAGATCGTGCGGGACCGGCTGAACGAGGAAACGTTGAAGCTATGGGCGCGGACCGGGAAAACTATTGGTTTCGTTACCCATTCCATCCCGGAGGCTGTGTATCTTTCGACCAAGATCGTCGTCATGTCGCCCCGCCCGGGTCGGATCACCGACATAATCGAATCGCCTTTGCCCAAGGAGCGGCCGCTGGAAATCCGCGACAGCCGGGAGTTCATCGAGATCGCCCACCGTGTCCGCGAAGGGCTGCGCGCGGGGCATCTTGATGAGTGAAACACCTGTCTTCCACGCGTCTTCCTTGTGTCTTCCATCCGTCTTCCCTTTGCGGAAGCCAACAGCCGGGGGCAACAGGTGAGAGCCGATGGCCAAAGCCCCGCCCGTGCCCGCCAGACTGCCACCGCCTTCGGTCGGGGAGTGCTGGTGGGAGTTTCTGAAATGGGCCTTCGGCATCCCGCTGATCGTCGCGGGCGCGATGGGGCTGATCTGGCTGGCCTATTGGGCGACCGGCAGCAGCGGCATGGTCTGGAAGACGGAAAGCGATATTGGCACGATCCTGTTTTACCTTGCCTTCATCACGCTGGCGTATCCGGTGATGCTGGTGATCTGGGCGCTGGACCTGCGCGACGGGTTGCGCCGGGCACGGGACTGGCAGGCGATGACACCCGAGGCACGGGCAACGGCCATTGCCGAGGCCGAAGCGGCGGCTGCGTTGGCCAAACCGAAACGGCGCAAGCGCAAGGCGGGGTAGCGGCATGAACCTGATCACCTTCCTGTGGCTTGGGGCCTCGACCGCCGTCTTCGTCGCGGCGAATGGGGTGCTGAAAAGCTACGCGATCAAGGGCGGGGTGCCGGTGCTGATCGGAGCACTCGCGCTGTTCTGTCTGGGGAACTTCCTGATGGTGCAGGTGATGCGGGCCAATGGCCTTGGTGTGGCGATTGCCATGTCGGTGGTGTTTCAGTTGATCGCGATTTCCGGGATGGCGATGGTAGTCTTTGGCGAGCGGCCGACTGGGCTGCAGCTGGCCGGAATGGCACTGGGGATTGTCGCGGTGGTGATGATCGCCTGGCCTGCGGGGGCGAAGGGATGAGTCTTAGCCTGTCGCGCCCGGCAAAAATCAATATCGCCGTCGTTTCTGGCGTTATCAGTTGCGTCTTAGGGCTTATGGCTTGGAGCATTGGTAGGGATTTCGTCCAGCGGGGCTGTAACCACATTCCGTCAGAAGAATGGATCTACACCGCCAACTGCATAGATGCCTATAATTTTGGAGTCTTTGCCGGTGGTTTGGCGGGTTTGAGTTTGGCTGCATTTGGATGGAGCTTGTGGAGATTGCGAAATGTCTAGGGCACTTCCCGTTCTGTCCGTCCTTCTGGGGATCGTGGTCATCTGGTATCTGGCCTCGATCTGGATGAACTCCACCTGGGTCTATGATCAGGCGGAGCGGGCGGGGACGACGATCAGTTTTGCGGAGATGGTGCCGCAGACGATGGATCAGGAGAGACCCCTGCTGCCGCCGCCGCATCAGGTGGGGGCGGAGTTGTGGAAGGGGTTGTTCGGGCAGGCGATCACGTCGAAGCGCTCTCTGGTTTACCACGCTTATGTGACCTTCAAGGGCACGATGATGGGGTTCGGGCTGGGGATCATTGCCGGGGTCCTGCTGGCGATGGCGATTGTGCGGTTCCGGGTGATGGACATGTCGGTGATGCCTTGGGCGATCATCAGCCAGACCGTGCCGATTGTGGCCTTGGCGCCGATGATCATTACCGTCTCAAGCCAGATGGGGATTCAGGGGCGGGATATTCCGAAGGCGATCATCGCGGCTTATCTGAGTTTCTTCCCGGTGCTGGTCAGCATGGTGAAGGGGCTGCGCAGCCCGGATCAGATGCAGCTGGACCTGCTGAAAACCTATGGCGCGGGGCAAGGGGCGACGTTCCTGAAGCTGCGGCTGCCCGCCTCGATGCCCTATTTCTTCGCCTCGCTGAAGGTGGCCATTGCGGCGAGTTTGGTGGGGACGATTGTGGGGGAATTGCCGACGGGGGCGATTGAGGGGTTGGGAGCGCGGATGCTGATCGGCTCGCAATTCGGCGATCCGCTGATCATGTGGGCGAGCCTGTTCGCGGCGGCGATATTGGCGGGGTTGTTGATTGTGGCAGTCGGGTTCGTGGAGCGGTTCGCCCGGCGGCGGATGGGGGTGGTGGGATGAGCAAGACCAAAGAAAACCTGATCGCGGTCTTTGGGGGCACGGGCCTTGTCGTCGGTTTCTGGTTGCTGGTGAAGTTGGACATCCCATCGCCATTCCATTACGCGGCGCTTTGCCTAGCATTCGTATTTCAGGCCGCCTGGGTTGAGGCAACAGTAGGACTTCGCCGCCCGATTTGGGCAAGATTGTGTCGTATTGAAGCACCTATATATTTCGGGCTCATGGTTCTACTCCTTTGGGAAGGGCTTGTCCGTAGCCTTGGCGTCGCCCCCGTGATCCTGCCCGCGCCAAGTGCGATTGCCGCGCAGATCGCGACTTCGTTGCCGACCCTATGGACGGACTTTGCCCAGACCATCCTGAAGGGCGCGATCCCCGGGTTCCTGATCGGGGCGGGGGCGGCGTTTGTGGTGGCGATTGCGATTGATCGGTCACCCTTTCTGCAACGCGGCCTTCTGCCCATCGGCAACTTTGTCGCGGCACTGCCAATTGTCGGCCTCGCCCCCATTCTGGTGATGTGGTTCGGCTTTGACTGGCAGTCGAAGGCGGCGGTTGTGGTGGTGATGGTGTTCTTCCCGATCCTGGTGAACATCGTGGCAGGCTTGCAGGCCAGTGAAAGGATGCAGGCCGATCTGATGGCGACCTGGGGGGCAAGTTATTGGCAGACGCTTTGGAAACTGCGGCTTCCGGCGGCGATGCCTTTCATCTTCAACGGGCTTAAAATTGCATCGACTCTGGCCCTGATCGGCGCGATTGTTGCCGAGTTTTTCGGCAGCCCGGTCTATGGCATGGGATTTCGCATCTCGACCGAGGTGGGGCGGCTTGGCCTTGATATGGTCTGGGCCGAGATTGCGGTGGCGGCATTGGCGGGAACGGCGCTTTATGGCGCGGTCTCGCTGATCGAACGGTGGGTGACTTTCTGGCACCCGTCACAACGGCATTAACAAAGGCCCAAAGGGGCACAACAAGGGAGACGACGATGAAAAAGCTACTGACAGGCGCATTCATGGCCGCGATGGCCACGGGCGCACAGGCGGAAGACGTGACGCTGCAGCTGAAATGGGTGACCCAGGCGCAGTTCGCGGGCTATTACGTGGCGCAGGCCAAGGGCTTTTATGAAGAAGAAGGCCTGAACGTCACCATCCTTCCCGGCGGCCCGGACATTGCCCCCGAGCAGGTGATCGCGGGTGGCGGCGCTGACGTGATCGTCGACTGGATGCCTGCCGCTTTGGCCGCACGTGAGCGTGGCCTGCCGCTGGTGAACATCGCCCAGCCGTTCAAGCATGGCGGGTTGGAGCTGACCTGTCTGAAGGACAGCGGCGTTGCCTCGACCGCCGACTTTGCCGACAAGACGCTGGGTGTCTGGTTCTACGGCAACGAATATCCGTTCTACGGCTGGATGGCGAAGCTTGGCCTCGCGACTGATGGCTCGGCCGGTGGGGTGACGGTGCTGAAGCAGGCGTTCAACGTCGATGCTCTGCTGCAAAAGCAGGCCGCTTGCATCTCGGTGATGACCTACAACGAATATGGTCAGGTCATCGACGCCGGTATCACCCCTGATCAGCTGGTCACCTTCAACTATCACGAAGAAGGTGTGGGCATCATGGAAGACGGGCTTTACGTGATGGAAGACAAGCTGGCTGACGCCGCCTTCCAGGAGACGATGGTCAAGTTCGTCCGCGCCTCGATGAAGGGTTGGAAATACGCTGAAGCCAACACCGATGAGGCCGCCCAGATCGTGGTCGATGCCGATGAGACTGGCGCGCAGACGCTGGATCACCAGAAATACATGATGAGCGAAGTTGCCAAACTGACTGCAGGGTCGAACGGCGCGCTTGATCCGGCAGACTATGCCGAAACCGTGGCGACGCTGCTGGCGGCCGTCTCGGCAGAAAGCCCGGCGATCACGAAGGAACCGGAAGGCATGGCTTATACTCTGGACATCACCGACAAGGCGCTGGCTCAGTAAGTCAGCCTGACGGAAGTTTGGGCGTCACATCGCAGGGTGTGGCGCCCTTTTTACGGGGACGGGTTGCCGAAAAGCATCACTTTCTGCCAAATATCCCCGATTTTGCGCCCAAAGACCTACCTCAAGTCAATTTCCATGCTGACAGGTGGCGATCTTTCCGCTTTGGTCGGGTCAGATATTGGAGACCAGCATGACAAAGCTTCTGGCAACATTTCTTCTGCTACTTTCGCCCACACTGGCGCAGGCGCAGGATTTTTCCGGCCTTTACGGCGGCGTTTCCTATGGTGACGCTCGGGGAACAATCGATCTTCCGGCTGATACCATCTACGATATTGAAGGTCAGGCGGCAGGAGTATTCTTGGGGTATAACGTCCAGTCCGGCGCTCTCGTCTATGGGGGCGAACTGGCCTACCAGTCGGGCGACATTCCGATGGTCGTCTACTCCGGTGCGCGCGTTGACCGGATATTCGATCTGAAGGGCAGGCTGGGCTATGCCTTGGGGTCGACCTTGGTTTATGGCGTGCTTGGCTACAGCAGCAACCGGCTCTACGCCGGGGATGATTACACCACTGGCGGGGGTGTGGCTTTCGGCCTTGGGGTCGAATACAGGGTCAGTGACCGGTTCTTCGTTGGTGCCGAGTATCTGCGCCGTAATATGCACAATGACGCTTCTATTTTTGTGCAGGAGGGTTATCCCGACGTGTCTACCCTTACGCTTCGGGTCGGAATGTCGTTCTAGCCGTGATCAAAACAGCCAGGCAGTCTAGCAAGGGCACGCTGCGGTGTGTCTTTTAGCATTTGTAAGGCTTAACAAACTCTGTAAACTTTGACAGGTCTGAAAAGTTGCACCCGGAGGACCGATGCCGCTTTCCATCCTGACCGGAACCAGGCTCCGCGAACGACGCCTTGCTTTGGGGCTGAAGCAGTCGGTGGTGGCGGGGAAGGCAGGGATTTCGGCTTCATACCTCAACCTGATCGAACACAATCGCCGTGCGGTCGGGGAAAAGCTTTTGGAGCGTCTGGGCGCAGTGCTGGGGCTGGAGCGCGCGGCCTTTGTGCCGGGGTCTGATGTGCTGGTCTTCGAGGGCCTACGCTCGGCGGTCGCCCGGGCCGGGGGGGGCGAGGATGGCGCAGAGACCGGGATTGAAATTGACCGGCTGGGTGACTTTGTCAGCAGGTTTCCGGGCTGGGCTGGGCTGGTGGTGTCGTTGGACCGGCGTGCCGAGGCATTGGAGCGTGCGGTCGAGGCGCTGAACGACCGGATGACGCATGACCCACATTTGTCGCAATCGCTGCATGAGCTGTTGTCGGCGCTGGCCTCGGTGCGTTCGACGGCGGCCATCTTGGCCGAAACAGGGGACCTTAGCCCGGAATGGTCGGATCGGTTTCACCGCAACCTGCATCAGGACAGCGAACGATTGGCGATTGGGGCCGAGGCGTTGGTGGCCTATCTGGATGCGGACAAGGCCAATGCCGAGCAGGGGATTGCCGCCCCGATGGAGGAGCTGGAAGATTGGCTGCGCGCCCATGACTGGGGGGGCGAGGCGAACGGTTTGACCTCGGCAATCCTGCGGTCTGGGATCCGCGCTCTGGCGTCCTCCGCAGCGCGCACGCTGGCCGAGAGTTACCTGACAGAGGCTGACGCGGATGTCGCTTTGGTGCCACACCAACGCTTGCGCACGGAACTTGAGGGCCGGGGGCTTGACCCCTTTGCCTTGGCTGAAAGCTTCGGTTGCGATCCGATGGTGGCGATGCGCAGACTGGCGACTTTGGCCGATCTTGGGCTGGGGTTGGTGATCTGCGATGCCTCGGGGACCTTCACTTTTCGCAAGCCGACACTTGGCTTCCCCCTGCCAAGGTTTGGGGCTGCCTGTCCGCTTTGGCCGCTCTATCAGGCACTGGGTCATCCGGGGCAACCGGTTGAGGCGTTGGTGGAAATGGCCGGGCAAGGCGGCGGCAGGCACCGGGTCTTTGCCTGGGCGGTGACGCGTCTGCCTCAGGGACCCCGTGGGCCTGAGTTGCGGCAGGCGGCGATGCTGATCCTGCCAGCCGAGTTGCCCCGGGGCGAAGCGGGCCGGGTGACGCAGATCGGGTCAAGTTGCCGTGTCTGCCCTAGGGCCGCGTGCCCCGGACGCCGTGAACCCTCGATCCTTTCGCAGGAACGGTAAGGGGCGAAACGTATTTTGACAGGGCCAAGGCTTGCGCCGATAGTGAGGCTTGGCGCCGGTACGGGGCAAGCGGGGGAACGCGTGACGCATCATGTGCTATTGATCGAGGACGAACCGAACATCGCCGAGGCGATTTCCTTCATCCTGTCGCGCGATGGGCTGCGGGTCAGCCATGCGGGCGAGGGCGAGGAAGCGCTGGCCATGCTGGCGCGCGACCGGCCTGACCTTGTGATCCTTGACCACATGCTGCCCGGCCTTTCTGGCCTTGAAATCCTGACGCGGCTGCGCGCCAATCCGGCAACACAGGATCTGCCGGTGATGATGCTGACTGCGCGCGGTCGGGACCGGGCCATGGCGGAAGAAGCGGGGGCCAATCGGTTCATGACCAAGCCCTTCTCGAACGCCGAAATCCTGGCCGAGGTTCGCGCCATGCTTGGCCGCAAATGAGACGCCCCACCCGCCCCGTCTTTCTGGCCCGCGCACCCTATCGGCGGCGGCGCTTGCGCGATGCGGCGCGGTTGTTGCCGTTGCTGGGGTTTCTTTTGCTGTTGCTGCCGATCCTTTGGCAGGATGGCCCGGACCTGCCGCGCGTGTCGGATGTGGCGCTGTATTTCTTCGGCGTCTGGGCGGTCTTGATCCTGCTGGCAGCCGTTTTCGCCTCTGGCCTGAAGGGTGGCGAGGGCGAGGAGGAAGAGGAAGACTGATGCCCTTCAACCTTCTGGTCGCCGCTTGCCTGCTTTATGTGATCGCGCTTTTCGCGGTCGCCTTCTTTGTCGAGGCGCGGGCGCGGGTCGGCAGGCTGGGCTGGCTGCGCTCCCCCCTAGTCTATACCCTGTCCTTGTCGATCTATTGCACCGCCTGGACCTTTTACGGCGCGGTTGGCTATGCGGCGCGGTCGGGGCTTGAATTCCTGACGATCTACTTCGGCCCGACGCTGGTTTTCGTCGGCTGGTGGTGGCTGTTGCGCAAGCTGGTCAGGATCGGGCGGCAATACCGGGTGACCTCGATTGCCGACCTCATCTCCTCGCGGTTTGGCAAGTCGAACACGCTTGGGGTCATCGTCACCATCATCGCGGTGGTGGCGGCAACGCCCTATATCGCCTTGCAGCTGCAATCGGTTGTGCTGGCCTTCGGCGTCTTTGCCAGTGCCACGCCCGAGGGGCAATTGGCCCCCGATGCCAGCCAGACCGCGTTTTGGGTGGCGGTGGGGTTGGCGTTGTTTACGGTGCTTTTCGGCACCCGGAATCTGGACGTGAAGGAACAGCACCACGGGATTGTCACGGCCATTGCGGTTGAGGCAGTGGTCAAGTTGGTGGCGCTGGTCGCGGTGGGGTGCTTTGTGGTCTGGGGCATTGCCGGCGGACCAGCAGACATCATCGCCCGGATTGACGCGGCCAATCTTCCGGCCTGGCAGGTGCAGCCGGGGCGGTGGGCGGGGCTGATCTTCCTGTCAGCGGCGGCCGTGATCACCTTGCCGCGGATGTTTCAGGTCATGGTGGTCGAGACCAATGACGAAGGGCACCTCGCCCGCGCCAGTTGGGCCTTTCCTTTGTACCTTCTGGGGATGAGCCTTTTCATCCTGCCGATTGCGGTTGTGGGGCTTGACCACCTGCCAGCGGGGTCAAACCCCGACATGTTCGTCCTGACCCTGCCTTTGGCCGAGGGACAGGGCGCCTTGGCGATGCTGGCCTTTCTGGGCGGGTTTTCATCCGCCACCTCGATGGTGATCGTGGAATCGATTGCGCTTGCCACGATGATTTCCAACCACATAGTGATCCCGCTTTGGCTGCGGCTGAACCGGGCCGAGGCCGAGCGTGAGGATCTGCGGGCAATAGTGCTGAACGCCAGAAGGTTGGCGATCGCGGCGGTTATTTCGCTTGGCTATGGGTATTACAAGGTTTCCGGCGGATCGGCGGCGCTGGCGGCCATCGGATTGATTGCCTTTCTTGGCGTGGCGCAGGTTTTGCCCGCCCTGATCGGGGGCCTCTTCTGGCGCGGGGCGACGCGAACGGGGGCTATCCTCGGGCTGCTGACCGGTTTTGTGCTGTGGGCCTATTGTTCGTTCCTGCCTTCTTTCGGACCAGGTGCCGTGCTGCCCGAAGCGATCTTCCACGACGGGCTGTTCGGCCTTGCTTGGCTGAGACCGCAGGCTTTGTTCGGCACGGGTGGGATGGACCCCTTGATCCACGCGCTCTTTTGGTCACTGACCCTGAACGCAACCGCTTTCTGCATCGGCTCGCTTCTCACCTTCCCCGGCCCGGTCGAGCGGTTGCAGGGTGCGGCCTTCGTGCATGTGTTCGGCGGCGGCATCGGGCCGCAACGCTGGGCCATGGGTCAGGCCGAACCCGAGGCGCTTTTGTCCATGGCGCAACGCATCTTGGGCGAAGAGACAGCACAGGCCCTGTTTGAGACAGCCGCGCGCGGGCAGGGGAAAGAGGGGCTGCTTCCCGAACCGACCCCTGCGTTTCTTGAGGCGCTTGAGGCCCGGTTTTCCGGCGCTGTGGGCGCGGCAACGGCCCATGCCATGATCAGCCAACTTGTGGGGCGGGCAGCGATTTCGGTTGAAAACCTGATGGCAGTGGCCAGTGAATCCGCGCAGATCATGGAATATTCCGCCCGGTTGCAAACCCGTGAGACGGAATTGACCCGCACGGCAGGGGCCTTGCGTGAGGCGAATGAAAAGCTGCAGCAGCTGTCGTTGCAGAAGGATGCGTTCCTGAGCCAGATCAGCCATGAATTGCGCACGCCAATGACCTCGATCCGGGCCTTTTCCGAGATCCTGACCGAAGGCACGCTGCCAGCGGATCAGGTCGCCCGCTATGGCCGCATCATCCATGACGAGGCCAAGCGGCTGACGCGGCTGCTGGACGATCTTCTTGACCTTTCGGTTCTGGAAAACGGGACGGTGCAGCTGAACCTTGAATTGACCAGCCTGCACCAGATGTTGGAAACCGCATTGACTGCGGCGCGCCAGACCCGGCCGGAACGGAGCTTTGCAATGAGCCGCGATCTTGACGATGAAGCGGTGTTTCTGAAAACCGATGCTGACCGGTTGACGCAGGTTTTCATCAACCTGATTTCGAATGCGCGGAAGTACTGTGATGCTGACGCCCCCGAGTTGCGGATTGCCGTGCGCCAGCGGGGCGGCAAGGTGACGGTGGATTTCATCGACAACGGCAAGGGAATCCCGAAAGAGGCGCAATCGCTGATCTTCGAGAAATTCGCGCGCCTGTCGGATGCGAACCGCGCCGGGGGGGCGGGGCTTGGCCTGGCTATCTGCCGCGAGGTGATGGCGAACCTTGGCGGGGCGGTGACCTATCTGCCGGGGCAACGTGGCGCGGCCTTCCGGGTCACGGTGCCGCTGCGGCTGGATCAGGTGGCTGCTTAACCGCTTGCTAGTAAACCGGGTGCTAGGCATTGCGAACCAGCGTCGCGGGGGCAGGGCATGGCGGATGTGATTCGTCGCAAGATTGACAGGTCCAAGCAACCCTTGGCCGAAGGCTCTCCCGGGGCAGACCGGGGGTGGCGGCTGTCGCTGGCACGGGCTGCGCGCGATCTGATGGGGTTGGACGTGGAATTCCGCAGTCTGGCGGTCAGCAGCGCCAGCCTGGCCGAAGTTCTGGATCTTGCCCCCGACCGCGCGTTGGTCGCGCTCCTTGATGGGCCGGGGGGCGGGCTTGGGGTTTTGCTGATGGCGCAGACCATAACCTCGGCTGTGATCGAAATGCAGACGATGGGCCGACTTGCCCCCCAGCCGGCAGCAACGCGCAAGACCACGCGCATCGATGCCGCCATGGTTGCCGGGCTGATCGACCGCGCACTTGCCGGGCTAGAGGAAAACCTTGCCGAAGAGGCCGATCTGATCTGGGCGGGGGGATTCCGTTATGCCTCGCATCTTGAGGACGCGCGGCCGCTTGCGCTGTTGCTGGAGGATGAACCCTACCGGCTGCTGACGGCCGACCTGTCCTGCGGGCGTGGCGCGCGTGAGGGGAAGGTGATCCTGATCCTGCCTGCCTTTGGTCGGGGTAGGGCACCTTTTGCCGATCAAGCCTTGGATAGCGCGCCGCCACAGTTCACGGCAGCTTTCGCCGATCAGGTCCTGCAGTCCGGAGCTTGCCTTGATGGCGTGATTGGCCGATTGCGCTTGCCGCTTGGCCGGATTCTGGCCTTGCAGCAGGGCGAGGTTCTGGCGCTGCAGGTCGCAGCACTTGATGCGATTTCGCTTGAAACGCTGGAGGGTCGCAGCGTCGCCCGTGCCCGGCTTGGTCAGAACCGGGGCATGCGTGCGTTAAAGCTTTGCGATGTCGACTGCGGCCAAAGTTCTGGCGCGTCGCAAATCCTTCAAACCAGCGGTCATTCGACCGAAACGGACACTGACCCCGGCGCCCTGTTGCGGGCAGCCGTTTAGGCCAGGTTACCCCTTGATCAAGGCCTCGATCTTGGGACGCAGATGTTCAAGCTGATAGCCAAAACGGGCAGGAATGCCGATCAACTCGTCAACCGGGCGGTTCCCGGCTTCGGCCAGCGCCCAGATGATCGAACAGCGGTTGCCGCTTTGGCAATAGGCAAAGACCGGGCCCTTAGCGCTGTCCATTGCGGTGCGCTGTGCGGCCACGTTCTCCATCGTCCAGGCCCCGCCGATCACCATGTTGGTGACGAAGGTCAGGCCTAAAGCTTCAGCGGCGGCGCGCATGGCCTTGTCCTGCAGGTCCACCGGAATTTCGGCATCGGGGCGGTTGTTGATCACGGACGTGTAACCGGCGGCCCTTATCGCGGGCAAATCAAACGGAGAGATTTGCGGGGAGACGGCATAGTCCGGGGTCAAACTGCGGATATCCATGGCCCACCCTTGCGCTGTACGGGCCCCTTGGCCCGGATCGCTGCGGACCATAGCGGCAAGCTTTGCCAAGCGGAAGGCCTTAAGCCCAAGGGATTGACCTGCATCAAGGATCGGACGGCCAATCCAAGCTACCTTTTCCTTAACAGGAGGCTGGCATGAAGACACCCTTGACGCAGCGCAAGACAATGCTTGAAGCGCGGCTTGCCGAGCTTGGCGAGCGGTTGGAGACAATTGACCACGAGCTTGATTCGCACCACGATCCCGACTGGGAGGAACTGGCCGTCCAGCGCGAGGGCGATGAGGTTCTGGAAGCGACCGGTCGCGCCGGCCAAGCGGAAATTCCGCTGATCCGGGCAGCCCTTCAACGGATCGCCATTGGGTCCTATGGGACTTGCGCGAGGTGCGGTGCCGACATCGCCGAGGCCCGGCTTGATGCGCTGCCTTGGACGCCGGTTTGCCAGGACTGCGCAGCATGACCGCGATAGGACGCAATCCCAAGGGCCACGAGGAGATCCCTATCCTTGACGCAAGTCTGGCACTTCAGGAAGAGGGGCTACGGCTGCTTTTGGCTGAAATCCGGGCGCTACAGGCGATGATCCCGGCTGGTGATCGCGAATTGCCAACGGATGCCGAAACCGAATCCGGCTTTGACAATATGCCTGTCTAGGGACTTTAGCTCAGCAACACCCCAAGAACGACAAACATGAGCCCAAGCGTCGAGACGCCGATTGCCGCAAGGTTGATTGTGACCACCCGGCGCAGTTCGGCCTGCAGGGCGGGGTCGTCAAGACCCGCCCGCTTGGCGCGCAAGACCCGCGCGACGCAATAGCCAAGGCCAAGCACACCCATCAGGGTCAGGGCCGCGCCAATCCAGATCAGTGCCTGCATCTTCGCCTCGGGGTGAATGTCCGCAGTGTCACCTAGCCGCTTATGTCAGATCGGGCAAGGGATTGCCGATCCCGCTTGAACCTGCCCACACCGGCAGGCTAGGAACCAACGATGCGCCCAGTTAATGCGAAGAGGTAGATGATGGCCGACGCGAGTGATCCCTATGCCGTGACCGCCGACGAGTTGCGCCAGTTCATCGAACGCTTTGAACAGCTCGACTCGGAAAAAAAGGATGTGGCCGACCAGCAAAAAGAGTTGATGGCCGAAGCCAAGGGCCGGGGGTATGACACCAAAGTCATGCGCAAGGTCATCGCGCTGCGCAAGCGCAAGCCCGACGATATTGCCGAGGAAGAAGCCATTCTTGAGCTTTACAAGTCAGCGCTGGGGATGAGCTGAGGCTTTAGGCCTCGATCAACGTGACACCCGGCATGTTGCGGATGACCTCGACATCCTCAAGATAGCGATAGGTCATTTCGGCGACGACCTCGTGGGTCCAGCCGGGAATGTCGATTTCCATTTCGACCTTTTCGGGCCGGGCAAAGCGTTCAAGAAATGCCGTGACCACGCGCCGACGTTGTTCCACCGACTCTGGCGGATGTTCGGTGCAATAGGTTTGCATCCGGGCAAAACCGATCTCGGACATGATCATTGCAACCACTTCGTCCGTATCGACCAACTCGGTGCCCGGGGCATGACCCGAAACGGCCTGCAACACTTCGGGCCAGATCAGAGGTGTTTCCTCGTCACACCAGACGGTCATCGGCACGCCTTCATTGCGCGAGATGATCTCTTGAATGGCTGTCGACCAGCGCAGGGACATCGGGTCGACGCCGTTCAGCACATCGGCATGACCCTTTTCCTGGACCTTGGATTGCAGAGCCGGAACGAAGGTAGCCGGGTTACGGATAGCCATGCAGAATTCGGTGCCGATATCGGGAAATATCCGCGTGAAAGCCCTGATCCTTTCGCCAGCCGCCGCGTAAAGCGAGCCGCGGATGACCCAGGCGGGAAAACTTAGAAAGCTGTCCCAGGACAGGACCAGCCGTTCGGCTTCGGATTCCTCCATGATCTGGTCAAGGATCAGGGCCTGATTTTCAACGCTGGCAGTGCTGCCGCGCAATTGCACAGCGGCGTCGCGCATCAGCTTGCGATACCGGGTGGGCGAGGGGACGATGATCCCTTGGTCGGCCAGAACGGCCCGGTTCTTCAAAAGGCAACGGACCAGCCGATCCTCATCGGTGCAATGCGCACCCAGGTGATAAACGATATGCATAGGGTTCTGCTTCGCCCCTCCCCGAGGCGCGGATTCGGCTTGGACTATACGGGCTTTTCTGGACAGATAAACCGCTTTCCGCTAAGCGGTCCCGATGACCGAGCGTTTCAGTCAACTTGCCACTTCCTCACGCGGCCTGCGCTTTGACCCTTGGGTGATCGGGGCGATTGTGCTTGCGGTGCTGGTCCTTTCGCCCGTCGTGTCGATTGCGTGGATTGCCTTTCACCCGGTCGAAAACATCTGGCCGCATCTTTGGGCCACGGTCTTGCCGCGCTATTTGGCAACAACCCTTTGGCTGATGCTGGGTGTCGCAGTGCTTGCGGCTGGCATGGGGGTCGGGGCGGCTTGGCTGGTTACGCTGTACCGGTTTCCGGGGCGGGATTGGCTGGCCTATGCGCTTTTGTTTCCGCTGGCGATCCCGGCCTATGTCGGAGCCTATGCTCTTGTCGATCTGATGGATTACGGCGGGCCGGTTCAAACTGGGCTGCGCGAGGCTTTTGGCTGGCAATCGACGCGGGACTACTGGTTTCCCGAGACGCGCTCGCTTTGGGCGGCGATCCTGGTACTGGCGCTGGCGCTTTATCCCTATGTCTATCTGATGGCCCGCGCGGCCTATCGCGAACAGTCGGGTGGCACTTATGAGGTTGCTCGCGCGCTTGGGGCCGGGCCTTGGTCGATGTTCTGGCGGATCGGGCTGCCACTGGCGCGTCCGGCCATTGCAGCAGGCCTAGCGCTGGTGCTGATGGAGACGGTCGCCGACTATGGCGCGGTCTATCATTTCGGGGTGCAGACCCTGACGACCGGGGTTTTTACGACTTGGCTAAACGATGGCAACGCTGGGGGGGCCGCGCAGATTGCCGGGATCATCCTGATGCTGATCTTGGTTTTGGTCGGGCTTGAACGGGCAGGCCGGGGCAGGGCGCGGTTTCACGGGCCAGCCCGGAACCGCCGCCCGATCTCACGGCAAGAGCTTCGGGGGCCCGGGCGCTGGCTGGCGATGCTGGCCTGCTTGTTGCCCTTTGTCGGCGGCTTTCTCTTGCCGGTTGGAGTCATGCTTTACCATTCAGCGAAAGCCCCCGAGGGCTGGCTTGCCCCTGGCCTTGGCACAGCGCTGGTCAATACATTGGTCGTGGGCGCAGGGGCGGCAGTTGCGACTGTGGCTGCGGCACTGGTCCTGGTCTATGCCCTGCGCCAGTCGCGCAGCCGCGCGCTTGGCTGGATCCTGCCGCTGACGCTGATCGGCTATGCCGCACCGGGGGCGGTTCTGGCGCTTGGCCTGCTGTTCCCTTTGGCAGCCCTTGACCATCGGCTGGCCGACGGTTTGCTGGCGCTGACCGGTCACGACCCCGGCCTCATGATCACCGGCACAGCCTTGGGCTTGGGGATCGCCTATCTGGTGCGATTCTTCGGCATCGCTCAAGGCGCGCTGGATTCAGCATACGGTCGGGTCTCGCCTGTGCTGTCGATGGCGGCGCGCTCGCTTGGCAAAAGTGCGGGCGGGGCGTTGACTGCGGTCTATGTGCCCCTGATGCGCGGGTCGGTCGCAACGGCGCTGATGGTGGTGTTTGTCGATTGCGTCAAGGAATTGCCCGCGACGCTGTTGCTGCGTCCGTTCAACTACAACACCCTTTCGACGCGGGTCTATGAACTTGCGAGCCTTGAACGCCTGTCCGAGGCCGCACCTGCCGCCCTACTGGTCATGGCGGTCGGCCTTTCGGCGGTGGCGCTGCTGGCACGGGGCCAACGCGACTGATCAGCCCCTTTGCACGCCCATACCCTTGCACGCCCACACCCTTGCACGATTGGGCCGGGCCGGTTATCTGGGGGCAATGCCCCTATAGCTCAGCTGGTAGAGCATCTGATTTGTAATCAGAGGGTCGGCGGTTCAAGTCCGTCTGGGGGCACCATCCCATGTCCTTCGCTGCGGACCGCAAGCATTTCCCGGCAGATGCCACCTGTGCCGATGCCGGTTGCCGCATGCAGGACCCCACTGATCGGATGGTGCGCATCTTGGTCCTCAACTGACAGGTGGCTTGCCCTCAGGGCACGCAGCGAAGAGGTTTTGGTTTGGACCCCCCTCATGCTGTGATTGGGCCAGATGCAAGAGGGCCTTCACTGGTCTCAGCCGCCTATCATGCGGGCTTAGGTTTTTCTGGCGCGCCCGCGATCACGGCGGAACGGGCGGATGTGGCCCATCTCTGGGGCGATCTGGGGCAAAACACGCGGGAAACGGAGCAGTATTGCAAACCTTTCCCCGCCGCTTTGCCCGTGCGGTCGTTGCTCTGCAAGACGGCACCCGGCTTGAATCCCCCCCCCACCAAAGCCTGCGGCGATCCCGAAGCCATGGTCAGCCGTGAGGAGATGCGCCAGACATACCACGCCTGCGCCGATCCGGTTCCGGGTGCAGCTCGCGCCATGGCGATGCGGATGGCAGCCGAGGGCCTGACCCGGGGTCAATCGTCTGGTCCACGCCTCGATCAGGCCGCCGCGCCGGTCGCATAGGGCGGGGTTCACCCCTCTCGCCCTTGAGCGGCAAATCCTTAAGGCAACCTTAACGGGGCTCCATAAGCCATTGATCCTGCACGACCCACAAATCTGTCCACGCAGGACATCACGCCCGCAGCCGCTTGCCCTCCGGGTCAAACGCCGCACTCTCCAGCACCCGCGCCCGGTGGGGTCGGCCCAGAACCATGACCTCCAGCTCTGCCCCTGGCGCAATATCGGGCCGCAGGTAGGCCAAAGCCAGCGACTGCCCGACATGGTAGCCATAGGTCCCGCTGGAAACCTTCCCGGCGGGCTTGCCGCCAAGATCAAAGATCGGCTCATTCCCCGTCGCATCCGCCGTGACTGCCTCGATCACAAGCGACCGCAGCACTTCCCGCGCTGGCCGGTCAGAGATGGCCTGATAAGCCACCTTGTTCAGGAAGTCCTTGTCCATCTTGATCAGCCCGGCCAGACCGGTTTCCTGCGGCCAGTATTCGGGCGAGTAATCCCGGCCCCAGCTTCCGTAGCCCTTCTCCACCCGCAAGCTCATCAGCGCCCGGCTACCGACAGGGCCTGCACCCACCGCCTTGCCAGCCTCCAGAAGCGCCCCATAAAGCTGCGCCTGATTAGCCTCGGCACAGTGCAATTCCCAGCCCAGATCGCCGGTAAAACTGACCCGCAGGGCGATGCAGGGAACACCTGCCACGTCGATCTGTTGCGACCGCATGAAGGGGAAGGCTTCGTTCGAGAGGTCCGCATTCGTAAGCCACTTCAGAAGGGTTCGGGCGAGGGGGCCTGCGACATTGAAGCCAGCCATGGCTTCGGTCACGCTGTCCCACCGGGTTCCGGCGCGCAAAGGTACGGCATCAAAGAACCGCTTGTGATAGCGTTCGGCCATGCCGGAGCCGACCACGAAATATTCCTCCGGCCCAAGGCAGGTCACAGTGAAATCCCCCGCGATGCCGCCACGCTTGCCGATCAGGAGGGCAAGGCAGGACCGGCCGGGCTGGGAGGGCATCCGGTTTGCTAGAAGGGCATCAAGCCAATCCTTTGCCCCCGGTCCGGTGATCCGATAGCGGGCGAAGTTCGAGATGTCGATAATGCCGGCCCGGTCGCGCAAATTCCGCGCCTCGCGGCCGACCGGGGCCCACCAGTTCTGCCGGTCAAAGCCGATGGTTTCATGGCTAGGCTCCCCTTCGGCCGAGAACCAGAGGGGATGCTCCCAGCCGTAATTCAGGCCGAAGACCGCGCCCATTGCCTTTTGCGTCTCATAGATCGGGCGGGTGCGAACCGGGCGGCCTGCGGCGCGTTCCTCGTTCGGGAAGTGGATCTTGAAGCGGTTGGCGTATTGGTCGCGGACGCGGGCTTTGGTGAAGTCTTTCCCCGCCCAGGCCCCGAAACGGGCGAGATCCCAGCCGAACATGTCATATTTGGGCTCGCCTTCGATGATCCACTCTGCTGACAAGAGGCCAAGGCCCCCAGACTGCGAGAAGCCGGGGATGATGCCGTTGCAGCAGAAATAGTTCCTCAGTTCCGGCACCGGGCCGAAGAGGGCGGATGAATCCGGCGACCAGATCATCGGGCCGTTGATCACCCGCTTGATCCCGGCGCTGCCCACCACCGGCACCCGGTCGATGGCGCGCAGCATGTTGGGTTCGATACGTTCCAGATCATCGGCGAAAAGCTCATGGCCAAAGCCTTGCGGCGTGCCGTTCTCGGCCCAGAACTTCATGTCCTTTTCATAGGCGCCGACCAGAAGGCCTTTGCCCTCTTGCCGCAGGTAATATTCGCCGTCCCGGTCGGCCACCGAAGGCAGGCGGCGGTCCATCGCGGCGATTTCGGGGATGGTTTCGGTGACGAAATACTGATGCTCGGTCGGCATCAGGGGCAGGGTGATTCCGGCCAAAGCAGCGACTTCCCGTGCCCAGAGGCCTGCAGCGTTGATCACCCATTGGGTATGGACATTGCCAAGCGGCGTTTCGACGATCCACGATCCGTCCGCTTGCGCCCGCGTGGCGGTGACCGGGCACATCCTGTGGATCTGCGCGCCCCGCGCCCGCGCGCCAGCTGCATAGGCCATGGTCACGCCGGAAGGATCGACGTTGCCGCCTTGGGGTTCATACATGATGCAACGGATGCCGTCGAAGTTGACAAGGGGGTGAAGGCGTTCCGCCTCCTGCCGCGACACCTCATAGAAATCCATGCCGTAATAGCGCGCCTTGGCGGCTTGCAGGCGAAGCTGGTGTTCGCGCGCCTCGGTCTGCGCCAGATACAGCGAACCGGGCTGGAAGATGCCGCAGCCTTGGCCGGTTTCGGCCTCCAGTTCTTTGTAAAGCCCCATCGTATAGTGCTGCAGGCGGCTGATGTTGGTTGAATCGTGCAGCCCGTGAATATTCGCCGCGGCATGCCAGGTAGAGCCGGAGGTCAGCTCTGACCGCTCCAGCAGGACGACATCGGTCCAGCCAAGCTTGGTCAGGTGGTAAAGGATCGAGCAGCCGATCAGACCGCCCCCGATGACCACGGCCTGCGTATGAGAGTTCAGCTTTGCTTCAGGGTTTGTCATATCCGGTTCATTCCCGCCGCAGGTCCATATGGCACAGGGTGCCAGGGGTTTTCTGTGCATCATAGGCTGCAAGCCGTCACCGTCCAACCGCCCCAGCACGCAGCAAGCGTCATTTGCGACAGGTTGAAGCGCGGTCAGCGCGCAGGGCGCGACGGTTCGATGACGCCAAGATAGCTGAGCGCCTGTTCCAGATCATTGCGCAGCTTGGTGTCGCTGCGGTTGAACCCGGCACAGAGTGCGTCAAACTGTTTGCGGAGCGCCTTTTTCTCCTCGCCCTTGCAGTCGTTCCAGGGGCGACCTTGCAGGCCCATCACCAGAACATAGTAGCCGATGAAATGCGGACGTGACCCTGCGTCCAGCAAGCGGCGATAGGCATCATCCGGTCCCATCGCGCGGATCTCTTCGGCAGTCGTGATGCCTGCAGCGGCAAAGAGTGCCTCTGTTGCTGGGCCGAGGTTGGGGATCGAGGAGACCGGGTTGGACAAGGCATGACTATTGTTGGGGCTGGGGAACCCCGATTAGCCTTGGCAGTCGGTGAAATGTCAACCGGGCGACAGGCGCCTAGATCGCGGCCCAGTCGCGAAAAACCAGCTGACTGTCGGCGGGGGCCGCATCCTTCGGTTGCTGCGGTTTTGGCGAAAGCCCGGTTTGCGGGGCTTGGGGTTGGGGATTGGCCATGTGACTGCTCCGTTCGCTGGCTCTTTTTCCTGCATATTGCGCGTCTTGCGTCGGGTCGCAACCCAAGGCATGGCGATTTTGCGACGATATGGCGCGATTGTGCGACATCTGCAACAGGTCCAAGCGCCGGTTACGGGATTCCAGACCCTTGGCCGGGGTGCGCCCAATGGGTACTGCAGGCTTGGCAATGGGTAATGTTTGCGCTAACAGTCGAAGGAAGACAGTGCTTTCGGCGGGGCGGGCTCTTGCCCTTTGACCGATTGCCTGCTTGACCACTGACCTTGGGCGCTTAGGCTCGACCGGAGAGAATTCAGTGCTGGACAGACCCGTGAATGACCTGTGCGTAACCCCAAGCATCCTGCAGGCCGATATCCTGCGGCATCTGACCTTTACGGTCGGGAAGGATGCGCCGCACGCGAGTGTGCATGACTGGCGGATGGCACTTTCGCACGCGATCCGCGACCGGATTGTCGAACCATGGTTTGCCTCGACCAAGCGGACCTGGGCGGAGGATCGCAAGCGCGTCTACTACCTGTCGATGGAATTTCTGATCGGCCGGATCCTTGAGGATGCGACGATAAACCTTGGGCTATACGACATGGCCGCCGAAGCGATGGCCAGTTTCGGTCAGGACATCCGCCCGGTGATTGATGATGAACCGGACGCGGCGCTTGGCAACGGTGGCCTTGGGCGATTGGCGGCCTGCTTCATGGAGTCGATGGCGACGCTGGGGTGCCCGGCCTATGGCTACGGTATCCGCTATGAACACGGTCTGTTCCACCAGCGGTTCGAAGGTGGCCGGCAGATTGAAACGCCTGAGAATTGGCTGTCCCAAGCGCATCCCTGGGAATTTTCCCGCCCCGAAAGCGCCTATACCATCGGTTTCAAGGGCACGGTTGAGGCCCACGATGGCCGTGATCGTTGGGTTCCAGGGGAAACGGTGACGGCGCAGGCCTTTGACACGCCGGTGATCGGCTGGCAGGGCAAATGGGCCAATACGCTGCGGCTTTGGGGGGCGAAGGGGACGACGGATTTCGACCTCGACAGGTTCAACCGGGGCGATTACACGGCGGCGGCGGAACCCGAGACTTTGGCGCGAACGTTGTCCCGCGTGCTTTACCCAGATGACACCACCTATCAGGGCAAGGAATTGCGGCTGAAGCAGGAGTTCTTCCTGACCTCAGCGGCCTTGCAGGACATCCTGCGCCGCTATCTGGCCGCCCATAGCGACCTGCGGGCCCTGCCGAACCATGTCGCGATCCAGATGAACGACACCCATCCGGCGATTGCGGGGCCGGAGTTGATCAGGCTTCTGTCGGATGACCATGGGCTGACCTTTGACGAAGCGCTGACCGTTGCGCGCGCCTGCCTTGGCTATACCAACCACACGCTTCTGCCCGAGGCGTTGGAGAAATGGGCTACTTTCACTTTTGGCAACGTCCTGCCGCGCCACATGCAGATCGTGGAAAAGATCGACAGCTGGCACCGCCGCGCCAATCCGAACCGGCCGCATTACGTGAGCATCGTCAAGCACCAGGAAGTGCAGATGGGCGAACTTGCCTTTATTATGAGCCACAAGGTCAACGGCGTCTCGGCGCTGCATTCCGATCTGGTGAAGGCGAACCTGTTTCCTGAACTGAACAAGCTGCATCCGGGGCGGATCATCAATCAGACCAATGGGGTTACCCCCCGCCGCTGGCTGCGGATGGCGAACCGGCCCTTGTCGGCGCTGATCACCCAGACTGTCGGCGCGGGCTGGGAGGCCGATCTTGACCGGCTGCAGGGGCTTGAGGCGCATGTTGGTGACGCGGGCTTTCAGGCGGAGTTTTCGACGGCCAAGCGTGAGAACAAGGTTGCGGTGTCGAACTGGGCCGCGCGGGAACTTGGCGTGACTCTGTCACCGGATGCGTTGTTCGATGTGCAGGTAAAGCGCATCCACGAATACAAGCGGCAGCTTCTGAACATTCTGGAAACCATCGCGCATTGGCAGCGGATCAAGGCGAATCCCGGTGCCGGATGGGTGCCACGGGTCAAGATTTTCGGCGGCAAGGCCGCGCCCGGCTATGCGGTGGCCAAGGAAATCATTCGCCTTATCAATGATGTGGCCGAGGTTGTTAACAGCGATCCCCTGACGGGTGACCTGCTGAAGATCATCTATCCGGCCAATTACAACGTCACCATGGCCGAACGGCTGATCCCGGCGGCCGACTTGTCGGAACAAATCTCCACCGCCGGGAAAGAGGCGTCGGGCACCGGAAACATGAAGTTCATGATGAACGGAGCGGTGACCATCGGCACGCTCGACGGCGCGAATGTCGAGATTTTGCAAGAGGTTGGGTCGGATAACTTCTTCCTCTTCGGCCTGACGGCTGATGAGGTCGCCAAGCGACGCGAAGACCCGGATCATGCGAAGAAGGCCATTGAGGCGAGCCAGCCTTTGATGGATGTGCTGCAGATGATCGCCGAAGGCGTGTTCTCGCCCGAGGAACCCAGTCGCTATCATGCACTGGTGCATCGGGTCTGGCACCACGACTATTTCCTCGTCGCGGCGGATTTTGACGCCTACCATGTGGCGCAGGGCGCAGTGGACAAGGCCTATGCCGACCCCGCTCGCTGGGTCCGGATGGCAGCATTGAACACGGCGCGAAGTGGGTACTTTTCGTCTGACCGCACGATCAAGGGCTATATGGACGACATCTGGCAGGCGACATCGGCGCTTTAGCGCTTTTCGAGGGGCAAGCATGGCCGAGACCACACTGGACCGCGCGACTGCCGAAGCGATTGCCGAGGGTCGTCATGGCGACCCGTTCGCTGTGCTGGGGCCGCAAAAGCGCGCCAAGGGCTGGGAAGTGGTGGCCTTTGTACCGGGGGCGGAACTGCTTTGGGTGCGCAGCGGCAAGACCGAGGCCGAAGCGCTGCCCTATCCCGAAGTTCCGGGGCTTTTCACGCATCGGATGGCACGGAAGGTGAACTACAGCTTTCGTGCGGAAGGTCATGGAACCGCTTGGGAATTTGAAGATCCCTACCGCTTTGGCCCTGTTTTGGGCGAGATGGACGAATACCTTCTAGGTGAAGGCACTCACCGCCGACTCTGGCAAGCACTTGGCGCGCATGCGATGGCGCATGAAGGGGTTGAGGGCGTGCATTTTGCCGTCTGGGCCCCTAATGCCGAACGCGTCTCGGTGGTGGGTGACTTCAATATCTGGGACGGTCGCCGCAATCCGATGCGCAAGCGGGGGTCTACCGGGGTCTGGGAGATATTCCTGCCCGGTCTGGGCGAAGGGGCTACATACAAATACGAAATCCGGGGACCGGGTGGCGCGCTTTTGCCGCTCAAGGCCGATCCGGTTGGGTTCGGATCTGAGCATCCGCCTGCAAATGCTTCTGTGGTCAGGAAAATCTCGGGTGATTGGCGGGATGATGATTGGCTGACAACGCGGGCGGGCAAGCACACCATCGACGCGCCGATTTCGGTCTATGAGGTGCACTTGGGGTCGTGGCGGCGCGCGGCCGGGAACCGGATGCTCAGCTACCTGGAACTGGCCGAAGATCTGGTCGACTATGCCGCCGACATGGGGTTCACCCATATCGAATGCCTGCCGGTCAGCGAGTTTCCGTTTGACGGGTCCTGGGGTTATCAACCGGTGGGCATGTTCGCCCCGACGATCCGCCACGGCACCCCGCCCGAATTCCGCGCCTTTGTTGATGCGGCGCATCGCAAGGGCCTTGGCGTGATCCTGGACTGGGTGCCGGGCCATTTCCCGACCGATGCGCATGGTCTGGGCCGATACGACGGCACGGCGCTTTACGAACATCAGGACCCGCGTGAGGGATTTCATCAGGACTGGAACACGCTGATCTACAACTATGGCCGGGTGGAGGTGAAGAACTACCTCGTATCCAACGCGCTGTATTGGCTGGAAGAATACCACATCGACGGGCTGCGTGTAGATGCGGTGGCCAGTATGCTGTACCGCGACTATTCCCGCAAGCATGGCGAGTGGGTGCCGAACAAGGACGGCGGGCGCGAGAATTATGAGGCGATCGACGTCCTGCGCACTGCCAACACCATCGCCTATGGCGAAGTGCCGGGGATCATGACGATTGCCGAGGAATCAACCGCCTTTCCCGGTGTCAGCCGCCCTGTTGATCACGGCGGGCTGGGGTACGGGTTCAAGTGGAACATGGGCTGGATGAACGACACCCTGTCCTACATGGGCCGCGACCCGATCCATCGGAAGTATCATCACAACCTGATGACGATGGGCCTGACCTATGCCTGGACGGAAAACTA
>CANNIA010000016.1 GCA_947504705.1 Paracoccaceae bacterium
CTTCAAGGCAAGCTCAGCTGCCGCATCCGCCGCAAAGAAAAAGAAGGAGACAACACACAGCTTGACCCCGGCATGAACCGAAATCCATAATCAGAGGTGGCTCACTTCTCGGTGAAAAACCCGGCTCAGTTCTGGGTGAAAATCAACAGTATCTGAAGAACGGCGATGGCGAGCCGATCTTTACCGCGACCCGATCCTCGGTGCGCGATGCCGGACGGAGAGCGGCGGGGATGCTGATCGACCTGATCAATGACCCGAAGCCCGAGCCGCAGACCGAGCTTCTGGATGCGGTGCTTGTGGTGGGCAATTCCACCGGACCGGCGCCAATTGGAAAAGGCTAACCTATGCTTCCGCGCCGCAGTGATTTCCCCGAAGGCTTTGTGTTTGGGGTGGCAACCTCGGCCTATCAGATTGAGGGGCATGGGCAGGGTGGGGCTGGGCTGACCCAATGGGATACCTTTGCGGCAACCCCCGGCAACGTGGTGCGGGCGGAAAACGGGGCGCGGGCATGCGACCACCTGAACCGCTGGCCCGAAGACCTGGACCTGATCCGCGACGGCGGGTTTGACGCCTATCGCTTTTCCACCTCTTGGGCGCGGGTCATGCCCGAGGGGCGGGGGCAGGTGAATGCCGAGGGTCTGGATTTCTATGACCGGCTGCTCGACGGGATGCTGGAGCGAGGGCTCAAGCCTGCGCTGACGCTGTATCATTGGGAACTGCCGGTACCGTTGGCCGATCTCGGCGGCTGGCGCAACCGCGACATCGGCAACTGGTTCGCCGATTACACCGAGGTCGTCGCCCGGCGGCTGGGGGATCGTCTGTGGTCGGTGGCGCCGATCAACGAGCCTTGGTGCGTGGCGTGGCTGTCGCATTTCATGGGGCTGCATGCGCCCGGCCTGCGCGACATTCGAGCTGCGGCACGGGCGATGCATCATGTGCTTTACGCCCATGGCCGGGCCATTCAGGCGCTGCGGGCCCAAGGGGTGAAGAACCTTGGCGCGGTCTGCAATCTGGAATATCCGCACCCTGCGACCGACAGCCCTGCCGATGCCATCGCCGCCCGGCGCTATGACGCGATCTATAACCGGTTCTTCGTGTCGGGCCTCTTCAAGGGCGAATATCCCGCCGAAGTGCTGGAGGGGCTGGAGCCGCATTTGCCCAAGGGTTGGCAGGATGATTTTGGCGTGATCGGGCAGAAACTCGATTGGCTGGGGCTGAACTACTACACCTGCAAACGCGTAGCAGCGGTGGACGAGCCTTGGCCTTCCTATGCCGAACCGGCTGGCCCCCTGCCCAAGACCGAGATGGGCTGGGAAATCTATCCCGAGGGGCTTGCCCATTTCCTGCGGATGATACGGCAGGACTATACCGGCGACTTGCCGCTTTTTGTCACCGAAAATGGCATGGCAGCGCCCGACCGGAAGCTGCCTAGTGGCGAAATAACCGATGCAGACCGGATCGACTATCTTGACCGTCACTTGCGGGTCTGCCGTCAGGCGATTGCCGATGGTGTGCCGCTAAAGGGCTATTTCTCCTGGTCGCTATTGGACAATTACGAATGGTCGCTGGGCTATGACAAGCGCTTCGGCCTGGTGCATGTCGATTTTGAAACTCTGGAGCGGCGGCCCAAGGATAGCTGGCACCAACTGCGCGCGGCCCTGGCAGGAAACGGGCAGCTTACGCGCTGACTTTACCATGGACCGTCGAGATAGACGCAGTTCTGATCAAGGGCAAAGCGATCATACAGCCGTCGAGGCAGAAGAGGTTCGACGGCATTCCGAATCCCTCTGCCACTTGCCCCAGCAAGACCATTTTCCCGGGCCGGCCATGGCCGAACCTTTCCGTTGTTTTCGAGGGTTATGCAGGTAGGACTGAGCGCTGACCCAAAGACGGGGAGGGCTTCCGTCCAAATGGGCGGTCTGATCGCCTGCGGCTGGGAAGCCGTCAGCGGGCAAAGCCGCTGCTGCGCCTTTCCAAGATGCCATCGCCGTCGCGGATCAGAAAGATCGCGGCAACGTTCTGCGCTTCGGCCACTGCCCGGCCTTTTTCCGGACCCAGCACCAGCAAGGCCGAGGCCCAGGCATCGGCTATCATGCAAGAGGCGTGGCGCACGGTGACCGAGGCCACTGCATTGTCCACCGGCCAGCCGATGCGTCCGTCTATAGTATGGGCATAGGTCTTGCCCGCGCCTTCCACGAAGTGGCGGTAATCGCCTGAGGTGGCCAGCGCGCAATCAGACACTTCCAGCACGTCCCACGCCTCGCGTCGGTCCCGCATCGGGGCTTCCAGGGCCACGGTCCAGCGACCGTCCAGCCCCGGCTTGCGGCCACGTCCGCGCAACTCGCCGTCGATGTCAGCGAGATAGTCGGTGATGCCCTCAGCCTCCATTACCCGCGCCAACTCGTCCACACCAAAGCCTTTGGCGATTCCAGAGAGGTCCAGATGGAAGTCGGCTGTCTTGCGTAGGGCGGGCGGGTCAAGCCGTGCCTCGAGCGCGCGGTATTGGCACAGCGGTTGGGCGGTTTCGGGAAGTGCGGCAATCTTTTGCGGGCCGAAGCCCCAGGCGTTGACCGCCCGGCCCAGCGTCATGTCGAAGGCACCCTGCGTGGCGCGGCTGATCTTCAGCCCTTCGCACACCACTTGCGCCAGAGCGGTGGGAACCTGGACCCAGGTCTCCAGCGGCGCGCGGTTGAAGGCCGACAGGGCTGAGTTCTGGTTCCAGGTGGACATGGTCTGATCGACATGATCGACGGCCCGGAACAAGGTCGCACCAAGGGCTTTCAAATCGACATCGCCTGCAGCAAAGGTGACGTGGAACTTGGTGCCCATAGTCCGCCCGGAAATCTTGTGCAGGCGTTTTTCTGCTGCAGGCAGCGGGCGCGGGGGGCGGCGTTTGAAGAAAGACAGCATGGTTTAAAAGATGTCCTCAAGATAGCGGCCACGGTGTTTTAGCGCTGTCACGGTCTGGCCAAGGGGTGTCAGAATACGCTCGAACTCTTCCCGCACGGCCCGTGCCATGGCGTCCCCGCCGCACACCATGATGCTGGCCCCCTGCTGCAGCAAGGCTGACAGGCGCGGTGCTTCTGATGCCACACGGTCTTGCACATAGGCAGCGTCGCGCACCCGACTGAATGCCGTCACGAGGCGCGACAGGTCTTTCGAAGCGAGGCTTTCGTCCAATTGCTTCGCGTAATGGAAACCCGAACCCGGGGAACGGCCGCCCCAGAACAGATGAAATGGCCGCTTCCTGCGGTTTTCACGGATAAGGCCAATGAACGGCGCAATGCCGGTGCCAGCCGAAACCATGATCACCGGGCGCCTGCCGGATGGTAGCGAGAATTCGGGGTTCGGGCGGGCAAAGGCCTGCACGACCCCACCGATTTCAAGATCACAAAGATAGGTCGAACATTCGCCGCCTGTCTGTTTGCGCACGCAAATCTCGACCGAGTCGTCCGAGCTGGCCGAAGCGACCGAATAGAAACGGGGCACCTTGCCCAAAGGCGGCAGCACGCCCAGAAGGTCGGTCGGGGTGTAGCGTTGTGCCCCGGTAAGGAGCATCATCATCTGCCGCCAAAGGGTGCGACGATGCGCTTGCAGGTCACGAAAGCGCAGCACCACAGTGGGGGTCTGGGTTTCAGTTCCGAAGACTTCCTTGTCGATCAGTTGCAAGGATCGCGTGGCAGGGACCTCGACCTCGTGTGTCAATGTCAGGGGCAGTCCCAACGCATCGCCCAAAGCAATACCCCAACTGGCAAAGGCCTGTGCAGACTGGCGGTTGATGAAGCTGGGCGGCAAGAGTTGCGGCCAGCCGCGATCTTCCAGCGTGGCGTCGATGTCCTTGGCGAACTGGCAATATTGCGCAAAGGCCCGGTCGCCAAATCCCACGACAGCCGAGGACCATTTCGGCAGGTCGGTGCTTTCGCGCAGTGATTTCAGAAAGCCGACGGCTGCATCAGGCGCATGGCCATTGCCATAGGTGGCGGCCAGAAACAGAACCTGCTTGGCGCTGTCATAACGGTTGCGAAAGCTGTCCATCACGGCCAGATGCACGGATTTTCCCGCCGCCGTCAGGGACTGATGCAACACGCGGGCAAAGCCCCAAGTGCTGCCGCCTTCCGAGGCGACAAGAATGACGATCTCGGCGGAATGGGCCGGGGCGTTCTGTGGCACATTGGCGCGCGACTTGCCGCGTCGGCGGGCCCAGACCGCAAGGCCCAGACCAGCGATCACCGGCGACAAAAGTGCGGCCAGTCCGAGCAGGGTGCCAAGCCAGGCCATGCCTTCACCGGTGTGCAGGGCGTAAAGCCAGGCGTAGACCCGTTCGGACGCGGTGGCGGGCACCACCTCCAACACATCGCCGTTGAACTGATCAACCATAGTCAGCCCGGCATCGGTTTTCAGGGTGAAGATGTCCGTGGGGTCATCGGGATAGGGGAATTGCAGGTTGCGCAAGTCCGACAGAGGGACGGCGGCAAGGCCCTGCAGTCTGGCCGGACTGACAGAGGGGCCAGTGTAATCTGCGCTGGCCGGATAGGCGGCCGATTGCGCGGCAACAACGGGGAGGATTTCGAACTCGGTCAGCACGACATAACTGCCGGTGATAGCCGACAACAGGAACGGCAAAAGCGCCAGACGCGATAGGGTCGTATGGATGCGCCCTGCAGCATCGCCTTTGGCGCGGTCGAAGATGCGGGTAATCCCGCCCATACGGGAAATCAGCAGCAGTACCCCAAAGATCGAGACCAGCGCCATCAAGGCAGCACCGATCCCGGCGATGATCCGCCCGGTCTGGCCAAGGAAGAACGATCTGTGGAAGGTCTTTACCGCCTCATAAAGCCAGCCCTGCCCGGTTTCGGCGCTGATGATCTTGCCGGTGGCCGGGTCAACATTGGCCTTCTGCTGGGCACCACTGGCGTCGGCGTAGTCCACCTCGACCCGCCCCGAGGGCATCCGGTGGATCGCTTGCACATTGGTCAACTCAGCCGCTACGCGCCCGGCCAGATCGGCCACGGTCATGCCGCCGACGGGCTGCACCTCGACCGAGAAGGCGTCCTTGACCGGATAGGCCGACAGGATTGCCCCAGAAAGCGCAAGCGCCACCACCAGCACCAGCGAGACAAGTCCAAGGGCGGAATGGATGCTGCGCCACATGGCAGGGACTTTCAGTAGCTGACGGTCAGCGTGCTCAGGTATCTCGTGCCGTTGACGGCCACGCCGTTATGGGCGTCGTCCAGCGGCGTCGCGGCTTCGTCAGCGACGTAATACTGGCTTTCAACAGCTGACTCGATCCGCAGGGTGAAGCCCGCGTTCAACAGCTTGTCAGGCACCTCGACTGTAAAGTTGGCATGCCCGCCCGCCCCCATGCTTGCGCCCGTGGTGCCATCGACGTTGCCACGGTTGCGCATGAACATCCGGTACCAGCGGTCAAGATGTTCAAAGTAGCGGCCGTTGGACCCGGCGGCATAAAGCGTTGAGGCATAAAGGCCCTTTTCGTCTACGACGTAGGCGACAAGGAAGGCAGGGTTGCCACTGTAGTCGGCCATTGTCAGGTCGATAGTCACCGGGCGGGCATTCGCCTCGGCCCCGAAGAGCAGGCCAAGGGCCAGGGTATTGGCAAGAACGATGGATTTCATGTGTGCCTCTGATGCTGATTGTCGCGGGCCAAGGGATATCCTTGCAATCCGGTGGTCCGACTGTTTCTATCGCCTTGCTACCTGACAAAGCTGACACGGGCCTGAACGCGCCGGCTTTTTCCTTGGGTCAGGTCGCGGATCAAGGACTGGCCCGTTTGCGTGTGCTTTTGGTCGAAAATGACAAGATGATCGGATCGGCGGTGCGGGACCATGTCTCGTCCAGCGGGCACGCCGTGGATTGGGCAGAAGACCTGCGCACGGCCCGTGATCTGCAGGCAGTGGCCAGTTATGAGTTGGTGCTTTTGGATCTGGGCCTGCCGGATGGCTCCGGCCTTGATCTTCTGCGCGAGATGCGGCGGCGTGGCGATGCGGCGGCGGTGCTGATCCTGTCGGCGCGCGACCAGATTGCCAGCCGGATCGAGGGACTCAACGCGGGCGCGGATGATTATCTAACCAAACCCTTCGACCTTGCCGAATTGCGCGCCCGCGTCTCGGCGGTGTCACGTCGCTATCTTAGCCAACCCAGCCCGGAACGGCGGATCGGCCCCCTGGGCATCGACAGCGCCAACCGCAAGGTGACCCGAGATGGCGAGACATTAGCCCTGTCAGCGCGGGAGTGGGCAGTGCTGGAGCGGCTTGCCCGCAGCCCCGGTGCAATCGTGGCGAAATCGGAAATCGAGGACGCGCTTTACGCCTTTGGTGCCGAGGTCGAAAGCAATACGGTGGAAGTCTATGTGCTGCGGCTTCGCAAAAAGATCGGGCGCGAGATGATCGCAACTGTGCGTGGGATGGGCTATCAACTGGTTGGGAACGGAGGCTGACATGTCGATCACGCTGCGGCTGGTGTTAAGCCTTTCGGCGCTGATGGCCCTGTTCTGGGCGACCACTGCCGTGCTGACGCGGAACGTTTTCATTGATGAAATCGACGAAATCATCACCCAGAACATGGCGATCTCGGCGCGGCATCTTATGCCTTTGGTGCTGCAATTGGGAGGCAGCAAGCCTGAGGCTGAAGATGCCGAGTTTGAATCGGGCGAAGTGACGGAATTTCCGCAGTTCGGCGACGACGAAGGCCAGCCAGATTCCGGGGTCGAGGGCTTTCTGGCCTTTGAAGTTCGCAACTCTGCAGGTCAGGTGGTGATGCGGTCCGAAGATGCCGCTGCCTTCGGTCTGCAAAGGGCGCCAAAGCCCGGTTTTGTGCATTGGCGGGACACCTTGGCCTTCACACTCGTCGACCGCGACACGGGCATGTCGCTGACGGTGCTGGAGCCCGGGGAGCACCGTGACGAGGCGATTGCCGAGGCGACGCACGCACTGTTGATGCCGCTTCTTTTTCTAATCCCGCTTATCGCATTGGCGATATGGATCATCGCCCGCATTTCACTCGCCCCTGTCAAAGGGCTGAGCCGACAGATTGCTGCTCGCGGCGGCCACGATCTTTCGCCCATCGAAATGGAAGGCCAACCAAGGGAATTGCGCACGATCAGCGGGGCGCTGGACCGTTTGCTTGACCGCCTGCGCGCAGCACTGGATGCCGAGCGTGTTCTGGCGGCCAACTCCGCGCATGAATTGCGGACCCCACTGGCCGGGGCCTTGATACAGGCGCAGCAATTGAAAGCCGAACTGGGCGAGGGGCCGGCTGCCGAGCGGTTGGGCAAGGTTGAAACCGCGCTGAAGCATCTGGTGGATTTCACCGAAAAGCTGTTGCAGCTTAGCCGCGCCGAGGCGGGGCTTGGGATACAGGGCGAACGGCAGAACCTGTCGCCCGTGCTGGCGGCAGTCGAAGGTGAATTTACCAGCCGGGCGATCAATCCGCTGCAGATTGAAACCGACAATCGGCTTGGGCAGGATCTGATGGTCGCAATGGATGCCGATGCCTTCGCCATCTGCCTTCGCAATCTTCTGGAAAATGCGGGATTGCATGGCGCAGCCCATCGCCCGGTGCGGGTGGTCATCGGCAAGGACTGGACGGTAAGCGTCATCAACGAGGGCACGCCGGTTGCGTCCGCAGCCTTGTCGCAACTGACCGAACGCTATTTCCGTGGCGAGACCACCGCGCATGGCTCTGGCCTTGGTCTGGCGATCGTCGACCGGATCATGCGCCAAAGCGGGGGTGCATTGATCTTGGCCTCGCCAGCGATCGGACTGGACGTAGGGTTTGAAGCCAGACTGGTGCTTCCGTAGGGTCGGACAGACAAATCCGCCAGCCGGCTGCCTGCGGGCTGAACCTGTCGAGCTTGATGCTGCGCACAATCCCCTCTGGCCTGCTGTGACGGAGCGCAGTTGTGACAGAGGGGACTGAGGGTCAGAGGCCGAACCACCGGGCGCGGCGGCTGGAGCCAAAATGTTCCTTGTCGACGCGCAGTGCCTCGGACGCGCCATGAAAGGTGCCGAAGGGTTTTGGTCCGGACAGGAAATCGACATCGACCCGCGCGATCCGGTTTGCGCCGAACTCGATATAGCAAGAGCCGGCACCGGGGTTCCGCGCGGTTTCG
Organism: Paracoccaceae bacterium; assembly: GCA_947504705.1. GTDB lineage: Bacteria > Pseudomonadota > Alphaproteobacteria > Rhodobacterales > Rhodobacteraceae > Tabrizicola. Next base: position 8,129 of record CANNIA010000016.1, read on the forward strand.
GGCTCGCCCCGCAGCTGCGAGATGATGTTGGTCGCCACAGTGCGGGCAGCACCTTCGGCATAGACACCTGCCTTGGGCACGCCAGTATTGGCCAGATCACCCACCGCATAGACACCCGGATAGCGGGTTTGCAGCGTAAGGGGATCGACCGGAACCCAGCCACCCTCGGTCAGCCCTGCCGCAATGACCACATCTGCGGCGCGGTTCTTCGGAACGCCAAGGAAAAGATCGCAGGGCAGTGACGTGCCGTTGTCGAGATGCACCGTCTTGCCCTCGACCGAGGCGACGCGGGTGTTCGGGATGAAGGTGATCCCGCGCTCGAAAAAGGCAGCCATGATCGCTTTTGACGTGTCAGGCGATGGGGGGACGGGCGAGGGCAGCGGATTGACCAGGGTGATCCGTGTCTTGTCCGCCAGCCCGCGGGCCGTCACATAGTCATGCATCATCAGCGCACATTCCGCAGGCGCGGGCGGGCATTTGTAGGGGGCACCGCAAATCCCGACAACCACGTCCCCACCCTGGAAATCGGGCAGAAGCTTGGCCATATGGGCTGCACCGGGGACCGAGTAGAATTCGTTCACGCCCAGAACAACGCCGGGGGTCGAGCTGACATCATAATCCGCCCCAAGGGCCACGACGAGGATATCCGCCTCATGAACTCCTGCAGTCGTGGTCACGCGCTTGGCTTCTGCGTCGATGCCCGTGATCGTTTCGCGCAAGAGCTTTACCCCCGGCTTGGAAAAACTTGCATAGGAATTGCGGATACCGGCCTCGGAGGTGCGACCGAACAGCATGTCCAGCTTGGCATAGCCAAAGACAAAGCTGTCAGACTTGTCGATCAATGTGACATCGATGCTGTCGCCCAAAGCTTCGGAGAGCATGGTCGACATTTCCAACCCGCCAAAGCCGGCGCCAAGGATAAGGATCTTCTTTTTCATGTGGATTCTTCCCCATTATCCCTTGGTTTTGCCCGGCTGCGCCACGATGCGCAAGTAGGGTTTCGGCGCGGCCCAGCCCTGCGGATAAATCGTTTTGGCCTCGGCGTCGCTGACAGAACCGGCGATGATGACGTCCTGACCAAAGGTCCAGTTCGCCGGGGTTGCCACGCGATGCTGCGCGGTCAGTTGCAGGCTGTCGATCACGCGCAGTATTTCGTCAAAGTTCCGCCCGGTGGTCATCGGATAGGCGATCATCAGCTTGATCTTCTTGTCCGGCCCGATGACGAACACATGCCGCACGGTCTGGTTGTCGGCGGCAGTGCGTCCCTCGGCGGTGTCACCGGCGGCGGCGGGGAGCATGTCGTAAAGCTTGGCCACCGCCAGCGTCGGGTCACCGATCATTGGGAAGCCGGGCATGGCCCCCTGGGTTTCGGCGATGTCATTTGCCCAAAGCGCATGCTTGTCGACCGGGTCGACCGACAGGCCCACAACCTTGACGCCACGCTTGGCGAATTCAGGGGCAAGATGCGCCATCCGGCCCAGTTCAGTCGTGCAGACCGGGGTGAAATCTTTGGGGTGCGAGAAGAGAACCCCCCAGGACCCGCCGATCCAGTCATGGAAGGACATAGGGCCTTGGGTTGTTTCGGCGGTGAAGTCGGGGGCGATGTCGTTGATGCGCAGGGACATGGAGCTTCCTTGTTTGGTTGGTGATTGCCCGCAGAGAATGGCCCAGATACGTTCCGCCAGCGTTCCCTTTGGGCCGGGGCGCTGCGACGCAAGGTTCGCCGCAAGATCTTACAGGCAAGAGGTCGAATTGAGCGTTGAAATTCAAGTTCTTGGCGGGTTTTCGGTCACGGTTGACGGCGTGGCAATCGCCCCGACGCATTGGCGCCGCGATCGTGCCGCAGCGCTTGTGAAGCTTCTGGCGGCCACGCCGCAGCACCGGATGCACCGTGAAAAGGTGATGGATACCTTCTGGCCCGACGCTGATTCGGAAGCGGCCGGAGCGGCATTGCGAAAGGCCGTCCATTACGCGCGCAAGGCCCTTGGCCAGAACGATCTGATCGGCACGAACGGCGACACTCTTTCACTGGCCCCGAAGGCCGAGTTGGTGATCGACGCAGAGAGCTTTGAAGCCGCTGCGTTGGCCACCGTGCGCCAGCCCACTCCGGAATCCTGCGCCAAAGCCGCTGATCTTTACCGGGGGGCGCTGCTGCCGGACGACCTTTACCTTGATTGGCTGGACGCCCCGCGCACGCGTCTGACCCAGTTGCACCTTGATCTTTTGCGGGCGGGCAAGCTTTGGCAGCGGTTGATCGCAGTCGATCCTGCCGACGAACCCGCGCAATGCGCGCTGATGCAGGCAGCCCTTGATAGCGGCAATCGCGGCGAGGCTATCCGGATTTTCAACCAGTTGCGCCAAAGCCTGCACGTGGACCTTGGGCTTGGCCCATCAGCCAAGGCCGTCGCCCTTTATGAAAAGGCTTTGGCCATTCCCTCGGTCGACCCGGTCAGCCAGACCGACCGCATCCGCGCCTCGCTTGCCTGGGGACTTTTGCATCTGCACAGCGGCGATTTTGACAAGGCCCGCGCCGTGGCCGAAGAAACCCGTGGACTGGCCATGGCCGCCGGTCTGGTGCGCGAAATCGGGGAATCGAGCGCCCTTATGGGCCTTTGCGCACAAATGCAGGGTCGCTGGAAAGAAGTCTTTCAGACCGAATTCATCGATTGGGTCCGCAAGTCGCCGGACACGGTCAACATGATCTTCGACGGCCATCTGTGCCTAGCCGAGTTTTGCCTGTGCAACGCCAAGGGTCACCACGAAATCGGTATGGCCGCGCAGGAATTGCTGTCGGTCGCTGAAGGCGCTGGGTCCCTTCCCGGACGCGGACTTGCCTCGTTGATCCTGGGCGAAGTGGCGCTGTTTTCCGGCAATCTGGGCGAGGCGGAACGGCTGTTGACCGAAGCCGACGCCCTGTTGGCCAAGGGCAACGCCCATTCGGGCCGCGCCCTGGCGCTGGAGCGTCTGGCCGAGATTGCGCTGTCGGATGGGCGCAAATGGCTGGCCAAGCGGCTGATCGCGCGGGCCGAGGGGGTTGCTGCGGCCTCATGGCTGGCACCGCATCTTCTGATCCGGCTGAAGGGCCTTGCCCTGCGCGCAGCCGGGACGCGGGACAAGGTGCTGGACATAATCCATGAAGGCGACCGGCTTTTGACCCAGCACAGCCATGGCTGCCAACCCTGCTCGATGGGGTTCCGCGTTGCTTCGGCGACGGCGCTTGCTGAACTGGGTGAGCTGGACCAAGTGGGCCGCAGGCTGGACGAGGCCGAGCGGATTGCCGGGATGTGGCATGGCGGACCCTGGGCGGCGGCGGTCTGGGAAGCCCGTGGCTCCCAGCGTCGGGCCGAACGGAATGGCGCGCGTGCCGTCGCTGCCTTTGAAGAGGCTGCAAGTCGCTATGCTGCATTGGGTCGTCCGACCGACGAGGCACGATGTCGGGCCCAGATAGCGCTGGCGTCCTGAAGGGATGGCGCGGGGTCGGGTTTAGGCGCGTGGCTTGAGGAACGCCGGACCTCAGCCTGACCTCGTTCACAAATCCGCCCGGCGCTGTAGATGCAGCTTGGCCCTTCAACGCTTACTTCAAGCGGCGCTGCAACCCGGCCTTCAGGCGCGGGGTCGCAAAGTCAAGGAAGGCCCGCAGTTTTAGCGGCAGCAGGCCCTGATCGGAATATACTAGGCTGACCGGCACCGGGTCTGGTGCATGCGCGTCAAGCACGGTGACCAACCGGCCAGCACTGACGGCATCAGAAATCTGATAGGCAGCACCCGCGTCGGGACGACGCCTGCAACCGCCGCATCAACGGCAGCCTCGGCCATGTTGACCGTCAGCCGTGCACGCAGCGTGGCTTGTCGTGCTGCCGCCCCTTTGCCAAAGGCCCACTCTTCCGCCGGGGCAAAGGCCGAGAAGGTCACGAAGTCATGCTGTGCAAGGTCTGCAGGGCTTTGCGGAGTGCCGCGCCAGATACTCGGGACTGGCGCAGACCACCCGGCGGATCGTTCCCGCCTTCACGGCAACGTCGCTGCTGTCCGGCAGCCGAGGAAGCGCGCGGCCTTGTCCGCTGGCTGCGCCCCGACTACCAGAACCCGGCAGGCCGCGCGGTGACCGCCAAAGCCGAACAGGCTGCCTTTGATATCGGCCCGACCGAATCCACCGCCAAGACGCCCTGGCCCAAAGACATGCCCGCCCAGATCGCCGCCGTCCGCGCCGCGCTGCAAGACTTGGGCGAAGCCACTCCCGACCAGATCGCCCGCTGCTTCCACCGCGTCCAGTCACGCAGCGTGCAGCCGCTTCTGGAAATCCTGACCGCCCTTGGCCAAGCCCGCCTGACCGACGCGGGCAACTTCGCAAGCTGAGCCTTTCCGGTATGACGGAAAGAAAGCGGCGGGCCGCATAAGGCAGGCCACCTTGCGCCAAGCGTTTTCGTATGGGCGGGTTCTTAGGCGGGTAAGTCGAAGAAACTTCGATTTTATCAAGCAAATTCAAGGGTGATTGGTGGAGCAGAGGGGGATCGAACCCCTGACCTTATCATTGCGAACGATACGCTCTCCCAACTGAGCTACTGCCCCGCCGCAGCGCCGTTTTCACCGCAAATCCGGGGTAAAGTCAAGTCGGCACCGGGCCGTCGGGTCAGGTTGCAGAGTGGGAAGAGGGGGCTTGCGCCCCCTCTTCCTGTTGCACGCCGCGATGCCTTTAGCCGCGTCTGAGCCAAACCCAGATGCACGACGCTCGCAGATGTCAGGCATGCCCGACGCCGTCATCGGCGCCCCGGCCACGACGGTTGCCGCCAACTGGATCGTCAGCGCCGTTCTTGGCGAACACGGCACCGGCGTCCAGAATGATGATCGACGCATGTCCGGCACCGTCGTCCGTGCCCCGACCGCGCCGATTGTCGCCAGCCGGATCATCGGCGCCGTGCTTGGCAAGCAGGATCGGCGCAGCAAGGCCTTCAAGGCCGGTCAGGGGGCCGGTTGATGCCATTGCGCCGGTGGAGAATGCGGCAAGGCAGACTGCACAGACGAGTGGTGCGAGGGAGTGTTTCATGGTCATGGTGAGCTTCCTTATGGCCAGATGTGAACGATTGGAAGCTCAAGCTTAGCCAGCTAAACTATTTCCCAGCACCACTTAAAGTCCGGCGATTTTGGCATTTGTTTCCGACCAAGGTCTGATCCGGTGTCAGACTTTGGGATGCGCTCGCGCCAGCATTGCGGCTTCGACCCGGTTGCGCACATGCAGCTTTTGCAGGATCGAGGTCATATAGTGCTTTACGGTCTTTTCCTGAATATCCAGAATCTCGCCAACTTCGCGGTTGCTTTTCCCCTCGGCGACTAGCCGCAGAATATCCTCTTCACGTCGGGAAAGATCTGCCAGCGGATCCTGCTTCTGGGCCTCGGCACGCCCGCGCATCGATACCAGAAGCCGCCCGGCAAGACCCGGCGTCACGTGCGGTTGGCCCAGGGCAAGATCGCGGACCAGACCAACAAGTTCGTCGGCACCGACGCCTTTCAGGACATAGCCAAGCGCACCCAGACGCATCGCCTCGACAAGATCGTCCTGCTCCTCTGATGCGGTCAGGATCGCAACATGGGGCGGAGATGGCAGGGCGCGAATCTGCTTCAGGGCTCCAAGCCCGCCACCCTTGGGCATTGAGAGATCAAGCAAGACCAAATCCGGGGTCAGCGCGATGGCCAGTTGGACCACCTCTTCGCCGTCGCTGGCCTGACCCACAACAGTGATGCCGCCGGCGTCAACCAGTGTGCGGGCAAGGCCGTCGCGATAGATCGGATGATCGTCGGCCAGAACCACCCGGATCGGCGTTGGCGAAGTCTCATCACTCATTCGGCACCTTTCAGATCAAGGCTCATTACCAGTTCCGCCCCGCCGCCGCGCCGGTTGCGAATGTCGATACGACCGCCCAGACTTTCCACCCGGTCTGTCAGACCCGCAAGCCCCATTCCGCCATCGGTGTCCGGCTTGGTCGACACGCTTTCTTCGGGTAGGCCGGGACCGCGGTCGCGGACGGAAAGAAGCAGGATATCTCCTGACAGTTCCATCTCCAGTTCTTGGTCAGCGCCATTGCCATGCCGCCAGGCGTTTGTCAGACCTTCCTGCGCAAACCGGTAGGCACAGGTCTTTACGGCGACAGAGAATTCGGTGCCCTTCTGGACGGTGTTGTTGAATTCCACACTGGCGCCCGTACGCTCGGAATGGCCACGCGCCAGGGATAGCAAGAGATCAGCCAAGGGCAGTTTTTCGATGTCGGGAAGCGACAGGCCACGGGAAATGGACCGGATCTCGCCCATCGCATCGCGGACGGCCCGTTCAACCGCGTCGACCTCGTCCTGAGCCTTCAAGTCGAAAGTGCGGGCGCGCAGGGCATCCAGCCGAAGCGCAGCAAAACCCAGCAACTGCACCGGCCCGTCATGCAGGTCGGCCCCGATCCGCTTCAAGGTGCTGTCGCTGAGCGCCGCCACCCGGCCCGCCGCGCCTTGGGCCCTGATCCGCAGCGCAAAGTTGCGGGCTGACAGCGACGTCAACTCGGCAATCTGCCGGTCGATCGTGAAGCTGCCACGCAGGACGATGGCGAACATCGATACCCCGATCGCCACCATCACCGCAGCCACCGCGCCCCAACTGGCAAGGCGCGCCTTGACCAGATCCGACTTCAGGTCACTCGCAATCTCATAGAATTCAGCGACAGCAATGACTTCGCCGCTGTGAAGGTTGCGGATCGGGGCGTAGATTTCCAAAAGTGGCAGCCCAAGCGCCCTTTCGGCCACATCCTCGGCGTCACTGGTCTGCTCAAGATCGGCCCTGACTTCCCCGTCCCAGGCCAGAACCAGGTTCTCGGTCGGTTCGAACTGTTGTCCAACCAACTCGGGGTTCGAAGAATCGACCACAATGCCCCCTTTTTGCCAGATCTTGAACGACGCGATCCGCTGCCCAAGTTCGGTCTCATCAAAAAGCTTTGCGACTTCAAGCCGCTGCTCAGGGCCAAGGCTGTCGTGACCGGTCAGGCCCTGCAGCACGGGGGCCAGGAAGCTGTTCATGTAAAGCGCCGTCGTGTTGGCCGAATTGCGCACCACGACCTCTTCGATCCGGCCCGAGACCCAAAGCCCTACAGCCAGGATCGCGACCAGCATGACGGTGCCACCGGCCAGGGCAAATTGCCGCGCCAGCGACAGGCTTTCCCACCGCCAATCGCCCCATGAGTCGGTCAATGATTCGGGATTATCTTGCACTTGCCCCCTCGGTGCGGTGTCCAATTCGTGGGTAAGCTACCGCATGGCAGCAGCGAAGACACCCGTTTTAGTATCGGTTTTGGCAGCCATCAACGGCTTAGACTACGGTCGCGACGTGCTCGCGGGCAAAAGCAATAATGTCGGCGGCAGGGCGAGCCCCGGCAAGCCGGGCAACCTCGCGTCCGTTGCGATAGAGGATCAGGGCGGGAATCCCCCTGATGCCCGCACGGGCCGAGATTTGCGGGTGGTCCTCGGTGTTCAGCTTCATAAGCCGCACCGAGGGCGCAAGCGACAGGGCGGCCTTGGCAAACTCCGGTGCCATCATGCGGCAGGGGCCGCACCAAGGGGCCCAGTAATCGACCAGCACAGGCAACCCGTCGCCTTTGGTGACCTTGTCATGCGTTGCTGCGTCAAGCTCGGCCACCCGACCATCGACAATGGGCGCGCCGCAGACCCCGCATTTCGGCCCGTTGGCCAGCCTGGACAGAGGTACCCGGTTGCCTTGCCCGCAGCTTGCACAGATCAGCTTGACTGAATGGTCGACATTCATGGCAGAACCCTTGCTTTCCTTGCCCCAAACGTGGGGCCGGGGAAGGACGCACGCAAGAGCCGCGACCACCGGTTAAAGGAAATCCTCTTCTTCGCCCGCAACATCGACGCCCAAGGTGTCAAGGCCAGCTTCAAGATTTTCGGCCAGATGTGGCATGCCCATCAGGTAATCTGAAGTGGGTGTAGTTGCCTCTGACCGCGCGGTTGCGACAGCTTCGGCAAAGTCCTCGGCTTCGAAGGCCCCGCGCCCGACCCAGGCTATGGCTGTCAAATGGGCCTTTTCGTCATCGTTGAGATCGTCGATAAAACCATGCAGTTCAACAGCGCCAACCGGGCCTTCGCGGGCAAGGAAGATCACCTGGATCACTTTCTGCGGGATGATCTCAAGCATGATGGCCTCCGGAGATTTTGTCCATCGTCGCGCATGCGAAGGGTGGGCGCAAGCGCCACGTCAGAGCATGAGCCAGACTGTCAATCCGTGTACCAGCGCCCCGACAAGTGTGGCCAAGACAACTGATCGGCGGGTGAACCAGATGGCAAGTACGGCCATCGTCCCCATGGCCAACGGCAAAAGCTTTACGACCTCGGGGACAAGGGCTGGCAGGATCGATGCGATGAACAAGGTGCCAATGGCGGCCGGACCGGTGGCGGACAGGAACCGCTCCAGCCAGCCGCCTGCTGCAATCCGATCGGCGCGAGCAATCACCGGCAGGGCACGGAAGGCCCAGTTCGCAAACCCGGTCATCACGGCGACAGTCAGAAGCTCCCAGTTCATTTGCGCACCAGTCCGGTAATTGCCCCGGCGACCATGCCCAAAAGGATGCCACTGGTGGACGAAATCGCCAGAGTTCCGGCAACGGTCGCTAGGGCTGCGACAGCGATGACCGGAAGCTGGCGGCGGCTGAGGATCGAGAGCAGTAGCGACAGGAACAGCGCTGGCAGCATGAAGCCAAGCCCGGCGCTTAAGGCGGGCCACTGATCCAGCGCGCCGCCGCCGGCAAAGGCCCCGACAACTGTGCCCAATACCCAGGCTACATAGGCTCCAAGCCCGAGGCCGAACATGTAGGGTTCCGAAAACCGCTGCCCCCGCGCCAGCGCGCCCAATGCCTGACCAAAGACCTCATCCGTCAGCCCCCAGGCCCAAGCCCATGCATGGCGGGTTCCCGCTTCGCGCCCAGCTTCGCGCATCAGCGCGGGACCATAAAGCACATGGCGCAGGTTCATCGCGATCAGCGTGAAGGCCGAGACCAGCACCGGCGCACCCGAGGACAGAAGGGCCAGCGCCAGAAATTGCGAGGCCCCGGCATAGATGATCAGCGACAGAGCAACGGCTTCAAGGGGCGTGAACCCGGCCCGCGTGGCAGCGACACCAAACGAAAAAGCGATCGGGAAATAGCCCATGATGATCGGCAAACTTGCCGAAAGGCCGGGAAGAAATGCGGAGCGCGGCGACGTCATTGCCCGGCAAGAGCTAGCGGCAGGTCCCGTCAGGGTCAAGCCGCTTGGCAAGAAGGTTCGCATCGTCTTAACGGCCGCTTATTGCATCCAGATCTCGACCCGGCGGTTCAGCCGCTGGCCAGCGAAATCCGTATTGCACCCGACCGGGTTGATCTCGCCATAGCCTTTGATATCAATCGAAAGCGAACTGAAAACCGCCGGGTCCATGATTGCTTGCAACTCGCCCCGCATGGCTTCGGCGCGCTCCAGCCCCAGCTTCCAGTTCGCTTCGACCGGCCCGTCCGAATCGGTGAAGCCAACGAACACGAAATTGCGCCCTGCGCCCTTTTCGGCAAGAAACGCCGCTAGCCTTTCCAAGTCACGCCGCGACTGGTTCTCCAGCGAAGAGGAGCCGGTCTTAAACCGGAAGGTAGTCGAAAGCCGCTCCCATTTCCCCATTTCGGCGGAAAGCTCGCTCATCAAAGCCTTCTCTGAAGGGCTTTCGGTAGTCTCGGTCCGGCTGAGCAGAATTTCTACCTGGTGCGTCATGGCCTCGGCCTCAATATTATACCCTATGAAGCCCGCCTTCTCGACGAACGGGAGTGCCGCATCCGACGTTGCAAAGTCGACCAGTGCGGCCTCCATCGGCGGCAGGTCTTTTTGCGGGGTATATAGATACAGCGTGCGATGCAGCGGATATTCCCCGGTCTTTGCTGCAAAGGCGCTTGGCGACGCGACTATGCCGCAGCTCGACACGATATCGACCGGCCTCGCGTCCTTCTTATAGGCAAAGCCGACATAGCCGATAGCACCAGGATCGGCGAAGACAGAATCCGTCATCTGAGCATTTCCCGGCACAGTATTGGCGCCGGGGCTCATTTCTTTGGCAAAGGGCTTCAGGAACGCATCGACAATGGTCGAGAAGGTGCCGGACTCGGCGTCCCGCGTATAGACGCTGACCGGCAGATCGGGTCCGCCAACTTCAGACCAATTCGCGATCTCGCCGGAAAGAAGGCCACCGATCTGTTCGACGGTCAAACCCCCAACCGTATTCTGCGGATTCACAATGATCAAAAGTCCGTCGACGGCGATTGCATGTTCCTGCTCGAAGCTGCTGGGGTCACCCAAACCCACTGCGATAAAGGCCTCCACTTCCTCGGGCTTCACCGCGCGCGACGACATTCCAATCATCGCCGAGCCGTCAAGCAACCCCTTGAAGCCAGTGCCCGAGCCCTTGTCCTCAAGAAAGACGGAAAAGAGCGACTCGCCCGTCCCATCGGCACCAAGTACGGTGTGGACCGACTGCCGTTCGCCGACTTCCTCACGCTTAATCGCAGCCCCAAGCGCTTCTGCTGCGCCCTTGATCAGCAGCGGCATGAGCTCGTCCCCGATCGTATCCGACCCCTTGATGCTAACGTCGATCGTGGCAGGATCATATGTCGCGTAAACCGGCGCAGCGTCCGGATCGACCTCGGCTGGGATAGCGGGATTGGCGGCTGACGCTGGTTCAGCTGCAGGCACCACCGTGACCGGTTCGACAACCTCAGGCACACCGGATGCAGTCGGCGCGTCTTCTACCGCGGGCGCCGGGGGCTCGGCCACTAGCACGGCTTCCAGCTCGGCAGTTGCGGCGGCCGCAGGTTCGGCAACCTCAGCAGCGTCCGGGCACGCTGCACCGACACAAGTCACGTCTGCGGCTGGCACGCCAATTCTTCCAAGACGGGTCTCGATCAAGTATACGCCGTTATCGAAACGGATCAGTTCGCCGGTGAACGAAATGCTGCCATTGCCACTGTTTAGGGTGACTGTTTCGGCAAAGGCCGATGTCAAACAGATTGCTGCTGACAAGGTAGCCACGAGCGCGCATAGGCCCATCCGTCCTGCATGCATAGTTTTTAACCCCAGATCAGACCAAATTGATCAAGCCAACCCTGACCGCATGTCTGCAGCCGGTATCAGCAAACCTTATCGGTTTTCTGACAGTATTTGGCTGCCCCACTCAACTCCACGGCCGACAGTTACCCTTGGCCGAATGCGGTTTGTTCGGACCTCTTGCGAGGCGGTCGGCACGGAGCTTGTCGACATTGGAAAGCCTGACTTGCGCAATGCCACCCTGCCCTGTCATTCTGTCAGAAGGGAATCTATTCGGGGACACCGACATGCGCGCGCTTGCCATCTCAATTCTTGCTCTTCTTCCACTGACACCTGCCTTGGCCGACGACATTCCCGGCACCGAATTCGAGTCCGGCAACTGGACTGGTGCCGCATCGGACGACGAGACCGGGGCGTTTTCGCATTGCAACGTCTCGGTCGGCTATACCAATGGCGAAACACTGTGGATCGGGCTTTACCCAGACAATTCGATCTCGATCTTGCTGTCGCATCCGGATGTGCAATTCACGCCAGGCACGCAGTTCGATGTGCAGATGATGATGGAATGGGGACTGCCCTGGACTGGCGTCGGTGAAGCCTGGGATGAATACTTCGCCGGCATCACCTTTACCGGCATCCCGGAGACCGTGGAGTTCCTGTCTGGTGGCCAGTATTTCCGGATGCTTGGGATCGGGATTGACGAAGGCTATGATGTGTCCGGCATTGCCGAAGCGCTGAGCATGACGCAGGCCTGCCTGGCGCAGAACTCGGGCAACGGCAAGGTTCTGACGCCCCCTGCCGTCAAGAAGCCCCTGCCGAAGGTTCCCGACCTGACCAAGCCGCGGACGACGGGCGTCGGCACCGGCAGTTCGCTTGGCACGCCCGCGCCCAAGCCCCAGCCCTGAGATCAGCTAAAGATCGGGCCCCGAGCAGTTACCGCCCGGGGCCAAATTTCTTGAAGAAAGAAATTTGACAAGATCCTTGAGGAAGGATCTTGTCACTTCCTATTCCGCCGCCTGCATGTAGCTTTCAACCGGCGGGCAGGTGCAGACAAGGTTTCGGTCGCCATAAACGTTGTCCACGCGCCCGACCGGTGGCCAGTATTTGTCGACCCGGAAGGCCCCGGGCGGGAAGCAGCCCTGCTCGCGGCTGTACTTCCGGTCCCAGTCAGTGATCAGCGCCGCCACGGTATGCGGGGCATGGCGCAGGGGGCTGTCTTCGGACGAAATCTCGCCCTTTTCCACGGCCCGGATTTCCTCACGGATTGCCAAAAGCGCTGTTATGAAGCGGTCGATCTCGGCCTTGGTTTCGGATTCGGTCGGTTCCACCATCAGTGTCCCCGCCACCGGCCAGGACATGGTCGGCGCGTGGAAGCCGTTGTCGATCAGCCGCTTGGCGATGTCGTCCACGGTCACGCCGAATTCCGCAAAGGGTCGGGTATCAAGGATGCATTCATGCGCCACCCTTCCCTTGTTGCCCATGAACAGGATCGGATAGTGCGGCGACAATCGCGCGGCGATGTAGTTCGCGTTCAGGATCGCCACCCGTGTTGCCTGCGTCAGCCCCGGCCCGCCCATCATCAGGCAATAGGCCCATGAGATGAGGAGGATCGACGCCGAACCGTAAGGCGCTGCGCTGACAGCCCCATCGCCACCGGTTTCGGGATGCCCCGGCAAATGCGCTGCCAGATGCGCCCTGACGCCAATCGGCCCCATGCCGGGACCGCCGCCGCCATGCGGAATGGCAAACGTCTTGTGCAGGTTGAGGTGGCTTACATCGCCGCCAATCTCGCCCGGTTTCACCAGCCCGACCATCGCATTCATGTTCGCGCCGTCGATATAGACCTGTCCACCGTGGTCATGGGTGATCTTGCAGATGTCCTTAACTGTCTCTTCAAAGACGCCATGGGTCGAGGGGTAGGTGATCATACAAGCCGCCAGCCGGTCGCCTGCTGCAACGGCCCTTGCCTTGAAATCCTCAATATCCACGTCGCCATTCGGTGCGGATTTGACGACCACGACTTCCATCCCCGCCATCTGCGCCGAGGCCGGGTTGGTGCCATGCGCCGAGACCGGGATCAGGCATATCTTGCGATCATGATCCCCCCGCGCCCGGTGATAGGCAAGGATGGTGAGGAGGCCCGCATATTCGCCCTGTGCACCCGAGTTGGGCTGCATGGAAAAGGCGTCATAGCCGGTGATTTCGCAAAGCTTGGTCGAAAGGTCCGTGATCGCCTCGCTATAGCCCGCCGCCTGATCGCGTGGGACAAACGGGTGCAGCGAGCCGAATTCCGGCCAGGTGATCGGCATCATCTCGGCGGCTGCGTTCAGCTTCATCGTGCAGGACCCAAGCGGGATCATCGCCCGGTCAAGGGCAAGGTCACGGTCCGACAGGCGGCGCATATACCGCATCATTTCCGACTCCGCCCGGTTCATGTGGAAGACCGGATGGGTCAGGTAGTCGGACGTCCGCAACATCGCCTCGGGGAAGCCAAGCGTCGCGCGGTGCGGCGGCACGCCCTCGATCCCGAAGGCGCGCAGGACGCGGACGAGGACCCGTTCATCGGTGGTTTCGTCGAGGCTGATGCCGACGCGGTTCAGGCCAATCTTGCGGAAGTTCAGGCCCTCGTGCCGTGCAGCCGCAAGGATGCCGGCTTGCCCCACGCCGACCTCGACCGTGATCGTGTCAAAGAACGCTTTGGGCGAGACCTTGGCCCCCGCCGCCTTCAACGCCCGCGCCAGACGCTGGGTCAGGAAATGCACCCGTTCCGCAATCGCGCGCAGGCCCTTCGGCCCGTGGAAAACCGCATACATCGACGCCATTACGGCCAGCAGGGCCTGTGCCGTGCAGACGTTCGACGTGGCCTTTTCGCGCCGGATATGCTGCTCGCGCGTCTGCAAGGACAACCGGTAAGCCATGCCACCCTGCGCATCGATTGAGACACCGACGATCCGCCCCGGCATCTGCCGCTTGTGCGCGTCCTTGACCGCCATGAAGGCGGCATGCGGCCCGCCATAGCCCATCGGCACGCCAAAGCGTTGGGCCGAGCCAATGGCGATGTCGGCCCCCATCGCGCCGGGTTCCTTCAGCATGCACAGCGCCAGCAGGTCAGTCGCCATTATCGCCACCGAACCCGCCGCATGCAGGCTGGCGATAGGGTCGGTAAAGTCGGTCACATGGCCATAGCTGCCCGGATATTGGAAGATCGCGCCAAAGACTTTCGACGGATCAAGGTTCTCCACCATGTCCTCGATGATCTCGATACCCAGTGGCAGGGCGCGGGTCTTGATCACCGCGATGGTCTGCGGATGGCAGAACCGGTCGACGAAGAAAGCCTTGGCTTTCGACTTCGCTACCCGCTCGGCCATGGTCATCGCCTCGGCCGCAGCCGTCGCCTCATCCAGAAGCGAGGCGTTGGCCACGTCGAGGCCTGTCAAGTCACAGACCATGGTCTGGAAGTTGAGCAGAGCCTCCAACCGACCTTGCGCGATTTCGGGCTGATAGGGGGTATAGGCGGTATACCAGGCCGGGTTTTCCAGAATGTTGCGCTGGATCGCCGGAGGGGTGACCGTGCCGTAATAGCCTTGGCCGATCAGTTGGGTCATCACCCGGTTCTTTGCGGCGACTTCTTTCATCTTGGCCAGAAGCTCATGTTCGGCCAAAGGCGCCCAGGACAGCGCCGTCTTCTGCCGGATCGAGGCTGGCACCGTCTGCTCGATCAACTCGTCCAGCTTGCGCACGCCGACGGCTTTCAGCATCTCCTCCATCTCCGAAGGAGAGGGTCCGATGTGGCGGCGGTTGGCGAAATCATAGGGGTTATAGTCGGTGGGCGTGAAGGTCATGACATACCTCGGGCAAGGGGCGGACAAATTCCTTGAGAGGAATTTGCAAATCTTTTCGAAAAGATTTGCCTGGAATCTTCGAAAATTCCGGGCGCAAGGCGATCAGCCGATCAGCTCTTGATACTCGTCTTCATCCATCAGCTGATCGAGCACGCCAAGGTCATCAAGCTTCATCTTGAAGAACCAGGCGGTACCCGTCGGGTCCTCGTTCACCAAACCTGGATTGTCGACCAGCTTCTGGTTCACTGCGACAATCTCGCCATCGACCGGGGCCAGAATGTCCGACGCGGCCTTGACGCTTTCGATGACGCAGACTTCGTCGCCTTCAGCCACCATCGTGTCGGGTTCGGGCAGTTCCACGAAAACCACGTCCCCGAGCTGGGTCGCGGCATGTTCAGTGATGCCGACAACCACGAGGTCACCCTCGACGCGCAGCCATTCATGGTCTTTGGTGTATTTCATCTTTTCGCCTCAGCGGTTGTAAGTGGTGGGATGGAAGGGAAGATCGCAGACAGTGACGGGAAGGCGCTTGCCGCGCACCTCGCCTAGAAGGGCAGTGCCTTTGGTGACATGAGCGCGGGCCACATAGCCCATGGCTATCGGCGCATTGACCGAAGGCCCGAACCCGCCCGAGGTGACGCGCCCGACGGGTGTGCCATCAGGGGCGAAAAGCTCGACCCCTTCACGCATCGGCGCCCGGCCTTCGGGCCTTAGGCCAACACGCAGCCGCTCGGGTCCCTCGGCCAGTTCCCGTAGGATGCGCGCGGCACCCGAGAAACCGCCTTCGCGGGCGCCACCGGTCTTGCGAGCCTTCTGGATCGCCCAGGTCAGGTTCGCTTCGACGGGGCTGATCGTCGTGTCGATGTCGTGCCCGTAGAGGCAAAGCCCCGCCTCCAGCCGCAGGCTATCCCGCGCTCCAAGGCCGATGGGCGCGACGCCCTGCTGCGCCAACAACTTCCGGGCAAACCCTTCCGCTTGCGCGTCCGGCACCGAAATCTCGAACCCGTCCTCGCCGGTATAGCCCGAGCGGCTGACCCAGATGTCCCCCACAACCCGATGGTCCATGAATCGCATCGCCGCGATACCCGGCAACAGCGCCTCCAGAGCCGCCTCGGCCCCCGGTCCCTGCAGCGCCAGAAGCGCTCGGTCGGTCACGGGTTCCACCGAAACCCGCGGCATTCCAGCGGTCATATGGGCGATGTCGGCCGCCTTGCAGGCCGCATTGACCACCACATAAAGATGATCGCCTCGGTTGGTGAACATCAGGTCATCAAGGATGCCACCCTGGTCATTGGTGAATAGGCCATAGCGCTGCCGCCCCTCGGCCAGACCCAGCACATCGACCGGCATCAGCGCCTCGAAGGCCAGTTTCAGCGCCTCCATCGACCCCTTGGGCCGCAGGATCACCTGCCCCATGTGGGAGACATCAAACAACCCCGCCGCCGCGCGCGTGTGCAGATGTTCCTTCATCACCCCGTCGGGATATTGCACCGGCATGAGGTAGCCCGCAAAGGGCACCATCTTGCCGCCAAGCTCTTCATGCAGGGCGTTCAAGCCCAACAGAAGCAGCTCTGTCTCCACAAGGTCGGCCATTGCCGCCCCTCCACATCTGGCCGGATCATACCGGCACCGTCAGGCAGGCTGATCCCTGCCCTGCGATGCCCCCTCTGTCCTTGCGCCATGTGGCGCGCCTGAGATTGTTATCCCTTCGGCGTCCCGGTTGTCCGGGAACTCTCCAGAGTCTGTCGTCAGAAACGGTCCTTTGCGCCTGAGAGTTTACCGGGGCGGTTGCTCCTTCGGCACCGATGGGCTGGATGGCCCGTCGGATTCTCCCGAACCTGACCTGCCTTGGTTAGCCCATTGGGGCCCATTGCGGCAAGGGGCAAACAGAATACGACGGTATGCAAAGTGGAAACGACGCGTTTCAGCCTTCGGCACCAGCCTCAACTGGTGGCTGTTCGGGCTTGTGTCCACGCGGCGCAGCGATGACGGGCGAGCGGATCGCGAGCAGCGCAAACCAGGCCGCCGCCAACCCAAAGACCACCCCGCCAAGGGCCTGCCCGACCAGCACGCCAGCGGCCCCCCAGGTCCCGCTCAGCCAAAGCGCCAAAGGAATTGTGCCGACTGTGTGCCGCCCCCAGTTCACGATGGTCGACCAGAACGGCCGGCCCAGGTTGTTACAGACAGCATTGCCGACGAAAATTATCCCGTTGAAGAACCACAAAAGCGCAAGCGGCCCACAGAAAAGATAGACCAGATCGCGCACATGACCTTCCGCGTGGAAAAGGTCGGCGATGGGTGCGCGTAACAGGAAAAGCAGGGCGGAAACCACCAGGATCACCAGACCGGTAAAGATCAGCCCGTCAATGAAGACACGCCGCACCCGGTCCATCCGGCCCGCGCCAAGGTTCTGCCCGATGATCGGGCCGATTGCTCCCGTCATTGCAAAAACCACGCCGAAGGCGACCGGAGTCAGCCGCCCGGCAATCGCCATGCCGGTCACTGCCGCCTCGCCGTAGCCTGCCACCATCCGCGTCACCAGCGCTTGTCCGACCGGGGTCGCAAGTTGCGTCAGGATCGCCGGAAACGCGATGGCCAGAAGCGGGGCCAAGCCAAGGCGAAGCCCCTCGCCAGTGACTTGGGAAAAGCCGCCTATCCGCCGCCGCACCGCCCAAAGCGCCATGATCGCCATGGCGGCCCGCGATCCCGCCCCCGCCACCGCTGCCCCGGTCAGCCCCCAATCGGCCCACAAGATCAACACCGGGTCCAGCGCAGCAAGAACAACCGCCCCCCAGACCGTCACCATCATCGCGCGCCGCGCCTCACCATGCGACCGCAGGACCGCCGCACAAACGATTGCGGCGATCAGAAGCGGCTGGCTGGCCGTGTAAAGCCGCAGGAAGCCCAGCGTTTCCTCGGCGGTTCGCCCTTTGGCCCCCAGAAGGTCGACAATCTGCGGCAACAACACGAAGACCAGCGCCGAGAATAGCGAGCCCAGCACAAGGCTAAGGACCAGCCCCTCGGTCACCCGCTCACGCGCCAGTTTCGGATCGCGCTGCCCGACCGCTTGCGAGACCAGCGCCGAAACCCCGATGGAAATCCCGATCCCGAACGAGGTGGTGAAGAACAGAACTGCGCCCGCATAGCCAAGTGCCGCCGTCAGCACATGGTCCTGCAACCAGCTGATATAGACCATGTTGATCAGGTCAACGATGAAAACCGCGATCAGCCCGACCGAAGAGCTCAGCGCCATGACAGAAAGGTGCCGGAACAGGTTCCCCTCAACAAACTTCGCCTGTTCACCCGCCATCGCCGCACCTCACGAGAAATCGGCAAAAGCCCTTTCTCTTCTGAAAATATCCTCGGGGGTCCGGGGGCAGACAGCCCCCGGGGGTCAGGCATCAAATCAGATGCTGGGCACCTTGTGCAAAAGCGGCATGACATCCGCCATCTCCGGCCCCGCGTCACGCCCAGTCAATGCCCGGCGCAGCGGGCGGAAAAGGTCCTTGCCCTTGCGACCCGTCGCTTCCTTCACAACCGAAGTCCACTCACCCCAAGTCGCCGTCGTCCAAGGCTTTGCGGGCAACAACCCCAGAGCCTGCCGCACGAAGTCGCGGTCGGCGTCTTCCACAACCGGCTCCGCCCCGTCGCGGAACAAGGTCCACCACTCGGCGAGATCGGCCATGACTGTGATATTACCCTTGGCTACAGCCCAGAACTGCTCGGCCTCTGCTTCATGAACGCCAAGTGCCAGCACCCGGTCCTTCACGTCGGCAAAGGGCTGCGCCTGCACATGATGCCGGGTCAGCGGGAACAGGTCTTCGGCGTCAAACTTGGTCGGAGCAGCCCCAAAGGACCCCACCTCAAAGCCCGCCACCAAATCCTCCATCGACCCGGCCAATTCCACCGGCTTCGAAGACCCAAGCCGCGCCATCAGCGAAAGCAGCGCCATCGGCTCCACGCCCCGCGCGCGCAGATCACGCAAGGACAGAACGCCCAGCCGCTTTGACAGCTCTTCGCCCTGCGGCCCGGTCAGCAGCGAGTGGTGCGCAAAGGTCGGGGGCGTCCCGCCCAACGCCTTCATGATCTGGATCTGCGTTGCCGTGTTCGTCACATGGTCGGCACCGCGCACGATATGCGTGACCCCCATGTCCACGTCATCCACTGACGAGGCGAAGGTATAAAGCACCTGTCCATCCGCCTTGATCAGCACCGGGTCCGAGACGGATGCCGCATCAATCGAGATGTCCCCGATGATCCCGTCCTTCCACTCGATCCGCTCAAGGTTCAGCTTGAAGCGCCAGTATCCTTGCCGCCCCTCGGCGCGGTAAGCCTCTTTCTGCGCCTCGGTCAGGTTCAGCGCCGCACGGTCATAAACCGGCGGTTTGCCCATGTTCAGCTGCTTCTTGCGCTTCAGGTCCAGCTCGACCGGACTTTCAAAACATTCATAGAACCGCCCGGCCGCCTTCAGCTGCTCGGCCGCTTCCGCATAGCGCGCCGTGCGCTTGGACTGCTGCTCGATCCGGTCATAGCGGATACCCAGCCAATCCAGATCGGCCTTCAGCCCATCAATAAATTCCTGTTTTGACCGCTCCTGATCCGTATCGTCCAGCCGCAGGATGAACTGGCCGCCGTTCTGGCGGGCGATCAGATAGTTCATCAGGGCGGTGCGCAGGTTCCCCACGTGGATCCAGCCAGTGGGCGACGGGGCGAAACGGGTTGTGACGGTCATGGAACGGGCTCCTTCAGGCGCTTCCCTGTCACAAGGCCCTGGATTTGTCCAGTTTGGGTCCAGCCGTGACCAAGCGGGCCTTCCTTCTTTCCCTGTGCCTGCTATCCTATCTGCATGACCGACCCTGCCCCCGAAAGTCACGCCCCCTCGCTCGCGCTTATCGAGCAGCTGGCCCATGAGGTGATTTCAACCCTTCCCGAGCTATTTCGTGAGGCCGCAACCCATATCCGCCTGCGCATCGAAGACTTTGCCAGCGACGAGATGGTCGAGGAAATCGGGGCCGAAGATGCCTTTGATCTGACCGGGCTTTATGACGGCATCCCCTTGACCCAGAAGTCCGTCAGCGACCAGCCGACAAGGCCTGATGTGATCTGGCTTTTCCGCCGCCCGATCCTTGATGAATGGGCAGAACGCGGCAATGTCTCGATCTCCGAACTGGTCGGCCATATTGTGATCCACGAACTTGCACATCACTTCGGCTGGTCCGACGAAGACATCGCAACCATCGATCCCTGGTGGGAATAGGCCGCGCCAAATTTCTTACTCAAGAAATTTGGCGCCCGCCGATTTGCGGCTCTCCCCGTTCCATTTCTCGCCGAAGCCCTCTATGATAGCGGTAACATCCTAGGTGCCGCATGACCCAACTGCCGATTCTGACCCTGACACTGAACCCCGCCCTCGACATGGCGACCGAGGTGCACGAGATCGTTTCCGGCCATAAGCTGCGCTGCTCCGAACCCCTTCTCGATCCCGGCGGTGGCGGTTTGAACGTCAGCCGCGCGATCAAATCGCTGGGTGGTGACAGCCTTGCGCTGGTCGCCATCGGCGGGCTGACCGGCGACCGTCTGGCCGGGCTGATTCGATCCGAAGGCGTCACTTTCCTGTCAATCCTTGGCCCAGGCGAGACGCGCCAATCCCTGACTGTGAAGGAAGAAGTGACGGGTAAACAGTTCCGCTTCATGCTCCCCGGCCCCGTCTGGGGCGAGGCAGAGCGGTCGCGCGTCTTCACCCTTCTCCGTGCCACCGCGCGCCCGGGCGGGATTTCGGTCATCTCGGGCAGCCAACCCCCCGGCGTGCCAGTTGATTTCCCGGCACAACTTGCGGGATCGATGCCCGAAAGCCGGGTCGTTCTGGATACTTCCGGCGCCACGCTGACCGAAGCCGTCCGCCGCCCGATCCCGGGCCTTGACGTGCTGCGCATGGATGGTGAGGAAGGCGAGGCCTTGGCCGGTCACCCCTTGGAAACTCGTCAGGACACGGCCGATTTCGCCCAGTCGCTGGTCCGCGCCGGTGTGGCAAGGACTGTGATCGTAGCGCGTGGAGCCGATGGCAATGTGCTGGCGACCGCCGATCACCGTCTGCATGCGGCTTCGGCGAAAGTGCGGGTCAAATCGACCGTGGGGGCAGGCGACAGTTTCGTCGCCGCCTTCGTGCTTGCCCTGTCGCGCGGCCAGTCTGACGCCGAGGCCTTGGCGCTTGGCTCGGCCGCAGCCTCGGCGGCCGTCACCACCGATGCGACCCAGCTTTGCAGGCCGGAAGACGTGATGCGGCTTCTGCCGGAATGCGCGGTCAGCAAGGTCTGATCCGACCGCTCGACCCTCCCTTGCGGGCGGTCCTCGCTGGCTTTAGCGAAGAACGCCGGTCAGGGCTGATGAGCGGTGCTCAGCTCTCGTCGCGCCAGTGGTTGGCAACCGGATAGCGGCGATCCAGCCAGAACGCCTTTTGGGTCAACCTGACCCCCGGCGCTGCCTGGAAGCGCTTGTACTCGGCTATGTAGAGCAGGTTCTCGACCTTCTTCACTGTGGCTCGCTCAAAACCCAGCGCCACGATCTCGGCCACTGACATTTCCTTTTCCACCAGGCATTCGAGGATAACATCGAGCACCTCATAGGGCGGCAGGCTGTCGTCGTCGCGCTGGTTTGCGCGCAGTTCTGCACTTGGTGGCCGCGAAATGATGCGCTCCGGGATCACCTCGCCTGCGGGTCCCTTCATCCAGCTTCGGTGGTTCTCGTTCCGCCACTTGGCAGTCAGGAACATGCGCGTCTTATACATGTCCTTCACCGGGTTATAGCCGCCGTTCATGTCGCCGTAGATCGTGCAATAGCCAACCGCCATCTCGGACTTGTTGCCCGTAGTCAAAAGCATTTCGCCGAACTTGTTCGACAGCGCCATCAGAAGCAGGCCCCGCAGCCGACTTTGGATATTCTCCTCGGTGATCCCGGCTTCGGTGCCCGCGAAAAGGGGGGCCAAAGCCTCGCCCACCGCGCCCTGGGCGCCCGAGATCGGCACGGTGTCATACCGGCACCCCAGCGCCTTGGCCGCCGCAGTTGCCAGCTCCAGCGACTCTTGCGAGGTGAACTCCGATGGCAGCATCACGCAGCGCACGTTCTCCGGTCCTAAAGCATCGACCGCCATCGCAGCGACAATCGCGGAATCGATCCCGCCCGACAGGCCCAGCAAAGCCTTCTTGAACCCGGTCTTGCGCAGATAATCGCCCAAGGCCATCACACAGGCCCGATAATCCGCCTCGCCAATCGGGGGGATCTCGCAGATTTCACCGGGGTCCGCCGCCCAACCCTCGGCCCCACGGCGGAAGGTGATCATCACCTCCGTCTCGTCGAATTGCGGCAGCTGCGCCATCAGCCGTCCGCCGGGGTTCAGCACCATGGAGGAACCGTCAAAGACCTGATCATCCTGCCCACCGACCATGTTCAGATAGACCAGCGGCAAGCCGGTCTCGACCACGCGGCTGATCATCAGGTTCAGTCGCAGGTTCGGCTTGCCCCGGTGATAGGGCGAGCCATTGGGGATCAGCAGAATCTCCGCCCCGGTCTCGGCCAGCGTCTCGGCCACATCGGAGTGCCACGCGTCCTCGCAAATCGGCGTGCCGATTCGCACCCCCCGAACCACATAGGGCCCATGCACATCCGCCGAGGCAAACACCCGCTTTTCATCGAAGACCGCGTCATTCGGCAGATGGTGCTTTAGGATCCGGGCATGCACCCGGCCGCCTTCCAGCACGTAATAGCCGTTGTAGAGCTTGCCACCGGCCCGCACTGGCCCGCCGATCCCCAAGGCGGGACCATCGGCACAATCGACCGCCAGCTTTTCAATCGCTGCAATCGCATCGCTGACGAAGGCAGGCTTCAGGATCAGATCCTGCGTCTGGTAGCCGGTCACGAACATCTCGGTCAGGGCAACCATGTCGGCACCCTCTGCGCGGCCCTTTTCCCAGGCCAAACGCGCCCGTGCCGCATTGGCGGCAATCGCTCCCACGGTCGGGTTCAGTTGCGCCAGCATCAGTTTGATCACGTCGCCCATCGCGGCCTCCTTCTCACATCGCCCCCTTCTAGCAGGTTGCACCACAAGGGAAAGTGCAAGGCCCGGTGACCGTCATCGCTTGTCACGCACCGGCCACGCGCATACCTTTTGGGCCGATCTTCCAAGGATTCGCCCATGCGCCTCGTGACCAGTGCCCTTGTCATCCTGTTGGCTGTCCCGGCCCTTTCTCTTTCGGCCTTGGCCCAGGATGGAGAGATCATCACCAAGCAATACGATGACGGCTCGGTCTATGAAGGCACGTTCAAGGACGGTCGCCAGCACGGCACCGGGACCTACCGGTTGCCCTCAGGCTTTGAATACACCGGCGAATGGGTCGAGGGCGAGATTACCGGCCAAGGCACCGCCCGCTATCCCAACGGCTCGGTCTATGTCGGGACGTTTCTGAAGGGCCGACCTGAGGGTAAGGGCATGATGACATCGTCCGATGGCAGCACCTATGAAGGCGACTGGGTCAATGCCGAGATGACGGGGGCGGGGGTGTCGATCCTGCCCAATGGCTCGATCTACGAAGGCAGCTTCGTCAACGGTGCCCTAAACGGCAAAGGCACCCTGACGACCTCCGCGGGCTATAGTTATGAGGGCGACTGGGTGATTGGCGTCAAAGAGGGGATTGGGAAAATCACCTCACCCGACGGTGCTATCTATGAAGGTGCCATGCTCAAGGGGATGCGCTCTGGCAAGGGGGTTCTGAAAGCACCGGACGGGCTGACCTACGAGGGCGACTGGGCCGACGGGCAGATGACGGGCGAGGGCAAGCTGATCCAGCCCAACGGCGACAGCTATGACGGCAGCTTCGTGGGCGGCCTGCGCGAAGGGGAAGGCACGCTGCTGCACAAGGGCGGCGATGTCTATATTGGCCACTGGAAAGCCGACCGCCGCCATGGCCAGGGGATATTCAGCGCCGCCGACGGGTTTCGCTATGAAGGGTCCTGGGTCGACGGGCGGATGACCGGCACCGGCTCGATCACCTATCCCGACGGTTCGGTCTATGTCGGCGCGATGAAGGATGATCAGCCGCAGGGCAAAGGCGCGATCACATATCCCGATGGCTCGACATATGAAGGCGACTGGGAGGCTGGCGTGATGAACGGCACGGGCCGTGCGACCTATGCCGACGGCCGGGTCTATGAGGGCGCGGTCCGTGGTGGGCTGCCGGATGGCGTGGGCACGATGACAGACCCCGGTGGCTATCGCTATGACGGCGACTGGGTTGACGGCCAGCGGCAGGGCGTAGGGGCCGCGAGTTTTGCTGACGGCAGCACCTACAAAGGCACGTTCAAGGCGGGGCTTCGGGATGGCGACGGCGAATTTTCGACGACGGACGGCTTTCGCTATGTCGGCCATTGGGTTGGGGGTGTGATCGAGGGCAAGGGGGACGCGA
Source organism: Paracoccaceae bacterium (assembly GCA_947504705.1). Taxonomy (GTDB): domain Bacteria; phylum Pseudomonadota; class Alphaproteobacteria; order Rhodobacterales; family Rhodobacteraceae; genus Tabrizicola. The sequence continues at coordinate 32,523 of CANNIA010000016.1, forward strand.
CCTATCCGTCGGGCGATGTCTATTCCGGCCACTTCGTTGCGGGTATCCGCGAAGGCGAGGGAACGCTGACCTATGCGTCAGGCGAAGTCGCCATCGGCATATGGAAGAACGGCATCTTGACCGCCCCAGTCGCACCTTCGACCGAGGCCCCGACCGAACCTGCACCGGCACCCGATGCGCCCACCAGCCCCTGAGGTTTATTGGCTGGGCAGGCTACGGATTGCGCTCTCGCTCCCAGCCATTAGTGTGGCCGACCTCCTTGCCGACGTGCTGGCTGCGTCGGGGACTAAAGCAGGTTGAGGACGCAGCGCACGCGGCGCTTGCCCAACCCAAACAAACTGCCGTTAGACCGACGGACTCTTGCGATGAACGGTGGCACCCGGCGTGGCAACCTGCACCTAGTACCTCTGGTCCGAAACTAGGACACTACAGCCCTCGACGATTGCTTGCTTGCAGCGGTGGGCAATTCCTCGGGCGCAAGATGGCACGACAGGCTATGGCCCTTTGCCAACCCGATAAGCAGTGGCCGGGTGACATCGCAAAGTCCCGGAATCCTCCTGGGGCAGCGCGACTGGAATATGCATCCCTTTGGTCGGTCCGAGGTCAATGGCAGGGGGACCACTTGCCCTTCTTCGATCAGCGGCTCGCCGGCCATGATGGTCGGGACCGACGACAAAAGTGCAGCGGTATAGGGATGGTGCGGACCCGAGAAGACCTCTTGAGCCGGTCCAATTTCAAGGATTTCGCCAATCTACATCACCGCGATGGGGTAAAACAGGTACAACACATCGATTTCGCCCTGAAGCTTGTCGCCCATGTACATCACCGCGATGAGGTCCAACAGGTACCGGACGATGCCAAGATCCTGGAAAATCAGGATATAGCTGACCTGTTTGGTGGCCTGAAACTCGGCCAAAAGGTTCAGAACGGCGGCCTGAACCGAAACATCCAGCGCCAAGGTCAACTCGCAACAGATCAGCATCTTTGGGTCGCTGGCAAAGGCGCGCGCAATAGCGACCCGCTGCTTCGGACCACCGTACAGTTGACGACCAATAACAGAAAGGTGGGGGTAGTGGCGAGCTTTGCCCTGTCCTTACTGCGCCCCGCCTGCGGCAAGCAGCGCAAGAGGCTGGCCGTACAGGGGTGGCGGGGGTTTGAGACGACCTCCTCGGTTCGGGCCTCTTCCACCAGCCGACCGGCATAGAGGACGCTCTCTCGGTCGCACTTACGGGCAACGACCGCCAGATTGCGGCTGATGAACAGGATCGCGGTGGAAAGCTCGCGCCGCAAATGCTGGGTCAGGCTCAACACCTCGGCCTCGACCGTGGCAAAAAGGCCTGTGGCGGGTTCGTCCAGCACCAAAGGCGCAGGGTTCGCGGCAATCGCCATCGCGGTGGCGACACGCTGCTGCATGCCGCCCGACAATTGATGCGGATAACGTTCCGCAAGCCGAAAAAACTCAGCGTGGCGACGGTGAAGATCGCATGGCCCAGCCGTACAATGGCCTCGGCAAGGATCGGCGGCAGTACATTCGGTAGTATCTCGACAAACAGAATGTAGGTGGTACTTTCGCGGCGCAATTCCGCTGCGGTTACATAGTCCAGCCCAACCTCAGCCAAGACCGCCGAACGCACGGTTCGGGCGATGGTCGGGGCAAAGCTGAACGCGATGACTACCAGCACCGTGACAGTCGAGGTGCCAAGGGCGGTCAGGGCCAAACCAATGGTCGGTCGAGTGAGACAGCAGCGAGTTCTGCTGATCGTTTGCAACGGCTGCATAGGGTACCACAATGGGTCCAGACAAGGCGCAGCCCACGCAGAACAGCACAATCACCGGTGCACAGATGAATGTCGCAGTCCTTGCAAGCAAGCGAAGGTCGTCGCGCCAGTCGTGATCCGGGACGGTGCTTTACAGCGGTTGGGGCTGATTGGTCATTCCCTGCCTCCAAACCGGATGCGCGGCTTAAGTCTGGCTCAATGCAAGTCCGCCAGAAGCGTCGTCTGCGCGGTCAAAGTCATAAACCTAGCCCACAGCCTCTGCGGCCCCAGCGAAGTAGGTCAAGAGGTCGATTATTGACCTTCATGCGTCTCTCTCCTGACTGGGGCTACTTATCCTTGCGCAGGTCCAGTTCTACCCTTGAGTGGTGCGTTCCCATATTGACCAGTTGCGTTTGGGATCGGCAAGGCGTCAGGAAACTGTCTCCCACGGGAAACTGTCCAACCGTTCGAACCCGGTCGCAGTGATCAGAACCTGCGTTTCTAGCTTGATGCTTTCACTTCCCGCCTCGGCAATCAAGCTTTCCACACAGATCACCATTCCCTCTTCGAACCATCCGCCGTGATTTGAGGCAAAGTCTGGGTGCAGCGCGACAACTGGCCATTCATCGGCCATACCCACACCATGGGCCGCAAGCGAATAGCGATAGGGCTGATAGCGTTCCGGAATCTGCCAGGACCGGGCGTTGAACTCGGTAAAGGACAGACCGGGCCGCAACAACGCCATGTTGTGGTTGATCTGATCAAGCGCAGCGGAATAGAGGCCCCGCTGCAACGGTGTCATCGGCACATAGCCGCAGGTCCAACTGCGCGACAGATCGGCGCAATAGCCATAGGGACCGATCATGTCGGTATCGAACGAAATCATCTCGCCCGCCCGGCAAACCCGGTCGCCGCATTCGGCATACCAGGGGTTGGTGTGATCGCCACAGGTCAACAGCTTGGTCTCCAGCCAGTCGCCACCCGAGCGGGCGTTTTCGAAATGCAGATGCGCCCAAAGCTCGCGCTCGGTTACGCCGGGAACGGAATGCTCATAGATTCGTGCCATACCCGCCTCACAGACGCGGATCGTCCAGCGCATCAAGTCGATCTCTTCGGGTGATTTGATCGAACGGGCGGTTTCGGTCAGGGGCGTGCCGTCGATGACGCTCAGGCCAAGGCCGGTCAAGACATGCAAACCGGGCAATTCCAACTTGTCGCAGGCCAGTCGATTGTTGCCAGCGCCGTGTTCTCGTATCAGATCGGCAATCTCGGCCGCCCAGCGATTGACGCGGAGTTCCGCCTGATCGCCCGCCGCCATGAACATCCAGGTGGTCGCAAGGCGCAGCTCGTCGATGGTTTCCAGACCCGCGCAAAGATGCTCACAGCCCTTGAACTCGAACATGATCGCCGGACCTTCGGCGAAGATCAGGGCGTAACGCATGGGATTGTGCAGGGTCCAGACCTGCATGTTGGAACAATCCAGCGCATAGCGGATGTTGACCGGGTCATAAAGCAAGGCCGCCGCACAGTCGTTGTCGCGCAATAGCTTGCGAATGCGCGACAGCCGATAGCGGCGGGCCGCTTTCAGACCGCTTTCGGGCACCGGGCTTCGAAGCGGCTTGTCGGCCCCTTCGGCATTCAGGTAGGTCAGTTTACGTTCGTCCTTGAACGGTGTGTCCATCACATTGGCTTTCCTGTCAAAACGCCACCCGTCCGGCGACTGTGATACCACGCGAGGTCTACCGCCGTGCCCTCGCAGTCCAAAGGCGCCGACGGACCGTGGCTATTGTGTCACGAATTCAGGCCGCACGACCGTAAAACCCGACTTGCTCTTCCTTGGTGAAACGAACACCGGGGCGTTCGTAATACGAGAAGACAGCAATGAAGCGGTCTTGCGGGCCCTTGCACTTGGTCACCTTGTGCAGGGTGTTCTTGCCCTTGAACACGTTCAGCGTGCCCGCCTTCAGGAAATGCGACTTGACCTCGGGGTCCTTACCTTCCAGCACGCGGGCCACGCCGTCAAAATTGGGATTGCTATCGCTGCGCAGGTCGGTTCGGTACAGGAACTCGCCGCCCCCCGAGGGCTCTTGCAACAGCAGGGTCGTCGTGAATTCGGACCGGTCGAAATGCCAGTTCAGCGCCTCACCCTCGCCGTAGCGCATGATGTTCATCCGCGCCAAGGGGTCGGCCATCGTGAACAGCGCCGACTTGTCCATGGTTGCGGCCAGGAAAACTGCCATTTGCGGCCAAGAGTAGACCCAGTCGATCACCGTCTGCTCCAACTGATCTCCGCAAACCGTGTGGTTGATCGTGTCGACCATCTGCAAGGCCGGATGATCCGGCGCGAGGCCCGGCACTTCCTTGCGGAAATAGATATTGTGGTGGCGTTTGTGCAGGAACGACAACCGCTCCATAATCGGGCCAACTTCAGCCATCGCCTTGGCAATGGCTTGGGGGCGCATCAAGCCTTCAAGGTTGAACATGCCCTCCGCCGCTAGACCTGCTTTGCAGCGAGCAACCAGATCAAGCCAGCCAGTCGAACCGGGCCGGTCAAGCGGAAAACGGTCCAAGTCAAGAATGTCGTGCATGTGTAGTCCTTGTTTGCCGAAAGTGGACACCTGCCGCTTAAGCTGGTCAAATCCGTCCCGTTGATCAAGGTGGCAAAAACTTAGTCTGAGATAGTTTTTATTAGCCGGAAGCCACCAGCATGATCGCAAAGCGGCTAGAGACAACCTGCCACGACCATGTCATGTCTCCCGCATGAAATAGCAGGTAAGTTTCAGAAATGCGTCCTGGTCGCGGGCCTCCACGACGGCTCATCTTGGTTCTCCGGAGTTCAGGGTTGCCAGTCGAGGGTAGTCGGCGGCTTTACTTTCGCCGCGGGTCAGGGCAAAGGCAAATTAGAAAACCTAAGGCAACGCCGATGCCCCTGAAGCTGCCGCCACTGAATTCCCTGCGCGCCTTCGAGGCCGCCGCCCGCAGCGGCAGCTATGTTGCCGCGGCCGAGGAATTGGGCGTGTCCGCAGCCGCGATCAGCCAGCATATCCGGAAGCTGGAAGACTATTTCGGCAAGGAACTGTTCCTGCGGATGAACAATCGGGTGATCCTGACCGATGCCGGTCACGCGATCTTTGCCGGAACGGCGGGCGCATTGCAGGCAATCTCGGATACTTCGGTCGATCTGATGTCTGACCGGTCGAGGTCCCGTCTGGTGATCAGCGCAATTGAATCCTTGGCTGAAAAGTGGCTGGTTCCCCAGCTTGGCGACTTTTGCCGCGCCCAGCCGGGGTTCCGCTTCGACCTGAGGGTAGAGCCTGACCCGGTGGATTTTGCCCGTCATAACATCGACCTTCGGGTTGGTTACGGGGCCAGCGCCTATCCCGACCACCATGTCCAACCTTTGGCGCAAGACGCCGTCCAGCCGATGTGCAGCCCCGCATATCTGCAAGCAAACCCCGCTATTCGCCACCTTGGGCTTGAGGCGGTGCCCGAAAGTGACCTGTTGCACACCAGCTGGGGCCCAAGCTTTGGCTCGAACCCGACGTGGCGCAGTTGGTTCAAGAAAGTCGGCCTAAGGATACCCTCAGACAGCGGCGGATTTCAGGTTGGACGGTCCAGCCTGGTGCTAGACTTGGCGCGCGAAGGTCTTGGCGCAGCACTCGCCCAAAGAATGATGGCAGCGCGGGATCTGGCCCGTGGTCACCTCGTCACGCTCTCGGATGTCACATTGCCGTTGGGTCACCCCTATTGCCTGGTCTATCCGCAGGGCAAGGCGGGCAGGCGCGATGTGATGGCACTGGTCGGCTGGCTGACCCGGGCGGCTGCGCTGGAAACCGATGCCTTGCCCGGTGAAGTAGACCGATAGAACGCCGAGACACCGCGTTAAGGCAGCAAGAGTCACGGCTTGTCAGTTCAAATCCGCTGCCGCCCGAATCGGCCCGGTCACTTGCCCAGAACACAGGCCAGAAGAACGATCCCGCCGCCTGACCATTGCAGGGCCGTCATCGTCTCGGCTGGCAAAAGCCAGGACGCGCTGATCGTGGCGACCAAGGCTTCTGACATCATCAGAACCGCAGCCCGTCCGGGAAACAGGATCCGACAGGCCCAGAAGATGACCAGGATGCTGGGCAGCAAAAACAGGGTCGAGGCCAAAAGCGACAGCGGCAGCCCGTCGATCACCTGTGCGACCGAAGGGGGCGGATTGGGCAACAAAAGAAGCGCAAGCGCCACCCCGGCCAGAACCGCAAACAGAAACTGCAGTGCCGAGGTGGTCAGCACATGCGCCCCCGGCCAGCGTTTCATCCCCGCCGCGCCCAAGGCCCAAAGCATGCCCGAGGCGACCGCCAGCACATCCCCCAACCCAAGGGCCGACGACGGCAGGTCCGACCCACCCGACAACAACAGGAACAGGCCCAACAAGCCCGCCGCCACCGTCAGCACCCGGCGTAGGTCAAGGTGTTCTTTCAGCCAGATCACCCCGATAATGGTTGACCAGACCGAGGTCAGATAGAACTCCATCGTCATGCGGATTACCGGGGCCATCACGATCGAGGTGGAATAGAACCCCAGTCCCACACCCGTCGCCGCCCCGATGAACAGCGCCGGACCGGGATCGGCCAGCACCACCCGCCGTTTCCAGATCATCAGCGGGACCAAAACCAGAAGCGGGCAGGCGTTAAACAGCGCCACCCCCCAAGCCCCGTCGATCCCCAACCGTGCGAGTTCTCGCAGGGGCAGCCAGTAAAGCCCCCAGATCGAGGCCCCCAGAAACAGCGCCAGCGTGGCTAGTCTTTGACTGCGTGGATCAGGCAAGGGGGACGCCGCTCCAATCCTGCGCTGCATAGATGTCAGGTCGGGCCCGACAAGCGTCACGATACCAGTCCATCACATTTCCCATGACCTGCCCGCCCGCCAGATACTGATCAACGATCCGCTCAAGCTGCGCCTTGCCGAAGGAAGGTTCATGTCCGCCATGAAACACATCGGCATCCAGCTGCCGCAGCCGTTGTAGGGTCAGCCGATAGGTTTCGGGGTTGGAATGATAAAGGCTGTCCAGAAGCCCGCCGTCATAAATCGCGTCGCCGGTAAAGACCGTGCGCGCCTTTTGGTCCCACAGCGCAATCGAGCCGGGGGAATGGCCCGGCACATGCAGCACCTGAAACGCGCAATCGCCAAGGTCCACGACATCGCCTTCGTCTAGGTGCCCGGTCAGGGGCGCGGGCGTGATACGATAAGTTTCGGGCGCAAAATCGGGGTGCTGGTCGGGGCTGACCACTTCGATGCGCGGCCAGTCACCGGAATAGACTACGGCTTCAGCATCGGGTTGGGCAAAGATATGCGCCTCGGCCGGGTGGGCAAGGCGGCAATCAAACTCGTGCAGGCTGCCCATGTGGTCGAAATGGCAATGCGTGCAGATCGCTTTGATCGGCCGCTCCGTCTGCGCCATTATCCAGGATTTCAGCGAACTCAGCCCCATTCCCGTATCGATCACCAGATCGCAATCGCGGCCCCGAACGTGCCAGATATTACAGCGCAGGAAACTGGCGACGCCCGTCTCCTGGATCAGCGAGACCCGATCCGAAAGGCGCAAGGTTGTGAAGGGCATGGTCTTTCCCTTACCAGTCCGCGCCAGCATTGATCTGGACATCGACATTGGTGAAACCTGGTGCTGCGTCCAAGCAGAAGAAATCCACCAGCGCGGCAATCTCGCCCGGCTGCACGATGCGGCCCTGCGGGTTCGACCCCGCAAGTGTGGCCCGCGCCGCCTCACGGGTGATCCCTTGCGCCGCGGCGATCCGGTCGAAGGCCTTGCCCATCATCGGGGTTTCCACCCAGGTCGGGCTGACCGCGATGCAGGAAATCCCATGCGGCGCGCCCTCCACGGCAGTGGCCTTCGACAGCCCGATCAACCCGGCCTTTGACGCGCAATAGGCGGCATACCCACGCTCGCCCCTGGTGCCCGCGGTCGAGGCGATGTTGGCGATGCGCCCCCATCCTGCCGCGATCATGCCGCCAAAGACCGCGCGGGTCATCCGGAAGCTGCCGGTCAGGTTGATCTCGATCTGATCAAGCCAGGCGTCTTCGTCGTGATCGTGCAGAAACGCCTCCTGATAGATCCCGGCAGCATTGACCAGAATGGTGGGCTCTCCAAGGCTGTCCCTCACGCCTTGGAAAAACCCGTCCACCGACGCCCGGTCAGCCACGTCCAGCGCCGCGACCCTCACCCCCGGGCCAAGCAGGCGGGCCATTTCAGCCTGAACCCCCGCCTCACCAGCACGGCGCGCCCCGATGGCGACGCGGTGACCGCGCGCAAGCAGCGCCTCGGCGCAGGCCAGACCGATGCCTGTGGTGCCGCCGGTGATGATCGCAACGCGAGGCTTCATCGGCGGATTACCTTGCACGGGTGATTGCGGTGGTGATCAGGGCCGTTACCCCGGCCAAGCTCAGCGCGCGCGGGTTGGTGCCTGCGGCGGTGTCGGTCATCGCCTTGGCCGCGATGCTGTCGGTGTGGTCAGGGGTGACGCCAATCTCAGCCAAAGAGCGCGGTATACCGCAGCGATCCAAAAGCGCGCAAACCGCCTGATAGAAGGTCTGAAAATCACTCCCGGCCAGCCCCATCGCCTGACACATCGGCCCCACCTGCGCCGCAATCTCCTTTTCGTTGAACCGCAAGACCAGAGGCAATAGAACCGCATTGGTCAGACCGTGGTGCGTATCAAACTCGGCGCCAACCATGTGGCTGACGGCGTGAACCAGCCCCAGCCCTTTCAGGAACGCTACCCCCGCAAGGCAGGACCCAACCAGCATCGCCCCCCGCGCCGGGATGTCGGCGGGATGGTCGATGACTTGCGGCAGGGCGCGATAAATCATCCCTAGGGCCTGCAAGGCGATGCCGTCGCACATCGGATGGAACGAGGGCACGCAATAAGCCTCAATCGCATGCACCAGCGCATCGCAGCCGGTCCAGGCGGTCAGGTTGCGGGGCAGGCCGACAGTCAACTCGGGGTCAAGCAGCGCGGCAAAGGGCTTTTGCAGGGGATGCCAGACACAGCCTTTGATCATCCGCTTGGTGTCGGTGACCATCGCGGTGCTTTCCGTCTCGGCCCCGGTGCCCGAGGTGGTCGGCACGCAAAGCAGCGGCACGAAATCGGCCTTGGTCAGTTCCTGCGGCACCGGGCAGTTGAAATCGAAATCCCACAGATCACGGTTGGAGTTCAGCACAAGACTGATCGCCTTGCCCGCATCCATCCCCGAGCCGCCACCAAGCGCGATAACGCTGTCATGCCCCCCCGCTAGAAAGACCTTTTTGCCCGCAGCTACCTCGACATCGGTCGGGTTGGGCGAGACATCGGTAAAGCTGCCATGACCCAGGCCCGCGCTTTCCAGATATCCCCGCAGCCTGCCGACGAACGGCAACTGCCCGGTGGCACGGTCGGTCACGATCAAGGGCTTCTTGCAGCCCCTCGCCGCACAGATCGCGCCAATTTCGGCCAACCGACCGGGGCCATACTTGACCGGCACCGGAAAATCCCAGTCGACGGCGTTGAGAAACGGATCTGCGGTCATTGGTTCATCCAGCCTTTGTGAGTTTTGGGCCAGAATCCTTCGATCCGGACATCGTTCTGCTCAAGCAGAGGGCGAATGTCGCGGAAGGTCTGGTCATAGCGGTAAAACGGAACGCCCGGCATCATGTGATGGATCAGGTGATGGTTCTGACCCAGCATCAGCAGGTTCGCTCCCGGGAACAGGGACTCGCGCGTGTCGCGGTAACGCCCGGTCTCGTGGTGGTCGTGGTGCGGCGTCCAGGTGAAGAAGGTCAGCATCACCGTCTGACCCAGCCACCAGGGGATGAACCACAGCACCAACACTTCCCAGCCATAGCCCGCCAGGATCAGCCCCAACACCGCCGCCGTCTGCAGTGCGAAGGTGGCATAGGTGATCTTCACCTGCCCCGCTGGCACGCCATATCGCTGGCAGTCGCGGTAAAGATGCAGGGGGCTGAAGTACTTAAGCAAGGTCAGCGGCAGGCGCCAGAACAGCCAGCCCAGAAAGCTGCCGCGCGCATAAATGTCGGGGTCCTCATCCGTGTTTGCCTTGGTGTGGTGGACCATGTGCTGCTTGAGATGCGGAAAATAGAACAGCCACAAGGGAATGCAGGCCGCCGTTCCCATCCACAGATCCAGCCAGCGCAGGGTCTTCCGCTTCAGGCTGATGTTGCCGTGAATGGCCTCGTGCACGATGGTGTAAAGCGCATAGATAAAGCCGGTGTTGATGACGGCGCCCAGCGTATAGCTGATCCGCCCCGTCATCGCGGCCCAAAGCGACAGGCCGAAGATCGCGAAAAGCCCAAGGAAAAGCGCCACCGTCGGCCAGGCGAAATCCGGCGTGTTCCGGCGTCCGGCGGCCATTTCTTCTCCGATAGTTCTTGGCTTTTCCCGCTGACTGTCCATCGCGCGCCCCTCCGACCTAACCTGGCATCGTCAGAATAATCTTGCCGCTGCCGCCCGTGCTTTCCAGCTTGCGATGCGCCTCGGCGGCGTCCTGCAGGGCAAAGCGGTCCGAGATCCGCACAAACACCCTGCCCTCGGCCAGCCAGTCCATCGCAGTCCGCAAGATCGCCGCCTGTCGCCGCAGATGCGCGGTCAGACCCTTCCACATCGGCGTCAGCATCATCACGTTATGGATGGTCAGATTGGCGTTATAGGCGGTGCCATCCTCCAGATCGCCGGGCGTGCCCATCAGGGTGACCATATGGCCATAGGGTTGCAAGACCCGAAGACTTTGCAGGAACCCCTCGCCGCCGATGTTGTCGAGCACGGCCTTGACGCCCTGCCCCGCGCTCCAACCCATAACGGCGGCAACGAAATCCTGATCCTTGTAGGGGATCGTCTTCTCCGCCCCGGCCGCCGCCGAAAGCGCCGCCTTTTCCGCCGAGCTGACCGTGGTCGCCACCCGTGCCCCCAGCGCCTTGGCGATTTGCGTGGTCATCTGGCCCGTGCCGCCCGCACCGCCATGGATCAGGACCAGATCGCCCTGGCCGACGCCCGCGCGTTCGACCATCGCCTCCCAGCCGGTGATGAAGACCAGCGCGATGGCTGCGGCATCTTCCAGCGCCACGCTGTCCGGCACCTTTACCAGACTGTCCACCGGCACCACAGCATGTTCGGCATAGGTCCCCGCAGCACCGCCGACGCCGCCATGGCAAAAGCACACCCGGTCGCCTATGGCAAACCCACTGACCGCCCGCCCCACCGCCTGCACGATTCCAGCCCCGTCATGGCCCAGAACGCAGCCCTCGGCCTCGCCCACATAGGGTCCAAGGCTGCGAAAGAAGGTATCCGCCGGGTTCACCCCCGCCGCGACCAGCCGCACCAGCACGCCGGAGCCCTCGGGGTCCCAAGGCAAAGTGACCGGAGCATAGGCCAACACCTCGGGCCCACCGGCTCCGCGCATCACCATGGCGTTGGTCTTGAAACCCATCGACAATCCCTCTGCCATCATGCGCCAAACCCCGGCAGACCGGCGCCTGGCAGAAACAGCCCCGGCGCCGCAGCTTCATACTGCAGGGCCGCGCCAATGACCGCCGCATCGCTGAAGGTCGGCCCGATGATCTGGATGCCGGTCGGCACACCATGCCGGTCCCGCCCCGAGGGCACGGAAACCACCGGGCAATTCGACAGCATGTTGAAAGGATGCGTCAGGACCCAGCCATATTCGGCATCGACCACATGGCCGTCGACAGTGAAATCCTTGGCCAGCGGATCATGGTCAGCCCGGACAGCGCCCACCGACAGGGTCGGGCAAATCAGCACATCGAACCGCTCAAACAGCGCGCCGATGGTCTGGTACATCGCGTGCTGCACCTCCCACGACCGCGCAACCTCGTCGGGGGTAACCCGCGCGGCCATATCGGCAGCGGCTTTGGCATAGTCGGTCAAAAGGTCCCGATGTTCGGCCGCCAACCACAGCGGCTGGCGACCGAAATGCATCGCGCAGTACCAGCCCATCGAGGCCCGGTCGACCTCGGCTCCCCAGCCGATCTGCACTTCCTCCACCTGGCAACCGGTCGCGGCAAACACCTCCAAGGCGCGGGCGGTGTTGGCGCGCACGTCCGCGTCCACCGGGATATAGCCCAGATCCATCGACCACCCGACCCGCAGCGGACGGGGAACGGCGGTCAAGGGCAGCGCGACCCGTTCCCGCAAGCTGGAATGATCGCGCGGATGCGGACCCGAGATCAGGTTCTGCAACAACGCGGTGTCACCAACCGTCCGGGTCAGCACGCCGCAATGGTTATAGGGATCGAAATTTGCAGGCGGCCCGTCCGGGTTGCGGCCATGCGGTGGCTTGTAGCCGACCACCCCACAGGCGCTTGCCGGTATGCGGATCGAACCGCCGATGTCAGTGCCGGTCGCCACCGGAGTCATCCCGCCCGCCAGCGCCGCCGCCGATCCCCCAGAGGACCCACCCGGCCCGAAATCAGGGTTGTGGGGGTTGCGCGTCACCCCCCAAAGCCGCGAGTTGCAGGTGCCCGACAGGCAGAACTCAGGCGTCGTGGTGCGGGCATGCAGGATCGCGCCCGCCGCCTGCATCCGCTCGATCGTCGGGTCCGAGACGGCATCGACATGGTCCTGAAACACCAGCGAGCCTTGGGTCGTCCGCTTGCCCGCGATGCGCTGCGCATCCTTGACCGCTATGGGCAGCCCTTCCAGAAGACGGGGTGAGCCTGAGCGGCTGCTATAGACCGCCTCGGCAGCCCGTGCCTCGGCCCGCGCCGCATCGAAATAGCAATCGGCATAGGCGTTGAGGATCGGGTTCACCGCCTCGGTTCGGGCCAAAAGCCTATCAAGGTACTCTACCGGCGAAAGCTGGCGCTGGCGAAAGAGGCTCAGCACTTCGGTTGCGGGCAGATAGCACAGGGTTTCGTCTGCGGTCATGGCGTCCTACCCCAAATTCCCGATGCTGGTTCAGCCTTCCAGATAGCTTGTCAGCACATTGGCCACATTGCGCCCCAAGGCGTCGATGGCATAGCCGCCTTCCATCACGAAATGGGTTGGCAGGTCCAGCCCAGCGATGACTTGCCCAAGGCGCAGATAATCGGGGGTCTTCAGGCAGAACCCACCGACCGGATCGCCGTCAAACGTGTCCACGCCCAAGGAGACGATCAGCATGTCCGGCGCATAAGACCTGATCCGCGCCGCAGCCGTCTCCATCGCTTCCATATAGGTGCCAATCCGCGTGCCGGGAGGCATCGGCAGGTTCAGGTTCAAGCCTTCACCCTTGCCGCTGCCGGTCTCATCGGCAAAGCCCAGAAGGAACGGGTATTCCTCTTCCGGCCGACCATGCAGCGAGATGAACAGCACGTCACCCCGGTCATAAAAGATACGTTGGGTGCCGTTGCCGTGGTGGTAATCGATGTCCAGAATGGCCACCCGCGCGGCCCCCCGGTCGCGATAGAACTGCGCGGCGATGGCGGCATTGTTCAGATAGCAATACCCCCCCGCCAGATCGCCCGAGGCATGGTGCCCCGGCGGCCGGCACAGCGAGAACACCGACGAGGCCCCCGCCTGCATCAGCCCCGCCCCGGTCAGCGCCACATCAACCGCCGACCGGATCGCCTGCCAGCTGCCTGCAACGAGGGGTGCGAAGATGTCGAAGGTATAGGCCGACAGCATGGCGTTGACCGAATTCATGTTCGGCTTTTGCGCCATGCCGCGCATCCCGAACGTGCGGGCAAAGGCGGCACTTCCGGGGCCCTTTTCTTTCAGCCACATCGGATAGGCGGTTTCCAGAAAGCGCAGGAAATCCGGGTCGTGAATCCGCGCCGCTGCCTCCAGCCCATGCGGAGTGGGGGCCTGCACATCGGCAAGGCCTGCCTCCGCCAGCGCCTGCAGGATCACCTCCATCCGCTCAGGGCATTCGGCCATCGGCACGAAACTCTCGCCCCGCATCTCGGGCGCGCCCGCATGGCCCTTGTGGGCGTCGGAATAGATGATCTTCATGGATAAGCCCCTTCCAGCCGTGCCTCGCTCCGCTTTTGCCAGGCGCGGCAGAACTGATCGGACAACAGCGCGATCACCGCCATCGCGATCCCGGCAAGGAACCCGATCCCGAAATTGCCCTTCGACAGCCCGATATAGATGATCTGCCCCAGATCATCCGTCCCCACCAGCGCCGAGATGACCAGCATCGAAATCCCGAACATGATCGCCTGATTAAGGCCCAGCATGATGTTCGGCATCGCCAGCGGAATCTTCACCCGCCACAACAGCTGCGACCGCGTGCAGCCAAGACTGGTCGAGGCCTCGATCACCTCTTTGGGCACATTGCGGATGCCGTATTCGGTATAGCGGATCGGGGCGACGACGGCATAAGAGATAATCGCCAGCAGCGCCGAAAACTCGCCGATCTTGAAGATCATGATGATCGGGATCAGCAAGACAAAGGGCGGCATGGTCTGCAACGTGTCGTTGATCGGGCGCAAAATGCGCGAGAAGCGGTCGCTTTCGGCGGCAAGAACGCCCAGACCACTGCCGATGATGAACGAGGCCACGACCGCCAGCCCGCACAGCTGCACCGACAGCACCGCCTTGTCATAGCTGCCCGAGATCAGGATGAACCCCATCGCCGCTGCTGACCAAAGCGCCAGGCGCATCCCGCCGGACCGATAGCCGAAATAGATCAACAGCGCGGCCAGACCAGGCCAGGTCATGTTGGTCAGCCCGAAAAACAGGATCAGACCAAAGCTCAAGGTCGCAATCGCCAAGCCGCCCCTGCCGCGTGTCCGGGCATAGAAGGCCCCGCCAACCACAAGGACCACATAAAACGCGGCGTGCCACAGTGTCGGGGTAAAGCCCCAGGTGAAGGGGCTGACCACCTTGTAAAACCCGATCTTCAACGGGAGCACAAAGGCGAAGATCACGAAATTCTTCGTCGCATCCAAGACCGGTTTGGCCGCGATCACGAAAGCTTCGATCCCGCGGTTCAGCGGGCCCGAGGGATCGACCGTCCATCCCTCCGGCCAGACCTGCAGCGCAGGAACCACCAGCGACAGCCCATAGGCCGCAATCATCGCCGCCAGCAGCGTCACCCCAAAGCGGTGCCGGGCAAGAAAGCCCTTGTCGTGGTCCATGTCCTGCTCTCGGGTCGCCAGACCATAGGTGATGCGGTCCAGCACCATCGCCATCAGGGCAATGACGATCCCCGCCACCAGACTTTCGCCAAACTCGGCCTTGCGCAGGGTGGACAGCACCTTCCAGCCAATATCTTCCGACCCGCCGATGATCGAAGCGATGATGATCATGCTTAGCGCCGCCATCGTGGTCTGGTTCACCCCCAGCAGGATCTGCCGCAGACCCGCCGCACAGCGCACGCGAAAGAACAGCTGCCACGGCGTCGCCCCCGACATCAGACCGGATTCGATGATCTCTGACGGCACCTCGCGCAGGCCGACGATGGTGTTCTTGACCATCGGCGGAAAGGCAAAGATCACCCCGGCGATCAGCCCGACAACCGGGCCAAAACCGAACAGCATCAGGATCGGCAACAGATAGGCAAAGGCCGGAACCGTTTGCGTCACGTCCATCATCGGGGTCAGGAACCGTTCAACCCTTGGCCGGAAGAACCCCGCCACCCCAAGCCCGAACCCAAGCGCAATCGCCAGTGGCACCGACACCGCGACCAGCGCCAGCGAGTTCATCGTGTCCGGCCAAAGCCCCATCGCCAGCACGTAAAGCAGCGACACCCCGGTAAAGATCGCCAAGGGCCTCTTGCCCGCCTGATAGGCAATCAGAACCGCAGCCACAGCGCTGACCGACCACGGCAGCCACGCCAGCAGATCCGACACCCATTGCAGCGGAAAGCCCATCACCCAAGACAGAAAGCGGAAGAACGGCTTGGTATGGTCAACCAGCCATTGCATCAGCACATTCAGCCAATCGCCAAGCGGAAGCTGCCAGTCGGCGGGATAGGCGTGCAGCACCGGGAACCGGACCTGCAACAGCGCCAGACCCAAGGCTAGACCCAGAAGCGCAAGCCAAACCACGGCGCCCGAAAGGCTGGACCCAGCGCCCCTGCCCTCAGCCATGCGCCACCTCACGGGCCTGTGCGCCCTCGGATGCCGCAAGGGCCGCCACCAGCGACGCCGCCGTCAGCGTGCCGACATAAGTCCCGCCCTCCACCACATCGACACCCTTGGGATTGGCGGCCAAAAGCGGCATCAGCCCTTCGACGCGCGCCTCGGGGTCAACCTGCGGCAACCCCTCGGGGCGGTTGGCAAGGGCTTCAGCACATTGCCCCGCGCGCAGGATCTTGATCCTTGGCACCTCTCCAGTGAACTGCGCGACATAGTCGTCGGCCGGATGCAGGATCAATTCCTCGGGCGTGCCGATCTGCACCACGCGGCCATCGCGCATGATCGCCATCCGGTCGGCAATGCGCAAAGCCTCAAGGAAATCATGGGTGATAAAGACGATAGACTTCTTCAGCACCCGCTGGATGCGCAGGAATTCGTCCTGCATCTGGCGGCGGATCAAGGGGTCCAAAGCACTGAACGGTTCATCCAAAAGCCAAAGCTCCGGCTCCACTGCCAAGGAGCGTGCAATGCCCACCCGTTGCTGCTGGCCACCCGACAACTGGCGCGGATAGGCATTCTCGCGCCCGCCAAGGCCGACCAGATCAATCACCCGGGCCGCACGTTCGCGTTGATCCGCTGGCGAAAGCCCCTGCAACCGCAGGGGAAAGGCGATGTTCTCGATCACGTTCAAATGCGGCAGAAGGCCAAAGTTCTGAAACACCATGCCCATCTTGTGACGGCGGATGTCGATCAGCTCACGGTTGGACTTGGCCAGAAGGTCCTCGCCGTCCAGAAGCACCTGACCGTGGTCAGCATCGATCAGCCGCGACAAGCAGCGCACGACGGTCGATTTTCCCGACCCTGACAGCCCCATGATCACGAAAGTTTCGCCGACATGTACGTCAAAGCCGACATTGATCGCCGCCGGAATGTGCTTTTCGCTGCGCATCCGTGCAGCAAGCTGGGCCGCATCCGAAACAGGCTCAGATGACTTAAAATACTGGCCCGGATCGGGGCCATAAACCTTCCAAAGGTTGCGACAAGAAAGCTTGACGTCGCCAGACATGGTCACCTGCCTTGAAGGAAAATCAGCGGGGATGCGCGCCCGGCACTGGATGCCGGGCGCAATGGTCCGGGTCGCTTGGCGCGGCCCGAAAAGGAAGCGACCTTATTGCGTCCAGGTGGACCAAATCGCCTCATTGTTGGCGACCCATTCCGCCGCCACTTCCTCTGCCGGGCGACCCTTCTGATCCACTTCAAGGATCATGGCGTTCTGGTCGGTATTGGTCAGGGTGAACTTGGCCATCATCGCCGAGGCAGCCGGCCATTTGGTCGCAAACTCGCGGCCCTGAATCTTTTGCACATGGGCTTGGGCAAAGCCGCAGGCCGTGTCCTTGGCTTGGGTTTCCTCGACGCATTCCCCGTCGATCGGGTTCCATTCCACCCAGTTCAGATCCTGCTCGGCAAAGATCCAGTGCGGCTGCCAGAACATCATCAGGATCGGTTCCTTGGCGGCAATCGCGCCTTTCATCTCGGCCAGCATCGCACCTTCGCTGCCGCCCGGCACCACATTGAACGGCAGGCCGATCGCGGTGACCACGTCGATGTCGCGGGTGCCCCAGTCGGCGGGATAGCCAACCAGACGCCCGTTCGGGAAGGTCTCGGCGGTGCCAAAGGCCTGGGCACAATCGTAAAGCGCCTGATAGCTGGGCAGGCCGGGGCAAAGCTCTTCCATATAGGGCGGGTAGACCCAGCCTTCGCGCGGCTCCAGCCCCAACTCGCCCAACACCACGATATCGCCCGAAGCGATGCCATTGGTATAGGCTTCGGTCACCGAATTGTCCCAAACCTCTGGGTTCATATCCAGCTCGCCCTGCCCGATCGCCGCCAGTTGCGGCAGGGCGCCGGCAATCACCAGCTCGACGTTATAGCCCATCTTCTTCAGGATTTCGGCAGCGATGTTCGCCGACAGAACCTGCCCCGTCCATTCATTGACCGCGATCTTGATCGGATCGGGCGACTCGGGCACATCCGCCAAAGTGACCGAAGGTGTGGCCAGTGTCAGTGCAGTAATTGCGACGGCCAACAGGCCAAGGCGCATCCTTTTCATGGTCTTCATCTCCCCTTTTGGTTCAGTCTCTTGTTATTGTTGTCTAGGTAAAAACAGCGACAAGCTCGGCCCGGTCGCCCGCATAGTCCCTGGAAATCGCGCCAGAACGCTGGCGCTCCTTCCAGTCTTCCGCCGCCATTAACGGTGCCTCCTCGGCCTCTGGCAAGAGTTTTTGCAGAATGATGTCGGCAGCCCGTTCGGCCAGCATGATCGTCGGCCCATTCAGATCGCCCGCCGTCGCCTGCGGCATGACCCCGGCATCAACCACCCGCAAATTCTGCACCCCTATCACCCGGCATTCAGGATCTACGACCGCCATCGGATCGGTGCCCATCCGGCAGGTCCCGCACGGATGGTAGGCGCTTTCCACCTTGCGGCGGATAAACTCATCCAGCGCCGCATCCGACTGCGCCTCGGCACCCGGTGCCAGTTCCGTCCCGGTATAGGCCGCCATCGCCGGTTGGCTGAAAATCTCGCGGCTCAGCCGGATGCAGGCGCGCATCTCCTGCCAGTCATCCTCATGCGTCATATAGTTGAACTGCACGCGCGGCAGGCTATGGGGGTCCTTGTCACGCAGCCGCACCCAGCCCCGGCTTTTCGACCGCTTGGTGCCGACATGCACCTGAAAGCCATGCCCCTTGGCCAGCGACTTGCCGTCATAGGAAATAGCCAAGGGCAGGAAATGGAACTGGATATCCGGATAAACCACCCCCGCCCGGCTGCGGATATGGCCGCCGGTCTCGAAATGATTGGTCGCCCCAAGCCCGCGTCCTGTCGTCAGCCACTTCAGCCCGATCAAGGCCTTGCCCGCCATAGACATCCACGGGTACAGCGACACCGGTTTCAGACATTCGTACTGAACATACAGCTCCAGATGGTCCATCAGGTTCTCACCCACGCCCGCGCTGGCATGAACCACCGGAATGCCATGCCGGGCCAACTCGGCAGCCGGGCCTATCCCTGAGCGTTTCAGGATCACCGGCGACATGATCGACCCCGCACTCAGGATCACCTCACGCGCGGCACGGGCCACATGGGTCTGGCCATGGCGCAGATATTCAACGCCAACAGCCACCTTGCCCTCAAACAGAATGCGCGTGACCGTGGCCTTCGTCACCAACCGCAGCTTCCCATTCTTCAGCGCCGGACGCAGATAGGCGACCGAGGCACTGCACCGCCGCCCCCCACCCACCGTCATCTCCATCGGGCCAAAGCCTTCGTGCTGGACCGAATTCATGTTGTCGCTGCGCGCATAGCCCGCCTGCACGGCGGCATCGACAAAGGCGTGATAAAGCGGGTTCGCCTCAGGCCCGCGCGTGACCTTCAAGGGGCCAGAAGTGCCGCGCAGCCTACCCCCGCCTGCGACATTCTCCATCTTCTGGAAATACGGCAGCACATTGGCCCAATGCCAGCCGGTCGCCCCTTTGGCCGACCAAAGCTCGTAATCCATCGGATTGCCGCGCACATAGCACATGCCGTTGATCGAGGATGACCCGCCCATCCCCTTGCCACGCGGCAAGTTGATCTCGCGCCCGTTCAGACCCGGTTCGGGCTCGGTCTTCATGCCCCAGTTGAAACGCCGGGTGTTCATCGGCATGGCCAGCGCCGCAGGCATCGCCACGATCATCGACCGGTCACTGCCCCCGGCCTCCAGCACCAACACGCTGAACCCCGTGCCTTCCGTCAGCCGCCGCGCCAGAACGCTGCCTGCCGACCCCGCGCCGATGATCACATAGTCATAGGTTTCGCCCGTCCCATCACTCAATGATGACATAGAACTTCACCATGGTCTGGGTCTGGCGCCAATAACCGGTAAACCCCTTGGGCACGAAAAACGCATCCCCCGCGCGATAGGTTTCGCTGAACCCGTCACTTTCCAGCGTCACTTCGCCTTCCAGCACATACATGAACTCATCGGCGGCATAGCTGTCGTAAAACTCGGTATAGGGCTGCGAGCGCCAGATCCCGGTGCGAAACTTCGGGTTCGCGCGGTCAAAATACACATGGTCCCGCCCCAAAGGCAAACCTTCGATGAATGTCGCCGTTTCCTGCGGCACATCGGGGCTTTGCATCCAGCCCTCAGGGCCAGTGGGCGAAAATTTGATCGGCAGGGACAAGGCTTTCTCCTAGGTCACGTCAGGCGGGCACGTCTGGCCGCGCGGTTCAGCCTTGATAGGCAAGACCCCCACGATTGCAGAATCAATAATCTTCCACGAGAGTAACTTCAGGTTACGAAGCCAAGGACCAGAATGCGCAACCGATTGCCCCTGACCGCCTTTCGCGCCTTTGATGCAGCGGCGCGCAATGGATCACTGACGGCAGCGGCAGCGGAACTTGGCGTCACCCGGCCTGCGGTCAGCAAGCAGATCAAGCAGCTGGAACTGATGCTGGGCGCCCCCCTGATGGACCGCTTTGGCAATACGGTCCGGCTGACCCCGGCGGGGCAAGAGCTTAGCCAATCCCTGGCCCAGGCCTTCGACCAGATCGCCGCCACCGCCAGCCGCATCGCCCAAGGCACGCCCGCGCCGAACGTCATCCGCATTCTGGTCGACCGCGATTTCGCCTCGTCCTTCCTTGCCGGACATATCGGCCAGTTTCTAGTCCGCAATCCCGGCGTTTCGGTCGAAGTCGTCGCCGAACGCAATGGCCGCCTTCGCCTGGATGAGGATTTCAACTTCCGCATCTTCTATGGCCACCACGCCGCCAAATCGCACCCCGGCCTGCGCGAAGAGGTGCTTTGCCATTGGCATGACCTGACCGTCTGCACCCCGGATTATGCCGCCGCCCATGTCAGCGCGGCGGGCGATCTGGTGGACGCACAACTGCTGATCGACGGCAATTATGACGTGTGGGAGGATTGGTTCGTCCAGACCGGCCAGCGCCATCCCGGCACGATCCGCAATGTCACGCATTTCAACGAAACCTCGCTATGCCTTTCGACCGCGATGTCAGGCGGTGGCATCACCATCGGCGATTCCATTCTGGCCTTTCCGGCGATCCGGTCCGGCAGGCTGGTGCTGCCCTTCCGCCACGGGCTGGAAAGCGCGCAATGCTATTCGATCTTCCTGCGCAGCGGGGCCCGGCCAACCCAGGCCGAGACCGGTTTTCGCAACTGGCTGGGTCAGGTCGTCCACGATCACCAGGCCGAGGTCAACAAGTACCTTGCCGACATCGGAATCAACCTGATCAGCAATATCGGTAGAAAACGCGCAAGGTCCGTAGGGCAGATCAGCTAGCGTCATCGCGCCGACAGTCGCGCGCTTTGGGTCGCGAAGAGCTAGCCTCAATCGGGCTTCGTCCAGCAACCCCGTTTTTACCCGGAATTCACCCCAAAATCCCTGGCGGCAAAACCTTTCCAAATCCCCAATGCCCACGCGTAACATGTTGATATAAATCATTGTTCAAAAACCGTCCCGCGTGGACAGATCACGCGCCCCCGCCACGGACCAAGGCCCCGACCGACAGGTTCTCACGGCCGACGCAGCGTCTCGATAATCTGGGCAAGGATCGAGACCGCGATTTCCGCCGGCGTCGCCGCCCCGATATCAAGCCCGACCGGGCCCCGCAATCTGTCCAGTCCGGGCAGGCCAGCCAACCGATCCAGCCGCTTCGCATGGGTCCGGGTCGACCCGAGGCAACCGATATAAAAGGCCTGCGAAGCCAGCGCCACCCGCAGGGCGGGATCGTCAAGCTTGGGATCGTGGGACAGCGTCACGATCGCGGTGCGGGCGTCCGGGGCAAGGGCGGTCAGGGCCTCGTCCGGCCAATCCTGAGAAAGGGCGACGCCGGGAAACCGCTGGTCGCTGCCGAAGACCTCTCGCGGGTCGATCACCAGACAGTCGAACCCGCAGGCGCGGGCCATCGAAACCAGATGCTGGGCGACATGCACCGCCCCGATCACCACCAGCCGCAGGGGGGGGTTGTGAAGGTGGGTGAAGATCTCGCCCTCGACCCCGGACTTGTCGGCACGAAACAGGGGGGCGGTCGTCAGGTCCGGCTCGACCAGTTTCCGCGACCAGGTGGCAAGGTTCACCTGATAGGCCACCGCCCGATGCGCCGCACGTTCGACGCACAGCTCTTCCAAAAGGGCCACCGCCAGTGCGTCTTGCCCCGCCCCAACCGGCTCGACCAGAACGCGGATCGTACCACCGCAGGCAAGGCCGACCGCAAAGGCCTGATCGTCGCTGACCCCAAACGTCAGCACCCGGGGGCGACCGTCTTCAAGAGCCGCGACAGCCTCATGGATCACCGCACCCTCGACGCAGCCACCCGAGACCGACCCCTCCATCGCCATGTTTCGGTCAACGACCAGTTGGGAACCAATCCGGCGGGGGGCGGACCCCCAGGTTTCGATCACGGTGGCAAGTGCAGCACCCCTGCCCTGTCGGTGCCAGTCGAGTGCGAGTTCGGGGAGGTTTTCCTGGGTCATGGCGGGACTGTGCCCAATTTCCCGGGCAGCGCAAGGGGAGCGGTTGGCTGTCACCACCCGGTCAGGACAAGGTCAGCACCGATGCTTTCAGCCAGAACCACGCGGGCATTCGGCAGGTCGTTTCCGGCAATCCAAGCCTCGGGGTCCGGCTTGCCAAAGCTTGCCCACCTGTCCCGCAGGCGTTGGACAAGCACATCTTCGTCCACCCTGATCAGCAGCTTCAGGTCGAAAAGCCCGGTAACGACGTGCCACTCCGGTCGATCCAGCAGCAGATAGTTACCTTCTGCAAGAATGATGCGATCCGACGGATCGATCACATCCGCCGCAGCCCTTGCAAGTTCCAGGTGGCGGTCAAAGATTGGAATCGCCACTTCTTCCCCGGTGCGGATGCGCGACAGGCACTGGGCAAAGCCTGCAACGTCAAAGGTATGGGGTGCGCCTTTGCGGGAAAGATGGCCGCGCGCTTCTAGAACGGCATTGTCGAAATGGAAGCCATCCATGGGCAAGACCTTCGCCCCCGGCCCAAGGCTCGCGACAAGCAAGGCTGCAAGGGTCGACTTGCCACTTGCCGGCGGACCGGCAAGGGCAACCATGAAACGGCCCTGATGGCTCTTGGCGCGACTTCGGATCAGCTCGGCAAGGGCATCG
The DNA here is from genome assembly GCA_947504705.1 of Paracoccaceae bacterium. Classification (GTDB taxonomy): domain Bacteria; phylum Pseudomonadota; class Alphaproteobacteria; order Rhodobacterales; family Rhodobacteraceae; genus Tabrizicola. The sequence continues at coordinate 55,541 of CANNIA010000016.1, forward strand.
GGGGTCATGCGGCCTCGGTCACGCCTTCGGGGAGTTTCGCCCCGGTCATGAAGGCAACCGCGTCGGACATCGAATAGTCCTTGGGGTTGATCACGCAAAGGCGGCGGCCAAGGCGGTGGATGTGGATCCGGTCGGCGACCTCGAAGACGTGGGGCATGTTGTGGCTGATCAGGATGATCGGGATCCCGCGCGCGCGAACGTCGCGGATCAGTTCCAGCACGCGGCGGCTTTCCTTAACCCCAAGTGCTGCGGTTGGTTCGTCCAGGATCACGACCTTGGACCCGAAGGCCGCCGCCCGTGCCACGGCGACACCCTGCCGCTGGCCACCCGACAGGGTTTCGACCGGCTGCGTGATGTCCTGAATGGTCATCAGGCCCAGTTCCGACAGCTTGTCGCGGGCGAATTTCTCCATCCGGCTGCGGTCCATCTTGCGAAAGACTGTGCCGAGGATGCCGGGTTTGCGCCATTCGCGCCCCAGAAACATGTTATCGGCAATCGACAGCGCCGGGGACATCGCAAGATTCTGGTAGACGGTTTCGATCCCCAAGGCGCGGGCGTCGTCGGGGCTGCGGAAATGCACTGGCTGGCCGTCCAAAAGGATCTCGCCATGATCGGGGACGACTGCCCCCGACAGGGCCTTGATCATGGTGGACTTGCCCGCCCCGTTGTCGCCGATGACAGCAAGGATTTCGCCCGGCATCAGTTCGAAATCGCAGCCGCTCATCGCGACCACAGTGCCGTAGCGTTTCATGAGGCCTTTGGCCTGAAGGATGGGAAGCGCCCCGTTCATTTCAGCGGTCATTGCGACGCCCTCCGCAACCATTGGTCAAGTGCCACAGCGATGATGACAAGGCACCCCGCCGCGAATTTCTGCCAGTAATCGTCGACCCCAGCGAGCGACAGGCCGGTGATGAAGACGCCGACGATGATTGCCCCAAGGACCGAACCGATGATCGACCCGCGCCCGCCGAACAGCGAGGTGCCGCCAATCACCACGGCGGTGATCGAGGCCAGGTTGACGTCAGCAAAGGCGATGGGAGAGATCGAGCCAACCCTGCCGATGGCGATCCAGGCGGCAAAGCCGCAGATCAGACCAGCCACGGTGTAGACCGAAATCAGCGTCCGACCGACCCGGATCCCGGACAGCATGGCAGCGTCGGGATCATCGCCGATGGCATGGACATGCCGCCCCCAGGCGGTGTGGTTCAGAACGTACCACAAGACAGCGGCCAGGATGATCAGCATGAACACCCCCCAGGACAGCTGTGCGACGCCCAGAAATTCGGTCGTGTCCATGAAATAGATGCGGGGGTCACCAAAGCCGGTGATGACCAGACCGGTATCGACGACCTCTGGGGCCTTTGCCTTGGCAATGGCGATGCCCTCGCCGAACCACAAGAGGCCGGGGGCCTTTTCGGCGATGTCGACGTTACGGACCGATTCCGAAGCCGAATACCAAAGCTTCAGCGCCTCAAAAACCGAGAGCGTGCCCAAGGTCACGATGAAGGGCGGTAGCTTGGCTTTCACGACCAGAAGGCCGTTGATCATCCCCATCAGACCGCCGACCACGACGCCCAGAATGACGGCATCATAGACGGGCAGGATCATCCGGGTGAATTCAAGCCCGAAGGGCAGCGAGATCCCGAACAGCTCCATCGGGCCAAAGCCGGTGGGAACCGGAACGCCACTGGTGACGGCCGTATTGCCCATCACCAAAGATGCGACCACCAAGATCGCGCCGACCGAAAGGTCGATACCCGCCGTCAGGATGATCAGGGTTTGCGCAAGGGCGATGAAGCCGGTGACCGTCACCTGTTTCAGGACGGTCGACAAGGCACCTGTCCCCAGAAAGCGCGGTTCGATCAGGCCGAAGGCAAGGACCGAAAGGACCAGCACAAGGGCGGGGATCATCGTGGGATTGCGGCGAAGGAAGCTGCGCAGGATCTGTATGAACGACTTGTCATCCCGCTCGAAGCTTGCGACCGCGGTATCTGCCTTTGCCAGCGTTGCTTCGTAATCCGAGATTGTATTGGTGGGTTCGGTCGGGCTGGCCATCTTGCCTTCGTCCTCCTGCTGAAGCCGACACTCTGGCGAGTGTCGCCTAAGAAGAAGGGCGACGCTAGACGCCGCCCTTCCACTAATCAAGTCACCCTAGGGCAGGATCAGCCCCAGCAGAGCGCGGTGCCTTCGGTCGTGTCGATTGAGGGCACGCCTTCGGCGGGCTTGTCGGTCACCAGGTTGACGCCGGTGTTGTAGAAGGACAGACCTTCGGTCACGGCAGGCTTGGTGCCGTCCTTGGCGAAAGCAGCGATTGCGTCGATGCCAAGGCCAGCCATCTTCAGCGGATACTGCTGCGAGGTTGCGCCAATGACGCCCGACTTGACCGAGGCCACACCCGGGCAGCCGCCGTCTACTGAGACGATGATAGCCTGAGCTTCCTTGCCGGCGTTCTTCATCGCCTGGAAGGCCCCTTCGGCAGCCGGTTCGTTGATCGTATAGATCACGTTGATGTCCGGGTCTTTGGCCAGCAGGGTTTCCATCGCGCGCAGGCCGCCCTCGGGGTTCGCATCCGAGGATTCGTGGCCGATGACGCGGGCATCGGTTTCCGAACCCATCACGGTCAGGTCGGGAACTTCGATGCCGAAGCCGACAAGGAAGCCGGTGTCGCGGGCGACGTCGACCGAGATGTTGTCCTTGTTGATGTCAAGCATGGCGATCTTGGCACCCGAGGTGTCGCCCATCGTGGCGGCAGCCCATTTGCCGATCAGCAGACCCGCTTCGAAGTTGTCGGTCGCGAAGGTGATGTCCTGCGCTTCGCCGTCAGCCAGCGGGGTGTCCAGAGCGATCACGAGGATGCCAGCAGCGCGGGCGGCTTTCAGGGCCGGGCCGACGCTGTCGTTCGACGGGGTGATCAGGATACCCTTGGCACCAGCGGCAACGCAGTTTTCGATGGCAGTGATCTGCGGGGCGGCGTCGCCGTCCTTTTCACCGGCATAGGCCTGGAAGTCGAGGCCAGCAGCGGTTGCAGCAGCCTCGGCGCCTTCCTTCATTTTCACGAAGAAGGGGTTGGTGTTGTTCTTTGTGATCAGGCAAGCCAGATCGCCAGCCGAAGCCGCGCCAGCAATGAGGGCAAGTGCAGCAGCGCCGAGAATCGCAGTGGTTTTGGTCTTCATGTCGTCCTCCCAAACAGGGCGATCGCCCCGGTTTCTTAATCAAGGGCGCAGGGCGTTGCCCGGCGTCTCGGAAAACATGGCGTGATTCTCGGTCATGCGTCAATAGATAAATCTTGGTGATTTAATATTGACACGGGCCCCGCCACTTCGCAGAGTCTCCTGAAATGATCAAAGAGGTTCCCTATGCTTATCGGCATCCCACCGCTGCTGTCGCCCGACGCGCTGCATGCCCTGCGGTCCATGGGGCATGGCGACGAAGTTGCCTTGGTCGACTGCAACTATCCGTCCAGCGAACACGCCCGTCGCCTGGTGCGCGCTGACGGGCTGTCGCTCAATGAATTCCTGGCTGCGGTCCTGACCGTACTGCCGCTGGACCGGGTTGCCCCGCACGCGATCTTTCGAACGGGTGAAAACAACGATCCGGCCCAGTTTGCACCGTTCCATCACGACCTTGACGCAACCTGCGCGCGGCTGGCCCCCGGCTACACGGTCAAACCCCTTGCTGGTGCCGATTTCTACCCAAGGGTCAGGACGGCGTTCTGCGTGATTTCCACCGGCGAAAGATGCCTTTTTGCTAACGTCATCTTGCGAAAAGGCGTTATTCACCCCGATGGCACCACCTAGCCAATAGTGAGCCCGAAAGTGACGACAGCGATTCGAGATCCTGACCTGCAGACCGATGCCGCGATGCGCGGCACGAACCAAATCGGCATGCGGGCGCAGAACGAGCGGGTGGTGTTGTCGCTGTTGCGCCGCCACGGCGCGCTGGCCAAGACCGACATTGCACGCATGACCGGGCTTTCGCTGCAAGCGGCCTCGGTCATGATGCGGAAGCTGGAAGACGACGGCCTGCTTGAGCGGCGCGAAAAACTGCGCGGCAGGGTCGGTCAGCCACTGGTTCCGATGGCACTTGCTCCGCGTGGGGCGTTTTCCTTCGGGCTGAAGATCGGGCGGCGGTCAACCGATCTGATGCTGGTGGATTTTCTGGGCAACAGCATCGGGATCGCACGGCACACTTATCCCTATCCGACTCCCTCCGAGGTCATATCCTTTGTCGGCACAGCCTTGCCGAAGCTTAGCGCGCTGATCCCCGCAGCCGAGCAGCACCGGATCAGCGGCATCGGCATTGCCATGCCATTTCAGCTTTGGAACTGGGCAGCCTATGTCGGCGCCCCGCAGTCCGAAATGGACGCTTGGCGGCAGAATGACATTGCAACGGATGTGGCCGAGATAAGCGGGCTGCCGGCTTGGGTGCAAAATGACGCGACATCGGCCTGCCGGGCCGAGCTTGTCTTTGGCCAAGCGCGGGTGCCGTCGGATTTTCTTTACGTCTTCATCGCCCATTTCATCGGCGGCGGTCTGGTCCTGAACGGGCGGCTTCGGACTGGCCCGACCGGAAACGCGGCGGCCATCGGGTCGATGCCGGTGCCCGAGACCGGCGGGGCGATGACCCAGCTGATCACGGTCGGCTCACTTGCCGGGCTTGAACGTCGGATGATCGAACGCGGCCAAAGTGCCGCCGCGATCTGGGAGCGGGCCGAGGATTGGGGGGTGGATGACGATATCCGGGCCTCATGGATAAGGGCCTGCGCTGCGGGCATTGCCCATGCCACGCTCTGTGCAACCGCCACGGCGGAACTGCGGGCAGTGATGATCGAAGGCTGGCTGCCCGCCGACTGGCGTGCGGACCTTGCCCAGGCTGTCAGGGAAGAGATCGACCGGCTTGATTTCTCGGGCCTCGACCTTCCCGCCGTCATCGAGGGCAGCATCGGGCATCTGGCCCGGACACTCGGGGCAGCCTCGATCCCGCTTGCGCAGAAATACCTGCTGGACGCCTGAGCGTTTTCTGAGGGCCGGTAACGGACCTGATGCGTCAGACGGCAGCGAATCCCGCGTCGGCCAGAGCGGATACCAGATTGTCGCGCGGGGCGGTGCTGGTGACATCGACCTTGTGCGAAGCGAGATCCGCCGCAACCTCGGCCATGGGATCTACCGATTGGATGGCCCGTGTCACGCCACGAACGCAGCCACCGCAGGTCATGTTCTCGATCTGAAACTGCATCGACTTTTGTCCTTCAAGCGCGTGCGGACATGGCGGGGGCCGTGATCCGCAGCGATTTGTTCTCTTGACCCTGCAAGGGGGCAAGCCCATCTGTGCAAGATAGGCACCACGGGGAATTCTGCAATGCGCGAAGATCACACCGCAGCAAATGATCCGAGTCAAATCTTGCTTCAGGTGGACGGCATGACCTGCGCGGCCTGTTCCGCACGGGTTGAACGCGCCTTGTCCAAGGTTCCCGGCGTGCAGACCGCCTCGGTCAACCTTCTGACCGGCCGGGCGGAAGTGCTGGGCGCAAAGCTTGACCGGGCCGGCCTTGTCAAGGCGGTCGGGGACGCAGGCTATGACGTTACCGTATCGACCCGCGAGATTGCGGTCGAGGGCATGACCTGTGCCTCTTGCGTGGCACGGGTGGAGCGCGCGCTTGCCCGGGTCCCGGGCGTACAGTCGGCCAGCGTGAACCTTGCGACCGAAAAGGCAAGCGTGTTTGGCAGTGCCGATCCGGCAGACCTGATCGCAGCTGTCGAAGCGGCGGGCTATGGCGCGCATCTCGCGCAACGGGGTGTTGCGGACGAAGCCGCGACTGCCGCCAGACGGCAAGAGGAAACGGCGGCGCAAAAGCGCAATCTGCTTCTTGCCGCGATCCTGATCCTGCCGATTTTTGCGCTTGAGATGGGGGCGCATCTTTTTGACAGCTTCCATCATCTGGTGATGACCACCATCGGCGAGCAGGGCAGCAGGCTTGTGCAATTCGCTCTGACGACGCTGGTCCTGCTTGGTCCCGGTCGCGGCTTCTATCGGCTGGGGATTCCGGCGCTGTTGCGCGGCGGCCCCGACATGAACAGCCTTGTCGCGGTCGGAACGGGTGCGGCCTTTGGCTATTCGGTCGTAGCGACCTTCGCCCCGACGCTTTTGCCCGAAGGAACCGAACACGTCTATTACGAGGCAGCGGCGGTGATCGTCGGACTGGTGCTCTTGGGCCGGTTCCTTGAGGCGCAGGCGCGCGGCCAAAGCTCGGCGGCGATCCGGCGGCTGATCGGCCTGCAACCCCGGACCGCAAGGGTCCTGCGCGAGGGTCTGGTTGCCGAGATCCCCGTGACCGAACTGAACCCCGGCGATGTTGTCGAGCTTCGCCCCGGCGAAAGGGTGCCGACCGATGGCGAAATGGTCGAAGGGAAAAGCTGGATCGACGAAAGCATGATCACCGGCGAACCCCTGCCTGTCCAAAAGCAGATCGGTGCCAAAGTGACCGGTGGCACAGTGAACCAGGCCGGGGGCCTGCGGTTCCGGGCTACGGCAGTGGGCGAGGCGACAATGCTGGCCCAGATCATCCGCATGGTCGAAACGGCGCAGGGCGGCAAGCTGCCGGTTCAGGCGCTGGTCGATCGGGTGACGCTGTGGTTCGTGCCGGTGGTGATGGGGCTTTCGGCCCTGACTTTCGCCACCTGGATGATCTTTGGCCCCACGCCCGCTCTGGGTTTGGCCTTGGTAAATGCCGTCACCGTCCTGATCATCGCCTGCCCCTGCGCGATGGGCCTTGCGACACCAACCTCGATCCTTGTGGGCACCGGGCGTGGAGCCGAGATGGGGATCCTGTTTCGCAAGGGCGACGCGCTGCAGGCCCTGCAGGGGGTCAAGGTCGTGGCCCTCGACAAGACCGGAACCCTGACCGAAGGCCACCCGGCGCTGTCCGACCTGATCCTTGTACCAGGTGTCGCCCGAGGGCCGCTTTTGGCCGCTGTCGCAGCCGTCGAAGCACGGTCGGAACACCCCATTGCCCGCGCCATCGTTCAGGCGGCCGAGGCCGAGGGGCTTTCCCTTCCCGACGTCACCGATTTCCACAGTCTGACTGGCCTTGGCGTTCGTGCTATGGCGGGTGGAGTAGAGGTCGCCCTTGGGTCCGACCGCTATATGGCTGAGCTTGGCCTTGACCTTGCGCCCTTTGCCGCCGATGCCGCCCGGCTTGGGGATGAGGGCAAGACACCACTTTATGCGGCACAGGGTGGCAAGCTGGCAGCGATCTTGGCAGTTTCCGACCCGTTGAAGCCCACAACACCGGCGGCCATCGCGGCGCTGAAAGCATTGGGCCTGCATGTGGCGCTGATCACGGGCGACAACCGCCGCACGGCCATGGCCATCGCCGGCAAGCTTGGCATTGACGAGGTTCAGGCCGAAGTTCTTCCTGCAGGCAAGGTCGCAGCACTGCAGTCGCTGCGCGCCTTTGGGCCGGTGGCCTTTGTCGGCGACGGGATCAACGACGCCCCGGCATTGGCCGAGGCCGATGTGGGCATCGCCATTGGCACCGGCACCGAAATCGCCATCGAATCCGCCGAGGTCGTTCTGGTCGCTGGACGCCTCAGCTCGGTCCCCGAGGCGATTGCCCTGTCACGCGTGGTGATGCGCAACATCCGGCAGAACCTGTTCTGGGCCTTCGCCTACAACGCGCTTTTGATCCCGGTTGCCGCTGGTGCGCTTTGGCCAGCTTACGGGCTGCTTCTGTCGCCAATCCTTGGGGCGGGGGCGATGTCGCTGTCGTCGATCTTCGTCATCGGCAACGCCTTGCGCCTAGGCCGCTTTGGTCGTGCAGGGTCAGCCTTGGCCTAGTGCGGTTCAGGTCTTTGTGGAAACATCGCTGATCGGAATTCGAACACTCTTGGATTGAATTCCGACTCAATCGAGACCTGAACCGCTATAATTGCTTGGACAGCCTCAGACAAAGCTGCGGATCGTGGCGATAGCCCCGTCCAATGCCTTGCCCTGTTCGTCCTGAAGGGCTGCCTCGCGCAGGCGCTTTGCCCAGTCGGCGGCATCCTCGCGACCCTTGACCAAGAAAACCGCCTCTAGCACGCGGTCGAATTTCGACAGACCGCGGGCATGGGTGTCTGAGTACCCCTTGATGAGGCGACGGCAGCGGATGATCTCGACAGCGAGGTCATAGTTCGTGGACAGGTAACCCAGTGCGGTGGCAAGCCAGCGGTCAAGGTGGTCCATTTCCTGGGCATGGCGGAGGGTCTTCAGTCGCCAGCCCTTCAAGCCGCCCAGGATGTGCAGCATCAGAAACCCGCCCAGACGGTCGCTGCGCAACCGGCGGCCCTTGTTGAACAGCCGGTCGATCAGCGCCATACGGCGGGGGTTCGCGGCCCAGCGGGCCCCCATGCGGGCAGGAAGCAGCGAGACGATCTCTTCCGCCCGAGGGTGCAGGAATTCGGTGACCTGCATCGCCTTGCCCTCACTCGCCCCCATTTCACCCTTGATCCGGGTGGCGCGGGTTGCGCGCGTCTTCTGGTCGGCGACGCGGATGATGTCATCATAGGCCATGGCATTGGCGATGTACTTTGCCGCCTCACGCGTAAGATCAAATGGCGCGTGGTCCTGGGAGTGGATCCGTTCAACCCGGTCAAGATAGGTGCGGCCATAGGCAAGGCTATGGAAATCGACAACCTTTTGCAGCCCGGCGCGGGCCATTGCAGTGGCCCCTTCGGGCAGGCGGTCGGCGCGGACGACAAGCGCCTGCCATTCGGCGACAAGTTTCGCCGGACCCTTGGGGGCAGGCGTCGCGGGTTTGGCAACGGGTTTTCCGGCAGGAGCGTTGCCTTCGCGTGCGGCTCTGTAGCCCGCCTCAAACGCCCGAAGTGAGGCTTCGGCCCCCTTGCCACCCTTGCGGATTGCGGCCTCGAAAGCCTCTCGCGGGAAGGGCAGGACTTCGGCCCCGGCCAACGCTCCAAACAGACTGGCCGAGATGACCGAGCCTCCACCCAGGGCCAGCGCATCAAAATCGGCGGCGATCAGACGACGGGCGGCGATCTCGGCTGCGGCAACGACTTCGGCGGCATTGGCGATGCCATCCCCCGGCACCATCTTTTCACTGACGGCAAGCGCCCGGTGTGTCGAGGTGATCAGCACCGTCCGGTCCGGCGTCACAAAGCCCCGGATGATCGACCGACCCGCCTCCATCAGTTCGGCCGTGATCATGATGTCGACATCGCCCGCCGAGGGCATCAGCGAAAAGATCGGGTCACCGCCTGTCTTGGGTGCCATTTCGACGTAGTAGACCGTGGCCCCGGTCCGCTGCGCTACGCCCGCCACACTGGTCGCCTGCGCGGCATAGCCTTGGGCGCGGGCCATATCCTCGATCCATCCGGTCAGGACGCCGCCGCCCTGACCGCCGACCGCCAGAACGGCCAGCTTGATGATCCCGCCCATGCGCGGATCCTGCGGCTGGGGCTCCAAGGTCTGATCAAGGGTCATTCCGCACCCCCAAAGCTTAGACGACGGGCGTCGCGGCGCCGTTGCAACCAGGTGATCATCCGCCTGCGAAGCCGCGCCCGCCAGGCCTCGAACCGGCCTGGATTGTGGATCACATCGGCCCGGTAGAACGAGGGGCACAGGATCGCCGCATCGGCAACTTCACCGCAGTTGCCGCAGCCGACGCAAGACTGGTCAATGCTGGCGACGGGATCGTCGCGCAGGGGATCGTCCAGCCGTTTCAGCGACAGCGAGGGGCAGCCGGAAAGTCGGACGCAGGCATGATCCCCGGTGCAGATCGCCTCATCCACGCCAAAACGCGGGGCTTCGACCCGCCGACCTTCCTTGATCGCCGCCTGCGCCAAGGGCTTTTCCCGGCGTTGCTTGTTCAGCATGCATTCGGACGAGGCGATGATGACCTTCGGCCCCTTTTCCTTGGTCGTCAGCGCCTCACGGATGGTGTCGCGCATCTTGGCCACGTCATAGGTCCGGTCGATCTGACGGACCCAGTCAATCCCGATCCCGTTCAGGGCCTTCGAAATCGGGTTCTTGGTGGACTTGGATGCATTGTCAGCGCGGGAGGACATGTTGTCCTGCCCGCCAGTGGCCGCCGAATAGTAGTTGTCGACAATGATCGCTACACCGTCGGACTTGTTGAAGGCCATGTTGGTGAAACTGGAGCTGAGTCCATTGTGCCAGAACCCCCCATCGCCGATGATGGCGATAGCCCGCTTTTCGCCACCCCCGTCAAAGGCCCCATTGGCCGCAGGCCCAAGCCCATAGCCCATGGTCGCCCCGCCGATTTCAAACGGCGGCAAGCTGGCGAACAAGTGACAACCGATATCGGCAGCGATCTGGTGCTTGCCAAGCTCACGCTCCACCAGCTTCATCGCGGCGAAGATCGGGCGTTCGGGGCAGCCGGTGCAGAACCCCGGCGGGCGGATCGGCACGGTTTTCGTCAGGTCCGGGATTGGTGTGCGGTCCACGTTCGGCGCACGGACAGCGGCGGGGATCATGCCGGGGGCAGCCTTGCGCAGGAAGCCCTCAACCGCGTTCAGCATCACTGCCCCGGTATACTCCCCGGCCATCGGGAACAGGCCCTTGCCATGCAGCCGCGCTGTTCCCCCGGCCCGGTAGAGGTAGCTGCCAAGCTGGGTTTCGATGAACTCTGGTTGGCCTTCCTCGACCACCAACAGGTCGTCCTTGCCCGCCGCAAACTCCAGGAATTCCGACGAAATCAGCGGATAGGTCACGTTCAGCACATAGATCGGCACCTCGGTGGCACCATAGATATCCGCCAGCCCCAGCCGCTGCAGGGCGCGGATCAACCCGTTGTACATGCCGCCCTGCACGACGATGCCAAGCTTGCCGTCCCTTGGCCCGAAGACCTCATTCATCTGTCGTTCGCGAATGAACTTCTCGGCGGCGGGCCAGCGGTTCTTTACCTTGTCCTGCTCATGCACATAGGACATCGGCGGCAGCACCACCCGGTTGAAATCGCTGCGCGGGTTGGACAAGGCGTCCCGCACGGTCAGCGGCGGGCGGATGTTGTCGGCGCAGTCGAAACTGCCGGTCACATGGCAGGACCGGATGCGGACCATCAGCATGACTGGAGTGTTCGAGGCCTCAGAGAGGTCAAACCCGGTCTTCACCGCTTGCACGATCGAGGGCAGGTTCGGGCGCGGGTCCAAAAGCCACATCTGCGCCTTCATGGCGAAGGGATGCGAGCGTTCCTGCATGATGCTGGAGCCTTCGCCGTAATCCTCTCCCACGATCACCAGCGCGCCGCCAGTCACGCCCGAGGATGACAGGTTCGCCAGCGCATCGGCAGCGACGTTGACGCCCACCGGCCCCTTGAAGGTCACCGCCCCCCGGATTGGATAATGCACCGAAGCCGCCAGCATCGCCGCCGCTGCCGCTTCATTGGCGTTGGCCTCAAACCGCACACCCAGATCGGCAAGCAGACCTTCCGCATCGGCCAGCACGTCCATCAAATGGCTGATCGGCGCGCCCTGATAGCCGCCGACATAGCCGACCCCGCTTTCCAGCAGAGCCTTTGTGATGGCAAGGATACCCTCACCGGTGAAGGTCTGCCCTGCCCCCAGTTTAAGGTCCTCGACCTCGGCCTTGAAGCTGCGTTCTGCCACCAAAGCCTCCTGTGCTCAGATCTCGTGCTTGCGAATGTTGAGAAGCATCTTCTGCAACGTCGCCATGAAGACGCGGCATTCGTCGTCAGGGATGCCGCGGAACATTCGGGCCTCAGCCACGGGGCACCAAGGCAAGCGCCCTGATCGGCGAACCGGTACCCGCCTTGATCTTCAACGGGGCGGCAATCAGGATCGCACCCTTTGGCGGCAGCCGGTCAAGGTTGGCAAGGCTGGCCAGCCCATAGCGATTGTGCTTGTGCAAAAGGTTATGCGCCGGGAAGGGCGGGTCCATGCCCCCGGCCTGGCCCGCATCGGTGCCGATGCACTGGCTGCCCCAGCCGGTGATGCCCTTGTCGATCAGATACTGGATCGCCTCGGGTGTCGGCCCCGGTGTATGGGGGCCGGTTGCATCGGCGTTCAGAAACAAGCTCTCGTCATCGGCGCGCTTGTCCCAGTCAGTCCGAAACAGCGCCCAATCACCTGCTCCAATCGGGCCATGCGCGGCCTCCCAGGCGTTCACATGATCGACCGTCAGCAGGAAGTCGGGGTTCGCAGCACTTTCCCGACTGAAGTCGAGCACCTTGGCCGGGGCGACCAACCGCTGGACCGGCAAGGTGTCGGTGAACCCGTCGGCATGGTCGCGGCCGGTGATCCAGTGGTGCGGCGCGTCGAAATGCGTGCCGGAGTGTTCACCCAGCTCCAGCCAGTTCCAGGCCCACCAGGGGCCGTTGACATCATACTCGCTGATCCGGTGGATCTTGATCGGCGGCGTGTCGCGGGCGAAATCGGGCGGCAGCTTCAGCAAGGGCGTCTCGGGGCCAAGGGTGCCCGAGCAATCCACCACCTCAACGCTGCCTGACGCCAGCATCCCGGCAAGACCTTCCAACATGTTTCGTGAGGTCATCACCGGTCCCCGTATATCCCAAAATGCGCCTTCTTCGCCTGTCCCAGCCTGACCTCAGCAGCATGCAAATACAAGTGGGACTGCCGGGGGGCTTGGATGGGATCAGTTGGTTCGGGCCTTGCAGAGGGAGGGCCGCAGGGGAATCTGTCCACGGTGGGCGTTTTTGGATTTCCGTTTGTGATCATGTGGTTGCGCGTGGGAATTAGGAGATTCTTAAGGTTTTGAAATGGGCGGGTCGATGGCCTATTTTGGGGAGAGTCGGGGCAGGCCCCGACCTACGGTTGATTTCTGTACCAATCTGACATATCTTACGTTTCTGACGTTTTGTACAGAATGGATGCAGCCATGATCGAAGTCACGGTATCCGAAGCGCGGGAGCGGTTGGCGGATTTGTTGGGACAGGTCGAACACGCGCATGCGCAGGTGACGATCACCCGGCATGGCAAGGCGGTGGCGGCGATTGTCACGATGGAGGACCTTGCCTTCATGGAAAGCGTCGAGGATGCGTTCTGGCGCAAGCAGCTGGACGAGGAACGTGCGCGCCCCGACTATGACCCGAACGAACGGTATTCGGCGGAAGAGGTCTTCGCAGGGCTGGCCAAGGATGAAGCCGCCGAATGACGCGCTGGACCATCGAGTTCGACCGGCGGGGCAAGAAGGACTTCCTCGCCATCAAGGACATGCGACTGGCGCGGCGGATACGGGAGGCGATTGAGGCCTTGGCCGATGACCCAAGACCGCCGGGCTGCCGCAAGTTGGAAGGCCGGGAGAATGAGTGGAGCGTGCGGGTCGGGACCTGGCGGGTGATCTATCAGATCGAGGAGGACCGGGTGGTGGTGCTGGTGGCCAGGGTCGCGCCGAGGGGGGAAGTGTATTGTTAGAGGGTAGGAGTGGTGGGTTGGGACCAAACTTAAGCTTGCTTTTGCTGTGAGTTGGCCCGCTTAAAATCGACCATCAAGAGTGTCGAGGCGAGCACCAAGAAGACCATCAGAAAGCCAGGTTTCCCCAAGGTCTTGCTGGCTGACAGGAAATTTGCAGCGGTCAATGCCGGAAGAACAAATACTGAAACCACCGCAGCAAAGCGTGATCTAACCAATGCAGCCATTACGGCAACGCCAACCGAGAATAGCGCGGGAAAAGCGAAGAACGTCCCGCTACCTCCGAGAGAGATGTTAACGACTGCGGCCACGAGATAAAAATAGAGTGCCAAGATTATCACCGTAAGAAAATCGAAATGATCGTCAATCAGCCTTATAGATCTTAAAAGAGGAACGACGATACCAGCAGCCAACAGGCCACTAACCAAGTCAGGTACATAGCTAACTTCGCGGGTAAAAATCCAAAGAAATGACTTGGTATAGGTAACGGATACAATCGCACCGGCGATCAGAAGAAACGCAATGGCCGCCACTTGGCGAATGGCTGGATGCAACCGCCTTACATTCTTGCTTATCGTTTCGTCGATCATCCTACTCTTCCATCATTCGAGCAAAACTTGATCTAGGCTCAGGACTCATTGATCATATCCAGAAGATGACGATGGCAGCGATAGCGATGGCGGACATGAAGGTGTGGGCGCAGCGGTCGTAGCGGGTGTGGATACGCCGCCAATCCTTCAGCTTGCCGAACATGTTCTCGATCTTGTGA
>CANNIA010000017.1 GCA_947504705.1 Paracoccaceae bacterium
AGCCTTCCGCGCCAGACTGCAAGCCACAGGAAAACCCCTAAAGCTCGTCCTAACAGCCTGCGCAAGAAAGCTCCTCACCATCCTCAATGCAATGCTCCGGGACGGACGAGATTATGCAAAACGACCAGCGTGAAAGACAGTTGCTACGCTTGCTGGCCGGCCGGCCGAAATTCTGATTCACACCGTCAATAATACCGGTCTCTGCTACAAGCCCAGATGCTACAGCGCCAACTTCAGTTGCAGCAATCACAAGACCAAGCATGCCACCAACTTGAGGGGTGGAGATTCCGGGCGGGGTCCATTGCCTTTCGTAGTAATGAGCTAAGCCTGAAGCGTCCGTAACTGTTATTGACACATGACCTGTAACTCCGTCATCGTATACATCAACTCGCGCAGTTGGGTCTGCCATTCAAATAATCCTTTCTATTTAGAAACGAAAGATGGAGTACGAAAAATCCTCACAATTCTTACTCACGACAGAGATATTTCGCCCCATTAAGGCGCTACGATAGAGATGAGCTTTATCGGTGCGCTCTATCTGTGGTTTTTTTGTAGACAAAGGACTCTCCACAGGCTGCTCAGCCTCACCGCCACTAGAAAAAAGATTAATCAGCGCCGCATCACTATTAATCTCTGCAAAGTCTTCAACCTGGCCCTCATAGATCGCGGTGACCACTCCAAAACCGAAGTAGGAGAAATTATTTGGACCAACGATGATTACTCGCTCCGATCGGAAGACATTCTTTCCAATAGAATCTTCTACGATGGGGGGAAACGATAACTCTATATCACAGTTCACTGCGAAAGGATCGTTCGTCCCATCGACCCAAACTGGCACGTTGCCCGACTGCCAGAAGTTCGACTCACCAGAAATCACGCCATTCCGAGCAGACTGTATCGACCGGACAACATAAATTCCAAAGGCCCTTCCGATTTCTGATCGGCGAGCCTCTTGCCAAAACGCGAGAACAAAGAGCAAGACAAGAAGGGACGCAGCCGCAAGTATCGCGCATACAATCCAAAGGACAACCCTGCGCGCTCGTCGTTTTACTATCTTTGGAGGACTCGATGTAAGCATGGTACATTACGCCTATTTATCCGAAAAACATGCACTGCAAATGCGGTGCGTCATCCACCACACCTACTTCACCCCCAAAAAACCAACCGCACCCCCGCCATCACCCCAACCCCTGCGCCTGTGCGAGGCCCGCCCGCTCTGCGCGCCGTCTTGCCAATCCCGAACCCCATTCCAACCCCCTCCTCAATGCCACGACCTATGCCCCCAGCCACCCAAGCGCAGGTCCGGCCCAAGAAGCCAAACCTCCCCCGCCGGGCCTTGTCGCAGGTATGGAGGATACGCTCGCCCCGGCCTTCTGCACGGCCCGCTGCGGCCAGATCTGTCGGCGCCAGTGCGGCCTGACCCAAGGTCACCACCCGAACCACCAGCCCCCCGGTCAAAACCCCGGCCTCTGGCAGACCATGTCTCGCTTCACCAAGCCCAATCATCCCGCGCAATCCACCCCAAAGCTATTCGCCCACCCGACCACACCGCTCAAGCATCCGTCAACCGGGTCATTGGGCTTTGACGGGCTATTCACGCAGGGGCGAATGGATCGGCAAACCCTTCCACTTCCCTAATGCCCACAGCCAAGCCATTGATATTAAAGCATACTCAAAAAGAGCCCAGCGTGGACAATCCCTCGGGTGAATGCCAACCAGACCCGGCGGGCTGACCCGACCTACCGCAGCCGGAACCGCTGAATCTTGCCCGTCGCGGTCTTGGGCAAGGCATCGGTGAACACCACCCGCCGGGGGTATTTATAGGGTGCGATGGTCCGCTTGACGTGATCCTGCAGGATCTTGACCAGCATCTCGCCGGGTTCATGACCGGCAGCCAGCACCACATGAGCCTCGACGATCTGCCCGCGCTCTTCATCCGCACAGCCGATCACCGCACATTCCAGCACGGCGGGGTGGGACAGAAGTGCCGCCTCAACCTCCGGCCCGGCGATATTGTAGCCCGCCGAGATGATCATATCGTCGGACCGGGCAGCAAAGTGGAAGCGGCCGTCTTCGTCCTGCCAGAAGCTGTCGCCGGTCAGGTTCCAGCCGTCACGGACATACTTTCCCTGCCGGTCGTCAGCCAGATAACGACAGCCGGTCGGGCCGCGCACGGCCAGCCGCCCGACCTCACCGCGCGCCAGTTCCTTCATGTCCTCGCCCACGATCCGCGCTTCATAGCCGGTCACCGGGCGGCCCGTGCAGCCTGGACTGTGGTCATCAAAGCGGTTGGTGATGAAAATGTGCAACATCTCGGTAGCACCAATTCCGTCCAGCATCGGCTTGCCGGTCTTTTTGATCCAGTCTTCATAGACCGGGGCGGGAAGGGTTTCGCCAGCGCTGACAGCGGCCCGGAGGCTGGACAGATCCGCCCCCTCCTCCATCGCCCGCAGCATGACGCGATAGGCGGTGGGAGCGGTAAAGCAGACCGTTGCCCGGTGTTCCTGGATGATCTGAATCATGTTCGGCGGGCTTGCCTGTTCCAGCAGCGCCGCAGCCGCGCCAAATCGCAGGGGAAAGATCGCCAGCCCGCCCAGCCCGAAGGTAAAGGCCAGTGGGGGCGAGCCGACGAAAACATCCTCGGGTGTCACGTTCAGCACTTCGCGCGCATAGCCGTCGGCGATGATCAAAAGGTCACGGTGGAAATGCATGGTGGCCTTGGGTTCGCCCGTGGTGCCGCTGGTAAAGCCCAGCAGCGCCACGTCATCGCGGCCGGTCTTCACAGCATCGAAGCGCACAGATTTCTTCAGGGCGACGCGGTCCAATTCGGCATCATGGTTCGCGGTGCCATCAAAGCCCACGATCGTGCGCAGGAACCGGCTGTCCTTGCCGCAGGTCACGATCTCCTCCAGCAGCCGGGTGTCACACAGGGCATAGCTGATCTCGGCCTTGTCGACGATCTTGGTCAGCTCGCCCGCCCGCAGCATCGGCATGGTGTTCACGACCACCGCGCCCGCCTTGGTCGCCCCCAGCCAAGCTGCCACCATCGCCGGGTTGTTGGCCGACCGGATCAGCACCCGGTTGCCGGGGCGGACGCCGTAATCCTCGACCAACGCATGGGCGATGCGGTTCGACCAATCGGCAAGCTCTTTGTAGGTGCGGCTGCGTCCGTTGCCGATCAGCGCGGTATGGTCGCCAAAGCCTCGTTCAACCATCCGGTCGGTCAGTTCGACACCCGCATTCAGCCATTCAGGATAGGTGAAGCGCGCCGTATCGATCACCGGCCAATCCGGCGCTTTCGGCAGGCGGTCACGGGTGAAAGTATCGCTATGTGCTGACGGCCCAAGCATCACTTGTCCTCCATCGGGATGACGGCGGTGGCTTCGATCTCCACCTTGGCGCGGTCTTCGACCAAGGCCACGACCTGCACCAGCGCCATGGCGGGGTAGTGGCGACCGATGATCTCATTGTAGGCTTGGCCAAGCTCGCGCAGCGACCCTAGGTATTCAGCCTTGGAGGTCACAAACCAGGTCAGCCGGACAAGGTGTTCAGGCCGCGCACCAGCTTCGGCCAGAACCGCCACGATGTTCCGCAGCACCTGAGCAGTCTGGCCGGCGAAATCGTCGGTTTCAAATTCGCAGTCAGCGTTCCAGCCGACCATGCCGCCGGTAAAGACCATCCGGCCAGTGGCCGCGACGCCGTTCGAATAGCCCTTGGCCGGTTTCCAGCCCTTGGGATGCAGGAACTCATGGCTCATCTTTGGTCTCCGTGAATTGCAGGGTCCGGGCGCGGACCGCATCGGGCCAGGACTGGGGGCGGCCTGCCTTGACATGGACAACTGTCATCTCGGCAGTCAGTCGCTTTATGTCACTGCCCCATGCCTCGACCTTCAGGTCCAATGCAGCGCGGCCAAGGCGAGCGACAGTCAGACGCCAGTTCAGAACCTCTCCCAACCGGCTGGGCGCGGTATAGCTCATTTCGACCCGCGCGGTCGGCACGCCGGTGTCATCCAACATCATCGCCTCAAACGGATGGCGGGCCACGTCGCGGAAAAAGTTCTCGACGACCGAATTCAGCATCTCGAAATAGCGCGGATAGAAGACGATCCCCGCCGGGTCGCAGTGGTTGAATTCGATCCGGATGTCGCGGCGGTAGATCATTTCAGGGACCCGGCGATGATCAGGCGCTGCACGTCTGATGCCCCCTCATAAATCCGCAACGCCCGGATTTCGCGGTAGAGCGCCTCGACCGGATGGCCCACGCGAACGCCGTCGCCGCCATGCAACTGGACGGCCATGTCGATCACCTCCTGGGCGACTTCAGTGGCATAAAGCTTGGCCATCGCCGCCTCGCGCATGATCCGGGCCGCGCCCTGATCCTTGGTCCAGGCGGCGCGATAGACCAGCAGCGCCGCAGCGTCGATCTTTAGCGCCATGTCGGCCAGATGGCCCTGCACCATCTGCAGATCGGCCAGCGGCTGACCTTGGATCTTGCGGCTCTGGACCCGCGATAGCGACTCATCCAAGGCCCGCCGCGCCATGCCCAAGGCCGCGGCACCGACGGTCGGGCGGAAGATATCCAGCACCGACATTGCGACCTTAAAGCCCTCTCCCGCCGCGCCGATCAGGGCGGTTTCGGGCAGGATCATGCCCTCCATCTTCAGCCGGGCCAAGGGATGCGGGGCGATGGTGTCCAGCCGCTCGGCAATGGTCAGGCCGGGGGTGTCGGCGGGCATGAGAAAGGCCGAAAGCCCGCGCGCGCCCGGCGCCTCGCCAGTGCGCGCGAAAAGCACGTAAAGGTCGGCAATTCCGCCGTTGGAAATCCAGGTCTTTTCGCCGTCGATGCGCCAGCCCGCGGCCACCCGCGTCGCGGTCGAGTTGGTCGCAGCCACGTCGGACCCCGATCCCGGCTCGGTCAGAGCAAAGGCCGAAATTGCCTTGCCTGCCCGCGTCCGGTTCAGCCATTCTCGCTGCGCAGCCGAGCCAGAAAGGCTGATCGCCCCCATCCCCAACCCCTGCATAGCAAAGGCAAAATCGGCCAAGGCATCATGCCGGGCTAAGGTCTCACGGATCAGGCAAAGCGTGCGGACATCCAACCGCTCCCCCTCCCCTGCGCCGGAATGCTGCAGCCAGCCCCCTGCCCCCAAAGCAGCGACCAACCCCCTGCAGGCCGCATCCACATCGCCATGCGCGACGGGCAGGTTGGCCAGGCACCATGCCTCAAGCGCTGCCGCCAGATCGCGGTGGCGGGGCTCGAAAAACGGCCAGTCAAGAAAACTCCGATCCACGACTTTCTCTTCTCCAAATATCCCAGGTGCCTTCACGGTTGCGCCACCGGTTCAAGCAACCGTCGACGCGGGGCCAGCGCCCCGGTTCCGCCCTCAGTCCCCCTGAAACACCGGCTTTTCCTTGGCGACAAAAGCGCGGTAGGCGCGCTCAAAATCCTTGGTCTGCATGCAGATTGCCTGAGCCTGCGCCTCGGCCTCGATCGCCTGCTCCAGCCCCATGTTCCATTCGTGATTAAGCTGGGTCTTGGTGATGCCATGCGCAAAGGTCGGGCCAGAGGCCAGCGAACGCGCAAGGGTCATCGCCGCCTCTTCCAGCGCCTCGGGCGCGTGCAGGGCGTTCCAGAAGCCCCAACGTTCGCCTTCCTCGGCGCGCATCACCCGACCGGTGTAAAGCAGTTCCGCCGCCCGGCCCTGCCCGATGATCCGGGGCAACATGGCGCAAGCGCCCATGTCGCAGCCCGCAAGACCAACGCGGGTGAAAAGGAAGGCGCATTTCGCTGCAGGCGTCGCCAGCCGCAGGTCCGAGGCCATCGCGAGGATCGCGCCTGCGCCCACGGCGACCCCGTCCACCGCCGCGATGATCGGCTTGCCGCAGGCCAGCATCGCCTTGACGAGGTCTCCGGTAAGCCGGGTGAAAGCCAGCAGGTCCTTCATTGGCAGGCCGATCAGCGGGCCGATGATGTCATGCACATCACCGCCCGAACAGAAGTTGCCACCGTTCGAGCCAAAGACGACCACATCCACATCGCTGGCATAGACCAAGGCGCGGAACGTGTCGCGGAGTTCGGCATAGCTGTCGAAGGTCAGGGGGTTCTTGCGGTCTGGCCGGTTCAGGCGGACCACTGCGATGCGATCCTTGACCTCCCAAAGGAAATGTTCGGGCTTCAGCCCCGCGAGTTCGGTCATGCCCCGCCCCCCATGCGTTTCAGGATTTCGGTCAGCGTGTCGATTTCCGCTTCGGCCAGCTTCCCAAACAGCCGGTCCACCTCGACCTTGTGCTCGGCGGCCAGCACCTCAAAGCCTTGCAAGCCTTCGGGCGTCAGGGCCACATACACCGTCCGACGGTCTTGTTCCGACGGCGTGCGGCGCACCAACCCGTCGGCCTCAAGCCTGTCCACCACAGCCGTCGCATTGCCGTTCGAGACAAGGAGCATCCGCGAAAGCTCGCTCATCGTCACGCCATCGCGGCGACGGTAAAGCGCGGCCATCACGTCAAAGCGCGGCAGAGTGGTCTGGTGGTTCACCCGCAGAAATTCGCGCAGGTGGGATTCGGCGGACCGGGTTACGCCCAGAAGGCGGATCCAAAGCTTGAGGCGGCGTTGGGCTAGGTCGCTCATACTTCCCCTCCGGTGATCGGCAGGGCCACGCCATTGATGCCTTCGGACCCCGGTCCACAGAGGTAGAGGGCGGCGGCAGTCACCTCGGCGGGCTGGTAAAGCCGGTTTTGCGGGGAAAGGCCTTCCAGCGCCGCGCGGGCTTCGGTCAGGCTGCGACCCGTTTTCGCCGCGATGACGTCGATTGAGTGGTCGGTCATCGGCGTGTCAAGGAAGCCGGGGCAGATTGCGTTTACTGTGATCTTGCCTTTTGCCACCTCCAAAGACAGGGAGCGAACAATTCCGATTACGCCATGTTTTGCAGAAGCATAGGGGACGATCTTCGCATATCCCTTTAATCCCGCCGATGAGGCAACGGCCACCAACCGCCCCCAGCCCGGCATCTGCCGCAGGCCCTCGCGGAAGGTCAGGAAGACCCCGGTCAGGTTGACGGCGATCATGGCGTTCCACTGGTCCAGCGTCGTCTTCTGCATGGGAGCGGAATCGGCGGCCCCGGCGTTGGCAATGACGATGTCACAGGGACCGGCGGCGGCGAACATCGCAGCAACGCTGGTCTCATCCGTCACATCCGCCTGCACCACGCGCGCGCCGGTGGCCTTGGCAACCGCCTCCAGCGGACCCAACCGGCGGCCCGAGATCACCACCTCGGCCCCGGCTGCGGCAAAACCCCGGGCAAGGTCGGCCCCGGCCCCGGAGCCGCCCCCGGTGATCAACACGCGTTTCCCCGAAAGCGTCATGCGCGCAGCACCTCTTGCTGTTTTTCGCGCAACCGTTCGGCCTGCCTGCGCCCCGCGCCATAGGGCAAGGGCCAGTCGGTCGCCGTATCCCCGGCGGCAACTGCGGCATGCAAGGTCCAGTAAGGGTCGGCCAGATGCGGCCGCGCAAGGCAGACCAGATCGGCCCGCCCGGCAAGCAGGATCCCGTTGACCTGATCCGCTTCGGTGATATTGCCCACGGCCATCGTCGCCAAGTCCGCCTCATTGCGGATGCGGTCGCTGAACGGGGTCTGGAACATGCGGCCATAGACGGGCTGTGCCTCGGTCGAAGTCTGGCCGGCGCTGACGTCAATGATATCGGCCCCGGCGGCGGCGAACATCTTGGCAATCTGAACCGCCTCTTCCGGCGTCACGCCCTTGTCTCCCACCCAGTCCGAAGCCGAGATGCGGACCGAGATCGGCTTCTCCTCACCCAAGGCCGCTCGCATGACGCGCAGCAGGCGCAAGGGGAAACGCATCCGGTTTTCAAGGCTGCCGCCAAAGTCATCCGTCCGCTGGTTCGACATCGGCGAGATGAAGGAGGACACCAGATAGCCGTGCGCTGCATGCAGTTCGACCATGTCAAAGCCCGCGCGTTTGGCCATTGCGGTCGCCCTGCCGAATTCCTCGGCCACGCGGTCCATGTCGGCCAGCGTCATCTCACGGGGGGCGGGATGGGCGGGAGACCAAGCGATCGGGGACGGCCCGATCGTCTTCCATGCGTCTTCCAGAAGGGGGGCTTCGTCGTCTTCCCACGGGACTTGAACACTGGCCTTGCGCCCGGCATGGCCGATCTGGCAGCAGATCTTGGCCGTGGTCTCGGCATGGACGAAATCGGTCAGCCGCTTCCATCCCGCCTCATGCTCGGGCGCGTAAAGGCCGGGGCAGCCGTGGGTAATGCGGCCATCGGGCGAGGGGGCGGTCATCTCGACATAGACCAGCCCCGCCCCACCCTTGGCGCGTTCGGCGTAATGGGTGAAATGCCAGTCAGTCGGGCAGCCCTTGACCGCCTTGTACTGCGCCATGGGCGAAACGACGATGCGGTTCTTCAAGGTCATGTCCCGTAGCCGGAACGGTGCGAACATCGGCTGGCGACCGGGGGTGCCGCCCGCCTGCACCTGGAACCAGTCCTCGGCCTTTCGCAGCCAGCCCGGGTCGCGCAGGCGCAGGTTTTCATGGGAAATCCGCTGACTACGGGTCAGCAGCGAATAGGCAAACTGCATTGGGGCCATGTCCAGATAGCGCTCGACCCGTTCAAACCATTCCAAGGAATTCCGGGCGGCGGATTGCAGGCGCAGAACCTCGACCCGGCGTTCATCCTGATAACGCTGGAAGGCCGCCTCAAGTGTCGGTTCGGAATGCAGGTAATCGGCCAGCGCAATCGCGCTGTCGAAAGCCAGACGCGAGCCAGAGCCGATAGAATAATGCCCTGTCGCCGCCGCGTCGCCCATCAGGACGACATTGCCATTGTACCACTGTTCGCACAGCACGCGCGGGAACTGCATCCAGACCGCAGACCCCCGCAGGTGGTTGGCGTTCGACATCAGGTGATGGCCGCCCAGATGCTTGGCAAAAATCTTCTCGCAGGTCGCGACGATGTCTTCCTTCGACATGTCGGCGAACCCGGCGCGGTCCCAGGTGTCGGGCATGCAATCGACGATAAAAGTCGCGGTCTGGTCATCGAACTGGTAGATATGCGCCCAGAACCAGCCCCATTCGGTTTCCTCGAAGATAAAGGTGAAGGCGTCGTCGAACTTCTGATGCGTGCCAAGCCAGATGAACTTGACCAGCCGCTGGTCGATATCGGGCTTGAAGACCTCGGCATATTCCCGGCGGACCAGTGAATTGATCCCGTCGGTCGCCACCACCAGATCATAGTCGCGCCGGTAATCCTCAGCCGATTTGAATTCGGACTGGAACTGCAGGTCCACCCCCAGCTCACGCGCCCGGGTCTGCAGGATCAGCAGCATCTTCATCCGCCCGATCCCGGCAAAGCCATGCCCGCCCGAGACTTGCCTTTCGCCCCGATGCACGACGGCGATATCGTCCCAATATGCAAAGCTGCCCTTGATCGCGTCATAGCTTTGCGGGTCGTTCTTCTTCATCCGCGCCATCGCATCGTCCGACAGGACCACACCCCAGCCGAACGTGTCATCGGCGCGGTTGCGCTCCATCACCGTCACCTGATGCGACGGGTTGCGCAGTTTCATCGAGATCGCGAAGTAAAGCCCGGCTGGGCCGCCGCCTAGGCAAAGAACTTTCATCGCCCGGATCTCCCCTGATCAGTTTCGCCTGAAGCTGACACTGGATGAAAATTATTTCAAGCTTGAAAGTTTCCGGCTTGAAATTTTCCCGATGCGGGCGATGATGCGGCATGGAACTTCTGATCTCACCGCGTGAGGGCTGGACCCTTCTGACCCTGAACCGCCCCGCTGCGCGGAATGCGGTGACGACGGTCTTGCTTGGCGCTTTGGCGGATAGATTGGACCAATTGGCCGCCGATCCCGCCTGCCGGGTGGTGGTGGTGACCGGGGCGGAAGGCAACTTCGCCGCCGGGGCAGATATTGACGAGATTGCCACCAAGGGTTCTGCCGAGGGTGCCGCTGACCCCCGCAAGGGGCACTGGGCAAGGGTCAGGGCCTTTCCGAAACCGCTGATTGCGGCGGTTGACGGCTTTGCGCTTGGCGGCGGGTTTGAACTCGCCTTGATGGCCGATGCGATGGTTCTGGGGGCGACCGCACGGGTTGGGCTGCCCGAAACCTCGCTTGGCATTCTGCCCGGTGCGGGCGGCGGGCAACGATTGCTGGCGCTGGTCGGGCGGGCGCGGGCTTCGCGCATGGTCCTGACGGGCGAGATCATCGATGCACCGACCGCCCTTGCTTGGGGCATTGCTGCCTGGGGTGCCGAAGGCCCTGCCCTTCCCGTGGCGGAAACGCTGGCCGCGACCCTTGCTTCCCGCGCGCCTCTGGCACTGCGGACAGCCAAGCGGGCCTTGGTCACCGGTGACGAAACCCGACTGGACCTTGCAGGCGAACGCGCCGGCTTCGAGGCGCTCCTCGCCACCGCCGACAAAGCCGAAGGCATCGCGGCCTTCCGCGAAAAGCGCAAACCTCTGTTCCGGGGGGAATAGGATGGACGCTTGTGTCGGCGTTGTCGGACTTGGCACCATGGGCCTTGGGATCGTTCTGGTCTATGCCCAAGCGGGTTTCCGGGTTCTTGCGACCGACAGCTTCCCCGCCGCCCGCGCAACAGCCCGCGACAAGCTGGTGGCCGTCCTTGCCCCAAGGCTTGCCAAGGGGGCGCTGGATCAGGCCACCCATGACGCAATCCTTGCCCGGATCACGATTGTCGAGGACGTACCGGCCCTTGCCCCCGCCGGTTTGGTGATCGAGGCGATCATCGAAGAGATTGCGGCCAAGCGGGTACTAGTGGCTGCGCTGGAGGCAAGCCTAGCGCCCGATGCGGTGATCGCGACCAATACCTCTTCGCTGTCCGTCGCCTCGATTGCAGCCGGAGCTAAGCAGCCCGAACGCCTGCTGGGCCTGCATTTCTTCAACCCGGCGCAAGTGATGAAGCTCGTCGAACTGGTCGCCCATCCCGGCACCGCGCCCGAAGCATTGACCCGCGCGAGGGACTGGACTCTGGCGGCTGGCAAGGTGGTCATCGACGCCCCCGACCGCCCCGGTTTCATCGTCAACCGCTGCGCTCGCCCCTTCTATGGCGAGGCACTGGCGATGCTGGAGGAAGGCCGCTCACCGGGCGAGATTGACGCCGCGATGCAGGCCGCAGGCTACCGGATCGGCCCCTTGGGGCTGATCGACCTGATAGGGGCCGACATCAATCTGGCCGCGACCGAGGGCCTTTCCCGCGCCATGAGTGGCCATCCGCGCTATCACGTCTTCGCGGCTCTGCGGGATCAGGTGGCCGAGGGCGCGCTTGGCCGGAAGTCGGGGCGTGGGTTCATTCATCCCGGCGAAGCAGGTCCCGCCCCCACCGACGCCGCCCGTATCGCACTGCGCATCGAGGCGACCCTTATTAACGAGGCGGGCTGGCTTCTGGCCCAAGGCGGCGGCACCCGCGACGGCATCGACAGCGCCTTGAAGCTTGGCCTCAACTTCCCTCGCGGGCCAGTCGAGATGCTGGCGGCCCATGGTGCTCACGCGATCCGCGCCACGCTTGCAGCGCTGGAAGCCGCCGCCCCAAATCATCTCAAAACCCGCTACCTTCCCGCACCGATACTGGAGCCGTCATGACCGAAGTTTTCCTGTGCGCCCACCGTCGCACCCCCATCGGGCGGCATGGCGGCAGTCTGGCCATGGTCCGCCCCGACGACATGGCGGCACTGGTGGTCGATGGGTTGCTGGCGCTGCATCCGGGGATGCGGGTCGACGAGGTGATCTTCGGCTGCGCCAATCAGGCGGGCGAGGACAACCGCAACGTCGCGCGGATGGCGGTTCTTTTGTCGCGCCTGCCGGAAACCGTGCCTGCGCTGACGGTGAACCGGCTGTGCGCCTCGGGTCTTGATGCCGTGATTGCGGGGGCAAGGGCGATCCGCGACGGGGCCGATCTGGTGATTGCAGGGGGCGTCGAAAGCATGAGCCGCGCGCCCTATGTGCTGGCCAAGTCCGACACTGCCTTTGGCCGCGACCAGAAGCTTTACGACACCACCATCGGCTGGCGCTTTGTGAACGACCGGATTGCTGAAGCCTACGGGATCGAGTCGATGCCCGAGACGGCGGAGAATGTCGCGGCGGAACATGGCATCCTCCGCGCCGATCAGGACGAGTATGCGCTTCGGTCCCAGGAGCGGTACGATGCGGGCTGGCATGCGGGTGATATCCTGCCGGTGACCATTCCGGGGCGGAAGGGGGACACGGTGGTCTTGACCGACGAACACCCCCGCGCGACCAGTCTGGACCGGCTCGCCGCCCTGCCCGCCCCGTTCCGCAACGGGGGCACGGTGACGGCTGGCAATGCCGCCGGGATCAATGATGGGGCGGCGGGGGTGGTGCTGGCCTCGGCGGCGGGGGTCAGGGCGCATGGGCTGACCCCGCTGGCCCGGATCGGGCGGGCGGCGAGTGCGGGGGTTGCGCCCCGGATCATGGGGATCGGGCCACTGGCGGCGGTGGAGAGGCTGGTCGCGAGGGGGTGCCGCGCTCCGGCGGAGACGGACGTGATCGAGTTGAACGAGGCCTTTGCGGCGCAGGTTCTGGCCTGCACCCGGGGCTGGGGGCTGGCCGACGACGACCCACGGGTGAACGCCAAGGGGGGCGGGATCAGCATGGGGCATCCCTTGGGGATGTCGGGGGCGAGGATCGCCGGAACGGCGGCGCGGCGGCTGGCGGAGAGCGGGGGAAAGACGGGTCTGGTCACGCTGTGTGTCGGGGTCGGGCAGGGGGTCGCGCTAGAATTGCTGGGGGTTTGAGGACGGCGAAGTGTCCACGGTGGACAGAATCGGTATTCTTTTTTAATTTCAAATCGTTACGCGTGGACGTTAGGGATTTCTTAAGAATTGCTGGGGGCCGCAAGGATGGCCGGTGAATTGGCTTGACACGGTGCACCTGCGCTTGGTTGGCTGTGGCCATAGATCATGACATTCGCGCGGGGGTTGGATTGGGGTTCGGGATTGGATTTGGCGAGGCGGCCCGCAGAGCGGGTGGACGTTGCGAGGGCGCAGGGGGTGGGGTGATGGCAACCTTGCCGTTGGTTATCGTCGGTGCAGGAGGTGGGTTCGCACCCACCTTACGGCGCGCTTTGAGTAGGATGCATCATGAGATTGAATAAGCGCGCCTTCACCGGTGAGAAGAAAGTGGCTGCAGCACTCGCTTTGGCAAACTGGGTCTACGACGAAGGCCTAACCCAGTTCTATCATCGGGTTCTTCCTTCAAGGGATTTCTTGGGCGCCATTGTCAAGGATGCTCCTCCAAGTTTTAAGATATTCATAGATCCAGAGAGCACAAGAATACTTGGTCTTGGCCCTGTCGACGCGTCCTACGCCGTCGTTTTCGGGTCAATAGCTGACGTTGTTGTTTCTATGGGAAGAATTATTCAAAACGAAGGGAAGAACGCGGACGACAAAATGGACGCTGCTGTTGAGAGGCGGGAATATCCGTCTCAATAGACGACCGAGTTGCAGCGTGGGTGCCAATCCTCCGTCCCGGTGCAAAGCGAGCCGTAGGTTGCGTGATTTCACGCACCGCCGCCCTTGCTACACGCGCAACGGTCACTGCCCCGCCGCACCTGGAAGTCGCCATGCTGTTCAACCAACGGTGCGTGAAATCACGCACCCTACGGGTCAAACTTGATCCGGTGCTGCCGATGCCAGCCGGTTGCCGACGCTCGGTCACCATGAAAGCCCCTGCGTCAGGGATAACCGGAATGCTGGCCCGCGACCCCTGCCCTTTGGCTGGGAAACCAGCTATCTGAGGACAGATTTTCTTCTCCTGCCAAAGGGCCAAGACAATGAAGTTTCTGATCGCCAACCGCCCCGAGTTTTCGGAAACGGACGCCGTGGACTTGGTGCGACGGGGGTTTGGGCTGCAGGGGAAGCTGGTGCCGCTTTACAGCGAGCGGGACCAGAATTTCCGGGTCTTGGGCGGCGATCAGGGCGATTGGGTGCTGAAGGTCTCGAATGGGCTGGAGGAACCGGCGCTGGTCGAGGCGCAGGTGCAGGCGTTGCAGTTTCTGGCGCGCACGGCGCCTGATCTGCCGTTGCCCAAGGTGCGGATGGGGCTTGGGGGGGAGCCGGTTGTCACGCTTTCGGGCACGGACGGGGCAAGTCATGCCTGCTTTGCGCTGAGCTGGCTTCCCGGAACTATCGCCTCGGACGCGGGGTTGGGGCCTGACGATTTCTGCGACATTGGCCGGATGATTGCGCGGGTTGAGGAGGGGATGCGCGGGTTCTTCCACCCGGCCTTGGGGGGGCGCGGGCTGTTGTGGGATATCCGGGAACTCCCGAAGCTGGCGGACAAGACGCGATACCTTGGGCCGTGGCGCGACTGGGCGGATGGGTTCCTTGCCCGGCTTGGTTCAGAGATTCTGCCACGGTTGGAGCGGCTGCCTGCGCAGGTCATCCATGGCGATGTGCATGGCCACAACCTGATCCTTGGGCCGGATCGGCGGATCAGCGGGATCATCGACTTTGGCGACATGTTCCATGGGCCGGCGATTTTGAACCTGACCAATGCGATGGCGGATTTCCTGCATGACACAGGCGACACTTTGGCGATGTGGTCTGCGTTGGTCGCGGGTTATGCGGGGGTGCGACGGATCGAGGCGGAGGAGGTCGAGCTTCTGTATGACCTGACCCTTGCCCGGTGTTTGGCAACGATGCTGATCACCGCGACCCGGGCCAGCGAGTCTGCCGATCAGTCTGACTATATCGCGGCTGCCGGGTTTGGCGCGCCGGAGGAGCTTGAGGCGCTGTTGGCGCTTGACCGGCAGAAGGCCACGGCGCGTTTGGCGGGGGCGGCGGGGCTGTCGGCCCCTGTGACGGGGCAGACGGTCAGCCAGATGATGGCGCGGCGGGCCAAGGTTCTGGGGTCGCGGCCCTATGTCTTTTATGACCCGCCCCTGCATCTGGTGCGGGGCGACGGCGTTTGGCTTTATGATGCCGAGGGTCGCCGGTTCATGGACCTTTACAACAACGTCCCCATTGTCGGGCATTGCAATGCGCGGGTGGCCGATGCGATTGCGGGGCAGACCCGGATTTTGAACACCAACACGCGTTACTTGGGCGAGCAGCTTCTGGACTATGCCGAACGGCTGGGGGCTTTGACCGGGGGCGCGCTGACGGCTTGCGCCTTTGTGAACTCGGGGTCGGAAGCCAATGACATCGCCTGGCGGATGGCGCGGGAATGGACGGGGAACCGGGGGGCGATCACGCAGGAGTTTGCGTACCACGGGATCACCGAGGCGATTGATGCCTTGTCACCGAGTGCATTGCGGGCGGCAAAGACGCCGGAGCATGTGCGTACGGTGCTGGGGCCGGATGGGTATCGTGGGCCGTTCAAGACTGGCACTCCCGATCTGGGGTTGCGCTATGCGGAGGATGCGGATCGGGCGATCCGTTCGCTGGCCGAGGCGGGGATGAAACCGGCGGCGGTGATCACTGATAGCGCCTTTCTGACCAATGGGGTGCTGGAGCCGATGCCCGGCTATGTGGCGGAGGTGTTCGCACGCGTTCGTGCGGCGGGGGGGCTGTGCATCGCGGATGAGGTGCAGTCGGGCTTTGGCCGGATGGGCGAGCATTTCTGGGGCTATCAGCATCATGGGGTGACGCCGGATTTCGTGACGATCGGCAAGCCTGCGGGGAATGGTCATCCGATTGGGGTCGTGCTGACGCGGCCGGAGATTCTGGACCACTTTCTGGAGCAGACCGCGTTCTTTTCCACTTTCGGTGGCAATAACGTGTCCTGCGCGGCGGGGCTGGCGGTGCTGGACGAAATCCGCGACCGGGGTTTGGTGGCGAATTCGCGGGTGACGGGCGCGCGGTTCAAGGCGGGGCTTCTGGCGTTGAAGGAGCGGTTCGGGATCATTGGCGATGTGCGGGGGATGGGGCTGGTGTTTGGGATGGAGCTAGTGGCGGACCGCCAGACCATTGCCCCAGCACAGCCCGAGACCGACCGGCTGATCGGACTGATGCGCGACGAAGGGGTGCTGGCGGGCAGCGAGGGGGTGCATGGCAACATCGTCAAGATGCGCCCGCCGCTGGTGTTCTCGGCGGCGGACTGCGACTTTGCCTTGGCGGCCCTGGAGCGGGCCTTGGCGCGGCTTTGAGGATGGCCGGGCGGGAATTCCTGGGGATGACGAGAGCGGGGGGAAGACGGGTCTGGTCACGCTGTGTGTCGGGGTCGGGCAAGGGGTCGCGCTGGAATTGCTGGCGGTTTGAGATTGGGTGTCCACGCGGGACAAAATTTCGGATCGTGGAAAATCAACGGGTTGCGCGTGGGCGTTAGGGGATTGTTAGGGGATTGGTGGTGGCCGCAGGGGCAATCTTTGGGCGAGGTTTGGGTTGACAGACTCAACTGAGGCGCGGTTCTCTGGGGGTTAGGTCAAGGCATTCGCGCGAGGACTGGAATGGCGTTCGGCATTGGACAGGTCTCGGCAGCGCGTGGGGTGGGCGGGTTTCTCACCAGCGCTCAAGCTGAAGTGATGAGATGCGCCCGCTTGTTATTCTTACTTGTAGCTCCGTTTCTTTTTGTTCCTAGCGCGCTATTTGGAAATGGAGGTGATTTTGAAATAAAAGCAATGGAAACTCCTTTTGATCATTCCATTACAACTTGCGTGCCTGAGCAATTTGCAGAAATAGAAAAGTCACTTTCTGTTGATCCGACTCCAAATGTTATCGTGGACCCCGTTGGCTCTCTCTTCACAGCTCAAACGCAGCACGGCGTTTTCGGACTAGTGAGCGAAAATTCCGTATCAGGCGTAGTTATTTTTTTCCGATCAGACATGACTCCATGCAGTACCTACTTCATCTTCGAAGCGCCAGTGTCCAAGAATAAGTTTCGATTGGAAGCAGCATTCAAGATCGGCCGATTCCTTTCTTCAGCCTCGGGAAGTGAAGTTTTAGCATATGAGAGTTTCATTGATGCATGCAACGCTGCTGGCGATGATGCAATCAACCGATTTACCGGCCGGGACTACGAGCTTGGCGATGGCCAAGTCTTGGGCGCAGATGGGGCATTCGACTGTCAGGTATCTCTGGGGTTTAACAGCTCATCAACACGTATAATTTTTGGAAAGCACAAAGCCAGAATCACCGTCATCGGCGATCAAGTCGTGGTAGTAGAAGAGTAAAAGCAAGCATAGGGCGGGTGCCAACCCACCACCCTCAATTCAACACTGCACCACCATCGACAAAGATTCTGACCCGTCGTCCGCCAAAATTGGTGGGTTGCACCCACCCTACAATAAACTCCGACAGCGACTTCGAGCCGGTCGCGGTGAATTTGCGGAGCCTTTGAAGGCTCCGGCCCAGAATTTTTGAAAATTCCACTTCCCCGCGTTGCGGGGAAGGGACCGATGGGGCTCAGACCCCCGCCGGGTTGTCGATGTCGCGGCCCATATCCTCCAGGTCTTTATAGCGGTCGCCGATGCGGTGGTGCGGGCGGCCTCCGGTGGAGGCTCCAAGGGCGACGACCAACTCGTCATGGCTGGGGGCGTCGGGGATGGAGAATTGCACGGTCAGGTAATGCGAGCGGCGGCCGCTGTCGTGTTTGTCCATCAGCGGGATCTGGATCTGGGTGTTGGCGGGACCGCGTGAGTTGGTGAAGCCAAGGTAGGTTTTGGCCGCCACCGCCTCACGATAGAAATTGCCAAAGCGCAGGGTGTGGATCAGGGCGGAGCCGTGTTCCAGTTCACATGCCGTGCCGCAGAGGGCGGCTTTGCCATAGGCCTGAATTGCGTCGCCTGACCCGGCAAGGGCGATCAGCCGGTCGGTCAGGAGCTTGCCCAAAACCGGGGCCATGCGGCGGATTTCGGGTTGCAGGTCCTGAACATACCCCCGCCCGGCCCAAGGGTTGGTGACCACAGCGGCGACCCCGATCATCCGCAGCGGCGGGTTGGCCGCGCGGCCACCGTCGGACAGGATATCCTCGTCATAGGTGACGACTTTGCGAAGTTCGGGCAGGGACATGGTCTTTCCTTTCAGTTCAATGTCTTAGATCGTGCGGACGTGGCGCACCGATCCGGTTGTTTCGTTGCCATGGTAGATGCTGAAGCTGCCATTGCGGAAGTCTTCGGCGTAGCGGGCCAGCATTGCGGCCTCGGCTGCGTTGGCCATGGGCGCGGTGGCAAGGTCAGCGAGCGGCAGGACGCGAAAGCCTGCGGGGGCGGGGCCAGAGGTGCAGCCGTGGTAATAGATCGCGTGTCCGCCGGTGGTGCGGTCGTCGAAGGCGGCGTAGACAAAGTCGATGTCGGGGGTCAGGCCCTGGGCCGTGAGGGACTTTTGGAGTGCTTCGACCGAGGGGTTGGGGCCGGGGGAGAGCGGGAGGGAAAGCTTGCCACCGTCTTCGCGGAGGACGATGCCATCTTCGCAGGCCAGAACGACGCCGATCCGGCTGTGCTTGGCGGCGGCGGCGGCTTCGACGAGGTCGCGTTCCAGCCCGACCGAGAAATAGTTGCCGCGGAAATAGCCCAGCGGCTGGGCTTCGCGGGTGGCAAAGTCTTCGATCCGCCCGATCAGCACCAGATGGTCGCCAGCATCAACCAGCCGGTGGCGGGCGCAGGTGAATTGGGCCAGGGTTCCTGAAAGGATCGGCACATCGGCGTGGCCGGGGGTCCATTTGCATTGGTGGAATTTGTCGGGCGCGCGGGAGGCGAAGAGGCCAGAGATGGCCTTTTGATCCTCGGCCAAGATGTTCACCGCGAAATGCGGGGCATTGGCGAAGGCATCGGCGGAATGGGCGGATTTCGCGAGGCAGACGAGGAGGAGCGGCGGATCGAGGGAGACGGAGGTAAAGCTGTTGGCGGTAAAGCCGCGCGGGGTGCCGTCGGGTTGGCGGGTTGTGATCACGGTCACGCCGGTGGCGAAGGCTCCGAACGCGTTGCGGAGGGCGCGGGGGTCGATTTGCGGCTTCGGTTCGGGTTTCGTCAGGGCTTGGTCTGCGCCAAGGCGGGAGGGCGCGGCGGGCGTGGGCGCGGGGGCATTGGCAAAGCGCAGGGGGTTTGCGGCCACACGCCACGGGCGTTTTTCGGGGTCGGCATGGGGGATGGTCGCGATCATGCCGCGCGCGGCGACATGGGGGTCGGCGAAGATTGCCTTGATGTCGTTGACCGGGCCAAAGGGGATGCGGCCGCCCAAAAGGGTGGTGAGTTCGGCAACGCTGTGGCCTTTGGTCCAACCGGTGACCATGGCGTTCACGCTGGTCATGTTCACCCGGCGGGCGGCGCGGGTGGCATAGGCGGGATCGAGGCCAAGTGCGCCCTGCCCCATCACCTGAGCCAGCACGCGCCAGAAGGCGTCGTCCACCACCCCGATGGCCACCAAGCCGTCACTGGCCGGGAAGAGGCCGAAGGGGGCAAGGAGCGGGTGGCCGTTGCCTTCGGGCGTTGGAACGGTGCCGTCGAAATCGTGCTGGTAGACGAGGCGTTCGCAGAGCGAGAGCATCGCGTCGTACATGGCCACGTCGAGGAATTGGCCCTTACCCGTCGCCTCGGCGTTGCGGACGGCGGCAAGGATGCCGAAGGCGGCGACCATGCCGGCGAAGACATCGCCAATGCCGGGGCCGGTCTTGGTGGGGTGGGTGCGGTCGGGGCCGGTGACGGAAATGAGGCCGCCCATCGCCTGCGCCACCACGTCATAGGCGGGCCAGTTGGCATAGGGGCTGGTCCCGGTGCGCGGGTCGCCAAAGCCCCGGATCGCGGCATAGACGAGGCGGGGGTTAATCTGGGCGAGGGATTCGTAGGAGAGGCCCAGCCGCTCCATCACGCCGGGGCGGTAATTTTCGACCAGCACGTCGGTATGGGCGACCATCTGGCGGAGGGTCGCCTTTCCCGCCTCGGATTTCAGGTCAAGGACGATACTTTTCTTCGACCGGTTGAGGCTGACAAAATAGCCCGCCCAGTCGTGTGCGGGATCATCGTCGCGGAAGGGCCCATTGGCGCGGGAGGTGTCGCCATGGGCATCCTCGACCTTGATCACCTCGGCGCCGTGATCGGCGAGCATCATCGTGGCATAGGGGCCGGAGAGCATGCGCGAGAGGTCCAGCACCCGAAGGCCCGCCAGAATGCCGGTCATGCGAGAACCTCGGTCAGGAAGTCAAGGATCGGGCGGTTCACGGCTGGGGGGTCCTCGGCCAGGGCCATGTGGCGCAGGCCTTTCAGGATCAAAAGCCGCGCGCCGGGGATTTCGGCGGCGATGGCGGCGCTCATCTCGGGGCCGTTTCCATAGTCTTCGTCGCCGGTGATGACCAAGGTGGGGCTGGTGATCGGGGGGGTGGGGGCGGTGATTTCGTCGATGCCGTGGGCAAGGATGCGGTAAAGTTTGGGGTAGTTTTTGGGGTCGTTGGCCAGCACCCATTTGCGGGTCAGGTCCATCAGGTCGGGGCGGGCAGTGCGGCAGGCGTCGGTGTACCAACGCTCCAGCGCCAGTTCGACCGTGGCGGCGGGGCCGTGGTCGTCGGCCTGGGCGACGCGGAAGAGGATCGCGGCTTGCGCCTTTTCGCTGCGCTGATGGGCGGAATGGAGGATCACGAGAGCGGAGACCCGGTCGGGGTGGTCCTGCGCCAGACGGCGGGCGACCATGCCGCCTAGCGAAAATCCGACAATGGCGGCTTTGGGGATTTGCAGGTGGTCCAGAAGCGCGCGGAGTTGTTCGGACAGGTCGCGCAGGTCTGGCTGGCCCGAAGGATCTGCGCTGTCGCCGTGGCCAAGGAAATCATAGGTCAGGACGCGGAACCGCTGGGCCAGATCGGGGACCATCCACTGCCAGACGGCCCGGTTCAGGCCAAGGCCATGGACGAGGACGACGACCGGAGCGGTTGCGGGGCCGGTCAGGTCGTAGGCGGTGCCGTGGGGATCACGCTGGATCATTCGCGCCCCCTTGGGCTGTAGGCGACGACTTCAACCTCGACCCGGATGTCGACGAGGAAATCGCTGACGAGGGCGGATCGGGCTGGGGGATCGGTCGGGAAGTATTCGCCATAGACCGCGTTGAAGCCGGGGAAATCGGCGCGGTCCTTCAGCCAGACCATGGTTTTCACCACATCGTCGCGGGTGCAGCCCGCCAGCGCGAGGGTCTTGGTGATCTCATCCAGAACGGCGCGGGTCTGATCCTCGACCGTGCCAGTCGTCATCACCTGGCCGTCCTGCATCGGGATTTGCCCGGTCAGATAGACCATATCCCCCGCCCGCACGGCCCGCGACAGGCTAAGCTGGCGGCCGTTGATGACAAGGGGTCCTCCGATGATCTCTTTGGGCATGCGGGCTCCTTTCGCGGTGGCGTTCAGATTGCACCGGCTTGCGGCATTGGATTTGGAATATTCGCCATTCAGCGTCGAATATTCGAAATCGTGTGCGTGTGGCCGGGGTCAAGAATGGGCGAAACGACGGGGAGGTGCGGCATGGATCAGATCACGGGCCAGATCAGGGACTGTCAGATGCTGATCGACGGCGACTGGGTTGCGGCGTCGGATGGGGCGACGTTCGACAGCACCTCGCCGATCACCGGCAAGCCTTGGGCGCGCATCCCCGAGGCGACCGGGGCGGATGTGGACCGGGCGGTGCGGGCTGCGGACCGGGCGTTTACCTCTGGCCCTTGGGCCAGCATGACCCCCAGCCAGCGCGGGAAGTGCCTGCGCAAGCTGGGCGATTTGCTGGCGGAGAAGTCGGAGGAGCTGGGCCGGGCCGAGACCATCGACACCGGCAAGATGCTGAAGGAAACGCTTTGGCAGGCGAAATATATCGCGGAGTTCTTCCATTTCTACGCCGGGGCGGCTGACAAACTGTCCGGCGAGGTGCTGCCCATCGACAAGCCTGACCTCTTTGTCTTTGCCAACCGTGAGCCTTTAGGCGTTGTCGCCGCCATCGTGCCGTGGAATTCGCAGCTGTTCCTTGTGGCGGTGAAGATCGGCCCGGCTTTGGCGGCGGGGAATACGGTGGTGCTGAAGGCGTCGGAGCATGCCTCGGTCGCGATGCTGGACTTTGGTCGGCTGATCGCCGAGGCGGGTTTTCCGCCGGGCGTTGTGAACATCGTCACCGGGCATAACGAGGTTGGCCGGGCGCTGACCAGTCATCCGCTGGTGGCGCGGATTTCCTTTACCGGCGGGCCGAATGCGGCGCGGGCCATTGTGCGGAATTCGGCGGAGAACTTCGCCGAGGTGTCGCTGGAGTTGGGGGGCAAGTCGCCCTTTATCGTGTTTGAGGACGCCGATATCGAAAGCGCGGTGAATGGCTCGGTCGCCGGGATTTTCGGGGCGACGGGGCAAAGCTGCGTCGCAGGATCGCGGTTGATCATCCACGAAAGCGTGGCGGATGAGTTTCTTTCCTGCATGGTGGCCATGGCCAAGGCCATTCGGATCGGCGACCCCTTGGCGGAAGAAACCCAGATGGGGCCGCTGTGTACCGAAGGCCAGCTGAACCACATCCAGAAGCAGGTCGCCTTGGCGCAGGAAGAGGGCGGCAAGGTGCTGGTCGGTGGCAAGCAGCCCCCCGGCATGGGCGGCACCTATTATGAGCCGACGATCATCGACTGCCCCAGCCCGGATCTGACTATCGTCGATACCGAGCTCTTCGGGCCGGTCCTTTCGGTCCTGCGCTTCAAGACCGAAGGCGAGGCGATTGCGTTGGCCAACGCTTCTGTTCACGGGCTTGCGGCTGGCATCTTCACCCTGAACGGGGCGCGGCAGATGCGGGTGGCAAAGGCGGTCCGTGCCGGGATTGTCTGGGTCAATACCTACCGCGTCGTGTCGCCGATTGCGGCCTTTGGCGGGGTCAAAGGCTCGGGCTACGGGCGCGAAAGCGGCTTTCAGGCGATGTTCGACTATACGCGGCCCAAGACGATCTGGGTCAACACCTCATCCGAGCCCATCGCCAACCCCTTCGTGATGCGCTGAACCAATCCAGTCCGGGAGACAGACAGATGAAATTCCAACTTGCGATCAACATGGAACGGATGGACGCCAGCCTTGATATGCGCGAGGTCGCGCGGCACACGCTGGACATGGTGCAGATGGCCGAAGCGGGTGGTTTCGACATCGTTTGGGCGGCGGAACACCACGCGCTGGAAATGACCATCGCGCCGAACCCGTTTTCGATCCTGACCTGGTGGGCCGAGAATACCTCGACCATCCGGCTTGGTACGGCTGTGGCTGTTGCGGCCTACTGGCATCCAATCAAGCTGGCGGGTGAGGCGGCGTTTGTTGACCTGATCTCGAACGGACGGCTGGAATTCGGCATCGGCTCGGGTGCCTATCAGCGCGAGTTTGACCGGATGAATGCGGGGCTGAAACAGTCCGATGCCTGGCAGCACATGCAGGAAATGCTGCCCGTCGTTAGGGCCTTGTGGCAGGGCGACACAGAACACAACGGCAAGTTCTGGAGCTTCCCGACGGCCACGTCCTGCCCAAAACCGCTACAGAAAGAGGTGCCGGTCTGGGTCGCGGCCCGTGCGCCGATCACCTATGATTATGCAGTGAAGAACAACTGCAACATCATGTCCTGGCCGCTGACGCGCGGGATGGACGAAGCGCAGACCTATATGGACCGGCTGAACGAGGCGGTTGCGGCCAACCCCGGCAAGAAGCGTCCGGTCATGGCGATGATGCGGCACACGGCGGTCTATGACCGCAAGGAAGACTGGATGTCCCCGGTTCGCGCCGCCCAGCGCCAGTTGTCGCAATTCGAGAACCTGTTCAAGAATCTTGGCGGGGTGATCGACGGCTTCCCCAAAGAGATCCCGCTGGAATCGGTGGCCAACCGGGCGGAATACGACCCCCAGATGCTGACCACGAACCTGATGTTCGGCACGCCGGATGAGGTGATTGCCAAGCTGCAACCCTATCAGGCGATGGGGGTGGATGACTTCATCTATTACGCCTCGATGGGCTATGGGCTGGCTGAACAGAAACGCTCTTTGGAGCTGTTCTGCCGTGATGTCATCCCTGCATTCCGCTGAGGTCCTGATGTCCCATGTCGAGGTTGTCCGGCGCGGCCGGGTTCTGGAAGTCACACTGAACAAGCCCAAGGTCAACGCCATCGACCGGGCGATGAGCCAGGAGATGGGCGCGGCCTTTGCTTTGCTGCGCGATGACCCCGAGTTGTGGTGCGCGATACTGACCGGGTCGGGCGACCGTATCTTTTCGGCTGGCTGGGACCTCAAGGCGCTGAACCAGGGCGACATGGCGCTGAACAACTGGTGGGAAGAGGATTACGGCGACGGCGGGTTTGCCGGGCTGACGGAAAACTGGAACCTCAACAAGCCGGTGATCTGTGCGGTGAACGGCTTGGCCATTGGTGGGGGTTTCGAGATTGCGATGTCTTGCGATCTGATCATCGCGGGGGATCATGTGAGTTTTGGCCTGCCGGAAATGCCTTTGGGCATCGTGCCGGATGCAGGGGCCCTGCAACGTCTGCCCCGCCTGATCCCGCGCAACATTGCCAACGAGATGTTCCTTCTGGGCCGCAAGATGACGGCGGCAGAGGCGGCGCATTACGGGCTGGTCAACAAGGTCGTCCCGAAAGGGCAAGAGTTGGCGGCGGCGCGGGAATGGGCCGACCAGATTGCCGGTTCGGCCCCGCTTGCCATGCAGACGGTCAAAGAGGTGGAACGGGCGATCCAGTGCCTGCCGTTGGAGCGCGCCTTCAAGGCCATGCGTGAGGGCGACTTGCCGACCTATCGGGCAATGCTGACTTCGGAAGATGCCAAGGAAGGCGTGCGCGCCTTTGTCGAGAAACGTGATCCGATTTTCAAGGGGCGCTAAGATGTATCCTGATCCGAAATCCGTCACCCGCGTGACCAGCCTTGGTGCAGGCCCCATCGGTGGCGGCTGGACCGCGCATTTCCTCGCGCGCGGCTATGATGTGACGGCCTATATCCATTCGATGGCGGAAAAAGACGCGCTGATGGCGGTGATCGACACCGCATGGATCAGCTTGACCGCGCTTGGTCTTGCGCCGGGGGCGTCGAGGGACCGGCTGCGGGTGACCGACAACTTGGCCGAGGCGGTGAAGGACGCGCAGTTCATCCAGGAAAGCGCGCCGGAACGGTTGGAGATCAAGCAGGCGTTATATGAACAGCTTGGGCGACTGGCCCCGCGGGATTGCGTGATCGGCTCGTCGACCTCGGGCCTGATGATGACGGACATTCAGGCCAAATGCCGAAGCCCTGAACGCACCGTGATCGCACACCCGTTCAACCCGCCTTACCTGTTGCCGCTGGTGGAAATCGTCGGCGGCAAGAAGACCGACCGGGCAGCGGTGGAATGGGCGGCGGAGTTCTACAAACTCGCGGGCAAGGCGCCCTTGATCATGAAGAAGGAAATCCCCGGTTTCGTTGCGACCCGGCTGCAAGAGGCCCTGTGGCGCGAGGCGCTGCACATGGTCGCGAATGGCGAGGCTACGCCCGAGGATATCGACGTGGCCCTGATGAACGGCCCCGCGCCCCGGATGGCGGTGCAGGGGCAGTGCATGGCCTTCCACGTCGCCTGCGGCGAGGGCGGCATGGCCACCAACCTTGACCAGTTCGGGCCGGCGCTGAAATGGCCATGGACGCGGTTGGAAGCGCCCGAGCTGACGCAGGAGCTGCGCGACCGGATGGTCGACGGCTGCAACGCCATCGCGGGTGACCGGCATTTCACCGAAATGGCCGCCACCCGTGACCGCGAGATCGTCGCCGTTCTTAAAGGGATCCGCGACGCGCGGTCATAGTCCGGGACCATCACCTGACCGCTTGCCATCCCGCACCGCACGGGCGGCGCGTTGATGCAATGTCTCCAGATACCGGGTCAGGGTGCCCGGCCAGGAAGGCATTGCGTCCTTGGTCGGCCAGGCTTGACGATAGTCGCTGGGCCTGCGGTCGAAACATTTCCGGAACGCATAGGCGAAATGCGACAGGGTGTTGAAACCCGTGGCCGTCGCAATCTCGCGCACGGTCAGCTTGGTTGAAATCAGCAGGACGCGCGCGTGCTGCAACCTGACAAGCGTGCCGAACTGAACCACCGAACAGCCGACTCCTCGGTGAAACTGCCGCTCCAGCTGGCGCTGCGAGATCCCAAGGGTCGCGGCAATCTCGGGCACGGTCAGGGGTTCGGGGATGTTCCGTTCGATAAGCGTGATCGCTTGTCGCAGGACGGGTGCGAGAGTGTCGATCCCCTGCCCCAGCGTCCGGCGTTGCGGGGCAGTTGCGGGGCGGATCGGGTGGTGGAGCATCTGGTCGGCGACCTCTCCGGCCATGCTGTCGCCGTGCGCATCAGCGATCAGCTTCAGCATCAGGTCAACCCCGGCAAGCCCCCCGGCGCAGGTCAGGATGGGATCATCCAGCGTATAGATCTGCTCGATCAGCGCGATGTCGGGGAATTGTTCCTGAAAGCCCGGGGCCCAAGACCAATGGGTCGCGAGTTTCGCGCCCGACAGGAGCCCCGCCTTGGCGACCAGATAGCATCCAAGCTCGACCGAACAGATCCTAACGCCTTCGCGGGCCTGCCTGCGGATCCAGGAAAAGAGCTGTGGGTTCTGGTAATCCTCGGCCCCCCAGCTGGCCAAAACGAACAGGGTTTCACCCCGCCGGTTCCGGTCGGTCACTGGGGCGGCTGTGATCGCAAGCCCGTTCGAGGCGGTGATTTCGGTCCCGTCCATCGACAGGATGTCCCACTGATAAAGGGGATAGGGTGCGAGGTAATTCGCGATCCGCAGGGGTTCGATCATGGTGATCAGGGTCGCCATGTTGAAGCGCGGCACGATCAGGAACGTCACCTTGGTCGGATGGCCCGCCGCCGCCTCGGGTGCTGGATTGGCGACAGCAGCGGGATGTCCGTCAAGGATGCGATTTTTCGACATGACGGGACAATATCAGTCGAATTACTGGCAGGAAAGCCCGTCTTGCGGATCAAGACTGACAATATGCCGCAGGCCTGAAGACTGCCAAGAAGACGGGGAGCAAGATGAATTTCGAGGTCGTTCTGACCTGTGCCGTGACCGGTGCGGGTGACACCACTGGCAAGAGCAAGCATGTTCCGGTGACCCCCGAAGAGATTGCAAATTCGGCGATCGAGGCCGCGCGGGCGGGCGCATCCGCCGTGCATCTGCATGTGCGTGATCCAAAGACCGGCAAGGGCTCCCGCGATCCGGCGCTGTTCAAGGAAACCGTGGACCGGGTGCGCGCGTCTGGTGTCGATGTGGTGATCAACCTGACTGCCGGGATGGGTGGCGACTGGACGCCTGCCAAGGACAACTGGGCGATGCCGGGGCCGGGGACCGACATGATCGGACCGGATGAACGTCTGGCCCATATCAAGGAATGCCTGCCGGAGATTTGCTCGCTGGATTGCGGCACGCTGAACTTTGGCAATGACGATACGATCTATATCTCCACCCCGCCGATCCTGCGCCGGATGGCGGCGCTGACCAAGGAATGGGGTGTGAAGCCCGAGCTTGAGGTGTTCGAGCTTGGCCATATCCGGTTCGCCAGGGCGATGTATGCCGAGGGGCTGCTGGCCGATCCGCCGATGTTCCAGCTGTGCCTGGGCATTCCTTGGGGGGCCGACCAATCGGTCGAGATCATGGCTGCGATGAAGCAGCAACTTCCCCCCGAAGCAAGCTGGGCCAGTTTCGGCATCAGCCGGATGCAGATGCCAATGGCGGCTGCCGCAGTGGCCTTGGGAGGCAACGTGCGGGTGGGGCTGGAGGACAACATCTTCCTTGACCGGGGCGTGCTGGCCACCAACGCCCAGCTTGTGACCCGTGCCCGCACGATCATTGAAAGTATGGGCGCGCGGGTGCTGACGCCGCAAGAGGCGCGCAACAAGCTGAAATTGCGCGGGGCTGACGCCTGATGGCGGGGAACGCAGCCTCTGGCGGGCTGACGCTCCGCGGGCTGGTCAAGCGCTATGGCGCGGTGGAGGCTGTGGCCGGGATCGACCTTGAGATCAAGCGGGGCGAGTTTCTGACGCTGCTTGGGCCTTCGGGGTCGGGCAAGACGACGCTTTTGATGATGATTGCCGGGTTTCAGGAGGCGACTGCGGGCGAAATCCTGCTGGACGGTCATTCGATCACCCAGACCCCCGCTGAGAAGCGCAACTTCGGCATGGTGTTTCAGGGTTATGCGTTGTTCCCGCATCTGACCGTGCGCGACAATGTTGCCTATTCCCTGTCAGTCCGCCGTCGCCCAAAACCCGAGATTGCCGCACGTGTCGCCGAGATGCTGGAGCTTGTGCAGCTGCAAGGCATGGCAGACCGGCTGCCTGCCCAGCTTTCCGGCGGTCAGCAGCAGCGGGTGGCGCTGGCGCGGGCGCTGGCTTTTGCGCCGCCGGTTCTGCTTCTGGACGAACCGCTTGGCGCTTTGGACCGCAAGCTGCGGGTCGAGGTGCAGGAACAGTTGAAAGACCTGCATCGCCGGGTGGGCACGACCTTTGTCTATGTGACCCATGATCAGGAAGAGGCGCTGTCGATGTCGGACCGCGTGGTGATCATGCGCGACGGACGGATCGAACAGGTCGGCACGCCGGAAGAGCTTTACACAAAGCCCCGCACGGAATTCGCCGCCTCGTTCCTTGGGAAAAGCAACTTCCTGCATCGCGATGGTCGCCGCTTTTCGATCCGGCCGGAACGGATTGACCTTTTGGCCAAGGGCAAGGGCCGGACCAAAGGGACGGTGCTGGCGCTCAGCTATTTCGGACCCTTGCTGAAGTACCAGATCCAGACCCCGGACCATGGGGTGCTGGAGGTGGATGTCGATGCCTGGCGCGGGGGGCCGGCTTTGGCCCCTGGCGCCGAGGTG
Organism: Paracoccaceae bacterium; assembly: GCA_947504705.1. Taxonomy (GTDB): domain Bacteria; phylum Pseudomonadota; class Alphaproteobacteria; order Rhodobacterales; family Rhodobacteraceae; genus Tabrizicola. The sequence goes on from CANNIA010000017.1 coordinate 28,813, forward strand.
GGGCTGGACTGGAAGGACGATGCGGCGGTGCCGCTGGAACAGTGAACGAAGACCGACGGGCCGAACCCATCGGAACAAAAACGGGAGGCAACTCCCCCAACACGGAGGACGACCAATGCAAGACAAGCAGTTCATGCGCGAAACGGTCACCGAGGCCGCCCATGCCTTCCGCGCCGGGCGGTTGGACCGTCGCAGTTTCCTTGCGCTTTGCGGCATGGCCGGGGTGGCGATACCCTCGGTTCTGGCGGGCAAGGCCGAGGCTGCCGCCGGTGAGATCGTCATGTGGAACTGGGGCGGCCAGTCCGAGGAATGCCACGGCTCGGCCATCGGTGTGCCCTTCACCGCCGAAACCGGTATTCCGCTGAAATTTGACACCTCTGGCCCCTTGCAGGGCAAGATCAAGGAGATGGTCGACAGCGGCAATGTCACCGCCGATGTCTGCGACGCCGACCTGTTCGACGCCGTAGCGCTGGGGGCGACCGGGCATCTGGAACCGATCGACTATGCCGTGGTCAGCAAGGACAAGACCCTGCCGGGCTATGCGCTGGAATTCGGCACCTCGATCATCCTTTATGGCTATGCCTTCATGTATGACACGCAGGCCTATCCGGATGGCGCGCCCGCCAACTGGGCGGATTTCTTCGACCTTGAGAAGTTCCCCGGCCAGCGGTCTCTTTACAAATGGGCCAACGGCTCGCTTGAGGCGGCATTGATGGCGGACGGGGTCGCCAAGGACGCGCTTTACCCGCTGGACCTTGACCGCGCTCTGGCCAAGATCACCGCGATCAAGGACAGCACGATCTATTGGGGTTCGGGGTCTGAAGCCCATGACATGATCGTCAACGGTGAAGTGTCGATGGGCATGGTCTGGCAGAACCGGGGCCGCAACATCGAGCAGGAAACCAATGGCCGCTACAAGATGGTCATGGACGGCGCCATCGCGATGCCGGGCGCCTATATCGTGCCGAAGGGCAACCCCGGCGGCCGCGAGGCGGTGATGAAGTTCATCGCCGTGTCGCAGTCGGTTGACGCACAGTTGGGCCTGTTCTCGTGCCTTGGCATGACGCCGACCAACGCCGAAGCCATCGCGATGATCTCGGCCGAGGATGCGCCTTATGCGATCACGTCGGAGGCCAACATGGCCGTCATCGCACTGAACGACCCGACCTGGTGGGGTCAGAATACCGACGCCGCCGTGAACGCCTTCCTTGAGGCGATCAGCTAAGCCGTCTTTCCTGCGGCGGCGCATTTCCCGCCGCCGCAGGGTTCCTTTCCCAACCCCCGCCCCCCAACCCCCGCAAGGCCATGTCCCGCATCCAAAGCCTCAATCCTGCATGGCTACTGGTGGCACCGCTTCTGGCGCTGGTCGCAGTCATGTTCGCGGGGCCTTTGCTGAATATCCTGTGGCTGTCCTTCACCGATCCCGAACCGGGGATCGCGAACTATGTGGCCTTGGTGGAAAAGACGAGCCTGCAAAAGCTGCTTTGGACCACGCTGCGGGTCTGTCTGATCACCACCGTCCTTTCTGTCGCGCTGGGCTATTCCATCGCCTACGCCATGGCCAATGTGGCCGAGGCTTCACGGCAAAGGATGATGCTGTTCATCCTGATTTCCTTCTGGATTTCCGTCTTGGTCCGCACATTCTCATGGATCATGCTTCTGGGCCGCAACGGGTTGTTGAACAACGGGTTGATCGAGGCGGGCCTGATCTCGCAGCCGATCCCCTTTGTCCGCAACGAGTTGGGTGTGCTGATCGGGATGGTCCATTACATGATCCCCTATGCCGTCCTGCCGATCCTGGCCGCGATGCAGGGGATCGACGGGCGCGTGTTGCAAGCCTCACGCAATCTGGGGGCCAGCCCGGCGCAGACCTTCTGGCGCGTCTACCTGCCTCTGACGAAACCGGGGATCATCGCCGGGGCGCTGCTGGTCTTCATCCTGTCGCTTGGGTTCTATATCACGCCTGCGATCATGGGCGGCGGCAAGGTGCTGATGGTGGCGGAGTATATCTCGGTCCAGATCCTTGTGACCTTGAAATGGGGCACGGCGGCGATGCTGGCGGTGCTGATGCTGGCGTCGGTGCTGGGCCTGCTTTATGTCCTTTCCCGCTTCATGAAGTTGTCGGCAGCCCTTGGCGGGGGGCGGACATGACGCCTGCGCGCCTGAACCGCGTCATCGCCTGGAGCCTGCTGGTCTTCCTTGTCGCCCCGGCGCTGATCGCTATTCCGGTTTCGCTGACCAACAAGACCTACCTGTCGCTGCCTTGGGACGGGATTTCGCTGCAATATTATCGCGAGGTGTTCTCTTCGCCCGAATGGGTGTCGTCCTTCTTCCAAAGCACGGTGATCGGCCTGACTTCGGCGGCCTTGGCGACCATCGTCGGCACGCTTGCCGCTGTCGGCCTCTGGCGGCTTTCCAGCCGATGGGGAGAGGTCGTGCGCGGTCTCCTCCTCCTGCCGCTGGTGATCCCGCCAATCATCGCCGCGATGGCGTTTTACAGGCTTTATGTGCCCTTGGGCCTGATCGACAGCTACACCGGGCTGATCCTGGCCCACTCCGTTCTTGCTGCACCATTGGTCCTGATTACCGTCGGCGCGTCGTTGGCCGGGTTCGACCGTCGGTTGGAGCAAGCCTCGCGCAACCTTGGGGCCAGTGCCGCGCAAACCCTGTGGCGGGTGATCCTGCCCTCGATCCGGCCCGGTGTGATTTCCGGCGCGGTCTTTGCCTTCATCGCAAGCTGGGATGAAATCGTCGTCACATTGTTCCTGTCGAAGTTCACCGTCTACACCCTGCCGCGCCGCATGTGGAACGGCATCCGGGAAAACACCGACCCCGCCGTCGCCGCCGCTGCCGTGATCCTTCTGGGCGTCACCTTCGCGGCCTTCCTGATCTGGGGCATAGCCCAACGCCGCGCCCGACGCGCCCAAGGCACGACATGACCAATCATCACAACCTTGATGCTGAAACCCGCATGATCGTCGACACCGTGCGCGGCTTTGTCGAAGGCGAAATGCAGCCGCATGAGGATATGGTCGACCGGCAGGGCTTTGTCCCCGAAGAGTTGGGCCGCGAGATCGAGGCGAAGTCCAAGGCGCAGGGTCTTTATGCCGCGAACCAGCCCGAAAGCGTGGGCGGTGGCGGGCTTTCGATGAAGGCCCTGAGCCTTGTCGAACGTGAATACGGCAAGACCAGCCACGCGCTGCATTCCTGGATCGCGCGGCCGACGGAACTGTTGTTGGCCTGCGAAGGCGACCAGCGTGACACCTACCTTTACCCGTGCATAACCGGGGAAAAGCGGGAGTTGTTCGCCCTGACCGAACCCGATGCCGGGTCGGACGCAATGGGAATGAAGTCGAATGCGCGGCGCGATGGGGCGGACTGGATCCTGAACGGGTCCAAGCATTTCATTTCCGGCCCGTGCATGCCCGATTTCGCTATCGTCTTCGCGGCCACCGGGTTTGATGAGACCAAGCGCGGGCCAAGGAAGCGCGTGACGGCGTTTCTGGTCGATGTCGGCACCCCCGGTTTCGACATTCGCGAGGGCAACAAGTCGGTCAGCTATCGCGGCTACAAGACCTGGCAGTTGGCGTTCAATGATGTGCGGCTTGGGCCGGGTCAGGTGTTGGGAGAAGAGGGCAAGGGGTTCGACCTTGCCGGGCAATGGCTGACAATGGGCCGGGTCTGGGTCGGCACCTCCTGCTGCGGCAAGGCGGAACGCATTTTAGCTATGGCCAGCGACTGGGCCGCCAACCGCAAGCAGTTCGGCCAGCCGATTGGCCAGTTTCAGGGCACCGGGTTCAAGCTGGCCGACATGGCGCTTGGCCTGCGCGCCGGGGACCTGCTGGTCGCGGATGCTGTCGAGCGGGCCGAGGCGGGGATCCTGACCGATGCCGATGTGTCGATGGTCAAGCTTTACTGTTCGGAAATGGTAAACCGCGCCGCTGACGACTGTGTGCAGATTTTCGGTGGCATGGGCCTGGTCGAGGAAATGCCGGTCCAGCGCCTGTGGCGTGAGGCGCGGCTAGAGCGTATCTGGGATGGCACCTCCGAGATTCAGCGACATATCATCAGCCGGTCCATCCTGAGGGCCCTTGGCGCATGACACCCGCCCAGCGTGACAATCTGCGGCGGCTTTTGTCGCCCCGCCATATCGCCTTTGTCGGTGGCCGGGACTGCCTGACCGCGATGGGCGAGGCGGAGCGGCGGGGCTTCACGGGTGCGATCTGGCCGGTGAACCCGTCCCGGAGCGAGATGCGCGGCCATGCCTGTTTTGCATCCGTAGATGATCTGCCCGAAGCGCCCGATGCGGTCTTTCTTGCTGTGCCGCCGCTGGCTGCCATCGAGGTCACCCGCAGCCTTTCGCAAAGAGGCGCGGGCGGGATCGTCTGCTACACCGCCGGGTTCCGCGAGGCCGGGGCCGAAGGGGCCACGATAGAAGCGGCATTGGTGGAAGCGGCGGGCGATCTGGCCCTGATCGGCCCCAATTGCTATGGCGCGATCAACTATACTTCAAACACGGCCCTTTGGCCCTTTGCCCATGGCGGCGGCTGCCCGGACGGGTTTGGTGCTGCGATTGTCACCCAGTCGGGGATGCTGTCGTCGGACATCACCATGTCGCAGCGCGGGTTGCCGCTGACCCATATGATTTCCTGCGGCAATCAGGCTGCGCTTAGCCTTGAGGATTACCTCGACTTTCTGATCGAAGAACCCGGCGTCCGTGCCATTGGTCTGCATATCGAGGGACTGCGGTCCGTCGCCCGGTTCCACGATACCGCCCTGCGAGCCGTTGCCAAAGGCATTCCGGTTGTCGCGTTAAAGACCGGCTCCTCCAGCATTGGCGCATCGCTGACGGTCAGTCATACCGGCTCGCTCTCTGGCTCCGACGCACTGTATGATGCGCTCTTTGCCCGCTGCGGCGTGATCCGGGTCGAAACCCCGCCCAAGTTGCTGGAGACGCTGAAGTTCTTGGTCCTTGCGGGAATTCCCAAGTCGAACCGTGTTGCGGGGTTCACTTGCTCGGGTGGCGGAGCGACCATGCTTGCCGACCGGGCCGAGAAGATTGGCCTCTCGTTCCCCGCGGTCCCGCAAGAGACCCGCGCGGCGCTGACTTCCCTACTGCCGCCCATCGCGACGGTTTCGAACCCGCTAGACTATACCACACCGATCTGGGGCGATCCGGTCCGCACCGGTCCGGTCTTTGCCGAAGCGATGGACCAGACCAAGGCCGCCGCCGCCGTGCTGGTGCAGGACTATCCCGCCCCCGGTCTGGACGAGAGCCAAGTCTACTATCGCAACGATGCCGGAGCCTTTATCGCCGCCGCCAAAGCTCGCGGCCTGCCAGTTGCGGTTCTGGCAACGTTGCATGAAAACATGGCCCCCGCCACCCGCGACTGGCTGGTGGCCCAAGGCTGCGCGCCGCTGCTGGGGATCAGCGAAGGGCTTGGGGCCATCAGAAATGCGATCTGGTGGGGGGAAAGGTGCTGCGCCATCGCCAAGGCCCCGCCCGCCCCGCTGCATCCTGCCATCACAGGCCCCCTGCGCGGCCTGACCGAGACCGAGAGCAAGTCCCGCCTTGCGGCAAATGGCTTGGCCATGCCGAAGTCACGCCTGACTGAAAAGGCCGAGATTGCGGAGACCGCCCGAGATCTGCACTTTCCGGTGGTGCTGAAGATGATTGGGCCCCGCCTTGCCCACAAGTCCGAAGCCGCGGCCGTTGCCCTGAACCTTGCCGACTTTGCCGCCCTGCAGCGCGCCGCCATCCGGATGATCGAAGCCGTCACTGCCTATGACCCGCAGGCTGTCACCGACCGGTTTCTGATCGAGGAAATGGTGGCAAAACCGGCGGCCGAGCTTCTGGTCTCCTTCCGCCGAGACCCGGAATTTGGCCCGTGCCTGACCCTTGCTGCCGGGGGTGTTCTGGTGGAAATCCTGCAAGACAGCGCCAGCTTGCTGCTGCCCGCAAGCGAAGCGGATATCTCAGCGGCCCTTCGTTCGCTGCGACTGGCCCCAATCCTTGCGGGCTATCGGGGCGCTGCGGGGGCGGATCCGACGGCGCTGGCCGAAACAATTCAGGCCTTGCAGACCCTGTTTCTCGCCGACCAAAGCCTTGCCGAAATCGAGATCAACCCGCTTTTCGCCGGAACGTCAGGGGCGGTCATCATTGATGCGCTGATCCACGTCTTCGGCTAAGGCGTTTCAGGCGACGCGATCACGCGGGGCACGGCCTTCGAAGAAGGCGTCGAGGTTCTCCAGCACCCTGAACCCCATCGCCTCGCGCGTTTCGCGGGTAGCGGACCCCAGATGCGGCAGCATCACCAGATTGTCCGCGCCCAGAAGTTCCGGCGGGATCGAAGGCTCGCGTTCAAACACATCAAGCCCCGCGCCGCCGATGGTGCCGAACCACAGCGCCTGAGCCAGCGCCAACTCGTCCACCACTTCGCCCCGCGCGGTGTTGATGAGGAATGCACCGGGGCGCATCAGGTCCAGCCTTTGCGCGTTGATCAGATGCCGGTTCGCCGCACCGCCGGGGCAATGCAGCGATACGAAATCGCATTGCGGCAAGATGTCGTCGATGGTCGGCACCTGCACGGCGTTATAGCGCGCCAGAACCTCGGCCGGGACGGCGGATCGGTTCTGCACCACGATTTTCATCCCGAAGCCGAAATGCGCCCGCTGCGCCATCGCCTGACCAATCCGGCCAAAACCGATGATGCCAAGCGTGGCCCCCGAAACCTTGGTCCCGATCAGATGCGTCGGGCGCCAGCCGGTCCAGCGCCTGTCACGGAGTTCGCGCTCGCCTTCGCCCGCCCGGCGGGCGACCATCAGCATCAGGGTCATCGCGATGTCGGCGGTGCATTCCGACAATACGTCAGGCGTGTTGGTGACCGTGATGCCGCGCGCTTTGGCGGCTTCCGTGTCGATATGGGCATAGCCCACGCCGTAATTGGCCAGAATCCTTGTTCGCGCTGCCGATCCGTCAAACACCGCCGCAGGAAGTCGGTCGGTGACAGTCGGCAGGATCGCATCGTATTGGCCCATTGCGTCCCGCAGATCGGCTTCGGACAGGGGAACATCAGCGGCATTCAGCGTAAGCTCGAAAAGCTCTGCCAGCTTTTGTTCCACGGCCTTCGGCCAACGGCGCGTCGCAAGGATTCTGGGTCTCGTCATCGCAGTCCCTTTCAGGCCGCGTGTTTATTCATCACCCGGGCAATCGTCTCGCCGATGACCGACGGGTTCTCGGCCACGGTGACGCCTGCCGCAGTCAGGATCTCGACCTTTTCCGACGCACTTTCGCCGAAGGCCGAAATGATAGCCCCTGCATGGCCCATGGTCCGGCCCTTGGGGGCCGTCAGACCGGCGATATAGGCGATCACCGGCTTGGTCATGTGGTTCTGGATATACTCCGCCGCTTCGGCCTCTTGCGGGCCGCCGATCTCGCCGATCATGCAGATGACTTCGGTGGCAGGGTCATTTTCGAACTCTTCCAGTATGTCGCGGAAGGACGAGCCGTTGATCGGATCGCCACCGATGCCGACCGAGGTCGAGACCCCAATGCCAAGATCTTTCAGCTGCTGCGCCGCTTCATAGCCCAGCGTGCCCGACCGCCCGACAATGCCCACCGGGCCCGTCAGATAGATATGCCCTGGCATGATCCCCAGAAGCGCCTGCCCGGGGGTGATCGTGCCCGCACAGTTCGGCCCGGTCAGCACCATCCGCTTTTCACGGGGATAGCGCATCATATAGCGTTTCACCCGGATCATGTCCTGCGCCGGGATGCCGTCGGTGATGCAGACGCAATAGCGGATACCGGCATCGGCGGCTTCCATGATCGAATCCGCAGCAAAGGGCGGCGGCACGAAGACAAGGCTGGCATCCGCCCCGGTCGCGGCGACGGCTTCCTTCACCGTGTTGAAGACCGGCACGCCGTGGACCTTTTCGCCAGCCTTGCCGGGGACGACGCCGCCCACGACATTGCTGCCGTAGTCCAGCATTTCCTTGGTGTGAAACTGCGCCATCCGGCCAGTGATGCCTTGCACGATGATGCGGCTGTCGCGGTTGATGAAGATGCTCATTTTGCGGCCCTCAGCTTGGTGTTCTGGGCGGTGTCGTTTTTCCAGGCGGTGACGGCACGGGTCGCCGCCTCCATCAGGGAATTGGCGCGGATGATCGGCAGGCCCGATTTGGCCAGGATCTTCTGGCCCTCTTCGACATTCGTCCCGGCAAGGCGGACGATGACCGGCACGTCGACCGGCTCCATCTTCAGCGCCTGCACGACGCCTTCGGCCACCCAGTCGCAGCGGTTGATGCCGGCGAAGATGTTGACCAGCACGGCCTGCACATTCTTGTCCGAGGTGACAAGGCGGAAGGCCTTGGCCACCCGCTCGGGAGTTGCCCCGCCGCCGATATCAAGAAAGTTCGCAGGCTCGCCCCCGGCAAGCTTGATCGTGTCCATCGTCGCCATCGCAAGGCCAGCGCCGTTCACGATGCAGCCGATGTTGCCCGACAGGCCGATATAGGCCAGCCCACGGTCAGCAGCGCGGCTTTCGCGCGGGTCTTCTTGGCTTTTGTCGCGCAGTTCGGAAATCTGCGGGTGACGGAAAAGCGCGTTGGTGTCGAAGGTCATCTTCGCATCCAGTGCCATGATGCGCTGGTCCGAGGTGATGACCAAGGGATTGATCTCGACCATGGTGGCGTCAAGATCGGTGAAAGCGCGGTAGCAGCCCTGCAGGGTGCGGACCATCTGCTGGGTCAGCTCGGCCGGGATGCCAAGCGCAAAGGCAATCTCGCGCGCCTGAAAGTCGCGCAGGCCCACCGCCGGTTCCACGGTCTGGCGGACGATGCTGTCGGGACGGGTGGCCGAGATCTCCTCGATCTCCATGCCGCCTTCGGCCGAGGCCACGATCATGATCCGCTGGGACGAACGGTCAAGAACGAAGCCAAGATAGATTTCACGGTCAAAGGCGGTCGCGGCTTCGACATAGACGCGATAGACGCCTTTGCCCTCGGGCCCGGTCTGGTGGGTGACCAGTTTCATCCCGAACATGTCGGAACAGACATCCAATATTTCGTGGTCGGAGGAGCAGAGCTTGACGCCCCCCGCCTTGCCCCGGCCCCCGGCATGGACCTGCGCCTTCACGACCCAGCGGTTGCCGCCCATTTCGCGCGCGCGGTAGGCCGCCTGCTCCGGGCTATAGGCCAGCGCGCCGTCGGGGACGGTCACGCCAAACGATTTCAGTATTTCCTTGGCCTGGTATTCATGGATATCCATGTCCTGCCCCCTCCCTCTTGTTTATTCTGCGGCCAGAGCCGTGGTGTAATAGGTCTCCAGACCCGCCAGCACCGACGCCATGTCAACATTCGCGCCCATCTCGGCCATCGCGGCGGCAAAGCGGGAGACGATCTCGGCAATCGCGGCTTGGCTAAGCTGGTTCAGGATGCCGATCCGCACCTGCACCGGCTCTGACAGCGTCGGCCAGATGCCAAAGCCCTGCGCCCGGCATTTCTGCACCAGTTCCTTTTCCCGACCGGCGAGACCTGCGGGCAGGTTCAGCACGACCAGCGACGTCATGTTCGACGTCACCGTGCAGCTCATTGCTATAACCGCCGCCTTGAGCGCAGCCTCGTGGAAGGCATAGTCGCGGGCCTTCTGGGCGCGGCCATGCTGCAGCGTGATCCGCAGCGCCTCGTGAAACGCGGCAATCGCATAGGCGGAATGGGTGCGGTGATAGGCGGGGGTTGCCACATCCTGCCCGTCGATCACGCCCCAATGGCGCGCCTCCAGCACCGGATGGTGGACGTATGAGGCACAGCCGGTCTTGCGGATTTCGGCGATGTAGCGGTCGGAAAAGCTGACCGGGGCATAGGTCAGGGGCAGGCACAGCACCCCCTTTTGCGGGCAAGACGCCCAGCCGACGACGCCGGGATAGTCGTCGATGGCGAAATCGGCGATGCCCAGCGACGACACGGCATCGACAAGCCCCATCGCGCCGTGGGCAAGGCAGGCGTCGGAGAAGCCTTGCAGATCGTTCACCCGGCCCGAGCCGGTTTCCCAATGCGCCATGAAGGCCCATTTCGGGCGCTTGTCGGCCAGCACCTTTGCAACCATCTCGCCCGTCACCGACCGGCCATGCGGCACGGTGATGATGGTGACACTGGCGGGCCTGGGGTCCATCGGGTTTGCCGCCATATCCTCACGGGTCGCAGCCTTCATCCGGATCGTCAGGCAGTCGATACCCGAGAAAGTGCCGTTGGTGAAAGCCACCACCGTGTCCCCGGGCAGTATCGCGTTCAGCATGCAATCAAGGCCGGAAAACCCGGTGCCGCCGACGCCGTAGGTGTGGACGTTTTTAGTGCCCCACAGGCTGCGCAGCATATGCTTGCATTCGATCAGCCCGCGCAGCACATCGGCCTGCATGTGATCGGCCACCCCGGCCCGGGCGAAAGCTGCCAGCACCCGAGCATCGGTGTTGCCAGGGCCAGGCCCGGCAGCCAGCGTTTCCGGGATTTCGAGGGCGGGAAAGATCGTGTCGCGCATCGGGGGCCTCGTGAAATTTTCTTGCGGCCAGCAGATTCCGTTTGCGAAACTCGCGCAACCTGCCTTACTCCTGCTTTTGGGCATCCTCTTGGGCAGCAAGATACCTACCCGTAAAGGCTGGAATACAATGGCATACGATAGTTCTACCAATTCTTTCGGGTAGGTTTAGGTAAAAGAAGGGTCAAAATGCCGCCTGTTACCGATAGCAGCGCCCCGATCGACCTGGCTTTGGCCGACGGAAATCCGCTGGTCCTGCAGGCCATGTCCGAGCTTTTCGACCGTGACCCCCGATTCTCGCTGGTGGTGACCTCCGCCACGGCCGAGGGCTTTCTGGGCGCAGTCATTCGGGTCCCGGTCCGGGTTGCCGTGCTGGACTGGAACCTGCCGGCCTTGGGCGGACAAAAGCTGATCGAGGTTCTCCGCGACCAGCTCGGCGCACCCCGGATCGTGGTCTATGGCGATGAACGTGGCGGCGAGGTGGCGCGTGCCGCCATGCTGGCCGGGGCTGCGGGTTTCGTCGGGCGCAGCGGCGCAGTGGAGCGTCTGCCCGAAACCTGCATGGCGGTCGCGGCGGGGCAAATGGTGTTTCCGTTTCTTGATGTCCGTGAATTGCAGGCCGATCCGATTTCGCAATTGACCAAGCGAGAACGCGCATTGCTGGAGGCGCTGGCCACGGGCCTGACGAACAAGGATCTGGCGCGGGATTTTGACATCTCGGCCAATACGGTGAAGTTCCATCTGTCGAACCTGTTTGAAAAACTGGGGGTGAAAAGTCGGACCCAAGCCATCGCCTTTTTCTACTCTTCCCGCCTGCCAAAGGAGGCTGGCAAGGTATGAGAGTGCCTAGACAGGATGTTGCGCACGGGCGGTGGCGTCCGAAATTTTCTTGCTTGACAGGCCCCACCTCTTTCGTCCTTCTCTGCCGCCCGTCACTGGACCCCAGCCGCGAAGGATTCGCCCCATGAGCTTTCACATCATCGAACAGGCCCCCGCCCGCCTGAACCGTTCCGAGCTGGCGGTGCCCGGAAGTGCCCCGCAAATGTTTGCGAAAGCAGCGCAATCCGACGCTGACGTGATCTTTCTTGACCTTGAGGATGCCGTCGCCCCGGATGACAAGGCGCAGGCCCGCAAGAACATCATCAAGGCCCTGAACGAACTGGACTGGGGCAAGAAGACCATGTCGGTCCGGATCAACGGGCTCGACACCCACTACATGTACCGCGACGTCGTGGACGTGGTGGAACAGGCCGGAGAGCGGCTGGATCTGATCATGATCCCGAAGGTTGGCACGGCCGCCGACGTCTATGCCGTCGATATGATGGTGACCCAAATCGAGGATGCGAAGGGCTATAAAAAGCGCATCGGTTTTGAGCACATCATTGAAACCGCGCTTGGCATGCAGAACGTCACCGAAATTGCAAAAGCGTCGAAAAGAAATGAAAGCCTGCATTTCGGTGTTGCGGATTATGCAGCCTCGACCCGCGCCCGCACGACGATCATCGGCGGGGTCAATCCGGACTATTCCGTGCTGACCGATCCACTTGAGGATGGCAGCCGTGAAGTGCATTGGGGCGACATGTGGCACTATGCGCTGGCCCGCATGGTCGTGGCGGCCCGCGCCAACGGCTTGCGTCCGGTTGACGGCCCGTTCGGCGATTTCTCGGACCCCGATGGCTATCGCGCGGCGGCAGCGCGGGCGGCAGTTCTGGGCTGTGAGGGCAAATGGGCGATCCACCCGAGCCAGATCGCCTTGGCCAACGAAGTGATGAGCCCTTCGGAAAAGGAAGTCACCCGCGCCAACCGCATTCTTGAGGCGATGACGCAGGCCGCAGCCGAGGGCAAGGGCGCGGTGTCGCTGGATGGGCGACTGATCGATTATGCCTCGATCCGCCAGGCCGAAGTGCTGGTCGCCAAGGCCCGGCAGATCGCGGGGGCGTGATGGGTCTGCGCGCCGAAGCCAGCCGGTTGTTTCAGGTCGCGGTCGCGGCGGCCGATCCCGCCGGGGCGCTTCGGCGCGCAGTCCATGCGCATCCGGTCGAGGTGCCGCCTCAGGGCGGCAGCTATATTGTTGTCGCGATCGGCAAGGCCGCTGTGCCAATGGCCGAGACGGCGTTGGCCACACTAGGTGGCGCACCAATCCGGGCGGTGGTGGTGACCAACTATGAAAACGCCCGTCCCATTGTCGGTGCCACAGTCATGGCCGCTGGCCACCCGGTCCCAGATGAAAACGGAGCGCGGGCGGGTGACGCGGTTGCTGCCCTCCTTGAAACAACTGGAAAGAACGACCGTGTCATCGCCCTGATCTCAGGCGGTGGCTCGGCCCTGCTGCCCGCCCCGGCCCCCGGCCTGACGCTGGCTGACAAGGTGGTAGTGAACAAGCTCCTTCTCGCCAACGGCTTCGAGATCACCGAAATCAACCTGATCCGCCAGCAGCTTTCGCGTCTGAAAGGCGGCGGTATGTTGCAACTGGCAGCCCCTGCCCCGGTGACCAGCTTCATCCTTTCGGACGTGATCGGCGATGACCTGCGGGCCATCGCCTCGGGTCCAACGGTTGCCCCCTTGGGCACCCGCGCCGATGCCAAACGACTGTTCGAGACACGCGGACTTTGGTCCCACCTCCCCGCTTCGGTCCGGGCGCATCTCGAAGCACCCGAGCTACCAGCCGCATCCCCGCCACCAGCGACGAACCACCTGATCGGCTCGAACCGGGTCAGTCTCGCGGCGGCGGCCTCGGCCTGCGGTGCAAGCGCCACAATCGTCAGCGACCGGCTGGTCGGGGATGTGGAGGCTGCAGCAGCCAAGATCATCGTGGCTGCAACGACCGCGCCCGAAACGCCCACTTGCCTGATCTTTGGCGGAGAAACTACTGTCACTCTTCGTGGAGCGGGCAAAGGTGGACGCAATCAGGAACTTAGCCTGCGGGTGGCCATAGCGATGCCTGATCTAGGCCGGGACTGGGCCTTTCTGTCCGGCGGCACCGATGGGCGTGACGGCCCGACAGATGCGGCGGGGGGACTTGTTGACGCGAGAACCGCCGAACGCATCCGCAAGGCCGGTGCCGATCCCGAGGCCCTGCTGGCCAACAACGACAGCAACCGCGCTTTGGCCATTGCGAATGATCTTCTGGTTATCGGAGCCACCGGCACCAATGTCGCCGATGTGCAGATCCTGATGCTGGGCTCGAAATCCTGACGCCAGTCAGCGCGGCGGCAGGTGTGGGGAAACCACCGCGATTACCCTGCCCGCGACGGTCTCCGGGTCTGCGTCGGCATCAATGATCCGGAACCGGGCATGGCGCGCGGCAAGGTCCAGAAACCCGGCCCGCGCGCGTTCCTGAAAGGCCAGGCCCATATCCTCGAACCGCAGCTCGGTGCCGGGGCGCGCGACCGCCCGTGCAAGGCCCTTGACGGGATCAAGGTCGAACAGCAGCGTCAGGTCAGGCTCCACCCTGATCATCAGGGCATGCAGTTGGTCAACCGTCGCTGTCAGATCGCCACGAGTCAGGCCCTGAAACACTCGGGTTGAATCGGCGAACCGGTCGGTGATGACGATATCACCCCGAGCCAAGGCCGGACGGATTGTCTTTTCCAGATGATCCCGGCGCGCGGCGGTGAAAAGCAAAATCTCGGTCTCGGGCGACCAGCGGTCGGTCGCACCTTCCAGCACCAGACGGCGGATTTCCTCGGCCCCGGCACTACCACCCGGTTCGCGCGTCAGGGTCACTCCATGACCCGTCGCCCGCAGAGCATCCGCCAGAAGCCGCGCCTGAGTCGACTTACCAGACCCGTCAATACCTTCAAAGCTGAGGAAAAGCCCCGCCATTCAGCTGGCCGGGGACCCGATGTAGCGGGCGTAGAGCGTGTCAGCCGCAGTCATGAAACCCTTGAAGAACCCGGCCTTGCCGACTTCCGCCTCAGTCACCAGCGGCACGCGGTGATCGGGCAGATCAGGAACATGGATGATCAACTCGGCCACTTCCGTTCCCATAGGGATCGGGGCAATCAGCGGACCCCGATAGGAAACCTCTGCCGTTACTGTGTCCTGAACCTGCGCGGGTACCAAAAGCCGCACATCTGCCATTGGGACAAGTCCCACGGCGTCGACATCGCCCATATGCACTTCGGCCTCGGCCACCCGCACATTGGCTTTGGCAACGGTCTTTTCCGAGAATTGTCGGAACGCCCAGCCAATAATCCGTTCGGCCTCCTCGGCCCGCGCCGTGTCGGACGGCAGGCCCGTGATCGCAAAGATGATCCGCCGGTCGCCCTGAACGGCTGATCCGACAAGGCCATAGCCTGCCTCCTCGGTGTGGCCGGTCTTCAGCCCATCCGCCCCGATCCCCAGCTTTAACAGTGGGTTGCGGTTGAACCGGTTGTCCGGCGAGCGATCCTTGAAGCTGTATTCGGTCTGCGAAAAGATCGGGTAATATTCCGGAAACTCGGTGATCAACCGTTTGGACAGAATACCAAGGTCGCGCATCGACATCCGGTGGCTCGGATCCGGCCAGCCCGAGGCATTGGCAAAGGTCGAGGCCGTCATGCCAAGCGCCTTTGCCCGCTCCGTCATCAGCGCGGCAAATTCCTCTTCCGACCCGGCCAGCCCTTCGGCCACCACGACGCAGGCGTCATTGCCCGAGTTGATGATCATGCCATGGATCAGCTCTTCAACCGTTGGCCGGTCATCGTGCTGCAACATCATCGTCGAGCCGCCGTCCCGCGTCATCTGCACCGCCTTGTCGGACACAGCAAAGGTCGTGCCCATAGTGACCCTCCCGTCGCGCAGCGCCTCAAACAGCATGTTGATGGTCATGAGCTTTGACATGGACGCCGGAGGCACCGGCTGATCGGCATTCTTGTCCATCAACACGGTGTCGGTCGACATGTCATAGACCCAAGCCGCCGTCGCTGCCGTCTCGAACGCATGGGCCGGCAAGGCCAAAAGAAGGCAGGCAAGAAGCGGGCGCAGATATCGCAACATGTGGGTCCGTCCGTTACTTCAGAAAATAGGCGTCGGCGAAACCGGCGTCCTTGATCTTTTGCAGCAAGGCTGCATCGCCCTTTGCCACGACCCCCCAGAAGATCTTTCCGTCTTTCTCGACCTTCTTCACCTCGGCAACAATATCAATCTTTGACAGGGCCTCGACCGCACGCTTGGCGTTGTCCTCTTTCGAGAACGACCCAATCTGGATCGTCCGCACAGCCCCGCCCGTTGCAGCGGGCGCAAGTTCGGAAGCGGCCACCCCTTCGGCTGCCACGGCCGGCTTTGCCTTGCCGCCCTTGTCCCCGGTCACGTCCAGCGAGCCCCCGTCCAGAGGAGCCGAAGCGATCTCGCTTCCTGTTACTGCGCCTGGTGTCACCGGGGCCTCTCCCTGGGTCGGGGTTTCACCGGCCTTTATCGCCTTGGCAGCCGCCTCGGCGGCCTTCTTTGCCTCGCGCTCGGCCTTGGCCGCAGCGCGCTTTTCTTTCGCGGTCATCGGCTTTGCTGGCTCTTCGCCCGCCGCTCCGCCAGCATCGGCACCACCAGCCGCACCCGCATCTACTGCGTCAAGTGCCGCAGCAGCGACCGCAGCCGCATCCTTGTCTTCCCCGGCAGGCTTTGCGACCTCGGCTGGCTGCGCTGCAGATTCCGCAGTCGCTGCCTCCGGGGCGACGGCCGCTTCTTCGACTTCCTGTTTGCGCAATGCCGTCACTTCGATCTCGGTCGGTGCCCCGGCAAGGACGCCTAGCGCCTCTGCCGCATCCGACGACAACTGCAAACGCGGACCGGGGTTTTCCCGTTCGCGACGGAACAATGCCCCCTTCACCGATTTTCCGGTTGCCGGGTTGAACATGACAACTCGCTCAGGGTCCTTGGCATCCGGCGAAGCGACCCAGATCCCGCCAAGCGACGGACGGCCATCCCAAAGGGCACTTTCGCTCGTCTGGAAAACGTCAGGAGCTTCGACTTCGGCCCCTGCGCGGGTCGTTCCGCCGCCAAGCGCCAAGCCGACACTCCCACCCCCATCAGTCCCACCGGTCTCGACACAGGCCGAGAGAAACCCTGCCGCCGTCAGGCCCAGAAAGATGCGCCAACCCGAGTTCCGTGCCATGCTCCGCCCTCAACAATTGCACGATCTGACTGTCGTGCTTTCATGTGACTACGACCGACCGGCTGCATCATTGCCCGGGCAATTTGCTGCCCTCTCCGCATCGGATATTACTGCCTCTTCGGCATCATACCGGCTTCCCAGGCCGCTGGAAAGGGCTGAGGCACAAGCTTGCAGTCGAGATCAGCGGAAAACAGCGAGAGGCTCTCTTTCAGAATCACCCAGAGGGGCCTATTCGGTGCCCGTCGGAGGAGTGGCGGAGTGGTCTAACGCACCGGTCTTGAAAACCGACGTAGGGGTAACTCTACCGTGGGTTCGAATCCCACCTCCTCCGCCAGCCACCTTATCGAACTTTGAAATAGCGCCTGACCCGGGCCTTTTTTCTTTTTGTTTCAAAGGGCTTTACGGCATTGGGGTGAACATTGGAGACAGCAAAAACGCGCCAACCCGGTCTCTGAATGCGTTTTGTCTCTTAGCGAGTGAACCGTGGCCGCGCCGTGACTCTCTCAAAAAATATCGCCATATCAACTAGTTGACTTCCGGCAGGGGGCTGACGTGTTCGATTTACGCTTCGCACCCCGGTCATTCTTCGAATCGCCGCGTCAGTCCTTGATTTTTCACGGTTTTTAACGAGGCCACTTTTCGACCGTCGGACGCCAATTCGGCCCGGCAGATTTTGCGGGCGGTCCATCTGGGGCTGCAATGCCAGGATGTGCGCGCGCCTGAAGGCTGCTGCAGTTGGGGAGATATTGGCGGCCAACAAGAGAAGCCGGTCGTTGCGGCGGCGCTGTGGTCTTGCCTGTGCGCGACGGGACTTCACCCTTTCCCGAACACCGCTTCCATTTGCTCGGCCCAGTGTCGCTCTGCGATCTTGAGCAGATCCAGCACTCGCACTGCGGGCACACGCCGCTCGACCAACAGCGCCTCCATCACTTCGGGCGCGAGATAGGCGAGGCGTAGATAGCGCGCAACGAGGGATGCGCTGATCTTTTCGATCTCGGCAATATCGCGGATTGTGGGGGCGGTGCCGGCCTCGATCTTGCGCCGCCAGCCCCAGGATCGGCCGATGGCACGCAGGATATGCGGATCCTGACGGCGTTCCGGGAAAGGCATCACATCCTCGGGCGGAAGGATTTTCGGCCGCCCGTTTTTCTTGCGGAATGTCAGGGGAATGACCACGCGCAGAGTTTCAGCGGATTTGCTCATGCGGGTTCCCTGGCGCTCCGTTGCAGCATTTCGCGGATCAGGCCGGGGATGCCTTCGCTGCGCAGATCGAGCACCAGCCCGGCCTCGGTGACGGTGGCGCGGCGGACCAGCAGCTGGATGATCCGGGTCTGCTCGGCTGGAAACAACGCGCGCCAGAGATCATCAAAGCCCGAGAGGGCGGCAACCACCTCCGCCTCGCTGATCTTGGCCGCGTCCCACCGCAGCGCCCGCAGCGCGTGTGTGGCGATCTCGGGTGTGCGCAAGAGGCTGCGCAGTTCGCCGATCACCGCCTCCTCGATCATGCCCGCAGGCAGGCGCCGCGCGCCCGCCGTGCTGCTACCCTCGCGGTTGCGCACCACATCCATGGAGATGTAATAGCGATACTGCTTCGCCCCCTTGCGGGTGAAGGTTGGCGTCATCGCGGCACCGGTGTCAGTGAAGATCAGGCCTTTCAACAGCGCCGGTGTTTTGGCGCGGGTGTTGGCCGCCCGCGCGCGCGGGCTGGTCTGCATGATAGCGCGCACCTGATCCCAGAGGTCTTTGCTGATGATGGCGTCATGCTCACCGGGATAGGACTGGCCCTTGTGCACCGCCTCGCCAATATAGACGCGATTGCCGAGCATGCGGTAGATGATGCCCTTGTCGATCAGCCGCCCGCGTTTGTTGCGCAGCCCCGCCGCCCGCATCTCCTGCGTCAGCACGGTGGCGGAACCCAGTTCAACAAAGCGCCCGAACACCCGGCGAACCTGCGCCGCTTCCTCTGCGTTGATCACCAGCTTGCGGTCGGCGGCATCATAGCCCATGGGCACATAGCCGCCCATCCAGATCCCGCGCTTGCGCGATGCGGCGACCTTGTCGCGGATCCTCTCGCCGATGACCTCGCGTTCGAATTGGGCAAAGCTGAGCAGGATGTTCAGCGTCAAGCGGCCCATGGAACTGGTGGTGTTGAACGATTGTGTGACGGAAACGAAGGTCACGTCATTGCGCTCGAACGCCTCGACGAGTCTGGAGAAATCCATCAGCGAGCGCGACAGCCGGTCGATCTTGTAGACCACGACCACATCGACAAACCCGTCCTCGATATCGGCCAACAGCCGCTGCAGCCCGGGCCGCTCCAGCGTGCCGCCCGAGATGCCGCCATCATCATAGGCGTCCTTGATCAGCACCCAGCCCTCGGCCTTCTGGCTCAGGATATAGGCCTCGCAGGCCTCGCGCTGCGCATCAAGGCTGTTGAACGCCATGTCCAGCCCCTCCTCGGAGGATTTGCGGGTATAAACAGCGCAGCGTTTGCGCCTCGGCCGCTCGGTGGCAATGTCCTTCATGCCTGGCTCCGTTTCTTTTCCCGCAGGCCAAAGAAGCGATAGCCGTTCCAGCGGGTGCCGGTGATGGCGCGGGCAATGGCCGAGAGGGATTTATATGTGCGCCCCTGCCAGGAAAAACCGAATCGTTCGACGGTGATGACATGCTCGACGCCGTTCCATTCGCGCACCAGCCTTGTGCCGGTGACGGGGTTGCGGTCATCCGAGATCATGGATTTGCGCACGGGCTGACCTTCGATCTCATCGGCCAGCAGATCCAGCATGCGCCGCGTGTCACCACTGGCAGGCCCGTAAATCAGTTCCTGAATGCGATGACCAATGCGCATCCGCAGATAGGGCGCGCTGTTGTTCGGCGCGGGCACCTCAAACCACGTCGCCCACTCGCGCTTCAGGTCATTCACGCTCATGCCTTGCACCGCGTGCAGATGCGCGAGCACAGTGCGATCACTCTCGGGCATCCCACCTGGCCGGGGCAGACGGGTGGGCTTGGGCTTGGCTTTCGATGTTGCGATCATGTCATTCTCCAACGCACTTTTTGCTGCGGACATGACTGCTCTGGTCGTGCCGGAAGTGTAGCGGACTTTCTTTGACGCTCGTAGATAGAGTGCTGGACTTCCGGTTCGACATTCGAACCAGAGCCGCGGCCAGAATGCGGCCGATCTCATTCAGCCGTGCCTCTGGCGTCATCTGGTCTGGGTGAAGGGCATTGGGTCGGGACATGGGGCTGGCCTTGGGCATTGCGGGCGTTCCCAATGCCTCTACTCATCCGTTTCCGGAATCGTCCCACCGGGGATTTCATTTTTCGGACTCGACTCATGGTTGTTCGCGCGGATAGAACGTTAGGGGAACATCAATTCGGGGCTACGGGGTAAGGTCATGGGGAAAGACATCAAGAAATTCGTGAACCTCAAATTCCTCAAGACCATCGATCTGGGCCTGATGCGAGAATTGATCGAACGGCATGCCGCCGGAACTGACGGGTTCGACCTGACCGCGCTCGACGACGATGCGCCGGACGCGCGCAGCAAACTGACCGAGTATTTCAAGGGACCGGCTGGGAACTGGCCAGAAGGGCTGGTGGCGGACCTGCATCGGATTTCCGAGTTGGGCGATGCCGACGGGCTGCAGTTGATCCTGCAACAGGCGCATCGGGCCAATGTCAGCCTGTTCGGGGCAGCCGATCCGGATCAGGACGATCCACTGCCGCAAAGCCACGAACCCAAGCATGTGGCGCTGCGCGTCTATATCCACCACCCTGCGGTCTTCGAGGCGGCGGCGGATTTCAAAGCGCTGCAGGCACCGCCTGCGCTCGCCGAGTTTGCCGGACCTGAGCGTGGCGTGGGGGCCGACCTGACCGATGCCAAGATCGAGGCATTCCGTGCCCGCATCGCGGAGATCTTCCGCGCGGATCTGCAGGGCGACTATTGCCGCCTCGGTCCCTACGAGGATGGTGACGAGATCAACATGGTGATCAGCCACGGCGCAACCGTGTCCACCATGCCGGTGGTCGATGGCGGGGCCGAACGCGTGATCAGCCTGCGGGCCGTGAAATATGCCGTGCTGCGTTATTCCGAGACCACCGGGGTGCTGAAACTCGGCGGGGTTCCGAAGGCCCGTCAGGCCGAGATCGCCGAACTGTTCGCCATGACAATTCTGGAACGAGGCGGCTTTTTCGCGGGCGATGATGCGCAGGACCTCTACACGCTGGAGCCTGTGATGCGCGCGGGCAGCAGTTTCACCTTCGACCACGCCTTCAATCCGAACATCCTGCAGGTGCTGCTGACCGAGGCCGCTGCCGATCTCTACGGCGAGGACGAAATAGGCGAGTGGCGGCTGCAGCGGTCGTTGCGCTCGAAGGATGCCTCGGGTGCCGCACTTGCGCATTTCACCCACACGCCGGTGCGGTTTGGGCGTAACTGGCGGCTTGGCGAGATCGTGTTCCGGGTGTTTTTCAAGAGCGAGGGCAAGCGTCCGTCCCAGGTGACGGTGCGCCTGAAGCCGCGCGGCACTGTCGCCTTCCGTCGCACGCGATATGAGCGGCAGATCATGACCCTTCTGGAGCGCAACGAACTTGTCGTTGAGCGGGACGATGTTCGCCTTATTGACGCGGCTGAGTGAGGGCGGGCCGGACGCGGTTCTCTGGGGCCGCGCGGCACGGCCGCATTTCGGACCTGTGTTCGACCGCCTGCTGCGCAAGCGGGTTCTGGTGGAACGACCGCGCGCCGGGATATGGCCAACATGCGCACACTGCGACTGTGGCTTGGATGCGCGGCCGATCATCGAAGTGCAAGGGAGTCCCCTTGCGGCCTGTCCTTCTGACCATCACGCCGACCAGCTTCTGACGCCCGGCGATTTGCGCAGTTTTTACATCGATGCCGAACGCCTTGTGACAGTGCTGGCCGAGGCCAGCGGCTTTGACCGTGCCGCATCCCTCTTGCCGGGACTCTGGCAAATGGGGCGGCTGGCCTCGGGACGAGTGGTGTTTCTGGCCTTGCATGAGGATGCCGTCGAGCAACCGGGGGTGGTCTTTGCCCTGCGTGCTGCGGCCTCCGGCGCGCCGACCACGCTGCTTGCCCCGGAAATACCTCCAGCCTTGCAACTGTACTTTTCCGAGGCCGGGATCGATGTCGCGGTATTGCGTTCCGTGCTGTCACCCTCAAGCTCTGGAATTGACGTGATCAGCGTTGCTGCGCTCGAAGCGCCTGCCCATGCCCCGCGCCTTGTGATCGCTAAAACCGCGCAAACCGTGACGCTGGATGATCGGCATCTGCATTTCTCTCCGCAGTTGCAGCGACTGTTGCTGATGCTGGCCGAGCAGGCACTGTCCAAAGACCCGATCCTGTCGCATCAGAAGATCGGCGGCGAGACCGGTCGCGAGTCTCGCGACCTCATCCGTGATCTGCGCGCCAATCTTGTGGCGCAGGGGCTGAGCAAGGCCGAAACGAACGCACTGGTCGTGACGGTCAGCCCGCGTGGCTATCGCATCGGTCTTGATCCGGCAGAAATCTCACTCCGGTCCTGACCGGGCCTTCCCACAAACTTCCCACATCTTTCCCACGGCCGTCCCACCTGCGCGGGGCGGCGATCATCGATGCTGAGGCCATCAGAAACGATGACCGAGGCAAACACTCATGCACCCCCCGATTTCCCGGCACCACCTCGCCTGCATTCTTGACGAGGCCGATCTCGCCGCCCGCCGTCTGCACCGCCGCCTTTGCGGGCCCGCCGCCGATCTGGACGATCTGCGTCAGGATCTGCTGATCGACCTGATCTGCCGCCTCCCTGCCTTCGACGCCTCTCGTGGCAGCATTGGGGCTTTCGCAGGGATCGTTCTGCGCAATCAGGCATCCCGCATTGCCCTGAAACATCACCGCGACCGGTGCTCTCGGGGCGGTGCGCTGGTTTCGCTCGACGCCCCGTTTGGGCCGGGCGCCACCGATACCCTTGGCGAAACCCTCAGCCAGTCGGACGGACTGGCCACCTGGCACGGCCAGGACGGTGATGAGTTCGCCCGCACTGACCTGCGCCATGATCTGGCCCGCGTGCTCGGCCAACTAGCACCAGCCGCCCGCCTTTTCTGCGCCGCGCTCGGCCAATGCCCGCTGCGCAATCTGGTGGCGCGAGGGGTCGGGTCACGCTCTGCCCTTTACCGCCGCACGGGCGAACTGCGCTTCGATCTGACCGCGCGCGGCCTCGGCCCGGCGTGGGACGGTTTTCGGGCCGCGTGAGTAGAGGGGAGAGAAGGAGACCATGCTGATGAAAAACACCGCTTTCACCAATGCCCGAGCCCCGCACCCGATAAGCGAGATCGAGTTCTGCGGATGGGTCGGCCAGGCCGTTCCTGGCGACCGGCTGGAATACCATCGGGGCTTCCTGGTGCTGGACGCCTTCCCCGTGATCTCGAAACTGGCAGACCCGGACCGCAAGCGTCTTTCGCTACTTGGCTGTCGGGCCTTCTGGGCAGCTGAAGCGCGCCTCGTCCACCTCGTGCAGGAGCGGGTCGGCCCGGATCACTTCGCCTATATCGCCATCGCCCGGCCGAAGCCGAAAGCCGCCGCAGCATCGCTGTCCGCCCTCCTGCTGGAGGAAGTCGCCGCATGACACGGCACAGATCAAACCGCATTCCCGAACCCGGAGATCCGAAAATGCCCTTTCCAACGAACTGTCCGTCCCTCGCCGATCTGCCGCAGATCCCGGCAAAGGAGATCGCAGCTCTTCCCGCCGACATGCTTGCCGTATTTCAATTTGAAATCGACGAATCGTTCAAACACATCAAGGCCATAAAGGCGCGTCTCGATGGCGCGCTCGCGCTGAAATACAGCGATCTGGCCGCCGAGGCACGCCGGTCGGCGGGCAAGGATACCGGCACCGTCCGGCTCAAAGACGGCGCCATCACGGTTGTTGCCGACCTCTCGAAGCGCGTGGATTGGGATCAGGAAAAGCTGGGCCAGATGGTCCAGCGCATCCGCGCTGCAGGGGATGATCCCGCAGAATATGTCGAGATCAGCTTCAAGGTGTCCGAGCGCAAATACGCGGCCTGGCCCGAGGCGATCCGGCAGGGCTTCGAGCCCGCGCGCACGGTGCGGACCGGTCAACTCGGCATCCAGCTTCTTGCCGAAGAGGCCGATCAATGAGCCTCCCCATCATCACCGCCGATCAGCGGCTGGCCGAGCCGCGCGGGATCAAGGGCTGTATCTTCGGTAAATCGGGCATCGGCAAAACCAGTCTGCTGTGGTCGCTGAATGCCACGACGACCTTGTTCATGGATCTCGAGGCGGGTGATCTCGCCATCGAGGGCTGGCAGGGCGACACGATCCGGCCGCGCACCTGGATGGATTGCCGCGATTTCGCGGTGTTCATCGGTGGTGCGAACCCCAGCTTGCGCGATGATCAGGCCTACAGTCCCGCGCATCATGCCGCCGTCTGCCAGAAGTTCGGCGATCCGGCTGCCGTTCAACGCTACGAGACGCTGTTCGTAGACTCGATCACCGTAGCCGGGCGGCTGTGCTTTCAGTGGTGCAAGGGCCAGCCTGAAGCGTTTTCGGAAAAGACCGGCAAGCCGGATGTCCGGGGCGCTTATGGGCTGCATGGCCGCGAAATGATCGCCTGGCTCACCCATCTGCAGCACACGCGCGGCAAGAACATCTGGTTCGTCGGCATCCTCGACGAGAAGCTCGATGACTTCAATCGCAAGGTGTTCTCGCCGCAGATCGACGGCTCCAAGACCGGGTTGGAACTGCCCGGGATCGTCGATCAGGTCATCACCATGGCCGAGATTGCCGGGGCCGATGGCCAGCCCGCGCGCGCCTTCGTCTGCCAGACGCTGAACCCGTTCGGGTTTCCGGCCAAAGATCGCTCCGGGCGGCTCGACATGATCGAAGTGCCGCATCTGGGCCAACTGATGGCCAAGATCCACGGCCCGGTGCGCCCCGCGACAGCCCGCCTGACCTATGCCGCCACAGTCGATGGTCCGCGTGCCGCTGCCGCCGCAAACCCCTCCCAAGCCAATTGAAAGGATAAATCCGATGACCGGACTCTGGAACGATTTCAACTCCGCGCAAAGCAACGGCACTGTCGTCCCGAAAGGCACGCTGGCCAAGGTGCGGCTGACGATCCGCCCCGGCGGCTTTGACGACCCGAGCCAGGGCTGGACCGGCGGTTATGCCAAACGCGGCGCGACCGGCGCGGTCTATCTCGACGCCGAATATACCGTGGTCGAGGGCGCTTACGCCAAGCGCAAGATCTGGTCGCTGATCGGGCTTTACAGCCCGAAAGGCCCGGATTGGGGCAATGCCGGGCGCGGGTTGATCAAGGGCATCCTCAACTCGGCGCGCGGCATCGATGACAAGGACAATTCGGCGCAGGCACAGGCCAAACGCCGGATCAGCGGCTTTGCCGAGTTGGACGGGATCGAATTCATCGCCCGGATGGACATCGGTTCCGACACCAACGGCGAGGACAAGAACGAGGTGCGCTCTGCCGTCACGCCCAGCCATCGCGATTATGCGCAGTTGATGGGGCATGGTGGTGGTGCCGCGATGCAGGGATACGGCCAGCCGCCAGCAATGAGCGCGCCGCAGCAGGGCTACGCCGCTCCGGCCCACGGCCACGCAGCACCCGCCCCGCAACCTCAAACGCCGCAAACCCCTGCGACCCCCGGTTTTTCCGGGCGTCCCAGTTGGGCCGAGTGAGGGGGACGAACCATGCGGCTGCGTCCCCGTCAGAAAACCTTCGTCGAGCGCAGCCTTGCGGCGCTTGACGCCCACGGCAACACGCTGGGCATCGCGCCCACCGGTGCCGGCAAGACGATCATGCTGTCGGCGGTCACCGGTGAGGTGATCGGCGATAGCGCCGCCAAGGCCTGCGTGCTGGCCCACCGCGACGAGTTGACCGATCAGAACCGGGGCAAGTTCGCCCGGGTCAATCCTGGCCTGACCACCTCGGTGATCGATGCCAATGGCAAGTCATGGGCGGGTCAGGTGACTTTCGCCATGGTGCCGACCTTGGCGCGGATCGGCAATCTCGCCGCCATGCCCAAGCTCGATCTGCTGGTGATCGACGAGGCGCATCATGCGGTGGCGGCAAGTTACCGCCGGATCATCGACCATGTCCGCGCTGCCAACCCCGACGCCCGCATCTTCGGGGTCACCGCTACGCCGAACCGGGGCGACCGCAAGGGCCTGCGCGAGGTGTTCGACAATGTCGCGGATCAGGTGCGTCTGGGCGAGTTGATCGCCTCGGGCCATCTGGTGCCGCCGCGCACCTTCGTCATCGATGTCGGCGTGCAGGACAAGCTGCGCTCGGTGCGCAAGACACTGGCGGACTTCGACATGGGCGAAGTGGCCTCGATCATGGACCGCGCGCCGGTGACCGACGAAATGATCCGGCACTGGAAAGACAAGGCGCACGAGGCCGGGCGCGCAGATACCTGGCGGCAGACGGTCGTATTCTGCTCCACCGTCGCCCATGCCGCGCATGTGACGGAGGCCTTCAACGCCGCGGATGTGCCGGCAGCGCTGATCCATGGCGATCTGCCAAGCGAGGAACGGCGCCAGATTCTCGCCGCCTACGCCGTGGGCGAAATCCGCGTCATCGTCAACGTGGCGGTGCTGACCGAAGGCTGGGATCATCCGCCGACCTCCTGCGTCGTGCTGCTGCGCCCCAGTTCCTACAAGTCCACCATGATCCAGATGATCGGGCGCGGCTTGCGCACCATCGATCCGGAGGAACACCCCGGCGTGGTCAAGACCGACTGCATCGTGCTGGATTTTGGCACCTCGAGCCTGATCCACGGCACGCTGGAACAGGACGTCGATCTCGACGGCAAGACCGAGACTGGCGAAGCCCCGACCAAGGTCTGCCCGGGTTGCGGGGCCGACATTCCGCTGGCCTGCTTTGAATGCCCGCTCTGCGGCGAGGGTCTTGGCACTGAGGAGGACGCGGCCGAAGCGGCAGGACGCGCCGCGTTGAGCGGTTTCATCATGACGGAGATCGATCTCTTGAAGCGGTCCAGCTTCGCATGGATCGATCTGTTCGGGGCCGATGATGCGCTGATGGCCAACGGGTTCAACGCTTGGGGTGGCATTTTCTTTCTGGAAGGCCGCTGGCATGCGGTTGGCGGCGCGAAGGGGCAGAGCCCCCGTTTGCTGGGCATCGGCGAGCGCACCGTCTGCCTCGCCCAAGCCGACGATTGGCTGAATGAGGTCGAGACCGACGAGAGCGCCTTCAAGACCCGCGGCTGGCTGAACCAGGCCGCCACCGAAAAGCAGCTGCAATATCTGCCGCCCGCCTATCGCCAGGATTACGGCCTGACCCGCTACCACGCCTCGGCGCTGATGACCTTCACCTTCAACAAGCGGGCGATCCGTACCCTCGTCATGGCCGCCGCCCCTGAACAGCGGAGGGCCGCATGACCCATGACAGCAATCATTCCCATGGCCGCAGATCAGCGCCGGACGCTCTGGCATCCGCGTGGAACGCTCTGTGCTGTTTGCTTGCAACTCACCCGTGGCTTCGGCTGGTCGGATCCGGTGTCCTCGAAGCATCGCCGGCCGTCAGTCTGGTTCTGCTCGATGCCCTGCCAAGGCTACTGGTGGCGCTTGGCGCGGGGATCCTCCGCCATGGTTGATCTCACCGACGAGGAACGCGCCGCCATTACAGTCGCCATGAAGCGATTGGCGCTGCTGATGGACGAGATCGGCTGGCAGACGCAGCTGGCTGAACTGTCGGAGCGCCAAGTCCGCGCCGTGATCGAGGAAGCCGTCGAGGGCTTTCGCGAAGCGATGGCCGACATCGCCAAGGCCAAAACCCCGGCGGTGCCGTTTTGACTCTGGATTACAATCACAGGCCCAGCTTCGCCGACAAGGTGAACGCCGCTGTCGATGCGGCGCTGACCGCAGATAATGCTACCCACACCCCGCGCGATTATCTCGGCGGTTCGCGCCTGGGCCATGCCTGCGAACGCGCCCTGCAGTTCGAGTTCACGCATGCGCCGAAGGACGACGGTCAGGAATTCTCCGGGCAGTTGCTGCGCATCTTCGCCATCGGCCATTCGCTCGAGGATCTGGCGGTGGCCTGGCTGCGTGGTGCCGGGTTCGATCTTTACACCCGCAAGGGCAACCGCCCTGACGGCGGCCAGTTCGGCTTCTCAGTCGCCGGTGGCCGGGTGCGCGGTCATGTCGACGGCATCATCGCCGCGGGGCCGGAAGGTCTCGGGCTGGCCATCCCCGCGCTTTGGGAATGCAAGACGATGAACGCCAAGAACTGGCGGCTGTGCGTGAAGGACGGCGTCACCCTCGCCAAGCCGGTCTATGCCGCGCAGATCGCACTGTATCAGGCATATATGGAAGCGAGCGTGCCCGGCATCAGCGCCGCACCGGCCGTGTTCACTGCCATCAACAAGGACACGGCCGAGTTGCACCACGAGCTGGTGCCGTTCGATGCCGCCCTCGCGCAGCGCATGTCCGACCGCGCCGTGCGCATACTGCGGGCCACTGACGCGGGCGAGTTGCTGCCGCGCATCGCGACCAGCCGCGATTTTTTCGAATGCCGTTTCTGCCCTTGGGCTGAGCGTTGCTGGGGGCTCGCGCGGTGAGCGAAGACAACATTATCCACTTCAGCCCCTGGCAGGATTTCAACGACGCGCCGCAGGCCGAGGATCCGTTCGACGTCGAGCCGGACCCTGCCCAGATCGAAATCTTCCTCGATGTCGTGTTCGGCTACAGCGAGGGCCAGATCCCGGTCCGGGGCTTTGTCGACATGGGACAGGGCAAGGAGGGTCGGCCGCACAATATCTGGATCGACGCTGATGCCACAGCGCCGGTCAAGCTCGCGACCTTTGCCAGCTGGGCCTGGCGTGAAGGGGCTGCCGTCTACGTGATCCCCGGCACCGTCGCCGGGGCCGGACAGGCCAAATCCGCCGATGTGCTGCAGATGCAGGCGCTGGTCGTCGATCTCGACGCAGGCGATATCCCCGCCAAGCTTAACCATCTGCTGCGCCATCTTGGACAGCCCACCCTGATCATCGAAAGCGGCGGGCGCACATCCGAAGGGGCCAGCAAGCTGCATGTCTGGTGGCGCATGACCGAACCCGCCGAGGGACCGGCGCTGGCCGAACTCTGCCGTATCCGAGGTGAGATCGCCCTGAAGGTCGGTGGCGATACCCATTTCCGCTCCGCCCATCAGCCGATCCGGGTGGCAGGCTCGGTTTATCACAAGCACGGGCATCAGCGGCTGGTGCAGATCCGTGAACACCACGCTGTCGAAGCCGATCTCGACGAGTTCGCAGACCGAGTGGCGGAAATGCCGCCAATGCCAGGCGCAGGCATGGCCAGCAGCGGTATTGCTCCCGGCAAACCGTCGCTCGACGCGGTGCTGACCACGCCGGTCCGCGAAGGTGATCAGGATGAGTGGAGCCGCTTCACGGGGGCCAGCGTCGCCATCGGGCATTTCCTGCGCATGGTCCACGAGGGCAGGATGTCGCCTGACGACGGCTGGGAGGCGATCCGGGGTTACAATGCCGCCGCCCTGCGCCCGAGCTGGCCCGAGGATCGCCTGAAGGCGGAATCCGAGCGGCTCTGGGCCAGGCATATCGAGAAGAACGGCCCGCCGCTGATCCGCGCTGCCACCAGCAGAGCCATGCCCACCGCAATGCCTGCGTTCAGCCTTGGCGCGCTCCTTGATGATGTCAGTCCGATGCCCGAGGACCTTATCGCTCCGCGCGTGCTGACGCCGGGCGGCTTGCTGGTGCTGGGCGGCGCTCCCAAGGTGGGCAAGAGCGATTTCCTGATCTCCTGGCTCGTGCATATGGCGGCCGGCGTGCCGTTCCTCGGCTTCACGCCACCGCGCCCACTGCGCGTCTTCTATCTGCAGGCGGAGATCCAGTATCACTACCTGCGCGAACGGTTGCGGCTGATCAGGCTTGCTCCGGCGGTGATCGCCGCCGCGCGCGACAGGCTCATAGCCACGCCCAAGCTCCGGCTGCTGCTGGACGACCATGGCGTGACACTCGCCGCCGAGGCCATCCGTCAAGCCTTTCCCGATGCGCCCCCCGATATCATCTGCATCGACCCGATCCGGAACCTCTTTGACGGCGGACCGGAGGGCGGCGGCGAGAATGACAACGGCGCGATGATGTTCTTTTTGCAAGCCCGCGTGGAGGTTCTGCGCGAAGCAGTGAACCCCGACTGCGGCGTGATCCTGGCGCACCACACCAGAAAGACCGGCAAGCAACAGGTGAAGGACGATCCCTTCCTTGCCCTCTCGGGTGCCAGTGCGCTGCGCGGCTTCTACACCTCCGGCCTCATCATGCACCGCCCCGATGAAGACCGGACAGAACGTCGGCTGGAGATCGAGCTGCGCAATGGGCCCGCGCTGCCCGCCATGATCATCGACAAGGTGGGCGGCGCGTGGGTGCAGATCGACGACCGCCACGAACGGCTGGTCCGGCAGGAAACAGGGGCACGGCATGACGCCGAGCGGGTGCGCAAGGGTGATGTCATTCTCGGGATGATCGCGGAACAGGCGACGCAGGGCCGGATGTTCACGCTGACCCAATTCGGGGCGAAGTTCGAGAACAAAGGCAGTCTTGGCGGCCAGACCAGCATCCGCGAACGGCTGCATGTGCTGGCGACCAAGGGCCATGTGAAATTCGTGGGCGGCGCGCAGGCCACAGCCCTTGGCCTCAAACGGGATCGCTCGAAGTTTGGCTACCTCTGCGTGCGCGACATGCATCTGCGGACCGCCGACGAGACGGTCGATGATGAGACTGGCGAGGTCATCCCCGTCTTCGTCCGCATCCTGCCGACCGGCTACATGTGCGCCCAAAGCGGCGCGCTCCTGCCGGTCGAAAATCCCGACGTCTGGGTTGATCAGGAGGGGGAGGACGCATGATCCCGCACCCGATTTCCAGAACACGGAATAGCGCGCCCCAATCCGTGTTCTGGCCAGAACACGGCCCGTGTTTTGGCAGCCCGTGTTCTGCGTTCTGGAATTCATCAAGTGAAAGCAATGCGTTACGCCAGAACGCAGAACACGGATCGAGCCAGAACACAAACGCTTCCGTGTTCTGGAATCCGCCATTGAATTCAGATGGTTACGCCAGAACGCAGAACACGGATTCCCCTCCCTAAAGGGAAGGGTGCCTCCCCGCCTGTAGCGGGGGAAGGCACCTTCCAGCCAACCAGCCCCCGGATGGGCGAGTTCAAACCACCAAGATCACACACAGGAGACCCCGATGATGCAACTCTCGCCAATCACCAAAGCCACAGACGCTCCGCTGAAATTGCAGAGCACGGCAGCATCAGGCCGCACCATTCTCGCGCTGGACCTCGGCACCACCACCGGCTGGGCCATCCGGGGTTTCGATGGGCTGATCACCAGCGGCACCGCCAGCTTTCGTCCCGGCCGTTTCGATGGCGGCGGCATGCGCTACCTGCGCTTCACCAACTGGCTGAGCGAGATCGACCGGCTGTCCGGACCGATCAACGCGATCTGGTTCGAGGAGGTCCGGCGCCACGCAGGCACCGACGCCGCCCATGTCTATGGCGGTCTGATGGCGACCCTGACCGCATGGGCCGAATTGCGCGGCGTGCCCTATCAGGGTGTCCCAGTCGGCAGCATCAAAAAACACGCCACTGGCAAGGGCAACGCACCCAAGCAGGCGGTGATCGCCGCAGCCCGTGCGCGTGGCTTCAGCCCTGCCGATGACAACGAGGCCGATGCCATCGCACTGCTGCTCTGGGCGCTGGAAACAAACGGGGGTGCGCAATGACCTGCATGCGGTTTGCCCCGAAAGGCTATGGCGGTCATCGACGCAGCCCCGACGAGGTCAAGCGAGAGGGCTGGAAAGACCAGGGGCTTCTGGCCGTCGCCATTGATGATCACCGCCTCACCTGGCCCGAACGCGAACTGATCCGCCAGTTGGGCGAGAAACTCTACGGCAAGCGCCTTGTCGGGCAGGAGGTGCGCCGTGGCTGACTGGACCCGGGCGATGGTCGAGGACCAGATCGAAACGGCGGCCGAGGTGTTCCGCGCGCTGCCGGGAGTGCGGCCACAGGGCTATTCCAATGCTTGGCCGGAGTATTTTCACAGCTTTGGCGACAAGGTAGGTCAGCAGCCCGAAACCCGTCGCCCGCGTCCCGGGCCGCGCGCCATCACCGAGGCGGAGGCGACTTTGCTGTGGTTGCGCTGGCTGGAACCACATGACGCGAGATTGGTCTGGTTGCGGGCGAACCGGACTGCCTGGAAACCGATCTGCTGGGAGTTCGGCATCAGCCGCGCTACGGCGAACCGGCGGTGGGAGTATGGGCTCAGCGTCATCACCTGGCGGCTGAACGGGAAGCGGGTGCCAGCCAAGCGGTCGATGGACCACGTGATCCAGCGTGCGCGATGATCACGAACAGCAACCCGTTATTAAAGGTTCGTGGCGGAACCTTTAATTGGCACGTCACGCTATTCAAGTTTCGCCATGCTGGCCATGGGGGCGCAGAAGGTCATCCGGCGCGAAAGGGATTAAACACCGTCGCCCCCAGCCCGGCAACGTCCGATACGTTGCGGGTGACCAGCGTCAACCCGTTCACCTTGGCGGTCGCGGCCAGCAATGCGTCGATCACCGGCACTGGGCGCATTGCGTTCATCCGGCCCCATTCGTCGGCCACACTGGCATCAACCGGCAGGATACGCTCGGCGAAGGCTTCTGTCACTTCGCCGAGCCAGCGCTCCAGGGCTGCTGCCTTTTGCGGATCGCGGGCACGGGCCAGTTCGACCCCCTTGCGGATTTCCCCGAGAACGAGCGGGCTCAGGAACAGATCGCCTTCGCCCACTCCGGCCCACCAAGCAGCCACGCCGGGATCACAGCGATCCCCTTTGCGCAGTTCCGAAATGACATTTGTGTCGATCAGAAAGCTCACAGGGCGATCTCGCGACCCATGTCGCGGGGCCGGTCTAACTCGATCCCGTCGAGCGGGGCGGAGGCCAGCAGCGCCTTCAACCCGGTGACAGGGTGCCGCGCGATCCGGTCGCGCAAGAGCGCGCGCGTCTCGGCCTCGCGTGCAGGGTCGGCAAGGGCGGAGGCCACGTCACGCACCAGCCCGGCATATTCGCGGCGCACCTGAACCTCGACGCGCACGAGACCCTGACGCTTCATGCGATCCCGATAGGTCGTCACGGATGTCTTGCGTACTGTGGCCATGTCATCCTCCATTTCCGGAAATCATACCGGAAACGTGGCGCTGCGGCAACATGGATCAAGCACCGGTCTGTCAAGCCCTTGGCCGCGCGTGAGACACTTTTCCGCGAGACACCGGAAGGCAAGACAATCTCCGTCCAGAAGCGTATGAATTTCATATGCTCGGGGTCGTGTGCGAAACGGTAACGCGGCATTCATTCCTCGAATGGATGCCGTGGTGGACCCCAGAGTCCGGACCGGGATCCGGATCGCGGTCCAGACGGTTCGAAAGGCGAGCGGCAGGCGGTTGACGGGCTGTGAGGGCAGCGACAGTTTTTCCGGATCATCCGGTGAGCAGACGGGACTGAACGAAAACCCTAAGCCATTGTTTTCCGGTTCCTTTCGGGCCGAAAACGTATGCTGGGGGGCGAAGCTCGGCACATCGCCAGTGTCAGAGCGATTTTTTTGGGAAGCCACCCCGCGTGGAATCCACCCCTGAACCACAAATAACAACGCAATAACAGTTACTTGTCTGGTGGATTCCGGGGTGGATACCCTGGACTCCGGAGTCCAGTCGGAAGCCAGTGAAATCCAGCGTGGATTCCACATCCAGAGACCAGTCCGCAAGCCACGCCCATCCTGCAACAGGAAAACCCGCATGACCCTCAGCTTCGCTCCGGAGCGTATCGAGCAATGGCCGCTCGCGCGCTTGCAGCCCTATGCCCGCAACGCCAAGTCCCATGGGGCAGATCAGGTCGCGAAGATCGCCGCCAGCATGGCCGAGTTCGGCTGGACGGTGCCCTGCCTTGTGGCCGAGGACGGCGAGTTGATCGCGGGGCATGGCCGGGTGCTGGCTGCGACGCAACTCGGGCTGACCGAAGCGCCGGTGATCGTGCTCGGGCATCTGACCGAGGCGCAGCGGCGGGCCTATCGCATCGCGGACAATAAATTGACCGAGAGCCCGTGGGATGAAGCGCTGCTGTCGGCCGAACTGAACGACCTGCTGGCCGAGGATTTCGATCTGTCGCTGGTCGGGTTTTCGGACGGCGAACTCGACAAGCTGCTGGCCTATGTGCCGGAGGGGGATGGCGAGGACGGCGGTGGCGGCGGTGTGCCGCCGGTTGTCATCCCGGAACCGCCACGCAATCCGGCCTCCCGCACTGGCGATCTCTGGATCCTCGGCGATCACCGGCTGCTGTGTGGCGACAGCACCAGTGCCACTGATGTGCGCCGCCTGATGAATGGCGAGCGGGCAATCCTGTTTGCGACCGACCCGCCATACCTCGTCGATTACGACGGCTCGAACCATCCGACGCGGAACAAGGACTGGTCGCAAAGCTACGGCGTGACATGGGACGACAGTTCGCAGGGGGCGGAACTTTACGATGGCTTCATCGCGGCTGCGGTCGCCGAGGCGATTGCCGAAGATGCGGCCTGGTATTGCTGGCACGCCTCGCGCCGACAGGCGATGCTCGAGGCCTGCTGGGAAAAGGTCGGGGCCTTCGTTCATCAGCAGATCATCTGGGTGAAGGACCGCGGGGTGCTGACCCGGTCGCATTACCTGTGGAAGCACGAGCCCTGCTTCATGGGCTGGATCAGGGGTAATCGTCCGCCAAAGGTGGCGGAGGAGATGCTTGCCTCCACTTGGGCGCTGCCCAGCTTCGCCAAGGACGACCGACCCGATCATCCGACGCCGAAACCGCTCGACGCCTTCGGGATCCCGATGCGCCAGCATGTGGCGCGGGGCGGGCTTTGCTACGAGCCGTTCTGCGGTTCGGGTTCGCAGATCATGGCGGGCGAAGCCAATGGCCGACGCGTTTTCGCGATGGAGATCAGCCCGGCCTACATCGACGTCGCTTTAGAGCGCTGGCAGGCCGAAACCGGTCGTTACGCAATCCTCGACGGTGACGGCAGGACTTTTGTGGACGTGAAGTTCGAGCGGCTGGGAGAGCCTGCGAAAGATAAGGAAGCCACGGAATGAACGAGAACCGCGTCATGTCTCTGGTCAAATACGTGGCCAAGGTCATCCTGCGCTTTGACCTTGTCATCCTTGCCGAGCCCCGCCATCCTAACAGTATGGCTTTTCTGACAAGGCATCGTTTATTCCTGATCGCCCTCGTGCTCACCCTGTTTCTTGGTGGTCTCGTAGCAGCGCTGACCTTGGCTCCCGTGTCTGCCGCGAGTGTGCCGGGATCTGACAAGCTGCATCACGTCCTCGGCTTTGCGGCATTGTCTTTCCCGCTCCCCTTTGCACGGCCGAAGCTGGCGCTGCCGATTGTGCTTGGGGTCGCCGCATACGGCGGCTTGATCGAACTCATCCAGCCTTATGTTGGCCGACAAGCCGAGTGGGGCGACTTTCTTGCGGATGTCTCGGGGGCAATAATGGGCGCTTCGTTGGGGGCGCTGTGCAGCAGGTGGCTCGGTCGCAAAATGGTTCGATTAGGGAATGCCACGGTTCGGCTTGGAAGCTGAGCAACGCGGTCTTAAAGCGTTCCGTGAAATCGTGCCGATCCGGGAGCAGTCGCGCACAGATCCGCGGTCGGTCGACGGCGATTGATCAGGATCACTCAGTCCCTTTATCGCAGTAGAACCGAATGTCGGCGATCGCGATGTCAGCTTCAAACTCCCGGCCGATGGCCACGATGCCGATCCGGCGCAGTCGCGCAAGGTTTAAAGGTCGCTCGGTGCGGTGCGGGATGAACCCGTCAAAGGGCAGGCTGACGCTGGTCCATTTGGCAGGCGCCTGAAAGCTTTGGCGATAGGACTCCCATGGCCGCCGGATATCGGAGGTCCGCAGATGAAGATTGTAGATTTCGTTGTTGCCGAACACCTCGAGCCGGATCCCGGTCCAGCCGCGCGCATCCACCTCGCCGCCCGCGTCACCGAGATCGAGGGCCACCTGCAGGAAGCCTCCGTTGTTCTCCAGGCTGACGCCGCCCTGCATTCGGATCGCATCGCGACCACCGACGACCTCACGCTTCATTGTTCCGGCCGATACACCGCCCATCACCCGATCGGAAATCAGTGCCCAGCCATTGCCGGTCACCGCCACCGGCGGAGCGTGACGCAGATCGTCGATTATTTCGGGGGTATCAATCATAATGAAAGCTTCCAAGGATATGCAGACAGATTTAGAAGTGAATGTACGCGACGCAATCCCTGTGGGGTATCGCCAATCGCGCGTCATGTCGCTGGTCGAATCCAAAGCCAACGTGATCGTCGGCTACGGCGTCGCGGTGGTCACGCAGATCGTGGTGTTTCCATGGTTTGGCATCGAGGTGGGGCTCGCAGACAACATGAAGATCGGCCTTGCCTTCGTCGGCGTGTCGCTGGTGCGTGGCTATCTGCTGCGGCGGCTGTTCGAGCGATGGCGATGCCCCCAAGCCATGGTTGACCTGCGAAGACGGTGGTGCTTTACGCCCGCACCTGAAGCATCAGGGTGCGGCGAAGATGAACAACCACGAAGACATCCGTGACAAGCTGGTGAAACTCGAGGCGCTCTTTGCGCGCGGGGCGACGGCCGGAGAACGGGCAGCGGCCGGGGCAGCGCTCGGACGGATGCAGGCCCGGCTGGACTTGGCCGGAGCTAATGCCTCGGAGCCTGAAATCGAATTGCAGTACATTCTTCCGGATGTCTGGGCCGTTCGGGTGTTCGTCGCGCTGTGTCGAAAGCATGATGTGAAGCCCTATCGGCACCCTCGCCAGCGACGAACGACTGTTATGGTGCGAGTCCGCAAGCGCGATTTCGAGCGAACAATCGCCGCCGAGTTTCAGAACCTGCATCGGGAACTGACACGCTATTTCGACGAAATGGTGAACCACCTCATCGCCGATGTCATGAAGTCCGACGGCGATGACGAGACGCTGGAGCAGCGCCAGATCGGCAAATAGTCTGACGGGCTTGAAGGCGAAAGCCGCCGACCGGGTACCGGTCGACGGCGGCAATGGCGGGCGGCGGTGCGGCCTTCGATCAGGCTGAAGGAATATTGTAGCAGCGCCCTCTGCCATCCACCTTCTCGGAGGTGATGGTCAGGCCGAGCTTCTTCTTCAGCGCGCCGGACAGGAAGCCCCTTGCGGTGTGACCGGCCCACTTAGTTGCGGCCATGATCTCGGCGATGGTCGCGCCGCCTTCGGATTTCAGCAGCGCAATCACCGCCTCTTGCTTGGTGCCGCTGCGCTGGTGCTTGGGGACTGGCGTGGGCTCGGAGGTCTCTGGCGCGTCGCCGATCCCGAGGGTTTGATGGGCCAGTGGCGTGGCGCGCAGGGTCAGCGAACCCGCTTCGCCATGCCGCCAGACAGTATCCGGGTCAGCGGCGGGGATTTCCTCGATCAACCCGCGCTTCAGGAGGCTCTTGCAGATGTTGCCCACAGCGCCGCCCTTGAGGTTGGCGGTGACCGGGAAGATCAGGCCATTCTCGCGGGCGCAGGCGGTGCTGAGGATCAGGGTCTGGGTGTCGGTGAGGTCGGTCATGGTTCTGGCTCCTGTCATTCGGCATGGTCGGAAAGGAAGGCGTTGATGCGGGCGAGCAGATCGTTGTGGCCAGTCTCGTCGGCCCCGATGATGACATCGCCATCATCGTCGGTTTGCAGATCGGCGATCTCGAGCAGCAAGGCGATGGCGTCGTCGCAGGCGGTGAGGCGTTCCGCCTCCCACGCGGCGGTGATGGCGTCCTGTTCGATTTGGTGGCGTTGGGCGGGATCAAGCGGCATGTTCGCCCTCCTTGAAAGCGCTGTCGGTGATCTGGCGCAGCAGGCTGGCGTAGTGGTTCAGGGTGCCGACATCACCCCAGTTGATCTCGTCGGGGTGGGTGTCGAAATGGTCGTCGCTGAGGGCCTTCAGGCGATCCAACATCGCGTCGATCTGGAACTTGGTGGTCATGAAGGCGTCGAAGGGCTTGGTATTGTCGGTGGCGCGGCGGGTGGTCATGGCGTGGTTTTCCTTGGATGAGTTGCATCGTTTCCGTGTCATCACAATCGCTCTGACGGGGTGCTTATGGTAGATAATTCAAAGCAATATCAGTGCTTTCTGATTGCACACCGGGCTGTCGTGGCCGGTGTCCATCCGCATCCTCCTGCGGCACCACGTGCACCCACTGGCAGCCAATCCACATGTAGAGATGGGCAAACTCTCGCGTCGGGCGCGGCAGGATGCGCGGGGCACGGGGCGGGGCGAAGCAATCCAGCACCTTGGGCATGACCTGCCGAATTTCGCGGGCAGCGAGGATATCTTCGGGCTTCCAGCGCTCCAGCGCAGGCAGCATATGGGCGGGGTAGCCGTCGAAGTGGACGTAGACATGGGCCCATTCGTCGGGGCCGATCTGGATGGCGATCTGCGCGCGGGTGCTCATTGTGCCGCCTCAGATCAGCTGCAGATCGACCAGCACCGCGCTGGCAGCGGCCAGTTGCGCGGTCGGCAGGTCGATCTTCAGGTGCGAGAACAGGTCCGAACAATCGGCCTTGATCCCGCCTTCACGCAGCGCGGCTTCAACGACCTCGGC
>CANNIA010000018.1 GCA_947504705.1 Paracoccaceae bacterium
GCGATAATGGCGCGTCTTACATCGCTGGCGATCTGGCCGAATATCTTGCGGACAAGGGCATGAAACATATTCGCGGCGCGCCGATGCATCCACAAACGCAAGGCAAAATCGAGAGATGGCATCAGACCCTGAAGAACCGAATCCTGCTGGAAAACTACTTCCTCGAAGGGGAGCTTAAAGCCGCCATCGCGGCCTTCATCGACCACTACAACAACCACCGCTACCACGAGAGCATCGCCAACCTCACCCCAGCTGATGTTTACTTCGGGCGCGGTGAAACCATCCTGGCTGAAAGGAGACGCATCAAACACAAGACCATCCAAAACCGCCGCTTGAACCATCACCGTAAAGCAGCATAACCTGAACCCGATGAGCCAATAACCTCCGCTCCAAAATCACCGCGGATGTTCCAAATCATTCGACGACGGACAGTCCTCAAGGCTGGCTTCCACCGCCCTCCGCCCGATCAGATCATCGACGGGCTGACGGTTGCGATGGGCGGTGACGGTCAGGGGGTAACCCTTCTCGACAATATTCTTCGCCATGCCATGCCCCATCAGGCCGGTGCCGACAAATCCGATGTGTTCGTGTGTCATCTGGGTCCCCTTTTCGGGCAGAGTGCGGCAGGTTGGTTGGCTTGACAATCGTCCTTCAGCGGGGCCGACTGAAAGCGGTTCAAAGGGAGGCGAAGATGTTCCGTGCGCTGGTGATGGAAAAGGAAGGCGACGCCGCCGTCGCACATCTGCGAGAGCTGGAGGATGCCGCCCTGCCTGCGGGCGAAGTAACGGTGGCCGTCGAGTATTCCACCCTGAACTACAAAGACGGGCTTGGTCTTTCCCCGAACGGAGGCGGGATCGTCCGGACCTATCCTCACGTCGGCGGCGTCGATTTCGCTGGCGCGGTAGAGGCCTCGTCCGACCCCCGCTACAAGCCCGGCGACAAGGTGGTGCTGACCGGCTGGCGGGTCGGGGAAACCCACTGGGGCGGCTATGCCCAGAAGGCGCGGGTCAAGGCGGACTGGCTGGTGCCGCTGCCCTCGGGTCTGACCACGCGGGCTGCGATGGCAGTCGGGACGGCGGGGTTCACGGCGATGCTGGCGGTGATCGCGCTGGAGGATCATGGACTGACCCCCTCACGCGGGGAAGTGCTGGTCACCGGAGCTGCTGGGGGGGTGGGGTCGGTCGCGGTCGCGATCCTAGCGCGCCTTGGCTACCCCGTCGCGGCCGTGACTGGGCGGCCGGAAACGGAGACCTATCTGAAAGACCTCGGCGCCTCGCGGATCATCCCCCGCGCTGAACTGGCCGAGACGGTGAAACGGCCGCTGGAAACCGAGACCTGGGCGGGCTGCATCGAT
Source organism: Paracoccaceae bacterium (assembly GCA_947504705.1). Taxonomy (GTDB): domain Bacteria; phylum Pseudomonadota; class Alphaproteobacteria; order Rhodobacterales; family Rhodobacteraceae; genus Tabrizicola. Next base: position 1,355 of record CANNIA010000018.1, read on the forward strand.
GCCGTGGGGGGGGCGATGCTGGCGCGGGTGCTGGGGCAGATGAAATACGGCGGCTCGGTCGCGGCGGTGGGGCTGGCTGGGGGGGCGGGGCTGCCTGCCAGCGTGATCCCCTTCATCCTGCGGGGGGTGAACCTGCTGGGGATCGACTCGGTTTCCGTCCCCTATGCCGCCCGGGTCCGGGCCTGGAACCGGGTGGTTACGGACCTGCCGATGGAAAAGCTGGAGGCGATGGTCCGGCCCGCAACCCTGGCCGACCTGCCGGGTCTGGGGGCGGCGATCCTGAAAGGGGAGGTTCAGGGCCGGGTGGTGGTGGATGTGAACGGGTGAGGTCTGTCCACGCGGGACAAAATGGAGTCCACAAGGGATTCCAAGGGGTTGGCTGTGGGCGTTAGGGGTTTGTTAAGGGGTGCCTTGCCGCCCATTGGGTCCGAGCGCTGAGTTCAGGGATCGACAGAGACTTCATGTCTCTCTGGAAACACCTCCAGGGAGATAGAAATGCGCAAGTCCAATTTTGAGAGCTTCATCCGATTTGGCGGCAGCAGGGCGCTGGTTCAGAAACCTTTCGGCAGCCCTCACCTTGAACGCAAGCAGGACAGTCAAGAGGCCGAAGGTGCTGTGGTGGAATGGATCCTTGACGTCTGGAGCAACCACTACGGGGCTGTGGTTCAATCCATACTGAAGACCACTCCATTCGAATTCTCACCCGCGAAACTTGCCTATCTTGATCAGGCATCGCTGCGCGTCGATGCGGAAATGGTCGTACTGGCGGCAATGGAGGCGGAAGGGTTCGATCTGTCCAGTGCGGAAGGAGAGCGGCGGGCAGTGATGGTGCTGACCAATTTTCTTAATCAGGCGCTGCAGAAGGCTATGGGAATTCGGTTCTATGTCTGGACCACGCATCATGACACGCGGGTTCGCGACAGTCATGCCGAACGCGATGGCAAGATCTTCCGTTGGGACAGTCCACCGGAAAGCGGGCATCCGGCCGAGGACTTCGGCTGCCGCTGCTATGCCCACCCGCTGGGGATCGAAGGCTACTGGGAGCGGGTCAGCGAAGGGGTCATTGCCTACAAGGCCTTGGCGCTAGAGCCAGAAGAAAACGTCGATCACATGTATCTGGATTCCAAAAGCAACGTCACAGTTGGCATCGGCACATTTCTACCAAATGCCGCAGCCGCGGCCGCTTTGGCTTTCCGCCGGAACGTCACGGAAGATTTGGCATCGGAGGATCAGAAGACGACTGAGTACGATCTGCTGGATGCCATGACGAACGATGGAAACTTCACCGCAGCCCATTACGCACAGTTCACCAATCTGCACCTGCGATGGGATGAGAAGAAACGGCTGGTCGGTGACCACATGCGTGAGATTTTTGACGCATTGTTAGGACTTTTCCCCTATTTCGGAAATTATCCGCAGTCTGTGCAGATCGCGCTGTGGGACATGGCCTACAATCTGGGCGTCGATGGCCTGAGCGGAAAGTTCCCCAATTTTTGCCTGTCTATCCAGGATGAAGACTGGGCGACGGCGGCGCTAGAGTCGCACAGGACGGGAATAGGTGAGGAGAGGAACGATCATATCCGCGACCTTTTCCTTGAAGCGGCAGATGAGGCAGCGGCGGCTGAGGAGGGAAATAGTGCGGATTCCGAAGGCGAGTGATCTGTGGGCATGCGTCTTTGCGATCGGCCTTGCGATCGGCTCGGCAGCGTTGGGAGAAACGGATGCCGTCCGGATCGGGAGGCATTTCCCGCACACTTCCGAAACACCCTATTCGGAACTTGGGCAAGTTTCAGCGGTTCTGAAGCAAATAGGCACCGACATGCAGACTTTCGTGACCGGATTTCGGGGCTGTCCGGACATAGTTACCCGCGATCTAAATGAAGGTGCTCCCCGCGATAATTTTAGCGACACCTGGACAATCATTCAGTCCTACCGGGTCGAGTGCTGGGCCCTTTTGAACTTCGACCCCGATATGGCGGTGGTCAAGACGGGACCCGAGGATCGGATCACACCGGAAATGATCCACAAGATCATGGCCAAGGCGCGGCAATTGTCCCAAGCCGACCCGGAATGGGCCAAGAGCCTGGTGACCTTCTCAGGCGGCACTATCACCTGCAAGGACAATGAGCGCTGCCGCCTGCAGTCGTCGGATGGCGGCGAATGGAAGGACTATTTTCTATATTTCGACCTGCTTGCCGTGCACTCGGACGACTGGTTCATCGAGGTGACAAATGCGTACTGGAGTCAGGAGGGTCTGGTATATGGCGTCTGGTGGCGCGAGAGTCCTTCGGGCGGGCGGGTGATGGCGGTCTATCCGGTTATGTATTGGGTAACCAAGGACCGGCGGAATGCAACGTCATGGCAGCGGGAATGGCGGTGACCCTTTCATGGACGCGGTGGCGGCATAGCAGTCTTTGCGCCGCCTTGATCTGCCTGGGCCTCGCTGCGCCGGTCCTTACAGAGGGCGCTCTAATCCGTCTCGGCCCCAATTTCCGGGATGTCGCCTATTTCCCAATGCTTGAGCAAAAAACCGTGGGAGAGGTCCTGCACCGCGAAAACCTGGGCGTTGAGGCTTATGTTCGGGGAATCGACAGTTGCGAGGAGCTGCTGGCTATCCCGATCGGCACCGAACCCGGTTATGCCATGGACCAGATGAACTATGCGATCATCAGCGGAATCAAGGCTGAATGCTGGTCACTGGTGCAACTTGACCAAGAGGCCAAGGTTGGGCCGCTCGAAGATGGGGACGGGCTTGATGAGACGGTGGCTCTGAGGATCAGGGCGTTTTTCGCAGCCCTGCCCGGCCAGCTTTCCTTTCCGGCCGAAGTCTTGACCGAAACGAATGGCGCATCGGTCGGCTGCCAAAACGCAGGACTATGCGGCCTGTATGCACCCGAGACAAGTAAATGGAATGATTACTCCATGAGGTTTCGGCTGATCCTGACAGCAGGGGACCGAAAGTTCATCGCCGTGAGCGATTCCTATGAAGGTCGGGGCAACTATGTCCGCGCTGTGATCTGGAGTGACAAGGAAGGCCGTGTGATTGAGTGGTTCCCAGGGCTGGAGTGAATGGATCACGCAGGCGCAATGCTGCGTCATGGCTTGCGACCCATGGAGAGTCGGGCTGAAGTCCGACCTACGTTGGCGGCGGGGCCTGTTGACTCCCCCGGTTTCTGGTCTATAAGCCCCCCTCGTCCTGGAAGCGATTCCGGGGCTTTTCATTGGTGTTGGTGGCCTTCGCAAGAAGATGCCTGTCGCCGGGGAGACCCGGAAAGGACAACGCCCTTCGACAACATAGAAGGAGATCAGCGGTGACCAAACGCACCTCTGCCAAGCACAAGATTGACCGCCGCATGGGCGAAAACATCTGGGGACGTCCGAAGTCCCCGGTGAACAAGCGGGAATACGGCCCCGGCCAGCACGGCCAGCGCCGCAAGAACAAGCTGTCCGACTTCGGCACCCAGCTGCGCGCCAAGCAAAAGCTCAAGGGCTATTACGGCGACCTGACCGAAAAGCAGTTCCGCAAGATCTTTACCGAAGCCGAACGCGTCAAGGGCGACACCGGCGAGATGCTGGTGGGTCTGTTGGAGCGTCGTCTGGATGCGGTGGTCTACCGCGCCAAATTCGTGCCGACGATTTTCGCGGCGCGCCAGTTCGTCAACCATGGCCACGTCCAGGTGAACGGCAAGCGCGTGAACATCGCGTCCTACCGCGTGTCGGAAGGTGACGTCATCTCGGTCCGCGAAAAGTCGCGCCAGATGGCTGCGATCGTCGAAGCCATCGCTTTGGCCGAGCGTGACGTTCCGGACTATGTGGAAGTCGACAACAACAAGCTGACGGCGAAGTTCGTTCGAACTCCGGGTCTGGGCGATGTGCCCTATCCGGTGCAGATGGAACCGAACCTGGTCGTCGAATACTACGCCAAGAACTAACGGATCGGTGCGCTGGTGCGCATCCTACAGTGACGGGGGCCTGCCGTTTTTGGCGGGCCCTTTGCATTTTGCGCCATAGAGCGCGCGGCGCGCAGTGAGTGTGGCGATGACAGGTTCGGTGCACACGCGGATCGAAGGCGCGCTGGTGATGATCGGCTTCGGCTCGATCGGGCGCGGGACGCTGCCGCTGATTTAGCGCCACATCGACTTTGATCGCGACCAGTTCACAGTGTTTGAGCCTTCGGGCGAGTTCGCCCATATCCTGCGCGATCACGGGATCCGGCATCTACAGGTCGCGCTGACGGCTGAGAATTATGCCAAGATCCTGCGCGGGCTGTTCCCGGAAGGCAGGGGGATGATAGTCAACCTGTCGGTCGATGTGGATTCCATTGAGCTGATGGAATTGGCGCAGGAGATGGGGGTTCAGTATCTGGATACGGTCTTTGAGCCTTGGCCGGGATTCTACTTCGGCTCGACCCTCCCGAATGCCGAGCGCACAAACTATCCGCTCAGGGAGCGTGTGCGGGAACTGGGCAAGGCCTATGTCGGCGGGCCGACGTTGGTGTCGTGCTGTGGGGCGAACCCCGGCATGGTCAGCTGGCTGTTGAAAGAGGCGCTGTTGCGACTGGCGGCGGATACCGGCGTCACGGCCGACCCGAAGTCACGGGAGGATTGGGCGGCGCTGATGCAGGGGCTGGGGGTCAAGGGCGTGCATGTGGCAGAGTGGGATACTAAGGTGTCCGCCCATGCCAAACCGCAGGGGGTGTTTGTGAACACCTGGTCGGTGGATGGGTTGTTGTCGGAAGGCTATCAGCCAGCGGAATTGGGCTTGGGCACGCATGAGAAGAAGCTGCCGCCGAATGGGCATACCTTTGACCACGGCCCGGGATATGCGATCTGGATCGACCGGCCCGGTGCCGATACCCGCGTGCGCAGCTGGTGCCGGATGTGGGGCAGCAGTTCGGGCTGGTGGTCACCCATAATGAATCGCTGTCGATCCCGGACTATTACACGGTCTGGACCGACGGGAATGCCACCTATCGCCCGACTTTCCACTATGCCTATCACCCCAGCAATGACGCGATCTTGTCCTTGCACGAGATGAACGGCGCCGGGAAACGGCAGCCCGAACGGCATATCCTGACAGCCGAAGAGATCACCGGCGGCGGCGATGACCTTGGGGTCTTCCTTTACCGCCATGCCAAGGGCGCGATGTGGTATGGCTCGCGGCTGTCGTGCGAAGAGGCGCGGCGGCTGGCCCCCTATCAGAACGCGACCGGCATGTAGGTGACCTCGGCGGTGCTGGCCGCGATGGTCTGGGCGGCGGAAAACCCGAACGAGGGCTTGGTCGAGTCCGACGGGATGGACCATGTCCGATGTCTTGATATCCAGCGCCCCTATCTGGGCCAGATCGAGTGCCACTACACCGACTGGACGCCGCTGCAGAACCGGATCAACAGCTTTGCCGAGGACCGGGACGACGTGGACCCCTCTGGCAGTTCACCAACTTCCTGGTGGTTTGACCGGCGCTTATCAACCGGAGCGCCTTCGGCGCGTTTTCCCTGTCTCGTCGTCGGGCTTCGCTTCCTCCTCGGGTGATGGGGGTTTCATCCCCAACCCCCCAGAGTATTTTTGCCAAGAGGAATAATTAGGTTTCCTCTTGGGACAAATACTCCTGCCGGAGGCGTCTGTTTCGGCGAGCGGAACCCTCTGGTCATGCGCGCAGGGGGCGGGTAAGAACCGGCTGATATTTGGGAAGGCATCATGCGCAACGAAATCAAGCCCCAGCCCGGCATCCTTGACATCGCCCTTTACGAGGGCGGCAAGGCGCATGTGGCGGGCGTTGCCAATGTCGTGAAGCTGTCGTCGAACGAAAATCCGTTCGGGCCGTCGGAAAAGGCCAAGGAAGCTTTCGCCCGGTCAGTGCGCAGCCTGCATCGCTATCCGGTGACCGACCATGCCGACCTGCGCGCCGCGATTGCCGAGGTGCATGGGCTGGATGCGGGGCGGATCATCTGTGGAGCCGGGTCGGACGAGATCATCACCTTTCTGTGCCAGGCCTATGCCGGGCCGCGCGATGAGGTGGTGTTCACCGAACACGGGTTCCTGATGTACCGGATTTCGTCTTTGGCTGTGGGGGCAACTCCGGTTGAAGTACGAGAACGCGAACGCACGGCAGATGTGGACGCCATTCTTGCCGCCTGCACCCGGAAGACGAAGCTTGTCTTCATCGCCAATCCAAACAACCCGACCGGTACGATGATTTCCGCCGCCGAAATCACGCGTCTGGCCGAAGGGGTGCCGCCGCAGGCTATATTGGTGCTGGATGGTGCCTATGCCGAATTTGTCGAAGGCTATGACGGCGGGGCGGCGCTGGTCGATGCGCGGCAGAATGTCGTGATGACCCGGACGTTTTCCAAGATCTACGGGCTGGGTGGCTTGCGGATCGGCTGGGGCTATGGGCCGAAGCATATCATCGACGTGCTGAACCGGATCCGGGGGCCGTTCAACCTGTCGACCGCGCAGCTTGAGGCGGCTGAGGCTGCGGTGCGCGACCGGGATTATGTGAACAAATGCCGGGCCGAGAATGCGCGGATGCGGGGCTGGTTGGCCGGAGCATTGGCGGAACTTGGCGTACCATCAGATACCTCGATGGCGAATTTCATCCTGGCCCGGTTTGCCAGCCAGGAAGAGGCCGAAAACTGTGATACATTCCTGCAAAAGCAGGGGCTGATCGTGCGGCGGGTTGGGGGCTACAAGCTGCCGCATTGCGTGCGGATCACCATCGGGGATGAGGCGTCCTGCCGGCAGGTCGCCCATGCGGTGGCGCAGTTCAAGGGTGTGAAGTGAGCGGGGGTGTGAAATGATCTATCCGCGCGTTGCCCTGATCGGCCTTGGTCTGATCGCCTCGTCGATGGCGCATGCGATGCGGGCTGCCGGGATGACGAGTGAAATCGTGGGCTATGCCAAGTCGCCGGAAACGCGCGCGGTGGCGAAAGATCTGTTCTGTGACCGGGTGACCGAGACGGCGGCCGAGGCGGTCAAGGGTGCTGACCTTGTGGTGCTGGCCGTGCCGGTGGGCGCGATGGGAGCGATTGCCGAGGAGATTGCTCCGCATCTGAAGCGCGGTGCTGTGGTCACGGATGTCGGATCGGTCAAGCAGGCGGTGGTTGATGCGGTGGCGCCCAATCTGCCGAAGGGCGTGCATTTCATCCCAGGTCACCCGCTGGCGGGGACGGAATATTCCGGGCCGCGTTCGGGGTTTGCGACGCTGTTCCACAACCGCTGGTGGCTGTTGACTCCGCTGCCTGATACCGACGCCAAGGCCTTGGCCGGGTTGAAGGATTTTCTTGTCAGTCTGGGCGCCAATGTCGACGAGATGGATGTCGAGCGGCATGATCTGGTGCTTGCCGTGGTCAGCCACACGCCGCACCTAATTGCCTATACGATGGTGGGTGTGGCCGATCACATGCGGCGCGTTTCTGCCCAAGAAGTCATCAAGTATTCGGCGAGCGGCTTTCGAGATTTCACCCGGATTGCCGCCAGTGATCCCACCATGTGGCGCGATGTGTTCCTGACCAACAAGGATGCCGTGCTGGATATTCTTGGCCGGTTCCATGAGGAACTATTCGTGTTGCAGCGCGCGATCCGGATGGGCGATGGCGAGCATTTGCACGCCTATTTCACCCGGACCCGCGAAATCCGGCGTGGCATTATCGAGGCCGGGCAGGATACGGCAGCGCCGGATTTCGGGCGTGCAGCGAAGCCTGTCGGCAAGGCCTGAGCCGGATGCGGCTTTTGCAGGTGATCCTGATCCTCGGCCTGGCTTCGGCGGCTTTTGGGGAAGAGATCCTGACCTCGCTCCGTCCACGGCCGAACCCAAGGCTGCACCCGGTTGTTGTTGTCGTCGATGAGGCAGTGGCCACTGGATATGGGATAAGGCCCCGAAGGAACCCGCGTTATCTTGTGGCGGAAGGGGAGGCGTTGGCCGCTGAAGAACCGGCTGATCCGCAGGCTATCGTTGCGCTTTCGCTGCGCCCGCTGCGCCGCCCCAAGGATCTGACCGACCGGATTGCTGCACTCATGGCTGCCTCGAATGCGCCGGGTGTTGGTGTGGTTGCGGCGGAGGACGGTGAGGATGTGAACCTTGCCAGCATCGCCCCGGCGACCCGGAAAGAGCGGCGCAAAAAGAAGCGCGAGATGGAATCGATGGAGGGGGCGGTCTGCGGCATTCCCTCAATCAAGGGGCAAGAGATTGCGCCGATTGAATCGAATATCGCTGGATGTGGTGTGTCGGAGGCGGTGGCGATCACTTCGGTTTCGGGTGTTCATTTAAGCCAGACGGCCACGGTCGATTGCACCATCGCCAAGGCGTTGAATTCATGGGTGGTTGAGGTCGCGCAGCCCGCCTTTGATGGCAAACTGGTCGAGATGCGGGTTGCCGCGCATTATGCCTGCCGCAGCCGCAACAACATCAGGGGCGCGAAGATCAGCGAGCATGGCAAGGGAAAAGCCATTGATATTGCTGCCTTTGTGCTGGCGAACGGCACGGCGCTGACGGTGAAGGAGGATTACAACAAGCTTCTTCGCCGGATCTACAAAGCCGCCTGCCCATATTTCAAGACAACGCTTGGTCCGGGGTCAGATGGGTACCACGAAGATCATTTCCATTTTGACACCTCGGCCCGGGACTCGGGGTCCTACTGCCGGTGATCAACCCTCCGGCGGCATCATCACCGGCGCGGGGCCAAGTGGGATCGGGCCAACCGACATGCGACCATCCTTCATGATCAGCGGCAGTTTCAGAACGTTGGGATCGCCCGATTGCTTGGCCATCGCGCCCAGCATGTTTTCGACGGTCTGCGACATCTCGGGCTTGATGGTGCCAGTGGCAACCAAGGCGGCCACCAGCTTTTGCCAGTTGGTCACGTCGAATTCGAACCGACCCTCGGCAAAGCCTGCCGCATCGGGGACAATGCTGCCAGAAGCCTCAATCGAGAGATCGCCCCAGGTTATTGCCAGCAGGTTCAGCTCGAACCCGGCAAGCATGGGGTGGGTGTCTTCCATGTGCCGGTCAATCGGTGCGGTCATCTGTGCGGTGGCCAGAAAGCTAGTGACGCTGATCGCTGCGGGCAGATCGGCCTCGGCGGTGACTTTGGCAAGCGCGACGGGGTCGGGCGTAAGGTCGGCCACGTCCAGCTTCAGGACATAGGTGTTCGGCTCATCTGGTGCACCAGCAACGCCCGCGGTTATGCCTGCCTCTTCGTCGGTCTTTATGGAACCGATCACCCATCTCGCCCCAACCGCCCAGCCCGCCGATGAGGTCGCGGCCAAGTCGTTGCCCTCGATGATCACCGCCGCCAGCGGCAGATCGGTCGAGACCTGGGTGCGCAGGCTGGCCATCATATCCTGAGAGGTGAGGGTGATCACCTCGTCGGGGGTTGAAATCTGCTGTTCGAGCGGGAAGCCTGCGATGATGTGCCAAGGCTTCCATGTCATTGCGAAGATCTGAAAGACGGGCGCTTTCCAGCCATAGCCGTTGTCCGGGTCGGCAAGCTCCAGGCCTTCGACCGTCAAGTCAAAGCGGTTGGGAAAGCCCTGCACGGAAAGCGCGGTCTTTTCGGCAATCAACCCCTGCCCGGCAGCGTCGGCGAACCATTGATTGGCAGCTTTTTCGATCGCATTGGAGCCGACGAACCAATAGCCCGACCAGAGCCCTGCGACGAGAAGCAGAAGGACGATAAGCTTGCGCATCTGGCGGCCCTTTTCATTGGCTTTGTGCCGGTGTTTACAGGGTCAGGTGCAACAGGGCCAGTCATGCAGGAAATACTCTGGCAGGAAACACTCTGGGTCTTTGGCTATGGATCGCTGATCTGGGACCCGGGCTTTCCGGTCGCGGAACGGCGGATAGCGACCCTGAAGGATTGGCACCGCAGTTTCTGCATGCGGTCGATCCACCATCGCGGCACGGTTGACGCGCCGGGGCTGGTGTTGGCATTGGATCAAGCGGAAGGCGCAAGCTGCGCCGGGGTGGCCTTTCGGGTGGAACCTGGGGCCGAAGCGGCGACGCTGGCAGGCTTGCGCGCGCGGGAATTGGTGTCGTCAGCCTATCTGGAGACAGTTTTGGTGGTTGAGACCACCGAAGGGCCGGTGTCGGCCGTCACTTATGTGATCGACGCTGACCACGACCAGTATTGCGGCGGGCTTCCCTTGGCAGAACAGGCCGAGATCATCGCCCATGCCGTGGGCGGGCGTGGGGCGAACCGCGATTACCTGTGGGCCACAGTGGCGCATCTGGCCGAGCTTGGGATCAACGACGAGGATATGGAGTGGTTGGGTGACGAAGTTCGAGGTCTTGCCGATCGGTAACGCTCGTTTTGCTTGGCTTGCGGTTCTGGCCTGCTAGTCTGGGCGCAATCAAGAGAAGAAGGCAGGCATGGCGCGAACTGTTCCACAAGGCACCGAAGTTTCCACGACGTTCAGCCAGCCCATCCGGGCCATCACCAACATGCTTCTGGTATGTCTTATGGTCGGGGCCGGGGCTTGGGCCATCCACAGCGAGATCGAGGTCATACTGCGCACCAACCCGGTGCTGAACGGGTTGATCGCCTTTGTCTTCACTATCGGCGTGCTGACCTGTTTCTGGCAGGTCTGGATTCTGGCGCAGTCGGTCTACTGGATCGAGAATTTCGTGCGCGGCACCGCCGGCTCCGAGGGTGACACGCCGCCCCGGTTACTTGCACCGCTGGCCTCGCTGTTGCGGTCGGCCACGTCGCGGATTGCGATGTCGTCCTCATCCTCGCGGTCGATCCAGGATTCGGTTGGGCAACGGATCGATGAGGCGCGCGATATCACGCGCTATCTGATCAACCTTTTGGTGTTTCTTGGGCTGCTGGGCACATTCTGGGGTCTGGCGACCACAGTTCCGGCCGTGGTGGAAACCATCCGGTCGCTGGCCCCGAAGCCAGGCGAAAGCGGGCTGGATGTGTTCACCAAGCTGATGGGGGGGCTTGAAAGCCAGCTGGGCGGGATGGGGACGGCGTTTTCGTCGTCGCTGCTGGGGCTTGCTGGCTCGCTGGTTCTTGGCTTGTTGGAGTTGTTCGCTGGCCACGGTCAGAACCGGTTTACGCGGGAGTTGGAGGAGTGGCTCTCGTCGATCACCCGGATCGGGCTGGGGGATGAAGGCGGATCGGATCAGGGCGCGCTGGGGTTGGTGATCGACCATCTGGCCGGTCAGATGGAGCAGCTTCAGATGCTGTATGCGCAGTCCGAAGTCAGCCGGTCGCAGACCGACGGGCGGATCGCGGAACTGGCGAATGCGCTGGTGCAGCTGACCGGGTTTTTCGAGTCCGAAAAGGGTCAGGCGGCGACTCTGCTGCGGATTGCCGATGGGCAGGACCAGTTGATCGGGGCGCTTGGGCAATTGGCCGAAGTGGTGCGGGCCGGGGCTGGGACGGGCGAGGGCGACAGCGAGCAAAGGATGCGGTTGCGGTCGATCGATGTGCAATTGCTGCGCATTCTTGAGGAAATGTCGGCGGGGCGGCAGGAAACCGTCACCGACATCAAGAGCGATCTGGCCGCGATGAGCGCTGCGATCCGCCAGTTGGGCCGCGCTGGCGGGAAGGGCTGACATGGCCGGCAATTCGCGGCGCCGCGACAGTTCGATGATCTGGCCGGGATTCGTCGATGCGGTGACGACGCTTCTGATGGTGCTGATGTTCGTGCTGACGATCTTTACCATCATGCAGTCGGTCCTGCGCGAACAGATCACCACGCAGGACACCGAGTTAAGCGCCCTGACCGCGCAGGTCGCCGATCTGGCCGACGCGCTGGGCCTTGAACGGGCGCGGGCGACGGGCCTCGAGGCGCAGACGGCGGCGCTGGGGGCCTCGCTTGCGGCGGCGAAGGCGGATGGGGAAGAGAAGGCGACGCTGATCGCCACCCTGACCGCCAATCTGACCGCGCGCGAAGGCGAGCTTGCGGCGGCGCAGGGTCGGATCAGCGATTTCGAGGCGCAGGTGGCGGCGCTGATCGTCGCGCGGGATCAGGCGAAGGGAGAGGCGGCGCAGTTGACGGCGTCGGTCGCCGAGCTTGAGGCGGCGAAGACCAAGCTGATGGATCAGGCGGACGCGATGACACTGGCCTTGGCATCGGCGCGGGACGAGGTGGATGCCAAGACCGAAGAGGCGCGATTGGCAGCGGCCCGGCGCGATGCGGTTCAGGCGATGCTGGCCGATCTGCAGACCAAGGGCAAAGCCGATGCCGAGGCTTTGGCCACGGCCAAGACTGAATTGACCGATGCCGAAGCCGCCCGACTGGCCGATGCGGCGGCGCTGCAGGCGCTGCGGGACAAGCTGGCGAATTCCGATACGGAACTGACGGCGATGACGCTGGCTTTGGAGGCTGAGCGGCAGCGGGCGGAAGACACGCTGACGCTGCTGGCTGCGGCGCGGTTGGCCTCGGGAGACGGGAGTGAGAAGGATGCCGCTCTTGCCGCCGCCAAGACCCTGCTGCTGGAGGAACAGGAAAAGGCCTTGGCGGCGGCACGCGAGGTGGAGCTTTTGAACCAGCAGGTTGCGGCCTTGCGGACCCAACTTGGCAGCCTGCAATCGGTTCTGGACGAGTCCAAGGCGCGCGACGAGGCGGCGAAGGTTCAGCTTGAGAGCCTTGGGACCGAGTTGAACACCGCGTTGGCGCAGGTGGCCTCGGAACAGAAGCGGCGGGCGGAACTGGAAGCGGCGGAGAAAGAGCGGCTGGCAGCGGAGAACAAGGATCTGGCGCGGTTCCGGTCGGAATTCTTTGGCGAACTTTCGGCTTTGCTTGCCGACCGCGAAGGTGTGCGGGTCGTGGGCGACCGGTTCGTGTTTTCATCCGAGGTGCTGTTCCAACCCGGCTCGGCTGACCTGTCGCCCGAGGGGCGTGATCAGATTGCCGGGGTGGTGAAGATCCTGGACGAGATCCGGGGCAAGATCCCGGATGGGATCGACTGGATCATCCGGGTCGATGGCCATACCGACAACGTGCCCTTGGGCACCGGGGCGGCCTTTGCCGACAACTGGGAGCTTTCCCAAGCCCGGGCACTGTCGGTCGTGCGGTTCATGCAGAACGATCTGGGCTTTCCGCCCGACCGGATGGCCGCGACGGGATTTGGCGAATATCGTCCGGTTGAGGAAGGCGATACCGAAGCGGACCGCGCCCAGAACCGGCGAATCGAGTTGAAGCTGACGGAACGGTAGTCGCTTAACCAGCGACGGGCGGACTGCGTCGACGACAGCCGGGGTCGGATCGATGTCTGCACTGCAACGTGCGCGCTGACGAACCGGGAGGTCGCGCTGCTTAACCTTGGCACGGACGGTAGCCTGGACGGCCTCAGCTCCTGAACGACCCGGACCGCCGCTATCGGATAGCAGCTCAGGTGCTATTGCTTAACATCGCCGGCGGATGCCCAATCTGAGGACAGAGGTTGCGGGGCAGCCTTTGTGGGCCGCAAGAGGTTCGAAGCTGCGGCCAGGCTTTCGCCCCGAATTCACGCAACAACCGATCAGGAGATTGAAAATGTCAGTCAAACTCGCCCGCGTCTTGCCCCTGTTCCTTGTGGCCGCAACGGCTGGGCTATCGGCCCATGCAGAATCCAAAGGATCCACAATCCACTACCCGCAAGGGCTCTATGTCGACACGTTCTGGGAGAATTGTACCGACATGGGCGGCAGCACGGATTCGAAGGAAGAAGGCCATTCAAGCTGCACTTTGCCAAGCGGCACAACGGTCGATTGCGGCAACGACTCCTCGGGTCTGATCGAGGTTTGCGTATCGTCGCGCAAGGTGCCCGAAAAGGAACAGGGGATTTACGACACCAGCGGTCAGGTGATTGACGACGGCGCGCTCGATACCGTCAAGCCCTGACGCCTGCCCCGCTATTCCGCCGTCAACAGCGGCGGTTTCTGCCCGGTAAGGCGGGGTTTTTGCGGTTCTTCGAACTCAAGCGCGATGGCGCCATCCTTGGCCCCGACCCGCACCAGCCCGCCTTTGATCAGCTTGCCGAACAAAAGCTCCTCGGCCAATGGCTTCTTGATGTATTCTTGGATCACGCGACCCAGGGGGCGTGCGCCCATCTTGTCGTCATATCCCTTTTCGCCCAGCCAAGCGGCGGCTTCTGGGGAAAGCTCGATATGGACATTGCGGTCCAAAAGCTGGGCTTCAAGCTGGAGGACGAACTTTTCGACCACCTGCATGATCACGTCGCGACCCAACGGCGCAAAGTTGATCACCGCATCCAGACGGTTGCGGAATTCCGGCGTGAAGGTGCGTTCGATCGCCGCCGTATCTTCGCCCGTCCGACGCTCACGCCCGAAACCGATGGCCGATTGCGACTGTTCGCGCGCGCCTGCGTTCGAGGTCATGACGATGATCGCGTTGCGGAAATCGACGGTGCGGCCGTTGTGGTCGGTCAGCTTGCCATGGTCCATCACCTGCAGCAGGATGTTGTAGACATCCGGATGGGCCTTTTCCATTTCGTCCAGCAGCAACACGCAATGCGGATGCTGGTCGACGGAATCGGTCAACATGCCGCCCTGATCAAAGCCGACATAGCCGGGGGGCGCGCCGATCAGGCGGGAGACAGCATGTTTCTCCATATACTCCGACATGTCGAAGCGGATCAGTTCGACGCCTAGGCATGAGGCCAGTTGCTTGGCCACCTCGGTCTTGCCGACACCCGTAGGACCGGCGAAGAGATAGTTGCCGATGGGCTTTTCGGGTTCACGCAGACCGGCGCGGGCCAGTTTGATCGCCGAGCAAAGCGCGGTGACCGCCTTGTCCTGACCGAAGACAACACGTTTCAGCGTCTTTTCCAGATCGCGCAGGGTTTCGGCATCGTCCTTCGACACGGTCTTCGGCGGAATGCGGGCAATCTTGGCAACGACAGCCTCAATCTCTTTCACGCCAAGGCTTTTGCGGCGCTTGGATTCAGTGAACAGATGCTGCGCGGCACCGGCTTCGTCGATGACGTCGATGGCAGAGTCCGGCAGCTTGCGGTCATGGATATAGCGCGCGGCCAGCTCCACGGCGGATTTGATCGCGTCGTTGGTGTATTTCAGGTCGTGGTGTTCTTCGAAGCTGGGCTTCAGGCCCATCAGGATCTTGATCGCATCCGGGATCGAAGGTTCGTTCACGTCGATCTTCTGGAACCGGCGGGCAAGGGCGCGGTCTTTTTCGAAGTGTTGGCGGAATTCCTTGTAGGTCGTGGACCCCATGCAGCGCATCTTGCCGCCCTGCAACGCGGGTTTCAGCAGGTTCGAGGCGTCCATCGCCCCGCCCGATGTGGCCCCGGCACCGATGATGGTGTGAATCTCGTCGATGAAAAGGATCGCGTCGGGGTGATCCTCAAGCTCTTTCATCACGGCTTTCAGGCGTTCTTCGAAATCGCCACGATAGCGGGTGCCGGCCAGCAGCGCGCCCATATCAAGGCTGAAGATCGTGGCTTTGGCCAAGATTTCCGGCGTTTCGCCGTTCACGATTTTGCGGGCCAGACCTTCGGCGATGGCGGTCTTGCCGACACCGGGGTCGCCGACCAGCAAGGGGTTGTTCTTGCGGCGGCGACAGAGGACCTGAATTGCCCGTTCAACCTCGGCCTCGCGACCGATGAGGGGGTCAACGTCGCCTTTTCGCGCCTTCACGTTCAAGTCGACGCAGTATTTGGAGAGGGCGGATTCCTTCGCCTCACCCGCTTCGGCCTTTGGCGTCTCATGCGGTTCGTCGGCGCCTTGCACGGGGCGCGGCTCGCCATAGGAGGGGTCTTTCGCGACACCATGGGCGATGTAGTTGACCGCGTCGTAACGGGTCATGTCCTGTTCCTGCAGGAAATAGGCGGCGTTCGATTCGCGTTCGGCGAAAATCGCGACAAGGACGTTTGCGCCGGTGACTTCGGTGCGGCCCGAGGATTGGACATGGATTGCGGCGCGCTGGATCACGCGCTGGAAGGCGGCGGTGGGAACAGCCTCGGACCCTTCGACATCGGTGACCAGAGTGGACAGATCATCGTCGATGAAATCGGTCAGGGTCTTCTTCAATTCGTCCAGATTGACCGAGCAGGCCTTCATCACCCGGGCAGCGTCAGGTTCGTCGATCAGGGCCAGAAGAAGATGTTCCAGCGTCGCCAGTTCGTGGCGGCGGGAATTGGCCAGCGCCAAGGCGCCGTGGATCGCGTGTTCAAGCGTGGTCGAAAATGATGGCACGTTCAGTGCTCCTGTCCTGCTGGTCGGTCCGGGCAGTGCGCCGGGGCCAACCTGGCCTCATAAGCTTAAAGTTCGGTTTTCCGTGGGGCAGTTCAAGGGCAATCTTCCAGAAACTAGGCTTTCGCGGTCTTGGTCACGCCATTTGTGATAGGGGACACTCAGAACTTGTCTTTTCTGGCCCGGATTTCGGTGAAAACGGCGACATCATCCGCATCGGGCAGGCCGACGGCGGCCTTCACTTGCGCCAGATGGGCCCGAAGATAGGGGTTCGTCGTAAGCTCGACCGACAACTTCACCGGCACGGTCGCCTGACCTGCGGCGCGGGCGGCGGCGGTTTCGGCGATCCTTGCGGCCAGGGCGGGGTTGTCGGGATCGACCGTGGCGGCAAAGCGCAGGTTTGAGGTGGTGTATTCGTGGCCCGAGCAGATCAGGGTTTCGGGCGGAAGGCTGGCGAATTTCTGCAAGGTCGCATGCATCTGCCGGGGCGTGCCTTCGAACAACCGCCCGCAACCGCCCGACATCAAGCTGTCGGCGGTGAAGGCATAGCCCGACTGCGGGAAGTAAAACGCGATATGGCCGACTGTGTGGCCGGGCGCGTCGATCACGCGGGCAAACTCGCGCCCGATCGAAAAGCTGGAGCTTTCGTCAAGGGCAAGGTCAAGGCGGGGCAGGCGGTGGGCGTCGGCGGCGGCCCCAAGCACCATGGCCCCAGTTGCCGCGCGGAGGGTTTCGACGCCCTGGATATGGTCGGGGTGGTGGTGGGTGATCAGGATATCGGTCAACCGCCATTGGTGGGCGTCAAGTGCGGCAAGGATGGGGCCCGGTTCCGGCACGTCAACCACGGCGGTCTGGCCAGAGTCGGGGTCGTGAAGGAGATAGGCGTAGTTGTCGGACAGGCAGGGGATCGTCACAAGTTCAAGCGGCATGGCCTTTGCCTTTCATCGGGCTATGATAGGCAGGATCGACCCAAAGGGCGCGGGCTGCAATGCATCTTGATGTGCTGGACCTGAGGAATTTCTACTATCGCACCCAGCTTGGCCGGGTGGCGCAGCGGGCGATCCGGGATCAGGTGGTCAAGCACTGGCCCGTGTTGCCGGGGCAGACGGTGGTGGGCTTTGGCTTTGCGGTGCCGCTTTTGCGCCCCTATCTGGCCGAAGCGCGGCGGGTTGTCGGCTTGATGCCGGGGCCACAGGGGGTGATGCCTTGGCCTGCGGGGATGGAGAATGTCTCGGTCCTGTGCGATGACACGGCTTGGCCGCTGCCCACGGGCTTTGTCGACCGGCTGGTGCTGATGCATGGGCTTGAAACGTCGGAAAACCCATCGTCGGTGCTGGAGGAATCGGCGCGGGTGCTTGGCCCCGGTGGGCGGGCGCTGTTCATCGTGCCGAACCGGGGCGGGCTTTGGGCGCGCAGCGATGCCACCCCGTTCGGTTTTGGTCGTCCTTATTCGGTGGCCCAGCTTGAGGCGCAGTTGAAGCGTCACGGCTTTACCCCGGAACGCAGCCAGTCGGTCCTGTTCGCCCCACCTTCAGCCGCAAGGTTCTGGCTGCGGTCGGCCAACTTCTGGGAGGGCTTTGGGCGCAAGATGCCCTGGCTGGCCGGGGGGGTGCTGATGGTCGAGGCGTCAAAGCAGGTTTACGCCCCCACGCAAGGCGGCCTGCGGGCGGCCGTCAGAAAGCCGTTGCGGGTGCTGGAAGGCGTGGGCAAAGGCCGCCCGGAACCGGCGCTGAACCGCACGGGTTCTTAAGCCGGGCGGGCTTTTTGCCCGGTGCCGGACGGGCGCGTCAAAGTGACCTGCAAATGCGCCCTGAATCCTTCACGAAATGGCGAGCAACCCGGTTGCGGGGTGGGAAAGCCTCTGCTAATGACCGCCGCGACGGATAGCGCCTGCTTAGACGATGGTCGAGGTACGCGCATAGGACAGCCCCGCCCGAAAAGGCAGGTGGCCATGAGACAACGGAAGGGTTGACGTGTCAGAATCAGCTTCGATATCTCTGGGCATTGCGTCGCGTTACGCCTCGGCCTTGTTCGAGCTTGCCAAGGAAGGCGGCGCGCTGAAGGCCCTTGAAGCCGATGCTGTTGCCCTGTCGGAAACCCTGGCTGCCAGCGAAGACCTGCGCGACATGATCGGCTCGCCGGTCGTCAGCCGTGAGGATCAGGGCAAGGCGATTGGCGCGATTGGCGCGAAGCTGGGCCTGAATGCATTGACCGCAAATACGCTGGCGCTTATGGCGGACAAGCGGCGCCTGTTCGTGCTGCCGCAACTCGTCGCAAATCTGGTCGACCGGATCGCTGCAGAAAAGGGCGAAGTGACTGCCGAAGTCACCGCCGCCCGTGCGCTGTCGGCGGCACAATCGAAAAAGCTTGCGGACACGCTGAAGGCCAGCGTCGGCAAGACCGTGAAACTGAAAACCACTGTCGATGAAAGCCTCATCGGCGGTCTTGTCGTCAAGCTCGGCTCGACCATGATCGATACTTCGGTCAAGGCGAAGCTCGCGGCGCTCCAGAATGCAATGAAAGAGGTTGGGTGATGGGAATTCAGGCTGCTGAGATCTCTGCGATCCTGAAAGAGCAGATCAAGAACTTCGGCAAGGATGCAGAAGTGGCCGAAGTCGGTCGCGTGCTGTCGGTTGGCGACGGGATCGCCCGCGTCCACGGGCTGGACAACGTCCAGGCCGGTGAGATGGTGGAATTCCCCGGCGGTATCCGCGGGATGGCGCTGAACCTGGAAGTCGACAACGTCGGCATCGTTATCTTCGGCTCCGACCAGGACATCAAGGAAGGCGACACCGTCAAGCGCACCAAGTCCATCGTGGACGTGCCGGTTGGCAACGGTCTTCTGGGCCGCGTCGTTGACGGCCTTGGCAACCCGATCGACGGCAAGGGGCCCATCGCCTCGACCGAGCGTCGCGTGGCCGACCAGAAAGCCCCGGGCATCATTCCCCGTAAATCGGTGCATGAACCGATGGCAACCGGCCTGAAAGCCGTTGACGCCATGATCCCGATTGGTCGTGGCCAGCGCGAACTGATCATCGGCGACCGTCAGACCGGCAAGACCGCTGTCGCACTCGACACCATCCTGAACCAGAAGTCGTATAACGACGCTGCTGGAACGGACGAATCGAAGAAGCTTTATTGCATCTATGTCGCTATCGGGCAGAAACGCTCGACCGTGGCACAGCTGGTGAAGAAGCTGGATGAAAGCGGTGCATCGGCCTACACCATCGTTGTGGCCGCGACTGCATCCGACCCGGCACCGCTGCAGTTCCTGGCGCCCTATGCCGCGACCGCGATGGCGGAATTTTTCCGCGACAATGGCCGCCATGCCCTGATCATCTATGATGACCTTTCCAAGCAGGCCGTTGCCTACCGCCAGATGTCGCTGCTGCTGCGCCGTCCGCCGGGACGCGAAGCCTATCCGGGCGACGTGTTCTATCTGCACAGCCGCCTGCTGGAGCGGTCGTCGAAGCTGAACGAAGATTTCGGTTCGGGTTCCTTGACCGCACTCCCGATCATTGAAACGCAAGGCGGCGACGTGTCGGCCTTTATTCCGACGAACGTGATCTCGATCACCGACGGCCAGATCTTCCTGGAAACGGAACTCTTCTACCAGGGCATCCGCCCGGCCGTGAACACCGGTCTGTCGGTTTCCCGCGTGGGCTCGTCGGCCCAGACCAACGCGATGAAGTCGGTCGCTGGCAAGGTTAAGCTGGAACTGGCGCAGTACCGCGAAATGGCGGCCTTTGCGCAGTTCGGTTCCGACCTGGATGCCTCGACCCAGCAACTGCTGAACCGTGGCGCGCGTCTGACCGAGTTGATGAAGCAGAACCAGTATTCGCCGATGTCCAACGCCGAGATCGTCTGCGTGATCTATGCGGGCACGAGCGGAGCGCTGGACAAGGTCGCGGTCAGAGACATCGGCCGGTTCGAGGCTGGTCTTCTGAAGCACCTGCGCACCGCGGGCAAGGCGCTTTTGGACGACATCACCAAGAACGACCGCAAAGTCGCGGGCGATCTGGAGAAGGCCATCAAGGCCGAAATCGCGGCCTTCGCCAAAGACTTCGTTTGACCCCGGCCCTGAAGGAGTAGGCAGATGCCCAGCCTAAAGGACCTTAAGAACAAGATCGCGAGTGTGAAGAACACCCGCAAGATCACCAAGGCGATGCAGATGGTCTCTGCCGCCAAACTGCGCCGTGCGCAGGACGCAGCTGTCGCCGCCCGGCCCTTTGCCGAGCGGATGACGGCGGTGATGACGGCGCTGGCCGCCGGTGTCGGAACCGGCGAAGGCGCGCCCAAACTTCTGGCCGGAAACGGCAAGGATCAGGTGCACCTGCTAGTCGTAATGACCTCGGAACGCGGCCTTTGTGGCGGCTTCAATTCGTCGATCGTCAAGCTGGCGCGGGTTCGGGCCAACGAGCTGGTGGCGCAGGGCAAGACGGTCAAGTTCCTGACGGTTGGCAAGAAGGGCCGTGAACAGCTGCGCCGCGACTGGGGCCAGGCTTTCATCGGCCATGTCGACATGAGTGAAGTCAAGCGCCTTGGTTACGCCAATGCACAGGGCGTCGCACGTGAGGCGATGGCCGCGTTTGAGCATGGCGAAGCTGATGTGGTGACGATCTTCTACAACCGCTTCCAGTCGGTGATCGCGCAGATCCCGACGATGAAGCAGGTGATCCCGGCCAAGTTCGAAGCCGATGCTACCACCGCGCTTTACGACTATGAACCGTCGGAAGAGGCAATCCTGGCCGACCTTCTGCCGCGCAGCATCGCGACACAGATCTTCACCGCTCTTCTTGAAAACGGCGCCTCGGAACAGGGCGCGCGGATGTCCGCGATGGACAACGCGACCCGCAACGCAGGCGACATGATCACCAAGTACACGACGATCTACAACCGTTCGCGTCAGGCTGCGATCACCAAAGAGCTTATCGAAATCATTTCGGGCGCCGAGGCGCTCTGACGAACCCGGAGTAAAAGACAATGGCAAAAGCACCGAAAGCAGCCGCTGCTGCGGGCCGCGTGACCCAGGTCATCGGCGCTGTCGTCGACGTTCAGTTCGACGGCGATCTACCCGCGATCCTGAACGCGCTGATCACGGACAACAACGGCAAGAAGCTGGTCCTTGAAGTGGCCCAGCATCTTGGCGAAAGCACTGTCCGCACCATCGCCATGGACGCGACCGAAGGCCTTGTCCGCGGCGCCCCGGTGTCTGACACCGGCGCTCCGATCCAGGTTCCAGTGGGCGATGCCACGCTGGGCCGCATCCTGAACGTCATCGGCGAGCCGGTGGACGAAAAGGGCCCGGTGGTTGCGACCGAGTATCGCTCGATCCACCAAAAGGCCCCGTCCTTTGCCGAACAGGCCACCGAATCCAAGGTGCTGGTGACCGGCATCAAGGTAATCGACCTGCTGGCTCCTTACGCCAAGGGCGGCAAGATCGGCCTGTTCGGCGGCGCGGGCGTGGGCAAGACGGTTCTGATCATGGAACTGATCAACAACATCGCCAAAGTGCACTCGGGCTTTTCGGTGTTCGCGGGCGTTGGCGAACGGACCCGTGAAGGCAACGACCTGTACCACGAGATGATCGAATCCGGGGTTATCAACCTGGAAGACATGACCAAGTCGAAAGTGGCGCTGGTCTATGGTCAGATGAACGAACCGCCGGGGGCGCGTCTGCGCGTGGCACTGTCGGGCCTGACCTTGGCCGAACAGTTCCGCGACCAGTCCGGGACCGACGTTCTGTTCTTCGTGGACAACATCTTCCGCTTTACCCAAGCCGGGTCCGAAGTGTCGGCCCTTTTGGGTCGTATCCCTTCGGCCGTGGGCTATCAGCCGACGCTGGCCACCGACATGGGTGCGCTGCAGGAACGCATCACCTCGACCAAGGCCGGGTCCATCACCTCGGTGCAGGCCATCTACGTTCCGGCCGACGACTTGACCGACCCTGCCCCAGCAACCTCGTTCGCCCACCTTGACGCCACGACCGTTCTGTCGCGCGCCATCTCGGAGCTTGGGATCTACCCAGCCGTTGACCCGCTCGACTCGACCTCGCGTCTTCTGGACCCTGCGGTTATCGGGCAGGAACACTATGACGTGGCCCGTTCGGTTCAGGGTGTGCTTCAGCGCTACAAGTCGCTGCAAGACATCATCGCCATCCTTGGCATGGACGAACTGTCGGAAGAGGACAAACTGACGGTGGCCCGCGCCCGGAAGATCCAGCGTTTCCTTTCGCAGCCGTTTGACGTGGCAAAGGTCTTTACCGGATCTGACGGCGTGCAGGTTCCGCTGGAAAAGACCATCTCCTCGTTCAAGGCGGTGGTTGCCGGTGAGTATGACCACCTGCCGGAAGGCGCCTTCTACATGGTTGGCGGCATTGAAGACGTGATCGCCAAGGCTGCCAAGCTTGCAGCAGCTGCGGCGTAAGGGGGCGATATGGCCAGCACCGTTCAATTCGACCTTGTAAGCCCGGAGCGGCGCCTTGCCAGCTTTGCGGCGACCGAGGTGCAGATTCCCGGCTTTCTGGGGGACATGACGGCGATGACGGGGCATGCCTCGACCATCACCGGGCTGCGTCCGGGCGTTCTGCGTGTCATCGGGACCGAAGGCGCGAAGTCCTATATCGTGACCGGCGGTTTTGCGGAAATCAGCGCCACCGGGGTTTCGGTTCTGGCTGAACTGGCTGTTCCGGTCGAGGAGCTGACCCAGGCCAAGCTTGACGTGCTGATCGCTGATGCCTGCGAAGCGGCGGCTGTGAACCCGGACAAGGATGCCGCCGACAAGGCCGTTGCCGACCTGATGGCCCTGAAGGCAACCGCGCTGGTTTGACGCTGGACGACAACGTGATATTCGGAAGGGCCTCGGCGAAAAACCGGGGCCCTGACATTTTTGGTAACCAAGTTCAGATGAAGTAAGTTAGATTCGGACTGGGTTGGGGTAGATTCGTCATGAAACGGTTTTCCGGTGTTGTCGGGATTCAGCAAGGTTCCCGAGTTTTGTTTTCGGATTTCTCAGCGAACGGGCCGATGTGGGCCGGTTCAGGATCACGCGAAGTCCGGGTGCGGCAGGACTTTGCCGAACCTTTTGTCGAGCCTCCCAGCGTGTTGGTGGGCCTGTCGATGTGGGACATGGATCATGGGACGAATTCCCGGGTCGATCTTCAGGCCGAAAAGATCACGACAACGGGTTTCGACTTTGTCTTCCGGACATGGGCAGATAGCAAGATCGCCCGGGTGCGCGCGGATTTCACTGCGATTGGGCTTACGCGTGACGAAGACAGCTGGGATGTGGTCTGAGGCATTGGCTGGGGGCAAAGCCCCAGCCAGAACGGCTTAGCTGCGCTGATAAAGGCCTTCGTAGATCGGAACCAGCGTGTCGGTCTCGAACAGCGACGACACTGACATGCCACCCCAGATATTTAGGATCGCCTGCGCGAACATCGGGGCCATTGGCACGATACGGATGTTCTTGGCAGCCTTGACGTGATCGGTAGCCTCGATGCTGTCGGTGATTACCAGCGATTTCATCACCGAGTTCTGCACGCGTTCGACCGCCGGGCCAGACAGGACGCCGTGGGTGATATAGCTGTGCACTTCGACAGCACCCGCTTCCATCAGTGTCTCGGCGGCTTTGCACAGGGTGCCAGCCGTGTCGCAGATGTCGTCAACGATGATGCACTTGCGGCCTTTGACGTCGCCGATGACGGTCATACCGGCAATCTCACCCGCCTTTTCGCGGCGCTTGTCGACGATGGCGAGCGGGGCATTGATCCGCTTGGCCAATTCGCGCGCCCGGGCCACACCGCCGACGTCGGGCGAGATGACCATGAGGTCGTCCATCTGACCTTTGAAGTTGTGCTCGATGTCCAGCGCGAAAACGGGCGAGGCATAAAGGTTGTCGACCGGAATGTCGAAGAAGCCCTGAATCTGGGCGGCGTGCAGGTCCAGCGTCAGGATGCGGTCAACGCCCGCCGTCTCGATCATGTTCGCCACCAGCTTGGCGGTGATCGGCGTCCGGGCCTTGGAGCGGCGGTCCTGACGGGCATAGCCGAAATAGGGGATCACGGCGGTGATGCGGGCGGCTGACGACCGGCGCAGCGCGTCGGTCATGATCAAAAGCTCCATCAGGTTGTCGTTCGCCGGGTTCGAGGTCGACTGGATGACATACATGTCCTCGCCGCGGACATTCTCGAAGACTTCGACAAAGATTTCCTGATCGTTGAACCGTTCAACCCGAGCTTCCACCAGATTGACGCTCATCCCCCGGTGCATCGACATCCGCCGGGCGATGGCCTTGGCCAAGGGAGTGTTGGCGTTGCCGGCGATAAGCTTCGGTTCGGTGACAGCGGCCATGGGCGTCCTCGGATGACGAATTCAGGATGCGCTTCGCTTATCATCCTGAGTCAGGCTTGCAAACCTGTGGCAGGGGCTATCGCGCGAAAAACCTGTGGTCAGAAGGCGGAAAGGAAGGCATCGACGTCCCGGTCGGTCGTGGACCAGCTGGTGACCAGCCGACAGGCCTCACGGCCCTTGGGTGCGGGGATGCTGTAGTAGACCGCCCCCGCCGCCTCTAGCCTTGCATGGTGGCCTGCGGCCCATTCGGGAAACATCATGTTGGCCGGGGTCATGGGAATGCTTGCGCCCCGGTCGCGCAGGCCATTGGCCAGCCTTTGCCCCATCGCATTGGCCTGAGTGGCAAGCTTCAGCCAGAGGCCATCGGTCAGATAGGCCTCCATTTGCGCCGACAGGAACCGGTGCTTGGAGAAGAGATGCCCGCCGCGCTTACGCCGCAGCTCAAACTCCCAAGCCTTGGTCGGATCGAACATCACTACGGCTTCAACCCCCAGGCAGCCGTTCTTGGTGCCGCCAAGCGACAGAATGTCGATGCCTGCGCGCCAGGTCATCTCGGCCGGGCTGGCACCGGTTGCCGCCAGCGCGTTGGCAAGGCGCGAGCCGTCCATGTGGCAGGTCATGCCATTCGAATGGGCCACGGCAGCAAGGGCCGCGACTTCGGCGGGGGTATGGGCGGTTCCTGCCTCGGTCAGGTTGGTGATCGTCAGGGCGCCGCGCTGGACGGAATGGACATCGCCATGGGCATTGGCCGAAAGCGCCTGGCGTAGAGTGTCCGGCGTCATCTTGCCACCATCCCCCGCGACGGAGAGAATCTTGCTGCCGCCCGAATAAAACTCGGGAGCGCCGCATTCATCGACCACCGCGTGTGCACTGGCATGGGCAAAGGTGGCGGCCCAGGGCGGGGTAAGAAGGGCAAGCGACAGCGCATTGGCTGCCGTGCCGGTCGCGACCAGATAGACCGCTGCTTCGGGCGCCTCGAAGACGTCGCGCACAAGCTTGGTCACCCGGGTCATCGACTGATCCGCACCGTAGGACCGTTCGAAGCCCTCATTCGCCCGCAGGACAGCCGCCATGATTTCGGGGGATGCCCCCGAAGAGTTGTCAGAAGCAAAACGCATCAGGGGGTTTCCTCGATCAGGTAATCTTCCCAGTCCTCTTCCGGCACTACCGCTTCGGAGACGGTGATATCCTTCACCGACATCCCCGCTTTGTGGGTGCTGTCGGGATCACCGGTCAGCAAGGGGTGCCAGTCGGGCAGGGGTTTTTTCTGGTGGAGCAGCTTGTAGGCGCAGGTCGATGGCATCCAGTAGGCGATCTTCGGCAAGGACGTCGGCGTCAGGAACACGCATTCCGGCACAATCGCCTTGCGGTTTTCATAGTTGCTGCAGCGGCAGGTGCCGTCATCAAACAGCCGACAAGCGACGCGGGTATAGGCGACCTCACCCGTGTCTTCGTATTCCAGCTTATTCAGGCAGCATTTGCCGCAGCCGTCACACAGCGCCTCCCATTCTTCGGAGGTCATCTTCGACAGCGGGACGGTTTCCCAGAACCGGGGGCGCAGCTTTTCCATTCCGGCAACCTGCATAGGCTGCGCGAAAAAGGGAAGGGGTCAAAGTGAGATCAGCAGATCACGCGCACGGGCGCAGTCGGTGTTCATCTGGGTGATCAGCGCCGGAAGGCTGTCAAACTTCAACTCTGGGCGCAGGAAGTTGACAAGCGCGACCGAGAGGTGCTGGCCGTAAAGGTCACCCTTGAAGTCGAAGAGGAAGGTTTCAAGGTTCGGGCGGTTCTCACCAAACATCGGCCGCACGCCAAGTGAGGCCGCGCCCTGATAGCTGCCCGCCTGCGGGCCGGTGAGGATATCAACGAGCACGGCATAGACGCCAAAACGGGGCAGGTGGAGACCGTCCAGCGACATGTTGGCAGTGGGGAAGCCCAGTTCCCTGCCCCGCTTTTCGCCGTGCAGAACCTCGCCATCGATCCGGTGCCAGTGGCCCAACATGGCGGCGGCGTCGCGGGGATGGCCGTCGGTCAGGAACTTGCGGATATGGGTCGAGGAGATTTCGGCCCCGGCCTGATGCACCAAGGGTGCTACGGTGGTGCGGATACCATGGGCAGCGCAAAGCCGGGTCAGGTCGTCGGAGGTGCCGGTGCGTCCCTTGCCAAAGCGGAAGTCGGCACCGACGACGACATGGGTGATGCCAAGGCCTTCGGCCAGAACCTCGCCAACGAAGGCCTCGGGCGAAAGGCCGGACAATTCCGTGTCAAAGGGCAGTTGGAACAGGTGCTGCACCCCAAGCCGGGCCAATCGATTTGCCCGCGCTTCGGCATTCATCAGCCGGAAGGCCGGGGCCTTTGCTGCAAAGAACTGGCGGGGATGCGGTTCAAAGGTGATGACGCCAAGCGGAGCGTCGCCCCTTGCAAGGTCAATCACCGACTGGTGGCCACGGTGCACGCCGTCGAAATTGCCCATGGCGACCGAAGCGCCGCGGGCCTTCGGGTCAAGGCCCTGCCAGTGAAAGTGCTGCTGCATCCTGCCCTTTGGGGCGCTTTGCCCGCCCGCCGAAAGCCTTAGTCGAACTTGCGGCTGGGCGCCATAACCAGCGCTTCGCCCTTCAGGACGACGGTTTTACCCACCGAGGCCAGGGTTTCAAGGGTCACTCGGCGTTTGGCGTGGTCAATCGCGGTGACTGTGACCTCGGCGCGCACCATGTCGCCGGGGCGGACCGGAGCCATGAACTTGAGGCTTTGGCCCAGATAGACAGTGCCATGACCGGGAAGCTGTTCGCCGATCACTGCCGAAATCAGCCCAGCCGTAAGCATCCCATGCGCAATCCGGCCTTCGAAGATGGTGTCCTGAGCATAGGAATCATCCAGATGCACCGGGTTTCGGTCGGTGGACACTTCGGCAAAAAGCTCGATGTCGCGGTCGGTCACAATCTTCATCAGATGGCGCGTCATGCCGATCTCGATATCCTCGATGCAGATCGTGCCGCGCGGCATGTTGTCGAGCATTGTCATGGAACCCTTCCCGTCTTGGCGAAGGACTAGCACATGCTGCATCGCAGCACAATCCGGTGCGCAACAATTGTTCTTCAGGCCCGCGCTATCAGCACGAATGTTATCGTTCGGACATTAGCGCAACCGACCCATCGCAAAGGTCGACGACATCTGCCGCGCCTCAAGCCACGTATTCAGGGCCGCCGGATCCGGGTTTTCGACATCTGCACCAAAACGCTCTGCCTCCAGCCCGCCGGTGATGAACAGGGTATCCAGCCCTTCGGCCATACCGCCCTGAATGTCGGTGCCGATCCCGTCGCCGATGCACAGGATCTGCGGATCAGAGAGGCCCATCACCTCACCCAAGCGGCGTTGGGCAAGGTCATAGATCGGCGGATGCGGCTTGCCGAAATAAAGCGCGGTGCCGCCCATCGCCTCATAGGCCTGGGCCAGCGCGCCCGCGCAGTAAAGCCGCTTGTCGCCCATGTCGACGACGATATCGGGGTTGGCGCAGAGCATCGGCAGGCCCATCGTCTTGGCCAGAAGAAGCGCCGCGCGATAGTCGTCGGGCGTTTCCGTAAGGTCATCGGCCAGCCCGGTGCAGACCACGCCTTCGGCGTCCTTCAGCGCGACCCGTTCGATGGGTGCCTGGGTCTTGGCATAGGCGGCAAGGTCATCGGCGAAGTCGGTGAAGAAGGCTTCGTCCTTCGTAGCACCGATATGGTGAACCTTACGGCCCACTGCGCCCGCCAGCATCCCCATCTGCGCCGCATCGCCCGAAGTGACAACGATATCCCAGCAGTCGCGCGGGGCGCCCATCGCGTCCAACTGGCGAATCACGCTGGACTTGGGGCGCGGCGCGTTGGTCAAAAGGATCACCCGCCCGCCATTGGCGCGAAACCCCTGCAGAGCTGCTACAGCCGCTGCGAAGGGGGCCTGGCCGTTGTGCAGACAACCCCAGAGGTCACAGAAGACCGCATCGTAACGGCCCGACAGATCGGACAATGAGCGGAGGATTTCGGTCATTCGGTAGGGCCTGCCTTACAGCTTTAGCGCGGGGATGATCTGCTTTTTGCGGCTCATCAGCCCCGGCAGAACCACGGTGTCGCCAGTGACCTTGGCCCCGAAGGACGCCTCGGCCATTTGCTTGACCAGATCGTTCGGCACCAGCAGTGTGGCTTCTTCGCGCAGGATGTCGATGACGAAGAGAAGAACCTGATCGGCGCCGTCTTCGCGGGCCACGTCAACCATCGAGCGCATCAGGCTGTCCTTGCGGTCCAAGACGACCTTCGGCGCAGTGGTTTCAAGTACTGAAACCCGCAGTTCCTTGCCCGCGACGTTGTATTCCTTGCTGTCCATCCGCAGAAGTTCGGCGTCCGAAAAGGAGGAGACGTCCGACTTCGCTTCGAACATCTTGGTTGCCAGATCGTTGATCGACACGCCCAGATCGGCCGCCAGCTTTTCCGCCACGGCCTTGTCATGCGGCGTGGTGGTTGGGCTGCGGAATTCCAGCGTGTCGGACAGGATGCACGACAGCATAGCGCCCTTGATCGCCTTCGGGGCCTTTGCCAGCGTGTCGCCCATCAGGTCGTGCATGATGGTGGCGGTGCAGGCAAGCGGGCGGATGGTGATGTCGATCGGCGTCTTGGTCTTGATGCCGCCGACCAGCATGTGGTGGTCGATGATGGCCATGAGCTTCGCCTCGTTGATCGAGGGCGGCAGTTCGGCCGGGTTGTTGGTGTCCACGATCACGACCTTGTCGTCGGCAGTCACGTCCACGATGATCTCGGGCTTGTCCAGACCCCAATGGCGCAGCACGAAGGCGGCTTCGGTGTTCGGTTCGCCCAGAAGCACCGGTTTCGCCGGGGTGCCGGTTTCGTTCAGATACCAGGCCCAGATGATGGGCGAGCCGGTGGAATCGGTGTCGGGGGATTTGTGGCCGAAGACGAGGGTGGTCATGCGCGGAAACCTTCAGAATGGGATTTGTCGCGCGGTATAGGCGCTGCTTCAGGGAATGTCACGCGGGGGGATGCGTGGCATTCTGTCGGGTCTGCTGGCTCTGCTTTCCGGCCGACCACAGGATATGCCCGACAGACGCTGTCAGCACCATCGCGCCGCCGATCAGCGTGGGGGTGGTGGGTGTTTCGTGGAACACGAGCCAAACCCAGACCGGGGTCAGAGCGGCTTCAAGTGCCCCGATCAGGGCGGTTTCGACCGGGCTGGTATGGCGTGAGCCAAGGACAAACAGCGCGAAGCCGAGGGTGGAGTTCACCAACCCGAACCCGGCGAGAAGAAGAAGGCTCGTGCTGTCTAGCCCAGCCATGGTGGAAAACGGGATCATCGCCAAGGGCGCCCATATGGCCGACAGGGTTCCGGCGGCCAGCGCGGGCATATTGGGGCAGCCCCGGGCGATCATGATCATCCCCGCCATCGACAGCACCATGCCGAACGCCATGAGGTCACCGATCAGCGCCCCATCGTTGCCAAGGCCCACCATCACCGCTGCCCCGCTCAGGGCCAGCGCTGCCGCCAAAATCCCGGCCTTGCCGGGGGCCTCTTTCAGGATCAGCCAGCCAAGGCCAGCAGCGATAAAGGGCAGTGTCGCATAGATGATCGCGACATGGGCGATGGAGGTGGCCTTGAGGCTGCCCACGAACATCAGCATCCCGCTGCCGGAGAATAGGGCGTAGCCGATGCCCGCCCAGCCCAACCGGGTGAAGTCGCGCAGGCCTTCGCGCCCGCGCATCCAGAAATGCAGGACCAGAAGTCCGACAGCCCCCGCCATACCCCGCCAAAGGATCACGGTCGGGGTGTCCAGAGGGATCGCCCGGGCAAATAGGCCGGCGCTGCTCCAGGCCAGCGTGGCACCCAGCAGCATCAGCACGCCTTGGCGGTGGGCGGTCACCATGGGGTGGGGGCTTTCGGCAACTGCGGCCATTGGGTGGGTTCGTGGCCATAGATCATCTCGGCCCCGGTCTGGCGAGCGATTTCGGTCAGAAGGTGAAAGCTTTCCATTGCCGTCTTGGGAAGGGCGGCATCGGCGAAGCCTTCGGCGGGTTCCGAGATGCGGTTGATCGCGTCTGCGACCAGAACCACCGCGCGCCCGTCAGGCAGGGTGACCAGAGCCGACAGATGCCCCGGCGTGTGGCCGGGGGTGGGGATCAGGGTCAGCCCCTCGCAGACCTCGGTTTCGGCGTCGATCAGGTGATAGCGGGCCTCGGGCCAGTCCATCGGGCGCGAAGTACCGAAATAGCGGGGCTTGGGGTCCGCGCGTTCGATTCGGGTCAACAGGATGGGCGCATGGGTGAAGAGCGGCAACGAGCCGACATGGTCGATATGTCCGTGGCTGAGGATCACCAGACCGATGTCGGCGGGAGCCAACCCAAGCAGGGACAGCGCGCCTTCTGCGGTCTGGGCCGGGCTGAAATCAACCAGACGGCCAAAGCCGGGCAGCCCGTCCCGCGCGGCGATGTCGGGGTCGGTCGCATAGGCTGGGGGAAAACCGGTGTCGAACAGGATACGGGCACCTTGGTCGGTTTCCAGAAGAAAGCCCGGAATGCCGATCAGCCGTTCTCCGCCCCGAACCTCGAACAGGCCAAGGTCAAGGACGTAAAGCTGGGTGATCTTGCCGGGAAGGATCATTGATACGCCTGCGGGAAGGGGCCTTGCGGCGTGTATAGGAGGCGGTGTCGGGCTTGTCACCGGCCCCGATCCTGGCCGATGCGCCACGGTCAAGGCTCATCCCGAGCCTTGCTGAAGAGGACCTCGGGTCAGTGGCCTGCTGGATTGGCGTCCTGCACGATATACCAGACGACCGCGCCCACGACGATGGCCGCGCCGACCATGGTCAGAAGGCCGGGTGCAATGCCAAAGGCGAGCCAAACCCAGAACGGCCCAAGTGGCGTTTCCAGCGCGCCGATCAGGGCGGTCTGGATCGAAGGCAGATGCCTTGCGCCGATCATGAACAACCAGATGGCAAGCGCCGAATTGATGGCGCCGAACGCGGCCAGCATCGGCAGGTCGGCATAGGGGATCGAAAATTCGGTCATGAAGGGGATGCCGGACAAGGTCGTGGCCAACACCGAAAGCACCGAGGCTGGCAGGCTTGGGATGCCGGGATTGCTTTTCGATATCACGATGAGCCCGGAATACGAGATGACTGAAACGACGGCGATGGCATCCCCGTAAAGCGTCCCCTCCCCGCCCAGACCAACCATGATCACGGCGCCGATCAGGGCGACACCGCTTGCGATGACGGCCGATCTGCCTGGACGCTCCGACAGGAAAAGCCAGCCAAGGACCGCCGCACAGAACGGCGCGGTGGCGAAAATGACGGCGACATGGGTGACCGAGGTTTCGCGCAGCGCCATGATGGTGGTCAGGCCTGCGATACCCCCGCAGGCGGCAAAGGCCCAGCCCGCCCGCCCAAGTCTGCCAAACCCGGAAAGCCCAGAAAGCCCTTCGCGCAGCACCAGCACCAAAAGCAGGCTTAGCACCCCGAAGATGCCGCGCCAGGCCAGAAGGGTGGGCGTATCGACCGAGACGCTGAGGGTGAAGAACCCGAACGTGCTCCAGGCGACAGTGGCACCGATAACGCACAGCACGCCAAAGAGATGCCTGGAAACGGGGACTGTCTGCATGGCGCGGCTCCTAAATCCCCGGTGGGAAAGCGTAGCCATCGATTTTGCAATAAACAAGCCGGGGAGCGTCGGACAGGGCGCTTAGCCGGGGAAGGATCAGGGCAGCGTCAGCGGCTTAATGTCGTAGCCTTCGGCCTTCAGCAGGTTCAGAATCCCCGCCTCGCCGGAAAGATGCAGCGCGCCAAAGGCGGCAAAGACCGGGCCTTCCTTTGCCGCCGCTGTCAGCACCGGAATCCAACTGCGGTTGCGGTCGGCGATCAGGACCTTGTCCATCTTGGCAAACTCGGCATCCACCTGCTCATGGGTATAGCCGGGCATGTCATAGCTCATCACCCGCGTCAGCTCCCAGATCTTGCGCGAGTCGCCGGCGAAATAGCCCTCGGCCAAAGTCGCGGCCTGATCATCGGCCTGATCCTCAAGCGCCAGCGTCGACTGGATCATCGATATGATTTCGGCGTCAGAGAACTGCTCGAAAATCTTGAACACCGTGTCAAAGGGTTCCAGCCCCTGCACCGGGATATTCGCGGCCGTTGCGGTGTCGATGACCATCCCGTCCAGCCCCTTCGGTTCACCCTTCATTTCGGCCATCAGGCAGGGCGGGACGGACAGCATCGCGACGACATACCAGGGCTTGAACTTGGCGGCCATGAAAGCCGGGATGCCGCGATCGGCCAAGGCGGTGGCAAGGTCGGTCCAGACCTCGGGCGGAAGCTGCTCCATCAGGGTCGGCCCGGACTGGATCACGATATGGGATGGGTCACGGGCAATCAGGGATTTCAGGGCCTTGGTTTCCTCGGGACCCGCTTCCACCAGAACTGTCTTGGCCTCCAGGATAAAGGGCCTTAGTGCCGCCAGATTCGCCGCATGACGGGGGTCGTCAAGGTGATAGGTTCCGGCGATGGTGACAACCTCGTCCCCCCGGATCGCGCGCCAGAAATTGCCTGTCGCATAGGGCACGGCATCGGTCGCCGCCTGAAGCTTTGCCAGTTTTTCGTTGGGCAGGTCCTCAAGGATGCTGTGGGCAAAGCATTCGGCCTGCGCGGCGGGAAAAAGCTGAAATGTCAGGGCAAAGGCTGAAATGAGGCGGGAAAGGCGGGGCATAGAGCACTCGATCCGGAAGGGTTCGCGCCATGGTGGCAGGCGGGCCGGAAAAGGCAATGCGAAAAGCCGGTGCCGGGGTGTTGACTCGTGGCCGGGGATTGCCTACCTGAGCACCGTTAGCACTCAGCAAGATCGAGTGCTAATCCCATTCAATCCTGGAAACTCAAAGGAGTACCCCAGATGGCTTTCAAACCGCTTCATGACCGCGTGCTGGTTCGTCGTATCGAAGGCGAAGACAAGACCAAGGGCGGGCTTATCATCCCGGATACCGTCAAGGAAAAGCCCGCCGAGGGCGAGATCATTTCCGTAGGCGCAGGTGCCCGCAAGGACTCGGGCGAGCTGATCGCACCGTCCGTCAAGGCTGGCGACAAGATCCTGTTCGGCAAATGGTCGGGCACTGAAGTGAAACTGGACGGCGAAGATCTGCTGATCATGAAGGAAAGCGACATCCTCGGGATCATTTCCTGACGGATGATGGGCAAGCCGGTTTTTTCGGCAAGACGAAAATACCGACCTGTTGCCCATCCTGCGCTGACCACCAACCCATTCTAGGAGCACCGCAAAATGGCTGCTAAAGACGTCAAATTCAACACCGATGCCCGCGACCGCATGCTGCGTGGCGTCAACATCCTGGCCGACGCGGTCAAGGTGACGCTGGGCCCGAAAGGCCGCAATGTCGTCATCGACAAATCATACGGCTCGCCGCGCATCACCAAGGACGGCGTGACTGTCGCCAAGGAAATCGAACTTGCCGACAAGTTCGAGAACATGGGCGCGCAGATGGTGAAGGAAGTCGCTTCCCGCACCAATGATGAGGCCGGCGACGGCACCACCACCGCGACCGTGCTGGCGCAAGCCATCATTAAGGAAGGCATGAAGGCCGTTGCTGCCGGCATGAACCCGATGGACCTCAAGCGCGGCATCGACCTTGCGACCGCCAATGTCGTGGCCGCAATCAAGGCAATGGCGCGCCCCGTGAAAGACAGCGCCGAAGTCGCGCAGGTGGGCCGTATTGCGGCCAACGGCGAAGAGGAAATCGGTCGTCAGATCGCGGATGCGATGCAAAAGGTCGGCAACGAGGGTGTCATCACCGTCGAAGAGAACAAGGGCCTTGAGACGGAAACCACCGTTGTCGAAGGCATGCAGTTCGACCGCGGCTACCTGTCGCCCTACTTTGTCACCAACGCCGACAAGATGATTGCCGAGCTGGAGGATGCCTACATCCTGCTGCACGAAAAGAAGCTGTCGTCGCTGCAGCCGATGGTTCCCTTGCTGGAAGCCGTGATCCAGTCGCAGCGTCCGCTGATCATCATCTCGGAAGACGTCGAAGGCGAGGCTCTGGCCACGCTGGTTGTCAACAAGCTGCGCGGTGGTCTGAAGATTGCTGCTGTCAAGGCCCCCGGCTTTGGCGACCGTCGCAAGGCCATGCTGCAGGACATCGCCATTCTGACCGGTGGTCAGGTAATCAGCGACGACCTGGGGATGAAGCTGGAAAGCGTCACGCTGGACATGCTGGGCAGCGCCAAGAAGGTGATCATCAAGAAAGATGACACCACCATCATCGACGGCGCTGGTGTGAAGGCCGAGATCGAAGCCCGCGTTTCGCAGATCCGTGCGCAGATCGAGGAAACCACCTCGGACTACGACAAGGAAAAGCTGCAGGAACGTGTGGCCAAGCTGGCTGGCGGCGTTGCCGTCATCCGCGTCGGCGGCATGACCGAAGTCGAAGTGAAAGAGCGCAAGGACCGTGTTGATGACGCGCTGAACGCAACCCGTGCGGCCGTTCAGGAAGGCGTGATCGTCGGCGGCGGCGTGGCTCTGGTTCAGGCGGCCAAGGGGCTTACCGGCCTCAAGGGTGCCAACTCCGACCAGCAGGCCGGTATCGAGATCGTCCGCCGCGCGCTGGAAGCGCCGCTGCGTCAGATCGCCGAGAATGCTGGTGTTGACGGTGCCGTGGTTGCGGGCAAGATCCGCGAATCCAACGACAAGAATTTTGGCTTCAACGCGCAGACCGAAGAATATGGCGACATGTTCAAGTTCGGCGTGATCGACCCGGCCAAAGTGACCCGGACTGCCTTGGAAGATGCGGCCTCGATCGCCTCGCTGCTGATCACCACCGAAGCGATGATCGCTGACCGTCCCGAGCCGAAAGGCGCGCCCCAGATGGGCGGCGGCGGCGGCGGCGGCATGGGCGGGATGGACTTCTGATCCATCCGACCTGTCGGAAATTGGAATGGGGCGGTCTTCGGACCGCCCCTTCTTATATTCCGTTGATCTTCCCGGCTCGGTCGCTAGCCTGGCGGCATGAGCAAGGCCGTCTTCATATCGTCCAGCCACTCTGCCTATGATGATCGGCCCGGTGAGGCCTATCACTTCCCCAACACCTATCTGTCCCGCGTGGCACAGACAGTCGGCGACTGGGTGATCTTCTATCAGGGGCGGCGCGGTGGCGTGTCGGGTTATTACGCCGTGCAGCGGGTTGATCGGATCGTGCCCGATCCCACCGATTCCACACACAGCTATGCCCTTCTTGATCGCGCCTCACTCTTGGGTTTTGAACGGCCCGTTCCGCGTTTTCGTATCGATGACACGCCGTTCGAGACTGGACTGCCGGTTTCGCGCGGGTCGAACACTTCGGCTGTTCGCATCATCTCGGATGCCGACTTTGCCGCAATAATCGACGAAGGCCTGCGCGAGGTTCTTACCCCGGATACCCTTTCGCGTGAGGGGCCGCTTATTCACCAACCCAACCAAGCGGGATTTGCCGAGGCGCAAGCTGGCTTTGAACTTTCGGCCAGCGTTGACCGAGCCCAGGTCCTCAGCTCGCGGTCGTTCCGTGACCGCGCCTTTGCGCGGCAGGTCAAGACCGCCTATCGCGCCCGCTGTGCGATGTCGGGTCTGGAACTGCGCAACGGCGGCGGCAGACCAGAGGTTGAGGCGGCGCATATCGTTCCGGTCGAAGCGCGCGGCCCAGACACCGTAAGCAATGGCATCGCTTTGTCAGGCACCGTCCACTGGATGTTCGACCGCGGTCTGGTTTCGGTTGACGAAGACTTTAGCCTGCTGATCGCGCGAGACAGTGCGGCCTCTGACATCGCGTCCCGGCTCTTCGTGCCGGACCGGCGCTTGATCTTGCCCGATGACCCGGCGAAGGTGCCGCATCCCGCCTACCTGCGGTGGCATCGCGAGACCTGCTTCAAGGGATGACCAGCGCCCCGCCGAACCCGGCAACGACTCAGCAAAAGATAAGACCATCAGGAACGGCCAGGCCAATCACAACGCCAAGGCGGAGGTGGTCAGCGTCATTAGGCTTGCCATCCGCTCTTTCAGGCCCGATGCATGACCTATGCGTCTGCTTCTCCTCACTGCACTGACGATGGTCGCTTTCGCGGCCAATTCGGTGCTGAACCGTTGGGCCGTGGGTCCCGGCCACATTGGTGCGGTGGAGTTTGCCTGCATTCGGCTTCTGGCCGGGGCGCTGACCTTGGCCGGGCTTCTGCTCTTGCAGCGCGGAGCGCTGACCTGGCCGGGGCAGCGTGGGCGAATGCCGGGGATGCTAGGGCTTTCGTCCTATCTTCTGGGCTTCTCGCTGGCCTATCGCGGCCTTGATGCGGGGACCGGGGCCTTGGTTCTGTTCGGGACGGTCCAGGTCACCATGTTCGCAGGCGCGCTGACTTTGGGTGAGGCGGTGCCGACACGGCGCTGGGCCGGGGCGGGGCTTGCGCTGACCGGGCTGGCGCTGATCGCGGCACCGGGCGGCGGTGGGGTTGCCCTGCTGCCTTTGGGCCTGATGGTCACGGCTGGGATCGGTTGGGGCATCTATTCGCTGGCCGGGCGGGGGGCGAAGGATCCGATTGCCGCAACCGCTTGGAACTTCCTTTTGTCGCTGCCGCTGGTCCTGCCCGTAGGCTTTGCCACCGGCTTTGATCGCCCGGATGCCATTGGGGTCGCACTGGCGATCCTGTCGGGCGCGGTCACTTCGGGCCTTGGCTATGCGCTGTGGTACCAAGTCGTTCCAAAGCTTGGCGCCGCCCGCGCTGCTGTGGCGCAACTGACCGTTCCCGTCATCGCTGCCTTGGGCGGAGCGGTCCTTCTGGCCGAACTCCCTGGCCCGCGCTTCTGGCTTTCGGCGGCGCTGGTCCTTGGCGGCGTCGGCCTTGCAAGCCTGCCCTACAGGGTCTTGACCAGCCGCTCGACCCAATAGTCGTGTTCGGTATCGTGGCGACGCAGGCCCGTGGCGGTAAACCCCTCGCGCAGCCAAAAGGCGCGGCCACGGGGGTTGCGGTCGATCACCGCAAGGTTAAGCCGCGCTGCATGGCGTTTGCGAGCTACCGCTTCACAATGCGCCAGAAACGCCTTGCCCTGCCCCGCGCCTTGCGCCCATCGGCCAAGGATCATCAGGCCCAGATAGGCGTCGTTTTGCTCGGGGAACCCATAGGCCACCTCGGCTACGCCCGACAAACGGTGATCCAGGAACAGACCCAGCCGGTCGCTTGCTGCCGGATCGCAGTTCGGCGGGGCATCGGTGAAGAATTCCTGCGCCTGATGCTCGGCATCAACCCTGCCTTCCGCCAGCAGCCAGTAGTCCGGCGCCTCACGGTAGAACTGCGCCACCAGCGCCGTTTCCGAAGGGAAAAGCTCACGTATCCGCATGGGCAATCCTGATGACTTCCAGATCAACTCTGCCCGAGGGGCGTTTCCACGTGACCACATCCCCGACTTGCGCGCCCAGAAGTGCAAGCGCGAGCGGAGAGTTCGGCGCAATTCGGTGGCGCGGGGCATCCGCCTCATCCTCGCCTACGATTTCATATGCGGTCTCGCGACCATCTAGATCAGCCACAGTCACGGCCAGACCAAAGGCCACTTCGGTCAGGTCATGGCCCGCCGGATCAATCACGACCGCCGCTTTCAGCCGCGCCTTCAGCCAGCGCAGGTCCCGCTCGGCCGCTGCCTCGGGCAGCTTGTCCAGCCGCTCGGCCCGGACTTTCAATGCGGCCAGATCGGCCTGACGCTGGGCAATGCGCGTCTGCAAGGCAGCCAGGCCGCGGGGTGTGACGATGTTCGGCCCCGGTGACACGGGAAGCTCCGGCAAATCGGGCCGGTCATTCCCCGCATCTTCGTTGACAAAGGCACGACTCATTTCAGGATCACTTCTAAGGGGTCGTAATGCGCAGCCTGCGCGCCCCAGGCGACCGCTGGCAGGCTGTCAGGCTTGAACCGCACCTGTCCCGAGGCAAGTTCGGCGCGCGAAAAGAACCGGCGCTGGGTGACGACACCTTCGGGGTCGATCCAGGCGGGGTCAATCTGGCCCCCCGTCACCGTGCAGCGGAAGAAAAGGTCGATCTGGTGAAAGCCCGAGTCCGGGTCGTGGAATTCATTCACCAATGCCGGAGCACCGACCGCGATGGAAAGCCCGGTCTCCTCCATCACCTCACGGGCAAGGTTTTCGGGCAGGGACTGCCCCGCCTCACAGCCGCCCCCCGGCGCGCACCACAGACCCAAGCGATGCTTGGGATAGGCATTGACCAATAAAAGCCGATCCTGATGCAGGATAAGCGCCCGGGCAGCAATGCGGGGTTTAGTCTTGACCATGCGTCAAGGGATGCGACTACGGGCGGGCTTTGTCCAGTCTTGCAGCAGCCAGTGGCAAGGCGCAGGCTGGCCAAATGGCCCACGAAGGAGAATGCGATGCGGTATGGCGACATAGCAAAGCGGGTCTCGCATTGGTGCGGGCGGCCAACGACATTCCTGCTGGCGCTGGGTGTGATCTTTGGCTGGATCCTGACCGGGCCGATTTTTGGCTACTCGGATACCTGGCAACTGGTGATCAATACCGGGACGACGATTGTCACCTTCCTGATGGTCTTCCTGATCCAGAACACCCAGAACCGCGACACGGCGGCGATTCAGCTGAAACTGGACGAACTGATCCGGGCCACCCAAGGCGCGCATAACGCGCTTCTGGATCTTGAGGAACTGGACGAGAGCCTGCTGGATGGCTTTCGCGCCAGGTATGAGGGGCTTGCCCGCAGCGCCCGGGAAGGACTGACCAAGGGAGTGGTCGATACCGGCGTACCCGAATCGTGATGCAGGGTCGGGCAAGGCCGCCCTTTCCAAGTTGGTCGCGGCGCATGATGATGGCTCCATGAACAGGCCTCACGACAGATGGTTTCGCCAGATCTTCCCAGCCCCCGCCGACGCCGCCAAGGGTGGTTTGGCGCCCGGGCGGGTGATCCTTGTCCACGGGCTGGCCCGGTCTTCGCGGTCACTGGCAGCCTTGGGTCTGGCGCTGCGAGCCGCGGGCTATCAGGTGGGCCATGCCGCCTATCCCTCGACCCGCGCTGCACCCGATGTGCTGGTGCGCGATGTCGCCGCCGCCTTTGCCGCGCCTTTCGCCGGCATCACACATTTTGTCACCCATTCCATGGGTGGCATCCTGGTCCGCGACTGGCTGGCACGCGACCGCCCCGAGAAATTGGGCCACGTGGTAATGCTGGCCCCGCCAAACCACGGGTCAGAGCTTGTCGATGTTCTTGGCGACTGGAAAGCGTTCGAGCTGATGAACGGCCCCTCGGGCATGATGCTGGGAACTGGGCCGGAAAGCTGGCCGAACCGCCTTCCACCGCCCGATTATTCTGTCGGGATCATCGCTGGAACCCGGTCAGTTTCTCCCTGGTTCAGCCAGCTTCTGCCGGGCCCGGATGATGGCAAGGTGACGGTGGAAAGCACGAAACTGGAAGGGATGGCCGATCACCTGACCCTGCCCGTCAGCCATACCTGGATGATGGTGAACCCGACCGTGATGCGCCAGACCGTGCATTTCTTGCGGCATGGTTCTTTCGATCGACGCTAATTGAATTGAGCGGCGTGCCGCCGCACGCTTTTTCCCTGCGTCGCGGGTCTTCGCCCGCTCCTTGGTGGTTAGGGGGCGCCGCCCCCGCTCGCCGGCCCCCCTATTTGGAGACCACCCGGTTCACATGACCCATCTTCCGTCCGGGCCGGGGCGCGCCTTTGCCGTAAAGATGGACGGCGGTGTTGCGAGCCTTCAGCAGCTCCGGCACGCGCAGGACATCATCGCCGATCAGGTTTTCCATGACCACATCAGCGTAACGATGGCCGTCGCCCAAGGGCAGACCCGCCACGGCGCGGATGTGTTGTTCGAACTGGTCCACCGTGCAACCGGCCTGAGTCCAGTGGCCTGAGTTGTGGACACGGGGGGCGATTTCGTTGACCAGGTGGCCCTTCGGGGTGATAAACAACTCTACCCCCATCACGCCGACATAGTCGAGCGCGTTCAGGATGCGGGCGGCAAGCAGGATTGCATCGCTGTGCTGGTTGGCTGTCAAGCGTGCCGGCACTGTGGTCGTGAGCAGGATGCCTTCGCGGTGGACATTCTCACCAGGGTCGAAGCAGGCGACCGAGCCGTCAACACCGCGCCCGGCGATGACCGAAACTTCGCGGTCGAAGGCGACGAAACCTTCCAACACGCAAGCAGCATTGCTCATCGACGCCCAGGCGGCGGGGATCTCAGCTACGGCTTCAAGCTTGACCTGGCCCTTGCCGTCATATCCCAAC
Source organism: Paracoccaceae bacterium (assembly GCA_947504705.1). GTDB lineage: Bacteria > Pseudomonadota > Alphaproteobacteria > Rhodobacterales > Rhodobacteraceae > Tabrizicola. The sequence goes on from CANNIA010000018.1 coordinate 42,184, forward strand.
CGTATGGTCTTCAGGATCGCGGGCAGGCCAAGCTTTTCCACTGCCGCGCGAAGATCGGTTTCGGAGTTGACCTCGGCCCAAGGCGCGGTTTGCAGGCCAAGGGTGTTCAGGAAGGATTTCTCGGTAATCCGGTCCTGACTGATCGCAAGGGCTTTCCGGTTCGGGCGGATCGGTTTCAGGCTTTCCAGAAGGTCCAGCGCGGACGTCGGGACGTTCTCAAATTCATAGGTGATGACATCGACCGAACCGGCAAAGGCGCGCAGGGCGGCTTCATCCTCATAGGGTGCGGTTGTCACCTGATAAGCCACATCCCCCGCCGGGGCGGCGCCCGGTTCGTAGATGTGACAGCGATAGCCCAGACGGCTGGCGGCGACCGACAGCATCCGGCCCAGTTGGCCGCCGCCCAGAATGCCGATGACAGCGCCTTGCGGAAGTTCAGTCATCCTTCGGCTCCTCGGGGATCGAAGCCGACAGCGCATCGCGCCAGGCATCCAGCCGGTCGGCCAGTGCAGGGTCAGACACAGCCAGAATTGCCGCGGCCATCAACCCGGCATTCGCGGCCCCTCCAATCGCCATGGTCGCGACGGGATAGCCCTTGGGCATCTGCAGGATGGAATACAGCGAATCGACGCCCGACAGCGCCTTGGTCTGCACCGGCACGCCAATCACCGGCACGCGGGTTTTCGACGCCATCATCCCCGGCAGATGCGCCGCACCGCCTGCACCCGCTATAATCACCTTCAACCCACGCGACACAGCAGTCTTGCCGTAGTCCCACAGCCGGTCGGGCGTGCGGTGGGCCGAAACGATCTTTGTCTCATAGGCCACGCCAAGCTCGTCAAGAATCCCGGCGGCTGCCTTCATCGTGGGCCAGTCGCTTTGCGATCCCATGATGATCCCGACGGATACGGACATCTGCGCCTCCATGGCTGATGCCGCGCGCTTACATTGGACCGGGCGTAGGGGCAAGCGTCAGGCGATGATATCGGGGATCAGCATGTCCTCGAACTTGACGATCTGATCTTTCAGGAACAGCTTCTGCTTTTTCAACCGCCGGAGCGTCAGCGGGTCGGGACGGGCGTTTAGCTGCAGCGCGTGGATCGCCTCATCCATGTCGCGATGTTCGCGCCGCAGCACCTCAAGCCGGATGCGCAGCATCTCGTCATGATCAAGTTCCATCGGCGCGTTCATAGGTAAGTTCGATTCCTGCTTGTCAGTAATGGATATAGGAAACCCATGCCGAAAAGGGAAGAAATCTGCTGATTTTCCATCAAAAGAGCGCTTTGCCACAGCTTGCGGGGCAGGGTCGGACCCCCCATATTGGCCTCAAGCGGTGCCTGATTGCGGGGCCGCCGAAACAAGGTCGCTTTTGCCAAGGACTGCGTGATGACGAAACTGAGCTTTGGGGCCCATCCGTTCCTTCTGGGGTTTGAGCAGCTTGAACGGCTGGTCGAACGCACCGCGAAGTCGGGAGCCGAGGGTTATCCTCCCTTCAACATCGAGGCGGTCTCGGAAAACGCCTATCGGATCACGCTGGCGGTGGCCGGTTTCCGCGAGGAAGACCTGTCGATCACGGTCGAGGATCGCCAATTGGTCGTGCGCGGTCGTCAGGCTGACGACGTGGGTGAGCGGGTTTTCCTGCACCGGGGCATCGCCGCCCGCGCCTTCCAGCGCGCTTTCGTGCTGGCCGACGGGGTCGAGGTTGCAGGGGCAGCAATGGAAAACGGGCTTCTGCACGTCGACCTGCGCCGCCATATTCCGGAAACCGTGGTTCAGACCATCCGCATCAGCCGTAAAGAGGGGTCAAAGAAATGAACACGCCATTCAACGGATTGCCGCAAGGGGCCGACCGCATCGTCTATGTCCGCGAAGTCATGGTCGATGATCTGCCCGACGGCGTGCGCGAACAGATGGGAGAGCTTGATGTCGTCTGGTCGGTCCATGGGGTCGATGGGCGGCAACTGGCGCTGGTCGCTGATCGCAAGCTTGCCTTCCATTTAGCCCGCGAACACGACTTCACGCCTGTCAGCGTGCATTGACAAAGGCCCCCGTCAGCGCCTGCTGACTGGCTTTTACCGACGGAATGCCTAGGTAGGGCCGTGAACGACAGGCCATCATTGGAGAGCGTCTTGAAAACCACCACCGGATATTCGGGCATCCAGATTGCCCTGCACTGGCTGATCGCCTTACTCATCGCCGTGGCTTGGTTCACGGGTGAAGGGGCTGGGGAGGCGATGGAATCCATCGAAGAAGGTGGCGTGGCGGGCTTTGTGCCGCATGTGGCCATCGGGCTTGCGATCCTTGCTCTGGTCGTTGTCCGCGTCTTGGTGCGCCTTGGCCGGGGTGCCCCAGCGGCTCCGGGGGTGCCTGGCAGCCTGGCAGTCATTGCGGCCGACTGGGGCCACCGGCTGATCTACCTGCTGATGATCGCCGTGCCGCTGGGCGGGATCAGCACCTGGTTCCTTGGCCTTGATGTCGGGGAGCTTCACGGGCTGGCAGCGAACGTCCTGATGATCGTGACGCTGGGCCATGCCGCGATGGCGCTGTACCACCAGTATATCGTCAAGGACGGCCTTCTGCGCCGGATGATGCGCCCCGCGTAAGCCGACCGCAAACGACAAAGGCCGCGCCTTCCGGGCGCTGCCTTTCTCATTGCTCTGGTTAAGATCAGGCCCGGATCAGACCCATCTGCTCCAGCTTCAGCAGCACCTGATGCGCGCAGTGGTCGACATCTGCGCCTTCGGTGTTGACCACCAGTTCGGCATTGGTCGGCGCTTCATAGGGGTCAGAGATCCCGGTGAATTCCTTGATCTTGCCCTCACGCGCCAGCTTATAAAGGCCCTTGCGGTCGCGCTTTTCGCATTCTTCGATGCTGGTCGCGACATGGGTCTCAACAAAGGCACCGTAAGCCTCCACCATCTCACGCACCGCCCGCCGCGTCGCGGTATAAGGTGCAATCGGCGCGCAGATCGCGATGCCGCCGTTCTTGGTGATCTCGGATGCCACATAGCCGATCCGCTTGATGTTCAGATCGCGGTGTTCCTTCGAAAACCCCAGTTCCGACGACAGGTGCTTGCGGACCACGTCGCCATCCAGCAGCGTGACCGGACGCCCGCCCATCTCCATCAGTTTGACCATCAGAGCATTGGCAATGGTGGATTTGCCCGACCCGGAAAGCCCGGTGAAGAAGACGGTAAAGCCCTGCTTGGACCGCGCCGGGCTGGTCTTGCGCAGTTCGGTGACGACTTGCGGGAAGCTGAACCATTCCGGGATATCCAGCCCCTCGCGCAGACGGCGACGCAGTTCGGTGCCCGAAATATCCAGCACGGTCGAACCTTCCGGCACTTCGTTGGCGGGGTAGTACTGCGCCTTCTCGGCCACATAGACCATGTGCTTGAAGTCGACCATTTCGATGCCGATCTCGGTGGCATGCTTGGCGAACAGCACTTGTGCTGCATAGGGGTCGTAAAAGTCCTTGCCTGCACTGTTCTTGCCCGGCCCCGCATGGTCGCGGCCGACGATCATATGCGTGCAGCCGTGGTTGCGGCGAATGATGCCGTGCCAGACAGCCTCACGCGGGCCAGCCATGCGCATCGCAAGGTTCAGAAGCGACAGCGCCGTAGTCTGCGCCGGGTACTGGTCCAGCACCGCCTCATAGCAGCGCACACGGGTGAAGTGGTCGACATCGCCCGGCTTGGTCATGCCGACGACCGGGTGGATCAGAAGGTTCGCCTCGGCCTCACGCGCGGCGCGGAAGGTCAGCTCCTGGTGCGCGCGGTGCAGCGGGTTGCGAGTCTGGAAGGCCACGATCTTGCGCCAGCCCAGCTTGCGGAACAGCGCGCGAAGTTCGTTCGGCGTGTCGCGGCGGGCCTTGAAGTCGTAATGCACCGGCTGCTGGATGCCGGTGATCGGGCCACCCAAATAGACCTTGCCCGCCTGATTGTGCAGATAGTTCACCGCCGGATGCGCCAGATCGTCGGCACCAAAGACCTTCTCGGCCTCATTCGCCTTGTCAGGGCTCCATTTGTCGCCGATCGACATGATGGCAAGGATCACGCCTTCCTGATCGCGCAGGGCGATGTCCTGACCGGGGGCGACCTTTTCGGCGAAGGCTTCGTTCACGTCCAGCGTGATCGGCATCGGCCAAAGCGTGCCATCGGCCAGACGCATGTCTTCCACAACGCCTTCATAATCCGCCTGGCCCATGAACCCCTTCAGTGGGTTGAACCCGCCGTTCATCAACAGCTCCAGATCGCAGACCTGCCGCGCGGTCAGGTCCCAGGACTGAAGCTGGCCCGCTTCGTGCTTCAGCTTCTGGGCGGAGTCGTAGGATACATAAAGCTCAGGAATCGGGGCGTGGTTCGGCATGGACATGAGATCAACCTTTCAGCGCAGGATGCGGCCTGCAGTCGCGCGGCTCCGTAGCCCGAAAAAGGGGCGGAATTCAAGCGAATGCCGGGGTTTCAAGCCAAAAAGGGCGGAAATGTCGCTGCCTTTCGCCGGTTCGGACGGTCGTTCTGCGCCGCAGCATCGCCAAAGGCCAAAATTCCGCGGCCCCAGCCGCCTTGGCCCGATTTCGGGAAAGCCTTCCACCTGTCGCGGTTTTCCAACGACACTTGCCATTTTTCCCTGATCGAGGCCCAATAGTCTCCAGATCAAGGAGGCCGCCATGATCCCACCCTTCACCGGCCACTGCCTTTGCAAGGCCGTCACCTACCGCTGCGAAGCTGAACCGCTTTGGCAGGGCCATTGCCACTGCGAAAGCTGCCGCAGGGCCACCGCCTCGCCCTTCACATCGTTCCTTGGGGTTCGAAATGGCGCCTGGTCCTGGACCGGGCAGCCACCAGCAAGCTTCAACTCCTCCCCCGGCACCTGGCGCGATTTCTGCCCGCACTGCGGCACCCAGATGGCCTATCGCAGCACCCGCTGGCCGGACGAGATGCATTTCTACGCCACCACGCTGGACGATCCGCTAGCCTACCAGCCGACTGCACATTTCCATTCTGCCGAACGGCTGCGCTGGATTCACCTCTCCGACGGTCTGCCGCTGAAATGATTCCGCATCAGTGCCGCGACCCCTATGATTGGCAGGCGTTGCTGGGCCTGATCCGCACGGTCTTTTTCTATATGGACGGCCGGATCGACCCCCCGTCCTCGATGCACCGGCTGACCTCAGGCGGCATCGCAAGGCAGGCAGAAACGGGGGAAGTCTGGGCCATCGACACCCCGCCTGTCGCCTGCATCTTCCTGACGCCCAAACCCGGCGCGCTTTACCTTGGCAAGCTGGCCGTGGCTGCTGATCAGCGCTGCAGGGGCCACGCGCGGGCGCTGGTCGCCCTTGCCGAGACCCGAGCCCGGGCCCTAGGCTTGCCCGTGCTGGAATTGGAAACAAGGGTCGAACTGCCCGAAAACCACGCCATTTTCCGCGCGCTTGGCTTTACGGAAATGGGGCGCAACGCCCATCCGGGCTTCGACCGCCCCACCTCGATCACCTTCCGGCGCGAGATTCAGGCCAGATAGGCCCGGAAGCTGCGCACAACCGTCTCATAGACCGCGCGCTTGAAGGGGACGATGCTTTCCACCATCTCGTCGGCAAGGATCCACCTCCAGGTGGAAAACTCGGCGTGTTCGGTTGCGATCTTCACATCCGCGTCCCGCCCCTTGAAGCGGAAGAGGAACCACTTCTGCCTTTGTCCGCGATACTTGCCGCCCCAGACCTTGCCCAGCAATTCGGGTGGCAGGTCATATGTCACCCAGCCATGGGTTTTGCCAACGAATTCCACCTTGTCGCGGGTGACGCCGGTTTCTTCCCACAGCTCGCGATAGGCAGCCTCGCGCGGCTTTTCGTCGCCGTCGATCCCACCCTGCGGCATCTGCCAGGCGGGGGTGGGGTTGTCGATCCGCTGGCCCGCAAAGACCATGCCGCGGGAGTCGATCAGAACGACACCGACACAGGGGCGATAGGGCAGGTCTTCCGGGTTGGTCATGGGGAAAAGGGGCGGAGTGTTACCCCCACCCGCTCCTTCAGGGGGTCTTGGGGACGATGACCGTCAGCCCTTTGATGATGTCTACGGCATAGGCGAGTTGATAATCCTCGTCCCGCAGCTTGGCGGATTCCTCGGCCCGGGCAAGCTCATCCTTGTAAAGCTGCTTTTCCTCTTCGGTCATCGAATCATTGGTGATCGCGCCCCGCAGATCGGCTTCCGATGTCCGCTCGACGGCCGATTTCTTTTCTTCGATCGCAGCCGGGTCGACGGTGGGCGGAATGGGCTGCTGAACCACGATGTCAGGCGAAATCCCCAAGGCCTGGATCGACCGGCCCGACGGCGTGTAATAGCGCGCCGTCGTCAGCCGCATCGCGCCATCGCCTTTCAGCGGGATCAGCGTCTGCACCGAACCCTTGCCAAAGCTTTTCGTGCCAACAACCACGGCGCGGCGCTGGTCCTGCAAGGCCCCCGCGACGATTTCCGAAGCGGAAGCCGAGCCGCCATTGATCAAAAGGACGATGGGCTTGCCCTCGATCAGGTCACCCGGCGTGGCATTGAACCGCTCGCCGCTGCCAGCAGTGCGACCCCGTGTCGACACAATCTCGCCCGTGTCAAGGAAGGCGTCAACGACCGAGATAGCCTCGTTCAGCAGCCCGCCCGGGTTGTTGCGCAGGTCGATCACCACGCCGTCCAGCTTCTCGATCCCGCCCAGTTCTTCCAACCCCTTGGTCAGGGCTTCCGTCATGCCAGAGGTGGTCTGTTCGTTGAACGTGCTTAGCCGCAGCACGATCGTATGTCCGACCACGCGACCAGTTGCTGCCGTCAACTTGATCGCGTCGCGGATGATCGACACGTCAAAGGGCTCGGTCACGCCTTCGCGGACCACGGTGATGATGATTTCCGACCCGATCGGGCCACGCATCTTGTCCACGGCCTCGTCCAGCATCATGCCCGAGATCGCCTCGCCGTTCACATGGGTGATGAAGTCGCCCGCCAAGATCCCGGCCTTGTCTGCAGGGGTCCCGTCCATCGGCGAGATCACCTTGATAAAGCCTTCTTCCTGCGTCACCTCGATTCCAAGGCCGCCGAATTCGCCTTTGGTATCGACCTGCATCTCGGCAAAGTCTTTGGCCGAAAGATAGTTGGAATGCGGGTCAAGCGAGGTGAGCATGCCGTTGATCGCAGCGCTGATCAGGTCTTCGGTCGAAACCTCTTCGACATATTGCGCACGGATCCGCTCGAACACATCGCCGAACAGATCCAGCTGTTCATAGACTGACGATTCGGCCTGGGCTTCCTGCGCGACAAGAGGGCCGGCAATCTGGGTGACCATGATTGCCCCCGAAACCGTACCGACGAGGGCGGAAAACAACATCTTTTTCATGCGCAGTCAGTCTCCTGTGCGGGCCAGCGTCTGGAACCACGGCATCGGGTCCACGGGCGCGCTGCCCTGTCTAAGTTCCATATAAAGCGTTTCCGTGCCACGCCCGCCAGAGCCATCTGCGGTCGCACCGACGAATTCCTCTGATGCACTCGCCGTTCCGCCCATCAGACCCAAGGGCGCATTGTTTGCAACGACTTCTCCCACGTCTCCATACAGGACATTCATCCCGGCCAGAACGATCAGATAGCCATCACCCGGTTCAAGTATCATCACATTTCCGTAGTCAAGCAGCGGTCCGCTGAACCGGATCGTCGCAGGCCAAGGCGCTGTGACCAACGCGCCTGCTTCGGTGGCAAGTGTGACGCCCGGTCGGCGGGCGCCCGTGGCATCAGCCTCACCCGGTTTACGCAGCACGGTGGCCAGCACCGGCAGGGCCAGATTTCCCTTGGCGTCGGCAAAACCGGCGGCCGCTTCGGCGCTTGGGGCCAGACCCGATGCAAAGGCATCCAGCGTATCCGCGCTATCCAAAAGCAGCTTCAGCGCTTCGGGGTCTTCGGTAAACTGCTTGGGCAAGTCGGTCCGCTCCGAGATCGCCTGCGACAGCGCCGTTCGCGCCGTTTGCGCCGCTTCAAGCCCGCGTTCCAGCGTATCGCCCGCCGAAAGCTGCAGGCTGCGCAGTTCCGCCAGCTCCTGCAGTTCCGCCTTCAGCACCTCGGCCTCGGCCTGCACGGCAGGGGCGACCTCGGCCAGCACCATGCCCGACCGCGCCGTTCCCAACGCACCATCGGGGTGCAACAGCAACAGCGGCCCCGGATTGGCCTCCATCGTCGCCAGCACCCCCAGAAGCCGCCCGATCTGGTCCGACTTGGCGTCGAACTCCAGCATCAGCGCGCTTTCCCGCAAAGCCGCACTGCGCAAAGCACTGCGCAAGGCCGAAAGCCCGGTCTCATAGGCCCGGATCGTCTGGCTAAGGGCCGAGACCCGGTCCTGCGCCGAAGTGGCCGCATCCAGCGCCGCGACGGCTTTTTGCAATTCTGCCGAAGCCCGCGCCGCTTCATCCACCACAGTCTCGGCCATGGCCGGAAAGGCCAGCAGCACGCAGAAAAGGATCGGGGCCAGTCGGATCATGCCAGAAGCGAAACCCCAGTCATCTCGGCGGGCTGCGGCATCTGCATCAGTTGCAACAGCGTCGGCGCCAGATCGGCCAGCCGCCCGCTGCGCAACCTGGCACCCTGCGGCCCGCCCACCAGAATCACTGGCACCGGGTTTGTGGTGTGCGACGTATGCGGGGCCCCCGTCACCGGATCGACCATCACTTCGCAGTTGCCGTGGTCCGCCGTGACGATCATCGCCCCGCCCGCCTTTTCCAGCGCCGCCAGCGCCCGGCCAAGCCCCCGGTCCACTGCCTCGCAAGCTTTGATCGCGGCGGGAAGGCTGCCGGTATGGCCAACCATGTCGGGGTTGGCGTAGTTCACGACGATCAAATCATAGCCCTTTTCAATCGCCTCGACGAACCGATCCGAAACCGCATCCGCGCTCATCTCGGGCTGCAGATCATAGGTCGCGACCTTGGGCGAAGACGGCATCGCGCGCTCCTCTCCCACATATGGCACCTCGCGGCCGCCGTTCAGGAAGAAGGTGACATGCGGATACTTCTCGGTCTCTGCCAGCCGGAACTGGGTTTTCCCGTGGTTGGCGACCCATTCGCCGATGGTATTGACCAACACCCGCTTGGGGAAAGCCGAGCCCATATAGGCGTTGTGGCTGTCGGAGTATTCCACCATCCCCAGCATCACCGACCACTTGGGCCGTGCGCCCGTCTCGAACGCCGAGAACCCCGGATCGCCCAGCGCCGCCAAAATCTCCCGCGCCCGGTCGGCCCGGAAGTTCAGACAGAAGAGCCCGTCGCCATCCTTGATCCCCGTGTAGCCCGCGATCACGGAAGGGGCGAGGAACTCATCCGTCTCGCCCTTGGCATAGGAATGGGTCACCGCGCTCGCCGCATCCGGGGCCACTTCGCCCGTCGCCCGCACCATCGCCGCGTAGGCCCGCGCGACCCGGTCCCAGCGGTTGTCGCGGTCCATCGCCCAATAACGCCCGCAGACGGTGGCGATCTTTGCCCCTGCAGGCATCCCACCCGTCAGCTGCGCCATGTATCCGGCTGCCGAGGAAGGTGCCACGTCCCGCCCATCAGTAATCGCATGCAGCGCGACCTGCACGCCCAAAGCCGTCAAGGCCTGACAGGCGGCGATGATGTGGCTGATATGCCCATGCACCCCGCCATCCGAAATCACGCCCATCAGATGCGCGGTCCCGCCCTGCGCCTTCACCTTGTCGGCAAACTCCACAATCGCCGGGTTCGCGGCAAAGCTGCCATCTTCCACCGCCAGATCGATCGCGCCCAGATCCATCGCCACCACCCGCCCCGCGCCGATGTTGGTGTGCCCGACTTCGGAATTCCCCATCTGCCCGCGCGGCAGGCCCACGTCCGGGCCAAAAGTGATCAGCGTCGCATGCGGGCATTCGGCCCAAAGCCGATTGAAATGCGGCACCTTCGCCTGCGCCGGGGCGCTGGTCGCCGGGTTCGGCCCGATGCCCCAGCCGTCAAGAATGCACAAGACAACGGGTTTCGGGGCGGGCATTGGCGGGTTCCTCTTGCGGTTGACAAAGGTTCTACGCCCTGTGCTGCGCAGGGGCAACCGGGCGCTCATCGCTGGGGACCTTCAGCGAAAGGCGCCGTCAGGCCCGCAAAGCTGCCCGTTCGCGCACCCTTTGCCGCCAGATCGTGAAGATCCCCGCCGCCACCACAATCCCGGCTCCGATCACCACGTTCAGCCGCAAGACCTCGCCGAACAGGAACAGCCCGATCGCGGCGATGAACACCAGCTGCAGAAAAGCAAATGGCTGCACCGCCGACGCCTCGGCCACCGAATAGCACTTGATCAGCAGCCAGTGACTTCCCGCCGCCGTGCAGCACAGCATCGCCATCCAGCCCCAATCCGCCGGGCTAATCGCACTCCAATGCGTCAGGCCCAACGGCGTGATCGCCACCGCGCCCACCACCCCGATCCAGAAAAAGCTGACCGAAGTGCTGTCCTTGCGCGACACATAGCGCGTCAACAGCCCGTAAAGCGCGAACATGAAGGCCGACGCCAGCGGCAGCAACGCCCAGGGCGAAAACACTGCAAATCCCGGCTTCAGGATGATCAAGACGCCGATGAAACCCACGATGATCGCCGCCCAGCGCCGCCAGCCGACCTTTTCCCCCAGGATCGGCCCCGACAGTGCCGCGACCAGCAGGGGATAGCAGGTGAAAACCGCATGCGTCTCGATCAGGCCCAGCTTGACGAAGCCGACGACGATGATGCTGACCTCGGCCACCAGCAGCAAGCCCCGCGTCATCTGCAACACCGGATGCGCCGTATGTATCGCCGCGCGCAGACCTCCCGGAGCCCGCGCCGCCATCGCGATGACGAAGGCCGCAAAGAACCAGAACCGGATCATCACCACCATGAAGACGCTGTAATTCGTCCCCAGATGCCGCGACAGGCCGTCCTGCACCGCAAAGACCGCGCAGGTCGCGATCATTAGCCAGATGCCCAGCTTGGTGTTCTGAGGGGTGGTCACTTTGGTCCTCGCAGGATCAGACGCAATCGCCCTAACACCAGCGTGGGCCGAGGGAAAGGGCGGCTTCAAAGCAATTCGCAGCCCTGCCGTTCCAGCACTGCCCGGAACGCCTTTACCCCTCGCAAAAGCGCCTGATGCTCTAGGTCCACCAACCGCTCGGGCGAAAGCTTCGACTGATCCAACACGATCCGGCCTTCGTCAAAGGGCGGCTCCAGATACCGAAAACTGCCCTCGCCCAGCACCACCCCCGGCTGCGGTTCGCGCCCGTCACGAATGCCCGCGCTATAGGCCCAGACGTTTTCAAAGGTAAAGCGCCGCAGCCCTTGATCCAGCAGCCGTCGGGTGATCCGATCAAGAGGCAGGAACCCCTCACCAACCGGCACCCCGGCCACGGTCAGCCGCCCCGCATGTTCGGGGCGCACCATCACATGGTCCTTGAAATGCACCGAATGGACATGGGGCAACACTGCCTCCAGCGCCGCCTCGGGGTCCTCCAGCACCATCTGCGAATTGCCGTAGTCATAAAGGATCTTCAGCGCCGGATGGTCCACCGCCTGAACAATCCGCGCCAGTTCCGGGCCGGTGAAATCCTCATGGTTCTCCAGCACCACGACGACCCCCAGATCGGCCGCCAAAGCCATCACCTCCGTCAGATCGCGGGTTGTCGCCGCCATCATCTCGGCCACCGTCCCGCCATGCCTTGTATAGGTCCGCAAAGACGTGGCCCCCATCCGCGCCGCCACGCGCAAACGCTCGGCCATATGGGCGGGATCGGTGCCCGAGGTATCGACCTCCAGACTGAACCCCAACCCCGTTAGATGACCCCGCAACCGGTCCATCCGCCAAGTCTCACGCCCACCAAGATGGCGATAGTCCGGGTTGTTCAGCGACAGGCTTATCCCCCGGAACCCAAGGCTTGCCGCAAGATCAGCATAGGCCACGCAATCAAACCCCGGCTTGTGGGCGAAATGGTGCCACAGGCTGAAACTGTGGATCGTCGGTTCAACCTGCATCGCGCCGCCCCATATACTCAAGTTCCGCAGCCCAAGCCCGGACATAGCGCTCCCGCACCTCCGCTTCCGGTCGGGTTTCCGACCGCCAAAGGCAATAGCCCGCGAACCGCCAAGAGTAATATGGCCGCAGCACCCGATACCGCGCCTTCAGGTCAGGCCGCCCAAGCGCCGCCCAGAAACCGGCCTCTTCCGCAGCCGTCAGTTCCGCATGCAGGTTCAGAACCTGAAACGCTGGCGACAGGAAACTGTAGATATCCTCCGCCGAATCCCCCGCCGCCGGACATTGCCAATCGATGATCCGCAAGCCCGCGCCTTGGCCGATCAGGTTCGACGCCCCAAGATCGGTATGGATCAACGACAGCCTTTCCGGCGCGGGAACGGCCGCCGACACAGGCCGAGCAGCACCGGGGCTGGCCTTGCAACGGGCGAACAGCGCATCCCCCTCGGCCAAAATCCCCTCCGGCTCCAACGGCACCCGGCGAAAGCCCTTCGGATCAGCGGCCTCCTTCAGCCGCAACAACCGCGCCACATCCGCGACGCCGACCTCCCACTGCGCGCCCTCGACAAAGGCATAAGCCATCAGCGCCTGATCCGGCCAATACCCCAATAGTCTCGGAGCCACGCCCAAAGGTCCCAAAATCTCCAACGCCCGCGCCTCATCGGCGGGCAGGTTCGGGAACAAGGTGCCCGTGGTCGCCGGCATGAACCGCTTCAGGACCATCCGCAGCGCGCCCGTGGTCACATCCAGAACCTCATTCTGATAGCCCCCTTTGAGCGAGCGAACTGAGACCGACCCCTGCCAAAGGCCCACGGTCCGCAGGAAAGCTTCGACCTCAGGCCCTGTCACGCAAACCCCCGCAGGCGCGCCAGCAGGTCGGCGTCAATCTCCAACCCCTCACGGCTGAACCGGGCGATGTTCGCCACCCGCCGCGCATTCGGCAAGCGCGCGCCTTCCTGTTCCGTGATCGAGGCGACCAGCCGCGCCACCGTCGCGTCAAACGTGCCCCCCGACAGCGCGCCGGGATCGAACGCCACGAAAAACTGCCCGTTGTCGATGGGCCGCCCGTCGTTGTCGGTAAACGACCCCTGCTCCGGCCCCAGCTTGCCCCCGGCCAAAGCCGCACACAGCACCTCGACCAGAAGCCCGATGGAAAACCCCTTGGCCCCACCGGCAGGGGCCATCGACCCCGCCAGCCCGGCCTGCGGGTCCGTCGTCGGCTGCCCCGCAGCATCCAGCGCCCAGCCCAGCGGGATCGGCTTCCCCGCCTCTGCCGCCCGCTTCACCGCCGTCCAGGCCACCGCCGTCGCCGATTGATCCACCAGAAACGCGATCTCTCCACCGGGGGCAGGCACCGCATAGGAAATCGGATTGGTCCCAATCACCGGCCGCGACCCACCGACCGGAGCCACCGTCGGCACCGCATTCGTCGCCCCAATCGCGAACAGCCCCGTGCGGGCCAAGACCCCCGTATGATACCCCAAAGTCGCCGCGTTATAGGAATTGTGAACCCCCATCACCGCGACCCCCATAGCCCTCGCCGCCGGGATCAGCCGGGAAAACCCCGCCTCGATCGCCGGATGGGCAAACCCATGCCGCGCATCGACGCGTAAGGCCGCAGGCGAGATCTCGGTGACCTCGGGGGTGACCTTGCCGTCCACCTTTCCCGACCGGAGATGCTCGCAATAATACTGCAGCCAGTAGAACCCATGCCCCTCCAGCCCCGAAAGCTCGGTGTCCAGAATACCTTCCGTGAAATACCCCGCATGGGCAGGCAATAGCCCCGCCCCGGTCAGGGCGTCCCGGATCAGCGCGCGGGCATCAGTCACCGAAAGACGGGGCATCGGGCAATCCTCGGACTTGGAACCTTGGCGCAGTCTTGGCAAGCCCGGCCCCCGCGTCTGAGCCGCGACCGACACGCCTTGTCGTTCAAGACACCCTCCCCGTCGCTGCCCCTATCGACGCCGCCCGCTTGGCCCGCTATGCCCACGCGGGGGGCAGGGATGACCGACAAGACTTCAGCACGCATCATGATCCAGGGCGCGGGCTCCAACGTGGGCAAGTCGCTGCTGGTCGCGGGGCTTTGCCGGCTGTTCACCCGTCAGGGAATGACCGTCCGCCCGTTCAAGCCGCAGAACATGTCGAACAACGCCGCAGTGGCGGTGGGAGGCGAAATCGGCCGCGCCCAGGCCCTGCAAGCCCGCGCTTGCGGTGTCTCCCCGCATGTCGACATGAACCCCGTCCTGCTGAAACCCGAGTCCGAGACCGGCGCGCAGGTCATCGTCCAAGGCAAACGCCTTACCACGGTCAAAGCCCGCGACTATGCCGCGCTGAAACCCTCGCTGATGACCCCTGTTCTGGAAAGCTTCCACCGCCTGCAAGCCCAAGCCGACCTTGTCATCGTCGAAGGCGCAGGCAGCCCGGCGGAGGTGAACCTTCGCGCCAATGACATCGCCAACATGGGCTTTGCCCGCGCCTCGCAAACCCCGGTGATCCTGACCGGAGACATCGACCGGGGCGGAGTGATCGCGCAACTGGTCGGCACGCAGGCCGTCCTCGACCCCGAAGACGCTGCGATGATCAAGGGCTTCCTGATCAACAAGTTCCGTGGCGATCTCCGGCTTTTCGACGACGGCTACCGCCTGATTGAGGCCCGCACCGGCTGGCAAGGCCTTGGCGTCATCCCGTGGTTCCCCAATGCCCACCGCCTTCCGGCGGAAGACGCCGCCGACCTTGGCGGGTCCAAAGGAACGGGCAAGTTCCTGATCGCCGTCCCCCACCTGAACCGCATCGCGAATTTCGACGACCTCGACCCCCTGGCCCAGGAACCCGGCGTCACGCTAAGGATCATCAAACCCGGCCAGCCCATCCCAACCGAAGCTGACCTCATCATCCTCCCCGGTAGCAAAGCCACCATCGCCGACCTTGCGCATTTCCGCGCCCAAGGCTGGGACATCGACCTTCAGGCCGCAATGCGCCGGGGCGCAAAGGTCCTTGGCCTCTGCGGCGGCTACCAGATGCTTGGACGCGAAATCGCCGACCCTGACGGCATCGAAGGCCGCCCTTCCTCCGTCCCCGGCCTTGGCCTTCTGGACCTAGCCACCACCATGACCCCCGACAAACGCGTGACCGAGACCGAGGCGCTGCACCCTGCCTCAAACACCCGCGTCAAAGGCTACGAAATCCACCTTGGCCGCACCGAAGGCCCCGACCGTGCCCGCCCGATGTTCACCGTGAACGGCCAACCCGAAGGCGCCATCCGCCAGGACGGCCGCGTGATGGGCAGCTACCTTCACGGCATGTTCACCGAAGACCCCTTCCGCCGCGCCTTCCTTGCCAGCCTTGGCGCAACCCCCGGCAATGAAAGCTATGACGTCACAGTCGATGAGACGCTCGACGCCCTCGCCGACCACCTTGCCACCCATGTCGACTGCGCGTGCCTCCTTACCCTCGCCCATTCCTGAACGCCCGCCTTACCCACCCCCCGCACCTCCAGCACCCGGATCCGCACTCATGTCAGGGTGGTCGAGGACCTTGGCCCCCACCTCACCTCCCCACCCAACTTGCCACCCGCCAGCTTGACCTGATCGCCGCCGCCTTGGCGACCGGGCATCACGACCTCCTGACCGCCACCCTCCAGCCCCTGATGGGCCAGTCAGCCGAGAGCCAATGGACAACCCTCCGCCCCGTCCTGCTGGATGTGCTGCGTGAGCCGACCGACCCCAAAACCCACCGCCCCCGCCGCCACCTGCGCCTGCCCCAAGGCCTGACAATCACAAGGGAGCCAACGCCCACCGGTTGGCTCCTGCGCTTCAGCGGGCCACAGGCGAGGTCTGGCGGCCTGATCGACGACGTGCTGGACAAGGTGGAGGAATGGTTTGGCAGGGGATAAGTGCGAATTTCAATGCGCCCAGAAACGTCGAGAGCGGGATGTTCTTAATAGGTTTCTCAATGCATGACAGATCGAATTGATCTCAATGACCCTCGGAAAATCAGGTCGTCGGCCGACTTGCGAAAACTCGCCACCCGTTGCCAAATCAAAAAGCTTCCCGTCCAGATCCAAGTAACTACCAAGAGAATCTCCCAATAGCTTTTGGGCTCGAGGTCGGAAAGCTGCTGTACAGAGGAGCTGCCCCTGAAGTTTCGCAGCAAGTTCTTCGTCACGGAGTCGAGCCTGCAGGCTCGCAGCGTCAAAAGTCCAATAGCTCACGGCAGCCTCTTCTACATGCATTATCTCTGCAATGTGCTCTGTTATCTCAGAGTTGTCATTACCTAATTTTGCAATAAAATGGGAGCCGAGATAAGCACAAAGTCCTCCAACTATGCCAATACCCAGTTCGCCCAACATATCAATCTCCTGCCCGAGCGTCTCGTATGTATCGCAAAATAGCTTCCTTGTAACGCGTATTTCCCTCCCAGCCCGGCTCAATCCTGAGGATTCGATCAAGTTCTGATCTAGAGACACCCTCTCTTCGTATCAGGCCCCCAAACGACTCCTCCAAGAACGAAGAGCCGAAGCTCAATACGCCATCAAGCTCAACTACCAAATCAACCCCAGAAGACCTCGCCTGCTCGAGACGAGGCAACAGCAAGCTACGCCGAAACTTAGTTCCATTATAGGGCCCGTCCTTCTCATCCCTCCCGGACGGAAATTTCGTGAAATCACGAGCTATGTTAAGCGTTAATGCTTCAGGCATTCGCAGTTTCCTTGGGCAGGACAAGTTTCCAAGTGATTAGAGTGCCGCCGACAGATGACTGTCTGCTTTGATTAGATTGAAATCCGTCGTGATTCACCAAGCATTCTCCTCCTCGGCTGAGGATCGAAACCGACCCGCCCCTGCACAGCTTGATCAAGTCTACCATTTGGGGCAAACCCTTTCCATGCCATGAATGATCAGTACTGGTAGCGCCAGGCTTCATCGCCGCTGCAATATATGTGCCATCATCTGCGAAATGATGCCGAGGGCCAGAGAACATTCTGAGAATCTTGTCGCGAATCATTATTCCGGCAGGCTTTCGAGGGAATGTGACCGGAACTGTTGCTCCCTGATCGAAGACGACCACCGTAAGCGTTCTATCGTCACGGTTGGCCGTTGCAGTGATCCACCAGGAGGAAATATGCTTGTAGGGTAGTGCAATGTCGTCAGGGTAGGCCCATCTGGTGACATTTGAAATCGCTTCCGAAAGCGCCGTATTTAGAGCAACATAAGTATCTCTAGGAAGAGGGCCAGAATCGTCAATGAATTTGCTTAGTTCTAAGATCATCCCACAAACTGCTTCTAGCTCAGAAGCGTCCCGGCCAGTAGCAATCCGCATCGTCCTAACATCGCCCTTCTGGCTGAAACGATCACTAGCGTCTGCCGAGATGCCCACTATTTCAAAGAAACCCATGGCGAAGAGCTTCTGAAAGGCATCCGCGCTCCACTTGTGCAGATTAATTGCTGGAGGAACCTCCCCCATAAGTCGACGTGCTCGGTCATATTCAGCAGCCATTACCACGGAGGCAGCTGTCGAAATTTCCTCGATCTTACTGTAGTCTATATATCCTTCAATTGATGGCCGCTTGTGTTTCGATCGCTTAACCCAATGCTTGCGACCGCCTCGCCAATAGATCGCATTCTTTCTGCGCCATTCCGCAAAAAAATCTATCGTCGCTTCAGGATTCTTTTCAAAACAAAGAATAGTCGGTGGGAAGGTTGGAGGCCGCCTTGATATAAGCTTCTCATTTTGGTCACTCGACCAAGCAATAACGGACTCGCAATATTTCAAATTAGCCCTTCGCGATGGGCCATTCTTGCGAAAACCGGATCGAAACAAGAGCCACTTCTTATAGCGGTGCGAAAGCTTCTTCATCTTACCTTGTGATTTGAAATTGATTGGGGATGTGCGTGAGCAGTTTGCCTGAGTTGAGCAGAACGAGGTTGGGAAGTGAAGACAACAAGTACACTTTCTTAGGTTGTGAGAGTCCTGATTGCTTGTGGGCGGCTCTGCCTCCCCTTAACAAACCTCTAACGCCCACAGCTAACCCCTTGGAATCCCTTGCGGCCGCCCTCCTGTCCTGCGTGGACAGACCAGCCCGGATCACAGCTCCTCCACCGCCAGCACCCCCTGGATCGCCTTGATCGCCCCCTTGATCTGCGGGGTGATCGGATAGGGGTCGGGCAGGTCGATGTCGATCTCTCTCCCCTCCGGATCGGTCACGCAAAGGGTCACCCTGGCCCGGTTCCGCCCCTCAACCCGCCCCAGCAGCGCCGCCAGCGAAGCCACCGCCTCGGGCCGGGACAGGTGGACCCGGATATCCTGCGCCCCCCCCTGCGCCGCCACCGCATCAATCGGCGCGACCCCCTGAGCGAGGAGTTTCAAGCTCTCCCCCTCCAGTTCCGCCTTCACGGTCAGGACGACGTTTTTCCCCGGTTCAAGAAAATCGCGGGAGGCTTCGAGGACCTCGGAAAAACAGGTGACCTCGTAAAGCCCGGTGGGGTCGGACAGCTGGACGAAAGCAAATCGGTTCCCCCGCGCCGATTTCCGTTCCTGCCGGGCCGAGACCGACCCCGCCAGCTTGGCGATGCAAGGCCCGTTTTCTGCGCGGGCGGTGACCTGGGCTAGCGTCTCCACCTTCTGGCGTTTCAAGGCGGACATGTAGTCGTCCAAGGGGTGGCCGGAGAGATAGAACCCCACCGCCTGATGCTCCTGCCCCAGCCTTTCGACCGGCAGCCAGTCGTCGCGGAAGGGAAGCCGGGGTTCGGGGATGTCGGTCCCAGCGGACCCGAAGAGAGAGACCTGCGAGGAAGCAGCCGCTTCATGGATCGCGGCGGAATAGGCGACGAGGGGGTCGAGCGCCTCGAACACCCGGGCGCGGTTGGGGTCAAGCTGGTCGAAGGCCCCAGCACGGGCGAGCATTTCAAGCGGGCGCTTGCCGATGCGTTTGAGGTCCACCCGGCGGGCGAAATCGAAAAGGGTGGCGAAGGGTTTGTCGGCGCGGGCTGTGACGATCAACTGCATGGCGTCGACGCCGACGTTTTTCAGGGCGCCGAGACCGTAGACGATGGCGTTGTCGCGGACGGTGAAGGTGGCGAGGGAGGCGTTGACGCAAGGGGCCACCGTTTTCAGGCTCAGCTTGTCCACCTCACGCTTGTAGACGGCCAGTTTGTCGGTGAGGTGGATGTCGCAGTTCATCACGGCGGCCATGAACTCGGCCGGGTAGTTCGCTTTCAGATAGGCGGTCTGGTAGCTGACCACGGCATAGGCAGCTGCGTGGGATTTGTTGAAGCCGTAGTTGGCGAACTTTTCCAGAAGGTCGAAGACCTCACCGGCCTTCTTGGGGTCGATGCTGTGGGTGACCTTGCAGCCCTCGATGAACTTTGGGCGTTCCTTGGCCATTTCCTCGGCGATCTTCTTGCCCATGGCGCGGCGGAGAAGGTCGGCGCCGCCAAGGGAATAGCCGCCCATGACCTGGGCGATCTGCATCACCTGTTCCTGATAGACGATGATGCCTTGGGTTTCGGCCAGGATATGGTCGATGGTCGGGTGGATCGATTCAAGGTCCTTGAGGCCGTTCTTCACCTCGCAATAGGCCGGGATGTTTTCCATCGGGCCGGGGCGATACAGGGCCACGAGGGCGACGATATCCTCGATACAGGTGGGCTTCATCCGCCGGAGCGCGTCCATCATGCCAGAGCTTTCCACCTGGAACACGGCGACGGTCTTGGCGGCGGCGTAGAGGTCGTAGCTGGGCTTGTCGTCCAAAGGGATCAGGTTGATGTCAAAGCTGATCCCGCGCAGGGCCAGAAGGTCCATCGCGTTCTGGATGACGGTCAGGGTCTTCAACCCGAGGAAGTCGAATTTCACCAGACCTGCGGCTTCGACCCATTTCATGTTGAACTGGGTCGCGGGCATGTCGGACCTTGGGTCGCGGTAGAGCGGCACCAGCTGGTCCAGCGGGCGGTCACCGATCACCACCCCGGCGGCGTGGGTCGAGGCATTGCGGTAAAGGCCTTCAAGCTTGGCAGCATAGTCGAGGAGGCGGCCGACGACTTCCTCTTTGGCGGCTTCCCTCAGGCGGGGTTCGTCGGCAAGGGCCTTGGTGATCGAGACCGGTTTGACGCCTTCGACCGGGATCATCTTCGACAACTTGTCGACATGGGTGTAGGATATTTGTAACACGCGGCCCACGTCACGGACGGCGGCCTTGGACAGCAAAGCGCCAAAGGTGATGATCTGGGCCACCTTGTCGCGGCCGTATTTCTGCTGGACGTAGGTGATCACCTCTTCGCGCCGGTCCATGCAGAAGTCGATGTCGAAGTCGGGCATCGAGACGCGTTCGGGGTTCAGGAAGCGTTCGAACAGCAGCGCATAGCGCAGCGGGTCAAGGTCGGTGATCGTCAGGGCATAGGCGACCAGCGAACCGGCACCAGACCCCCGGCCCGGACCGACGGGAATGTTGTGATCCTTGGCCCATTTGATGAAGTCGGCCACGATCAGGAAATAGCCGGGGAAGCCCATCTTCTCGATGATCGACAGTTCGAAATCGAGCCGGTCTTGGTATTCCTGCGGCGTGGCGGAATGGGAGATGACCTTGAGGCGGGCTTGCAGGCCTTGGTTGGCCTCACGGCGAAGTTCGTTCACCTCGTCATCGGCGAATTTCGGCAGGATCGGCTTGCGCTTCTGGGCGGCATAGGCGCAGCGCTTGGCGATCTCGACTGTATTTTCCAAAGCTTCGGGCAGGTCAGCGAAAAGGGCGCACATTTCGGCTTCGGACTTGAAATAGTGCTGCGGGGTCAGACGGCGGCGGGGTTGCTGCTGGTCGACATAGGCCCCTTCGGCGATACAGATGAGGGCGTCGTGGGCCTCATACATCTCGGTCTTGGGGAAGTAGACGTCGTTGGTGGCGACGATGGGCAGGCCAAGTTCGTAGGCAAGGTCGATGGCTCCGCGTTCGGCAAGGCTCTCGGTTTCCGACAGCGCGCCGCCGGGGCCGGGGTGGCGCTGAAGTTCGACATAGAGGCGGGTCGGGTAGATGGTGGTTAGGCGTTCGAGGATCGCCCGGGCCTTGGCCTGCTGGCCGGTGGCGTGGAAGCGGCCCAGCGGGCCTTCGGGGCCGCCGGTCAGGCAGATGAGGCCCTCGGCGTGTTCGGCCAGTTCATCAAGCGTCACCTGCGGCAGGTTGGCCGAGCCGGTCATCGACCCCTCGATATAGAGGAGGGTGTTGAGCCGCATCAGGTTCATGTAGCCCTGTTCGTCTTGCGCCAGAAGGACGATGGGCGCAGGCAGCCGGGGCTTCTCGCCGGGTTGGGCGGGGTCGTGGGCGACCGCGATCTGGCAGCCGACAATGGGCTGGACACCTGCCCCCATGGCAGTGACGGAAAACTCCAGCGCCGCGAACATGTTGTTGGTGTCGGTCACGGCGACGGCGGGCATGTTCTGCGCGGTGCAAAGGCCGACCAATTTCTTCACCGGCACCGCGCCTTCCAGAAGCGAGTGTTCGGTGTGGGTGCGAAGGTGGATGAATCGGGGGGAGGAGCCGGGCATGGGAGAACCCTAGCGCGGTGCGCCGGGGCGGGGAAGGGTGGGCCTTACGGGATTCGGAAGTCTTCGACGAAAAGGCCCATCCAGGTGCCTTTGCCGATGAACACGACAGACATTCCGGGCTGCAACTGCGCACGAAACTCTGATGGCATCTCGCACAGTGTGGTCGTGACTGGCATATCACGAAGGACAATCGGTCGGTGGCAATGCTTTCTATCTCGATCATCTACGTCGCCGATCACAAACGGATGCTCAACCTGGTCGCCCCACGCACTGGCGATCATGGCCGGAAGTCCGCGCCTGAACAAATTTGCGGTTGGGAAATAGAGTACGAACACCATTACGATCAGTATTATTATCGAGAAGACGTCATTTGTGCGCTTTCCTGTTCGACGTTCCTCGTCGCGAAAACCTAGGAAAACGCAAAGCGTGCAGATCAGCGCCGTAACTGCGCCAAGGATCGTTGCGAATGGCTCAATTGTTTCAAGCCAGACATGCGACGGAAGATAGCGCTTGAAGAAATAA
>CANNIA010000019.1 GCA_947504705.1 Paracoccaceae bacterium
GACCATGCAGTTCGAACGCCCTATGCTGGCGGTCAGCTTGCGCATGGCCTGGCTCATCAACCGGGCCTGAGAGCCCATCTGCATGTCGCCCATGTCGCCTTCGATTTCCGACTTCGGAACCAGAGCGGCCACGCTATCGATCACGACAAGGCTGACAGCGCCCGAACGCACCAGCGTATCGACGATTTCCAGCGCCTGTTCACCGGTGTCGGGCTGCGAGATCAGAAGCTCGTCAAGGTTGACGCCCAGCTTTTTGGCGTATTGCGGGTCAAGCGCGTGTTCGGCGTCGACAAAGGCGCAGACGCCGCCTTTTTTCTGTTCCTCGGCCACGACATGCAGGGTCAGTGTGGTCTTGCCCGAAGATTCCGGCCCGTAGATTTCGATGATCCGTCCCTTTGGCAGGCCACCGATTCCAAGCGCGATATCCAGTCCCAGCGAGCCGGTCGACGTGGCCTCGATATCCATCGCCGGGCTGTCGGCCCCAAGCCGCATGATCGAGCCCTTGCCGAATTGCCGTTCAATCTGTGCAAGCGCGCTTTCCAGCGCCTTCGACTTGTCCATGTCCCGCTTGCTCCCAAGGTCGAAAAGGTTTGCCGTCGCCATGTCCGTCTCCTTATTTCATAGCCACCCACGGGCGGCAATCCTGCCATTTGTTCCCTAAGTGTTCCCCTATCTATGGGCACAAAAGAAGAACATTTCAATCAAATTCTCGCCCTGTCAGCTTTTGCCTGCTTTGGTTAAGGGATAGTTTAGATCGTCGGGCCAAATCGAGGCCTTGGGCGAAGATTCTAAAGGGAGCAACGGAATGTTGGTGTTTTGGGAGCAGCGTCTGGCCTTTCTGGCCACGCCGAAGACAGGATCGACAGCGATTGCGGCGGCGCTCGAATCACTGGCGGCGGTGTCGATCCAACGTCCGCCCCTGTTGAAACATACGACGGTGCATCGCTATCGGCGCTTTGTCGGGCCCTATCTGGAGGCGGCATCGAAGGATGAGTTCACTCTGGTCGCCCTGATGCGCGAGCCGAAGGACTGGCTGGGAAGCTGGTATCGGTTTCGCCAACGCGACGAGGTGGAGCCGGCGAAATCGACCAAGGGCATGAGTTTCGATGCCTTCGTGCAGGCCTGGTGTCAGGACCCGCGGCCGGACTTTGCGGATGTGGGCAGTCAGGGGCGGTTTCTGCGGCCGCGGCAAGACAAGGGTGTCGAACGCGGCGTGGACCGGCTGTTCCGCTATGAAGATATCGGAACTTTCGTCCAGTTTCTGGAAGACCGCCTTGGCTGCGAGATCATCTTGCCGCGCCTGAACGTCTCGCCCCCAGGTGCGACCGAGTTGTCGGCAGAGACCGGGGCCCTGCTCCGCGTTGCGGCGGCCGAGGATTACGCGCTTTATGCGACACTGGACGGCTGAGCGGGGCTTTGCCATTGCACCGGATCGGGCATGACAGGCGATTCGAAAGGCGATAGGTTGGCGGCAAGGGGCCCCGAGACCCCGACAGGCAAGAGAGGGCGGAGAGATGACCGATATGAAGATGACGCGGCGCGGGCTGATCATGGGCGCAGGGGCCTTGACAGCGACGGCGGCGTTGGCGGGTTGTAACAATGGGGTCGGGTCGAACGGCGGCGCGCAGATCGACGCCCGGGTCGATGCGACGCAGACCTACCTTTTCAGCCAATATCCCGGCACGCAGGATCTGGCTTCGCGGGCTGCGGGGGTCTTGTTCATGCCCTTGATGACCGAGGCGGGCTTTGGCATCGGCGGGGCTTTCGGGCGGGGGGCCTTGCGGATCCAGGGAGCGACGGTGGATTATTATTCGGCGGCCAAGGGGTCGTTCGGCATCCAGATCGGGGCGCAGCAGTATGCCCACGCCCTGTTCTTCATGACCCCCGAGGCGCTGGAACAGTTCCGCCGCTCGTCGGGCTGGGCGGCAAGCGCGGACGTGCGCTATGCGACCCCGGAACAAGGGGCCAGCATCGGCAAGGAATCCACCGAGCTTGACCCGGTGATCGCGCTGGTCTTCGGCCAGCAGGGGCTGATTGCCGGGGCGACGTTGAGCGGCGTGAAATATACTCGGATCATCCCGTAAGGGCTGCTGTCCACGCAGGACGGCCTTTTCCGACCAAGTATTTTCAAGGGCTTGGGCGTGGGCGTTAGGGGTTTGTCAGGATCTGATGCGGCAAAGAAGTCCGCATCAGGGTTACGCCGCCAGCAACCAGTCTGACACAGTGCCAATGATCCCGGTCATGTATGCATGGATCGCGCCGGTGTCGACAATCTCTTTGCCGTCTGCCCCGCCAATCTCGCCACCGACGACATACCATCCAGCATTGTACCCCACGATTGAATCTTCATAGTCGCAGCTGAAATAATGCGCGCTGATCCACTCATTTTCGCCGATCTGGACCCAGCCTGACGAGCCTTTAGCCTGCGATAGATCGTATTCGGTGTCATATTCACCGTTCCAACCCTCGCCGAACAAGCCGATCCCTTCAGCAAGCTTCCGGTTCACAACCGGTTCACCGTCGACTTCCTCCCAGCCAATCTCCTGCCCGGTGATGTAAGTCGTTTCGCCCACTTTGTACTCAAAGACGACGACCTCATCCTCGACAACCATGGCATTGGTAAACACTGGCCCGGCATAACCGCTGATGAAATCGGTGGTATCATAAGAGCCGATCTGTACTCCGTACCAATCAGGTGCGCCGAAGGTCGCGTCGCCAAGGAAATCGACCGTCGTGACGACTTCATAGTGATCGCCGGTTGAATCCGCGAAGTTGGCCAGAACGGGCTGACTGTAATCTTTAACCATGACGTCAAAGACACCTTCTACGCCATAATCAAGCTTGATGCGGTCGCCAGCATCGGGATTGAGGATCAGCAAATCGATAGCCGACCAGTCGAAACTTTCGCCAAGGCCAAGCATGGACCGGTCGAAAAGATGGAAATTCTCGACTGTCAGGCCCGTGACCGTGGCGACCATCACGCCAAGAAAATTTGGAGAGACTGCTAAGATCTCATCCGCCCCGCCCCCGCCCCAGATGGTGCGCAGGCCGTTGCCCTCGCCGAAGTCGAGGGTGAATGTGTCATTCCCCCCGCCCCCTGCCGCCATCTGTTCCTCGGCACCCCGGAAGACGATGCTGTCAGCGCCAAGCCCGCCGATCAAAA
Organism: Paracoccaceae bacterium; assembly: GCA_947504705.1. Classification (GTDB taxonomy): domain Bacteria; phylum Pseudomonadota; class Alphaproteobacteria; order Rhodobacterales; family Rhodobacteraceae; genus Tabrizicola. The sequence goes on from CANNIA010000019.1 coordinate 3,164, forward strand.
CCTCCAGCGACTGGATGCCCATGTCGACGGTAACGCCATCCTGCCCGACCGCGACCGCAACATCCCGGCCATCCCCGCCATTGACATTGGCGCCGTCCGCCGCGTCGAAGAATATGAAATCATCACCACCCTCGCCGAAGAGGGCGTCGGTGCCAGCGCCGCCAAAGATCACATCATTTGAACCTGTACCACTGACGGTATCGTTGCCAGCGCCCACCACATAGACCAGACCATTGTCAGTGTATTCACTTAGCGGGATGGGAAGATCAAGGCCCGGATCGGAGACATTTATTCCGATGCGTGAAATATAAGGACCGATTTCATCTGCGCCATCACTGCCGTAAAGAACAAGTTTGCCATCGCCTAGAGTTTTAATAGTTCCCTCGTCGAACAGCTCCTGAATGATCCCGCCCATTGCCTGCGAGATGGACAGAGGATTGAGCACCGTTGAAAAGTCGTCAGCTCGCGCCACATCGGCATCAAAGCTCGCCTGTGTGTAGGTGTAGCTTGTTGCGGCGTCGAACTTCAATTCTACAGTGCTTCCAATTCTGCTCGGGTCGATAGCAGGTTCAAGGACAGCGTCGTTGCCAAGATTCGTGGTGCCATCCCCGCCGACAAAGTCAAAATCTGCCCCCCCCATGGATCACCAGAGAGAAATTCTCGATCTCGATGCGACCATCTGGATGGATGGTGAAGCGAGCATCTTCGCTGATGGTGAATGAAATATTTCCGTAAATGTACGTACGCGCGGCGTAATCGTCGTAATCATCGTAAATCCATTTGTTATCAACAGCGATGAAGAAGGCCCCAAAGCCATATATCGCGTTGAGCTGCGACTTTGACATGGAGACGATGCCGGTCTCCGGATCCTTGAAATTGTCGAACATACCCGCTGCATTGTCAGCTATTCCGGTGTCAAAGAACTTGTCGATCAGCGGACTGTTCGATGCGACAACAAATCGCCCTGCCCCGGTTTCCGCGTCTAGAAATTCATCCGTGGAGATGGAGATGGGGTCGCGCACCCGCGCCTTTGTCAGTTCGGAATCAACAAAACTCTCCGGCGGCGTGTCCGATCCATACAGAAACATCGACGTGACTTGGTGAATTGTGGGCAGCGTCATATTTATCTCCTCAATCGTCAGACATTATGAACACGGGGTAGCCGCATGCGTTAAGGGCATAGGACTGCCAGGTATAGAAGATGCGTCCGGCATACTGACCGGAACGGGCCCGATCCCCTATCCTTGCATATGCGAATCCGCCAAAATTATCGCCCAATTGCTCTCGTAGATCGGGGGCACGATGGGACTCGTGATCTTCATAGGCAATCCAGCAGCAATCTGGCTGGGCCACCAACACGGCTTCAGGATCATCGACCGTTAAAGGCGGCCCATCCGCTGAAGTGGGATCGCCATTTGCCTCGATTACTGGCCGTATCTCTGAATGAGTGCTGATCAAGAAGGCCAATGCCTTGAAAAGCTTCTCATCATCAGGCGGCTGGGGGTCGCAAGCGGGAACAGTTGCGGCTGGTGCAAGAGGCAGGGGATTGTAGCCGTCCGCCGCCGCGCTCGCGGCAACTACCACCATTGCCAGCGTCACCCCTCTCAGCCACATATTCCTCACCCCGCGAATCGCGCTTCGGTTGCATTCAATAGAGGGAGTACACCCCCCCCCGTGCGGCGATGGCAAGGGGGCGCGAGGAGCGGATTGCGGCGCGACGGGATACCGCGTCGATCACCTGCCCGCCGCCGACGCCCCGCCGACGCCCCGGTTGGCATCCTTTGCCGCCCCAAGCCATTGGATGACGTTTCCGTCGGCCAAGTTGCCGAAGGCGTCGGGCAGCTGGACAAAGAAGTGAAGAAGATCATAGATATCGGCGAAACGCGTTGGAGAGGTGTCATCGACCGCGTCCAAGAGATCAACCTGCTCTTGTGTCAATAAAAACATGTTCAATGCTCCTTGAGAATCTTTACCTATGGTTGCGTCTTACTGGCAGCGCACAATCTGTCCAGCATTTTGAGTTACTTGCACGTGGCCCTGAGAGAATGAAAATGATCAAATACCTGACCTTGGTTTGCCTCTGTGCCACCCTGCTGGCCTGCCCGGTCTTGGCGCAGACAGTGGACCTTGCCACCCGAACCTTCTGGATCGGCGAACGACCCAGGACCATGGATGTCGACTCACCCTTTGTCGCCTTGCTCGACATCGACTGGATCGACGAGATTCTGGGCGACGAGCCCGTCTTCAAGCATGCCGCCCTTCAGATCGAGCAAGAAATGGGCATAGATGGCACCCATTCGGTGGCTCGGTCTGTGGCACATTTGCTCCCCGGGGAAGTAGAACTTGACCCGGACGCCTTGCCGCCCCAGTTCCGAATTCCTGGCTACAAGATCTACGGCGACCCAAGAGACAAGAAAGTCAGTCCGGTCTAAATTCCGGAAGATCCAGATGCAGGTTACAAGGTGAGTTGTGGTTGGGTGGTCGGAGAAGACAGGTTCTCCGGGTGTTCAATCTATGCCACCTACGCCCCCGACGACAACATCCGGCTGAAGGCGCGACTGTACTTCCCACCCGATCCGGCTGATCAACCGACCCGCTTCCATGACGTGGTCGAGCGCCTGCGCGAGGTTGCGTATTGCCTGGATGTGACAGACAAACTGGTTGACGTTCCCACGGTTTATCCCGACTTGAAAGGATGCAGGCCAGAGCCGGTGTCCTGAGATCGCGGTCGCAGGTTGCGTAAGATCATCAAGCGCAAGCGCGACCGATCTACTTTCTTCGCCGGATCAGGCTGGAGGTGTCGCCCCGGCCGCCGCTGCATGATTTCTTCATGACTCGCTATACCGAGGCCAATGCCGCAGAAATCGCGACCTTCATCGCGGCGCTGGCGGGCAAGGGCAAGGCGGAACCCACCGGCGAAGACGGGCTGATCGCGCTGGCGCTTGCCGACGCGGCAGTGAAGTCCGCGGTCGAAATGCGGGTGGTCACCGTGGCCGAAGTCATGGGCTAGGGGCTTTGGTCCTTCCGGTTCTTCAGCGTCCAGGCGATCTGCCGCAGCATGCCGTGGAAAGTTTGCACTTCGGCGCGGGTCAAACCCAGGCGACCCCACATGTTGCGCAGGTTCGCCTTCATCCCCTTGGCTTTCGTTTCCGGAAAGAAAAACCCGGCAGCGTCCAACCGTTCTTCGAAATGATCCGCCAGCCGGTCCACGTCTTCCCGGCTGGCGAACTCGGTCCGCGCCAGTTCCATCACACTGGCCGGAGCCTCTGACCCCTGCCGCTGCCATTCATAGCCCAGCAGCATGACGCATTGCCCAAGGTTCAACGAGGGGAAATCGGGATTGACCGGCACGGTCACAATCGCATTGGCTCGGACGATGTCGTCATTTTCCAACCCTGCGCGTTCCGGTCCAAACAGAACACCGACCTTCTTCCCCTCGGCCCCCATCGCCCGGGCCATTTCCATCGCGCGTTCCGGGGTGACCACCTCTTTCACCAACTCGCGCCCCCGCGCCGTGGTGGCAAAGACGAAATCGCAATCGGCAATCGCCCCGGGCAGGTCGGCAAACAACCCTGCATGATCCAGCAACCTCGCGGCCCCCGAAGCCATCGCCACGGCCTTCGGGTTCGGCCAGCCGTCGCGCGGCCCGACAATGCGCATCCGCTCCAGCCCGAAGTTCAGCATCGCCCGGGCCGCTGCCCCGATGTTCTCGCCCATCTGCGGCCGAACCAGAATGAAAACCGGAGGGATCATGTGCCACCTTTGCGAAACCTGTCGCGCCAGATAGGCTAGGCTTGGCCCCCAGACAAGGAAAGCCTCGGGGAGAGCCTCAAGGAAAGCATCATGGCCTATGACCCCGGCCTTGCCCAAATCCTGCTTGGTGGCCGGGATCTCGCTTGACGACAGCGTGATGGCCGCACGTCGCGCCCCGTGTTCTGGCTTTGGCACGGGCCAAGGTCCGAAGCTTGCCGCCCAAGGTAGCCAAGCCGAAGAAAGGCTGATAGAGCGGCCAAGATACCAGACCCGGAGCCCGAAATGGCCGCTGACGACCGCCCGCAGATCACCCTCATCTCGCCGCCCTCATTTGACGCCGAGGTGTTTTCCGACCGCATCGCCCGTGTGCTGGACGGGGCCGAGATCGCCTGCCTGCGGCTGTCGCTTGGGACCAAAGACGAAGACATCCTGATGCGCGCCGCCGATGCTGCCCGCTTGGTCGCGCATGAGCGTGACGTGGCGGTGGTGATCGACAACCATCTGATCCTTGCCGAACGGCTTGGCCTTGACGGCGTGCATCTGACGGACGGAGCACGCTCGGTCCGGAAAGCCCGCAAGGACCTTGGCGCCGATGCCATCGTGGGGGCCTTCTGCGGTGCCAGCAAGCACGAAGGCATGTCAGCAGGCGAAGCGGCGGCGGATTATGTGGCGTTTGGCCCGATTGGCGAAACCCGGCTGGGCGACGGAAGCAGCGTGCCATTTGACGTCTTCGAATGGTGGTCGGAAGTGATCGAGGTTCCCGTCATCGCAGAAGGTGCCTTGACTGCGGAACTCGTTGAGCGCTTTGGCCCGGTCACCGATTTCTTTGCCGTGGGCGAGGAAATCTGGGGCACTGATGACCCACTTGCCGCGCTGAAGGCCCTGCTTGCGCCGCTGGGTTAAGTTAAGGTCGCGGGCTGAAGCCCGGCCTACGCCACCGCGTTCACATGCGCGGTGCGGATCACCCGTTCACAATGCTGGGCCAGAAGCTTCCGGTTCTCGAATGCATCGACCGGCACTTCGGGGTGAAAGATCACCTCCACCCGCCCCTGCCGCCGCGCGGCAAGCGTGGTCAGGAAATGGCTGAAGAACCCCATGTCCCCCCACCAGCCATAGTAACGATGGTCCTCACCTTGCGGCGCATGAAAGAGCACCGTGACCGGCTGGATATGCATCGCACGCTCAAGATTGGGTGAATAGAACGCCTCGAACAGCGTTGATTTGAAGGGCAATACCCGGATCGAATCCGAACTGGTGCCTTCGGGAAAGAACAAAAGCCGGTGCCCGACTTTCAACCGCGCCTCAAACGCAAGCTTTTGCCGACGGGCTTCGGTTGGCTTCCGGCTGATAAACAGCGTGCCCGTCGCTCGGGCCAGCCAGCCGATCAACGGCCAGGTCGCGACTTCGGATTTGGCGACGAAGAAGATGTTCTGGCTGGCGTTCAACACAAAGATGTCCAGCCAGCTGGAGTGGTTCGCAACGATTGCACCGGGCTTATTCATCGGCTTTCCCCGAACGATCAGCGGCAAACGAAGGACAATCAACGCCCAGCGGCTGACAAGCCGGGCAAAATGCTGGGTAACCGGCCGCCTTTGCCCGTAGATCGGCCATTCGAACAATCGCACCAATACCAAAAGCGTCAGCCCGCCATACGCCAGAAGAATGACCAGAATCCCACGCCAGACAAAGCGGACATAGCCGCCAAGGCCGATTGGCGTATGCTCGATCGGGATGTCCTGCCAATGCTTCATGCAACGCCTGCCTTGCGGTGGTAAAACGCCAGATGACGCGCCGACATCTGCCCGGTATCCATCACCAGACAGACATCGGTGGTGTTGAAGTCATGGTCGATCCATGCCCCCTCGCCGACAAATCCGCCTAAGCGCAAATAGGCCTTGATCAAGGCCGGTGTCGCCGCCATCGCAGCCTTGCGATCAAGCACCTCCGGCGCGATCAGGTCCATCCGCTGCGCCTGCGGCGCGCGTGCCCGGACTCGCATGTCCGAAGGGGCAAGATGGTGGTGGTGCAGCATCGACAAAGGCCCCGCCAGCGCCGCGATATCGGTGCCGTGAAAGCTGGCCACCCCGAACAGCACTTCGATCCCTCGCTCCAGCACATATTCGGCCAGCCCGTTCCACAGATGAAACATCGTGGCCCCGCCGCGATGATCGGCATGCACACAGGACCGCCCTAATTCCAGAAGCTTCCGGCCGGAAGCCACAAGTGCGCCCAACTCGTACTCCGCTTCGGAATAGAACCGCCCGGCCGCTGCCCGCCGCTCTCCTGGCATCACCCGATAGGCCCCAACCACATGATCAAGCCCGGCTGGATCGCGCCGATTGTCCACCAGGATCAGATGGTCGAAATGCGGATCGAATGTGTCCCGCTCCAGCCGTTGGGCATGATCGACCAAGGGACCATCCCCACCAAGCTCGGCGATGAAAACCTCATAGCGCAACCGCTGCGCCCCAAGGATATCCTCGGTCGTCTCGGCAAGTCGCAAGCTGTATGGGGGAGTATCCGCTGTCATCCGTGTCATATCAGGCCCAGATGACCCTGACTTAGTCGCCGCCCCGTTGCATTGCAACAGAACCGGACCGCCAGCCCGAGCGATTTTGCTTCTTGGTTGAATATTCCGGCCATTCCGGCACTATGACGGTACGGGGCCATAGTGGCGCTCAAGCGAAATCCGATTGGTATCGATAACCACTTTGCCCGCATGTTCAAAATTCACCGTGACTCGCGTTCCGATAGCTGACTGTACTTGACCCAGGCCCCAATCCTCCCGGTTCGGATGGCGGACCAACATGCCCGGTTCAAGGTTCGCCGCCATACTCATTCCCCTCAGGATTCCTGATGCCAGACCAGCCCGACTTTGCCGCACTGATCGCCTCGCGCATCTGCCATGACCTTATCAGCCCGATCGGGGCCATCAGCAATGGGGTCGAGCTTCTGGGGATGGAGGATCCCACCCGCCCCGAACTGGCGCTTCTTTCGGAAAGTGCGGCCAACGCCAATGCCCGCATCCGGTTCTTCCGCATCAGCTTTGGCGCGGCACGCCCCGAGCAGCGGATCGCCCGGTCCGAAGTCTCCGCGATTCTGGCTGATCTGACGAATGGCGGCCGGGTCGCCTATGACTGGACCAGCCCACCCGACCTTTCCCGGCGCGAGGTGCGACTGGTGCTTTTGCTGGTGCAATGCCTGGAAACAGCACTGGCCTATGGCGGCAAGGTCCGCATTACCCATGACCAAGACCGATGGACCCTGACCGCCGAGGCCCCAAGGTTGAGGGCAGACGTAACCCTTTGGACAGTGCTGGCTGGTTCTCCCCCACCCAGAGATCTTACCGCTGCCCAGGTTCAATTCGCGCTGGTGCCCCCGGCGCTGGCCGAGCTTGGCCGCAGCCTTGCCATCGACAGCACGCCCGTCTCGATCAGCCTTAGCTTCTGATCGTCCCGTCGCCGGTCACCAGATACTTGAAGCTCGTCAGCTGCTCGGCGCCAACCGGCCCCCGCGCATGCATCTTGCCGGTGGCAATGCCGATCTCGCCCCCCATACCAAACTCGCCGCCATCGGCGAACTGGGTCGAGGCGTTGCGCATCAGGATCGCCGAATCCAGCCGCTGAAAGAACCGCTCGGCGGTGGCGTCATTCTCGGTCAGGATCGCCTCGGTGTGGTTCGAACCGTATTTGCGGATATGGGCAATCGCCTCATCCACGCCATCGACCAGCTTTGCCGCAATGATCATGTCCAGAAATTCACGCCCGAAATCATCGGGCCCAGCCTTGACCGTGCCTGGAACTTTCAGAAGCTCGCCTTCCGTCCGCACCTCGACGCCCGCTTTCAAGAGGTCCTCAATCAGCACAGCCCCATGCTTGGTATAGAACTGCCAGTCGATCAGCAGGCATTCTGCCGAGCCACAAATCCCCGTGCGCCGGGTCTTGGCGTTCAGAACCACGCGGCGCGCTTTTTCCAGATCGGCGTCACGGTCGGCATAGACGTGGCAGATGCCCTCCAGATGGGCAAAGACCGGCACCCGCGCCTCGCGCTGGACAAGGCCCACCAGCCCCTTGCCACCGCGCGGCACAATCACGTCGATCCACTCGGCCGCCTGCAACATGGCCGTCACCATCTCGCGGTCACGGGTCGGGATGAACTGGATCGCGGTTTCCGGCAGGCCAGCGGCCTTCAGCCCCTGAACCATGCAGGAATGGATCGCTTCCGAGGTCTCAAAGCAGTCGCTCCCGCCCCGCAGGATGACCGCATTACCAGATTTCAGACACAGCGCGCCCGCGTCGGCGGTCACATTCGGGCGGCTTTCATAGATCACTCCGACCACGCCAAGCGGCGTCGCAACTCGCTGAATATGCAGCCCATTCGGACGGTCCCATTCGGCCAGAACCCGGCCGACAGGATCCTTCTGTTCCGCAATCTGGCGCAAAGCATCAACAATGCCGCGCAACCGGTTCTCGTCCAGCTTCAACCGGTCAAGCATCGCCGGGGTCAGGCCCTTCGCGGCCCCGGCGTCCATGTCCAGCGTATTGGCATCCAGAATCTCGCCCCGCCGACGCCAGATCGCCTCCGCCGCCGAGATGAGGGCCGCCGACTTCCGTTCAGAGCCGGCAAAAGCGAGCTCTGCCGCAGCAGCCCGGGCCTTGCGACCGATGTCGTTCATCAGATCGGTGAACTGGCCGTCCATTGCACACCCTTTTTGTCTCGGGACGCGGAGTTTTCGAAAACTCCGCACCGGAAATTTCGAAATTTCCGGTCCGATTTCTTTGAAGAAATCGGCTCCTCACACCACCATATCATCCCGATGCACCAGCGCCGCGCGGCCCTGATAGCCAAGGATCGCCTCGATCTCGCCCGACCGGTGCCCGGCAATCTTGCGCGCCTCCGCCGAAGTATAGCGCACCAGACCCTTGCCCAACACCACGCCCTCAGGCGATAGGATCGCCACCGGCTCTCCCCGCCCGAAACTGCCGGAAACCTTGGTCACCCCGGCAGGCAACAGGCTTTTGCCCGCCTGCAGCGCCGTCACGGCACCTGCGTCCAGCAAAAGCTCACCCTTCGGCTTCATCGCATTGATCCAGCGCTTGCGCGCGACCTGCGGGTCGGCGGCCGAGGTGAACCATGTCCGGTTCGCGCCTTCCGCCAGCGCCTTCAGGGGCCGCAGCACCGATCCCTCCATGATCGCCATCGCGCAGCCCCCGGCAACCGCGGTCTTGGCCGCCAAAAGCTTGGTCTTCATCCCGCCCTTTGACATCCCCGAAATCGGATCGCCTGCCATCGCCTCGATCTCTGGCGTGATCGTGTCCACCACATCGAACCGGGTGGCTGAGGCATCTTCTTTAGGGTTGGCAGTGTAAAACCCGTCCACATCCGACAACAGCACCAACTGATCCGCCCCAACCGTCACCGCGATCTGCGCGGCCAGCCGGTCGTTATCGCCGAAACGGATTTCATCGGTGGCCACCGTGTCGTTTTCATTCACGATCGGCACAACGCCAAAGCCCAGTAGCGTCTCCATCGTCGCACGGCTGTTCAGATAGCGGCGGCGATCTTCGGTATCTTCCAGCGTCACCAGAACCTGCGCGGTGGTGATACCGTGCGGGGCCAGCACTTCCTCATAGGCGCGGGCGAGGCGAATCTGGCCCACGGCAGCAGCGGCTTGCGACTGCTCCAGCGTCAGCACCCCATCGCCAAGGTTGAGAACCTTCCGCCCCAGCGCGATGGAACCAGAGGAGACCAGCACCACATCCACGCCGCGCACCTTTGCCTCGGCTACATCCATCGCCAGCGCCGACAGCCAAGACTGTCTCAGCCCGGTCTTGCGGTCAACCAGCAGGGTCGAGCCGATCTTGACGACCAGTCGCTTGGCATTGCGGATATCGGGGGCTGAACGGCTTTCGCTTAGGGCTGCCATGGGCCGGGCTCCTCTTTCGGGCCCTCGCCGTGGGTGGTGGCGTAAATCTTGCGGAGCGTCTCTGGCAGACCTTTGCCACTGACCCCGGAGATGACAAAGACCTCGCCTCCGCTGGCCTTTTCCAACGCGCGGCGGCGGTCGCTGATCTGCTTGGCATCCATCGCGTCGGTCTTGTTCAAGGCGAGGATCCGAGGCTTGTCACCGAGAAGGTCGGAATAGGCCTCAAGCTCGGTCACGATGGTCCGGTAGTCCTTGGTGATGGTCGCGGAGGTGCCGTCGACGAGGTGGAGGAGGACCTTGCAGCGTTCGACATGCGCCAGGAACTGGGTGCCAAGGCCCCGGCCTTCGCTGGCACCTTCGATCAGACCCGGAATGTCGGCCATCACGAATTCATGCCCGTCGATGCCGACGACGCCAAGGTTGGGGACTAGGGTCGTGAACGGGTAGTCCGCGATCTTCGGGCGGGCGTTCGACACGGCGGCAAGGAAGGTCGACTTCCCGGCGTTCGGCAGGCCCACTAGGCCCGCATCGGCGATCAGCTTCAGGCGGAGCCAGATCGTGCGTTCAATCGCCTCTTGCCCCGGGTTTGCCCGGGCGGGTGCGCGGTTGGTCGAGGACTTGAACCGCAGGTTTCCCCAGCCACCGTTGCCGCCCTGGGCCAAGCACACCCGCTGGCCGACTTCGGTCAGGTCGGCAAGGACGGTTTCTTCGTCCTCGTCCAGAATTTCGGTCCCCAAAGGCACCTTCAGGATGATGTCGTCGCCGGTCTTGCCGGTCTTCTGGCTGCCCATGCCGGGCTGGCCGGATTTCGCAAAGAAATGCTGTTGGTAGCGATAGTCGATCAGGGTGTTCAATCCGTCGACCGCCACCGCCCAGACCGAGCCGCCATTGCCGCCGTCGCCGCCATCGGGGCCGCCGAATTCAACGAACTTCTCGCGTCGGAACGAGACGCAGCCGGCCCCACCACCGCCGGAGCGGATGTAGACTTTGGCGAGGTCGAGGAATTTCATGGGTCTGGCTTTCGGGGAGGGGTCAGGCGTGAGGGAATACAGGAAGCGGGGCAGATGCTCAAGCGGGGCTGCGGGGCAAGGCTGTCCACGGTGGACGAGCACGACGCATCTTTTGAAATCAAATGCTTGCGCGTGGATGTTTACGGAAAGTTAACCTCTGCTGCGCCCGGTTCAAACGCCCTGGCTTCGACGCCGCCGGGGCCTTGATTTAAGGCGGCAATACTGCCCAACTTACTTGGCGCTCCGGCAAGGGATCACAGCTTGCGAAAATAAGTCCAGGTCGGAACCACCATCCCCCGCGCGATCGAGAAGCTTTCGGCGTCGCCCAGATACTGGAATCCCGCATTGGTCAAGACGCGGGCCGAGCCCGGATTGTCCTGAAACGCCTCGCCGAACATTGTGCTGTTCTTTTGCGGGTTCGCCGCGACGAGGGCCAGAACAGCCTCGGATGCGATGCCATGGTTCCAGAAGGCAGGGGCGACCCAGTAGGCAACCTCGGACTGGCCGCGATCCATCTTCTTCAGGCTGATCACCCCCAAAACCTCGGGCAGGCCAGAGCGGGTGCCGTCCATGACCCAGATATCCTCATCGCCGGTTGAAGCCATGGCGCGGGCGCAAAATGCCTCGGCCGTGCCGGGGGGCAGCGGATGGGGGATGCCTTGGGTCGCCTCGGCAACGCGTTTGTCCCCGGCGTAAAGCGCGAAAAGCCCAGCGTCGGACTTGGCGACACGACGCAGAATGAACCGCTCGGTCGGAATTTCGACCGGATGAGCGATCTTTTCCAGGATCATGGCTTCCCTCCTTTGAAGCGCATGTGGGGATTGTCGGTTACCCGCGCAATCACCCGATTTCTTGACCCTTTCACGTTGCTGCGATGACATTCGCCACAACGTGCCCCGAAAACGAGAAAGGGAACCGGCCCTTCGGCCGATCCCCTGTCTACAATCAGATTGTAAAGGTTCGGCTTACTCGGCTGCCACCTTGGCGGGAAGCACAGAGATAAAGGTACGGCCCTTGAGACCCTTCTTGAAGGTCACATGGCCCACGACCTTGGCGAAGATCGTGTGATCCGTGCCCATGCCGACGCCTTCACCGGGGAACCAGGTGGTCCCGCGCTGACGGCAGATGATGTTGCCCGGGATCGCAGCCTGACCGCCGAACAGCTTGATGCCAAGGCGGCGACCAGCGCTGTCGCGACCGTTGCGGGATGAACCGCCTGCTTTTTTGTGTGCCATGGGTGTTACTCCTTCGCAGCAGCGGGCTTGGCGGCGCGCTTCGGTTTCTCGGCCGGAGCACCAGCGGCTTCAGCAGCCGGGGCAGCCTTGACAGCTTTCGCGGGCTTTGCAGCCGGAGCGGCAGCCTTGGCAGCGCCAGGAGCTTCGTGCGCCACGACGCGGGCGGCAGCGGTGCCGACAGCGGCTTTGACGCCCGACTTGTCAGCGCCCTTTTCCAGCACGTCGGTCACACGGACCAGCGTCAGATGCTGGCGGTGGCCCTTGGTGCGCTGGGAAGAATGCTTCCGGCGGCGCTTGACGTAGTGGATGGTCTTTTCGCCCTTGATCTGGTCGATGACCTCGGCCTGGACGGCAGCACCCGCAACCATCGGCGCGCCAACAGTGGTGCCGACCATCAGGATATCGTTGAACTGGATCTTTTCGCCAGCGACGGCATCAAGCTTTTCAACGCGCAGAACGTCACCCGCCTGCACTTTGTACTGCTTGCCACCGGTCTTGAGGACCGCAAACATGGGTCTTTCCTTCCTTGCTCCGCGTCCTTTGGCCCCCGATATCTCGGGCGTTCCGGGAGTTGCCTCCGCCTTCGAACAGCGCGCCCTTTCGGGCGTCATGAAAATAAGCCCGGGCCGAGAGTCGCCCCTTGGCCCGAGATGCGCGCTTATGCGGCGAAGTCCGAAAACTGTCAAGCGATTGGCGTCAGATATCGTTCGACTGCGAAGCCTCGGCTATGGCGCGGCCAAGATCGCGGGAAATCCGGCGGAAACTGGTGTCCAGTGCCAGGAACAGGGCTGATGAATAGCGCTGACCGGCCGGGCTTTCCATGAAGGTCACATAGGTTTCAAGCTCGGTCTCGGTCAACGGCGCATAGGCCAGCCCAAAATAGGCCTTGAGCCAGGCACTGGTATCGGCGCGAAGCTTGGCCTCTTGCCCCCAGACATCGGTCGAAAGCTTGTCGACTGGCAAGGCAAGGCCGTAAGCCCCGGTGTCCTGCAGCTCCTGCATGAAGGCAAGGCTGCCTGAAAGGCCGCCCGCAACGTTCATCTCGACCAGATCGCCGGCATCGATCAGCCGCTGGATCTTGCGCCACTTCGGATCGCGGGCGGTTTCCGGCGTATCGGCAGCAACACGGGCGGCTTCTTCTTGCGCCACGTCAAGAAAAGCCCTGCGGGCCGCGATTTCCAAGGTAAGGACGTGCTGGCCAAGGTCCGAAGCAAAGAAGGCCTGGATTTCAGCGGCGGCCTGCGGGTCCTTGGACAGTTCGGAGCGCAGAATATGGTTGAACTCGGCCCGGATCAGGCGAAGGTCGTAGATTGCTGCCACGGCGTGGTCCCAGCCCGGCCCCCTGCCCTGCGGCAGCATCTGGTCGACAAGTTCGTTAGCGCGGGCGATGCCTTCGTCCTTCAGCACTTCGAACATGCTGTCGAACTGCAGGACTTGCCCCAGTTCAGCGATGGAAAGCCGGGGTGTCTCGCCCTCTCCCGCCGTTTCGGCAAAGGTGGGTGCCGCAAGGGCCAGGATGAGAGCAAGGGCAAGCTGGGGCAAAGGCATCGCGGGTCCTTCCCGGGGTATATCCGAGAGGTAGACGCTTCGCCTGCACTTGCCAAGCGGCTCTGTTGCAACAGGCTGTGATCGCGTCGCACTTGCCCGCAAGGATCTGCCGATTGCCCCTTGCGCAATACCCGGCACCCGGCTAAATCGCCCCGACGAACGACCCCTGAAGCGCGGAGAGGTGGCAGAGTGGTCGAATGCGGCGGTCTCGAAAACCGTTGTCGGTTTGCGCCGACCCAGGGTTCGAATCCCTGTCTCTCCGCCACTTACCCTTGATTTCATTGCGAAAAATGACGCTTTTGCATAATTACCCCACAAAGAACCCCACATAAGAAAAACGCTTGCCGGGCTAGAGCCTGCCCAGCGCATTGACCGTCAATCTGGCATCTTTCATCAGATCGGACAACTCGCGACGGATTGCCTCGGCTTCTCTTGTCCGGTTGCCGTGACGCCATCGGCCATTGGCGGGGCCGAAAGGTGCGCCCCCTGTAGCCCCATGCATCCGGCAGACGCTCCAGCCCTTCACGGCGGGGCCTTTGCAACGGCAACGCGTGGTCTTTGCCGCAGCCTTGCAACGGGGCGCGTCCGCAAGGCGCTGGGCGGGGCGCATGGGGTTGTCGTCGTCCATAGGATACCCCCCCATCTACTCCGTCACAAAGCTAGCCGCCCTCAATGCTGCCTGTTCACTCATTTGCTGGCGCTCGATTGGCTCACTAACCTGCGAAGTGCCGTCAAAAACTAGAAGTGTGTAGAGCACCGTGTTACCTATCAGCGTCTTGTTCAGTAGACTCTCCGTAGTGCTCTGTCCTTCAACGCAGACCATGCGTAACTCGCGTGACTGATAATCAGTCATGCTTACATTTCGGGCTGTCGTCGCAACATCACCTTCACAAGACTTTGAAAGAAAATCGAAATCTTGCCCATCAGTCTGCTTTAGCTGTTCGAGGCCGTCAGCCGACACGGTAACAACTCCGCCCAGAATTCCTACGGTCTGTGACTTCCAAGCGACCGCGTCTGAGCCGAATATTGCGGTCGTGTCTGCTTCAGAAAGGTAGACAAAGTCGGAAATTCCCATGTCTGCAATCATGCCCGTGGCAACCTGAAACAGAACGGTCTTATCGACTGACGGGATTGAAGCTGTCTGGCCGACGGGCGGTGAAGTGACCGTCGGGCTGGCCGCATAGTTTAGGTTATGAAGGGCGCAATCAAGGGTCGCGTTCAAAGCTCTAAAGGTTCCCGTTAGGTCATAAGTTCCAGAACCGGCAGCACTTTCGATGACTAGAGTCCTGCCTTTTTGCAGTGCCGTCAGGGCGTTCTCAAAGTCAGGAAGAACGAGAGTGGCGAAGTTACTGTCTTGTGCAACAGCGGTGCCATAGAACGGAGCACGGCGGTCAATAAACAACGCGACTGGTATTTCCTGGCCCGCCGTTAAGTTTACGGCGGCACTTACGACGCCGATAGTCACAGTTGCGTTGGCATTTACGCTAAGCAAGAGGGTGTCTCCGCTCAAATATGAGGCGGATACGGCACAGTGTGAAAAGGTCCCGCTTGCATCGTTGGTGTATGCTGCCCCATTCCAGTTCCCGACCTGAATGTCACTTCCGGGTATGTATTCGGCCTCGGCAGAAGTCGCCAACATCATCAGAGTGGCCAAGAGCAGTCGCATAATCCATCCTCCAGAACTTGTGACGAAGCATGGGCTCCGCTTCGATTCGCAACAACATTTTTTTTGGGTGGCAATCGGGCAATATCTTGACGGGACCTCATATGCTCGCTCGAGCCGGTAGCGCAACTGCCCCCACAATCGCCTGCCCGCCCGCGTTCACGGTCACATGCTCAACCGTGACCTTTTGCTGCCCGCTTGTCCGGTATCGCTTCAAGGCTTCCATCTGCATGGCAAAGGTCCGGGCCAGCTTATTCAAGGCACGCTCGGCGGCATCCTGTTGCGCGATGGTGTCCACTTGGTTGAACCGCCTTGCCAGCATCATGGTCGCGGCATGGATGGCCCCCATTTGCGTGGCAAGCATCGCCTCCAGCCCATCGCGCGGGGCAACCGACCGGATAACTGCCATCACAAAGTTGGAAGCGACACTGTCCACACTGACCTTCTGCGACCCCAAGCAGGCGATTTGCCTGACCAAGCCCTGATGAAAATCGCTGTCCGCAGTTCCCATATCGGCCATCTGCAACACTGTCGCGACTTCGGGTTGGACGCCAACAAACCCGATTTGAAGTGTGTCGCCTTTCTGTGTCAGGCGCATCGGCGGGGCGGATGCAAGCGCCTGCGATGCTTTCGCGGTTTCGGTTATCCTTTCGCGCTGGGCTTCGGGAAGACTTTCCAACGCATTCAGGTCGGGGGGCATGTCAGGGGGTGAAGTGTCAGTCATGGTTGTCTTGCCTTTCCGGGGGTGAGTTGATGCGCACATTTGCTCCTCATATCTAACTTTAGCCCTTCCCCCCTGCCTTCCCCTGAGACTTACAAACCCCGATTGGCGGCATCCGGGCGATGTTCGGGGCGTCGGTCACGTCGGGGCGCAAGCGAGTCAGGACAAAAGTCTGGTGAGCCAAGCCCGCCCTATGCTTGCCCACCATTTTCAACAGCCCAACTGTCTGCAAGGTGCGACGGGCGGCGCGCAGGCGACGAATTGAAAGCCGGGTCAGTCCCGCTTCCCGCATGGCCATAAAATCCAGCGCAAAACGGTTGCCGGGGCTATGGCCGTGCGTTTCTTTCAACAGGACATAGAGGGCGATTGCATCCGCTTCGTTATCCCATCGGCGCAAGGCGTCCAGGGCCAGCCGGTCAACCGAAAAGGCACTATCGCGACCCCGATAAATCCGGTTCCCAAGTCGGACAGTCCAAGCCCATGCCGCTATCGCACGCAACTCGCTATCGGGCATGGTCGCCGGGCCTTCGCAAAGGTCATCCCTGACCCCCGCAAGGTTCGCCGCCAGTTCCTCGGCGCTGTCCACAAGTTCAAGCATCTGCATTGCCTCCTTGACCAGCGCCGCGTGGCGATGACCGACCGGGATAGGCTCGCCCAGCGCCTTTCTGGCGGGCGTGACAGGCGCGCGCAGGGGTGGCAGGGTATCGACCCCCAAGACCCCCTTGGCGGGCGTGTAGCAGCCCCCATCGGGCCGGATCGACCAAGGGCCAGCGACATAGGAACGCGGGCCGGTCTTGATATCGACCGGCAAACCCTCGGCACGCAGGTTCGGGGGCTTTCCGGTGGCGCGATAGTAAAGGTGCCGCCCGCGTGGCGTTTTCACATGAACCGGGGAAGGGCCAAAGCGGGCCTCCAGGGCCTTCACCAGTTCGGGGTCATCGGTGTCGCAGTCGATCACCGCAAGGCCGTCCAGACGTATGCCATAGACCTGCACGCCCGACCGATAGAGAGGGGCCAGAACGCGCGCCAAGGGCAGCTTGGGGCCGGTCCAGCCATTGACCAGCGGGGCCTTGCCATCACCCCCCCCGCCAAGTGGCAAGAGGGGGAAGCCCGCCTGCACAAGGCGGGCAAGTTCGGCGCGGAAATCGTCGGGAAGGGTTGCTTGGCGAAGACCCATGTCAGCCCCCCCAAATCAGCACGGCAATCGCCTGAGCCTGCGATTCAGTCAGACCAAGGAAGCGGCGCAGATAGAGGATTTGCAGCCGGTTCATTCCCGCCCCCCATCTGCCCGAGTAACCTGCGACCGCAAGACGTATCGGGCATGCGTGCCCTCAAATGGCCCGGCATGCGGTTCCCTGATCGTCTGAATGTCGACCCCCATGCTCCGAAGATCGAAGACATATGCCGACCATCGTGGGCCGGGCTTTTCGATAGGCGTACAACCATTTTCTCCAGCAGCAACCAAGCAATCTAACGCCCAGTGTTCGCGGCCAAAGACCGTGATCTGCTTTGCCGGTGCGTCCGAATTTTGAACATGAAAGGCCATGCGGCCCCAAGCCGTTACTTTCGTCATTTTGGGTTCCTTTGGTTGAAACCCCCGGTGGATTTGGCTAAAGTCGCAGCATCCAAGCCTATTGCGACCGTGCCGCCTCCGAATTGTCGGGGGCGGTTGCCATTAAGCGGCGCTTGATGCTTTCGATGCTTCCCAGATTTCGATGTCTGAGAGCTTCCATCTTGTGCATCCGGGGGTCAACTTGACCGGGCGGGGGAATGTCGGATCATCCTTGACCCAGCGCCGGGGGGTCAGGTGGTGAACCTGAAAACGCGCGCCAAGTTGTCGGTCGGAAAGGTAGGTTTCGGCCATCTATCGCCCTTTCAAGCGTGGGGAGCGCAACAGAATCGTTGCGTTGTCCCTGTCGACCGTGCTGAAAACGGGTGTCTCGCAAAGACAACCGCCCTGCGTTCGCTTCCTACAGCGGCGCGGGGCAACCAAACGCCAACACAATTGCATCTGGTCCGATTTGACTGTTGCCGAGTCTTCGGCATGCCGCAAGATCCGTACAACTATGTGGATGCAGCGTCCTGCAAGGGCCACATACAGCTTGTTCTGGACCTATAGTCACTACATGTTGTGTCTGATTCAATCCCTAGCCGACTATATTGCGATTCGAATGATAGGTTGTCCCCAAACTGTCCACAGACACGCCCACGGAAAAAGAGCGATTTTCTTTTGCCCTCTTAGCCGTGGCGCAATGCAACAACCAACAGGGCATTCTTATCCCCCGCCATGAAATCCGCCCAATCTTCCATCATCCGCCGCCGCTTTTCGATCATGTCGCCGCGCCGATAGCTGGCCTCGACGGCGTTGCTAATACGGTGGGCCAGCGCAACCTCTGCCATATCGCCGGGGAAAGTGGTTTTCTCGGCCACCCAATCCCTGAAACAGCTTCTCATGCCATGAGGCACGGCAGGACGCTTTGACACGCGATCAAGGAAGCCCGCGCCCCCTTCGGCCACCGCGCTTTCGTGCATCCGCTTCATGGTGGCCGATAGCGTCATGTCGGAAAGCATTCCGCCGCGTGCCGCCGGAAACACCAGCAGGTTGTCCTCTTGCCGGGTAAGGGCTTTCAACAGCGCCACCGCGCGGGCCGATAGGGGAACGCGATGTTCCTTGCCCATCTTCATGCGACTGCCGGGGATAATCCAAAGCGCCTTGTCCAAGTCGATTTCATCCCATGTCGCGCCCCGAACCTCCTGCGACCGGGTGGCGGTAAGGGCCAGAAGCTCCAGCGCCCGCGCGCCGAACCCTTCACGGGTCTGCAAGGCGGCAAACCAGCGGGGCGCATCATCCAAGGCCAAGGCGGGGTGGTTGCCTTCGGTGGCGACCTTTGACGGGGCCGGAAGCAGTTCTTTCAGGTTGCCCGCCCAGCGCGCCGGGTTGTCGCCTGTCCGGTGGCCTGCAACCGTTGCCCAGCTAAGAACCGCCTCGATCCGCCCGCGCAGGCGTGACGCGGTTTCGGTGCGGTCGGTCCAATGAGGTTGCAGAACCCGCAAGACGTCTTGGGTGGTGATATCCTGCACCAGCATCCGGCCAAGGTCGGGGGTGGCATAGCTGGCAAGGGTGTTTTCCCATTGCTGCCGGTGTTTCGGGTTCTTGAAGGCGTCCAGCTTGGCGGCAAGGCATCTGTCCACCGCGTCGGCAAAGGTCAGGCCACGGCGCTGGGCGGCCACCAGCGAGGCCTTGGCGGCCTTGCGGGCCTCGACCGGGTCAATCCCGCTTTCGATCTTGGCGCGCGCCTCACGGGCCTTGTCGCGGGCCTGCGATAGCGTCACGCCGGGAAAGCCCCCCAGCCCAATATCACGGCGCAAGGTGCCAACCGTGGCGCGCAAGACCCAGGACCGCCCGCTATTTGGGGTGACCTGCAAGTGAAGCCCCGGCACGCCACCGACCGAAAACAACACGTTCCGCTTGCCGCCCGGATGGGTCAGGCGCTTGACGTCCAGCGCGGTCAGTTCCTCAGCAACCTTCGGCATTCCATCTATCCTACATTCTACCCCACAAAGGAAATGTAACTAGGTGCATTGGATTACGCAAGGCTGCATAGGCCGGTTGTGGGGTAAAGGCAGACAAACAAGGGGCGCTAGGCGTCTAGGCATATGATTGCAAATGGAAATTGTGCCATCATGGCGGGCTGTCTCTCCGCCATCATCCCCCTTGCGAACCACTGACACCCCCTTGCAGGGCGCGGAATTTCCCGTGTTCTCAAAGGGGTTTGCGGGAGTAGTCCGAACCTCAGAGACCGCGCGCGGGCCCCGTTTTGGGCTCTGAATGCCCCCTTGGCTCAGGTCGAGCGAACCTCGCCATTTCAAGTTCGTTCGTTCTTCCCATGAATTTACAATGGCCTGACGTTCAGCACCGCCAAAACCCTGCGATGCGTTCCGAACGACGCCGTTGGGGTCAGAGCCAAGACGCACGGTAGCTCTCGCTTCTCGGGCTGATACCGGAACGCTTGCCTTGCGCCGCGGTCAGGAAGGCGAGATTGTCGCGCGGGACAGCATCGATCGCCGCTGCCAAGACAGGATGCACCGGAACCGAAACTTCCTGCCCCGTCTTCTGTTGAACGATCGTCAGAACCCCGTCGCGGACGTGCTGCCGCCCCATCCGCACAACGTCGCTTCGCCGCTGCCCGGTGTAGAGCAACAGACAGAAGGCCAGATGCGCGCGGGTCAGCCACAGGCATGCCGCCTTCAGCCTGACGCAGGATCGCGAGGATCTGGGGAGCGCTGTATCTCGTCATCTTCATCCGAACCTCCTCATGCATCTTGCCGAGAAAACTCTACCTCTGAAGCCCCTTACTTTCGGGGGGGATTACCCTGGAGGCCCTCGCACTCAGCGTCAATCTCATCACGGGCGAACAGAAGCCCTGCCATTGTCTGGAGTTGTACGTCGGTGTCACTGTGAGCGCGGGACACTTTGTCAGGAATCGCTTGCAACTTTGTTCCCCTGCATTCCACCATAAGGCGGCGTGACACGGCCAGCACTATACTGGCGGGGGGGACGATTTCTTGCGCTTCGAGACCCTGTTGGTGGAAAAATCGGCGGGTTGACCCAAAAGTGGGGCCGATTTTCCGTTTATCGTCAGGATGTTGGGAGGTTTAGGTGGTGGCGAGGGGGGGAATCGAACCCCCGACCTCACGATTATGAGTCGCGCGCTCTAACCAGCTGAGCTACCTAGCCACTGGGGGGCGGATTAAGGGCGCCGCTGGCCAAGGTCAAGGGTGAATCGCACCCCAAAGCTGGCGGTTTGATTGCGAACCCGCGCTGCGCCACCCTTGCGCCATGAAGCACGCGGATTTCAGGGAAAGACAGGTTCTGGCCGATCTAGGAAGGGTCGCGCCCCCCGAGTCAGCGCCAGACCCTTGGGCGGCCGTGTTTGCCCCCGATGGCTGGCCCGAAACCCGCGCCGCCGCAACGGCTGTGCTTCTGCAACTGATCCCTGAAACCAGTACGCCCGATCAGACAGCGGAGGATCTTTGGCTGGCGTATCGGCAAGATCTCCTCACCCAACCCGCCCCGATTCGCGCGGCTTTGATGAACGGTTTCGACCACCTCCGCCGGCGCGGACTTGTCGCCGAAACCTGCCAGCCCTTGCCTGAGGACTGCATCACGCATCCCCGCGCTGATCTGGAGCAGGCGCCAATTGCCCTCGCCCGGCAGATGACGCCAGCCGAGGTCGACCACACCGCCCGACCGGACTATGGCAATGACGCAGCCCAGCACCGGGCCGCCCTCGCAACGCTGCTTGCCGATACGCGCGTCACATACCTACCGGGTGAATTCTGGTATCCCGCCGAGGTGGTCGAGCTGGTCTCGCATGTTCCCGGCGCGCCGGGCCATGTGCCTTGTCTGGCCATCATTCTTCTCGATGCGCTCAGAACCGGGGACCTGCACGGTAGCGCCGGATTCCAGCTACAAAACCAGTTCGCTGAAATCCTCGCCCTGCCCCAACCCGCGCGGTCAGTCCTTTTAGCCGCCTTCCGGCACATCTATGAGGCCGAGCGGAATTGGAACCCGTCCGTCCCCGCAGCCGCATTACCCATCGACCAGACTACTCTGCCTTGCGTCGCTCTTCCCTGACCCATCGAAAGACGCGTGTCGGAGAGCGATGAATGCCCTCTAATGCGCCACGCGCGGGCGGCCCGAGGCGGTGACCGTCACCTTGGCTTCAATGAACATCCGACGGCCTTCGATTTCCACCTCGCGAACATCACGGTCCACTGTCAGCCGCAGGTCCAGTGCCCCCGCTTCCCGCGCACGGTTTGAGGCCTCCTCGGTCAGCGCCGCCTCCAGCGCCGAAAGGGCTGCCTCGGACGAGGAAAAGCTTTGGATCCCGCTGACTAGATGTGCCACGAACCGGCCCTCGGCGGGCGAAGACACCGTGCCTGTCACCCGCTGGCTGACCTGCCCCGCCACGGCACCAATGGCATTGGCCACACCCGCATGTTCCGGCAGGATCATCTCGCAATGCAGCCGCTCGCCCACCGCGCCGTAATAGGACGGGGCCGAAGCCCCAAGCCCGATCACGGGAACACCCAGCTTCACGCTCACTTCAACCACGCCGCGATGCTGGGCCAGCCCAACCTTCGTCAGCCGGTGCTGCGCCAGAACCTCAGGCACTTCGCCCTCAAAGCCGCCATCCTCGCCAAAGGCCGCTTCCAGCAGGCAATCCACCGTCTGCTGCATAAGCTGGTCCACCACCGCCTGCGCAAAGACTTGCGGTCCGGTGGCAAAGCGTTCCCCCGCCCCGGTCCGCCGCTTGGCGATCAGCCGCAGCGCCTTTTCCGCCGCCGCCCCATCCCAGCTCTCCAGCCGCCCCAGCACATGGCTTGCATCCGACGGCGTGACCCCGGCGATCATCACCAGCCCCCGCGCCACCAACCGCTCCAACGCCGCCACCTCCAGCCGCGAGGTCAGCGCCGCGAACATCGGCATCGGCTGCGCAATCCGGTCCAGCACCGCGATGTCACGGGCATTCAGACCACCGCGTTGCCCTGCCATCGGCACGACAAACCGCCCGTCCATCTCGCCCACGGTTTCCGACGACAGCCAGCGGTCCAACGCCGCATGCACCATCTCGGCATGGGTGGTCGCAAGCAGCGAAACCGGGATCAATCGCCGCGGCCCAAGCCGCAATCCGCCCTTCAACCCCTCGGTCACCAGATGCACTTCGCTGTCACCGCCAAGGCCGGTCGTGCGCATCGCCACCGCTTCGACCATCGTGCGGAACCCACCAACACGCGCGCCTTCCGGGTCAATCTCGGGCAACCCACCGCGCAACAACGCCACATCGGTCGTCGTGCCGCCAATGTCGCTGACCAAGGCGTCCGAGGCCCCAGTCAGCCAACGCGCGCCAACAATGCTTGCGGCGGGGCCGGACAGGATCGTCTCGATCGGCCGTTCCCGCACCATCGCCGCCGAGATCAACGCCCCGTCGCCGCGCACAACCATAAGGGGCGCATCAATGCCCACCGCCAGCAAATGGCGCTCACAGGCTGCGACCAGCCGGTCGATCATCCCGATCAGCCGCGCATTCAAGACGGCCGTCAGGGCCCGTTTCGGCCCGTTCAGGTTGGCAGAAAGTTCATGGCTGCAGGTGACCGGGTGGCCCGTCACCCGGCGGATCAGATCGCGCGCTGCGATTTCATGCGCCGGGTTCCGCGTAGCAAAGCTGGACGCGACCGCAAAGCCCGAAACCTGATCGCCAAGCTCGCGGATCGCGGCTTCCAGCTTAAAAATATCCAGCGGTGCGGCTTCTGTTCCGGCATGGGTATGCCCCCCGGTCAGCGCCACCACCGGATCGCCCTTCAAAGCCTCGGCCAGATTGGCCCGCGCCAGATCTCCCGCGTCGAAACCGATGAAGACCAACGCCACCCGCGCGCCCTGCCCCTCGACCAGCGCATTGGTCGCCAAGGTCGTCGACAGCGACACCAGCGCCACCTCGGCCGCCTTGACCCCGGCCGCTGCAAGCGCCGCGTCCACCGCCTCGCCGATTCCGACCGCAAGGTCATGACGGCTGGTCAGCGCCTTGGCCTTGCCAAGGACGACATTCGCGGCCTCATCCAGGATCACCGCATCCGTATAGGTGCCGCCCGTATCGACGCCCAGAAAATAGGCCATGCTTCTCTCGGTTCCTGCCCCGTTCCCATGGCCAGCTAGTGCAGGATCGTTGCCCTGTCACCCCCGGAAACGACATCATTCCCGTCGGCGACGGCGATGGGCGGGGGGAAGCTTCAGCATCTCGCGATACTTGGCCACAGTGCGTCGCGCAATCGGGGTGCCCCCATCCGCCAGATGCGCCGCCAGCGCTTCGTCCGATAAGGGCGCTTGGCGGTCTTCGGCCGCGATCAGCCGCGACAGCCGGTCACGCAACGCCGCCGCCGAAAGACCACCTTCGCGCGCTGCTTGGGTGAACAGCGCCCGCAACCACCAGGTCCCGCGCGGCGTGTCCACAGATGCCCCGGCGATGACCCGGCTGACCGTGCTTTCATGCAAGCCCAACGCCTCGGCTACTTCGGCCATCGTCATCGGCTGCAATACCGCCGCCCCTGCCTCCAGTGCCGCGGACTGGCGGGTCAGAACCTCTTGCGCGACGGCAAGCAGGGTCGTGTTGCGGCCTTCGATCATCTTGACCATGGCCTTGGCCTCGGCATGGCCCCTGCCCCGCCCCGCCGCGACCGAGACCGAGACCGCCGGCAAGGCCGAGCGGTTCAGCGCGATGGTCCAGCCACTCGCCCCCTTTTCGGCAATCAGGTCCGGCTCGCGGACCGGGGCGGCCAAAACTTCAAACTGTGTGCCAGGTTTCGGGTCATAGCTTCGCAACCGTCCGATCGCGTCGCGGACCTGAGTTGTCGTGGCACTCATGTCGCGTGCAAGTCGGTCAATCTCGCCCCTGGCCAGAAGCTCAAGCCGCTCCAAGAGACCCGCCATGACCCAGCAAAGTTCCTCGGCCTCGTGGGCTTGCAGGCGCAGGCACTCTGCCAGATTGCGGGCAAAAAGCCCCGAGGGTTCGGCGCGCTCCTGCAGGCGGTGCAAAACGGCTTCGGTTTCGGCAAGGCTCGCTCCGGCGTCGATTGCAATGGCGGCAAGCGGCCGACCCAGCCAACCCGTGGGTTCCAGCGCAGCAACCAAGGCTTCGGCAATCCGGGCCTCCTGCGGGTCAAGGTCCATCGCGGCGACCATGTCCAGCACATGCGCCACCAGGCTTTGCGCGGCGGCAGCCAGTTCGGGCTGGTCACCTTCGCTGGCAAAGGCCGCCTTCCAGCGCGGCAGCCAGTCCTGCACGGGGGCGCGCGTCAGCACCAGTTGCGGGTTCTCGGCGGCAAGGTCTTCCAACTGCTTGGTCAGACTTGCCGCATCGGCGCGCAGAATGCCGATCGAGGTGACAAGCCCCGTCGTCAGCGCCATGCGCTGCGTCTGCTGTACCGTGACCCGGTTTCGCGCCATTCGGCCCCGCTCTTTCGGCCCAACCCTTTCGGCTTGCCCTTAGGATGGTTTCCACGAAGCGACAGGTTGCGCAAGTCTTGTGCAGCACATCTGGGACGGGCACGGGGCGTGGGAGCAAACCAATTTCTTTGAAAACTTCCGGTGCCACGCCTGATGGATCAGCCGAAGACGCCCTCGCAATACCACCGGTCCGTCACCGCCCCACCCTGACCGTAGAAGAGCCACAGCCGCATCCCCCCTTCCACCTCAACCCGCCAATAATCCCGCGTGCCGCCGCGCCAGTCGGGGTCCTCGAACCACCATTCCGGCTGCAACCGTTCCGGCCCCGCTGCCATCCGCAAGGCAAACTCGCGCCGACGCCAGCGGAACCGGGCTGGGATATCGGGGCTTTCCGGCGCCTCGACCGGCTCGGGGCGAAACATCACCAGCGGGCGGGGCCCGGGGGGCGAGGGCCATGGGCCGTCATGCGGCTCACTCCAGGCCGCCATCAGGACCTGGGCCGCCTTGGCCGGCACATGGCTTTCCGCTGGATGCAGCCTGAGAACCGCCTCACTCCTCAGCCTTGCCCCCAGCCGCCCGATCAGATCGTCCATCCCCTGCGACGAGACCGCTTTCGCCCCCCCCATCGCTTTCGCCGTCACCTCGATCTGCCCGCGATGCTGCAGGGCGCTGACCGCTTCGGTGGCCAAAGCCTCCAGCCGCAGACAGTCGATGCCAAAGCCCGCGTCGATCTGATCGAGCTTCAGATGCAAAAGCGGGCGGATGCGGTCGGGGCTATCGGCAGCCCGCGCAAGGCCCACCTCGACCGCAGCCACCCCGCCATCGGCGCGGAAGGCCTGGAACTGCACCCGCCGCACCCCCCGGCCTTTGGCGCGCAGCTTGTCGCAGAACGCGGGTAACAACCGGTCCAGCGCCGCCTCGACATCCGAGCGCAACCCGATCGGGTCGGGCAAAGTCAGCCGTACCGCAAAATGCATCGGCGGGCGGGCGGGGCTGACGGGTTCAGGCTCCAGCCCCAGTGCCTGATCCAGCCGCTTCAGCGCATCCGCCCCGAACCGCCGAGCAAGGGCCGCGCGCGGCAGCCCCATGATCTCGCCCACCCGGCGCAGGCCCAGCCGCATCAGCCGGTCTACCACATCCGGCGGCAGACGCAGAGCCGCCAGCGGCAGCTCTGACAGCGCCTCATAAAGCCGCCCCGGCGGGGCGATCACCGCGGCCTCGGCCCCCCGCGCAGGCACCGGGCGGGGCGTAGCCCCCCCGCGCTCCCAACCCCGGCGCTTGGCCGCCCGCGACCGCGTCGCCCGCGCCTCTTGATCAATCGCATCGCCGGACCTGACCGGCATCACCCCCGCCCGCGCATAGCGCGCCAGCGCCCAGGCCGCCCCCGGCGTATCGGCAATCGCCGCGCGCAAGCTCAGGCCCAACCCTTCACAATCCTCGGCCACCCGGGCCAGCACACCCTCTTCCCCGCCGTGAAGATGCGCCGATCCGGTCAGGTCGATCATCAGCCCGGCAGGCGGTTCCTCGGCCACCCAGGGCGAAAACCGCCCCGCCCAACGCCGCAAGCTTTGCAAGAACTGCGCCTCGCCCGGCGGATCGGCAGCAACCGTCAGCAGCCCCGGACAGATCGCAGTCGCATCGCGCAGGGGCTGGCCCAGCGCCAGACCCGCCGCCTCGGCCTCGAGCGACAGCGACACCAGCACCTGCGCGCCATTGCGATCCCCCACCACCGCCAGCGGCGTGGGCAAAGCATCTCCGCGCCGCCGCTGCACGCGTTCAGCCGCCAGCCGTGGAAACCAAAGCGAAAGGATGCGCTTTCCGGCCATCGCACGTTCTCCTTATGTTCACGTCATGCCACCCCAACAAACGCCTGTCGAGTCCCTCATCACGGCCGATGACAACTGCGTGAACGCCGAAGTCCCGGGCTACCGCGACGGAATGCCGCGCCTATAGTGGCGCGATAAACCAACAAGGGAGCCTGACCGATGAAATTCATCAAAGCCGCAATGCTGGGTGCCGTCCTCGCCGCCGGAGCCGTCTATGCCGAAGACAAAGTGATGCCGACCGATCCCGCCGCAATTGCCCGCCAGGCGCTGATGGATTCAAACGGCGCAGCCATCGGCGTTCTTGCCGACATGGCTGGCGGCAAGACCGCCTATGACGCCGCCGCCGCCGAAGCCGCCAAGGCCGCGCTGGTCGCAAACATGGGCAACATCGAAGCCACCTTCATGGACCAGGGTGCCGCCGACCCCGCCTCGGCCGCACGGCCTGAAATCTGGGCCAACTGGGATACCTTCCTTGCCAAGGCAACGGCCGGAATCGACGCAGCAGGTGCCCTTGACGTCAGCTCTGCTGAATCCATCGGTGCCGGGATGGAAGCCCTTGGTGGGTCCTGCAAGGGCTGCCACTCGGACTTCAAAATGAAAAAAGAATAAGTTACCCAGTGACTTGGTGACGAGTATCAGCACTCCCGCGCCCAAGTCGCGGGGGTGCTGTTGTTTTTGGGGCGGGCACTGGCTGGCGGGACCAAAACCCGGGCCTCTTCAGGCCCGCGGCCATCACCCGCAACTGACCCGCTCGATCCTCTCCTGCTGGTCAAGCGAGATGTTCAGCCGGGCGGGGTTGTAATCCATCGTGACCGCCATGCCATATTGGATCACCCGCAGCACCTGACTGAAGCGCATGCCATTCAGAACGGCCCCCGGCTGACCAACCAGATCCTGCAATTCCGACGCCCGGCAATCATCGGGTTCAGGCTGCTCAGGCGGCGGCGCGACACAGGCACCAAGTGGCATAATCAGCGCAAGCAAGGCAAAAAGCGAAGCTTTCATGGTCGCATCCCGAGTTGCTTTCTGCTGCAGTTTGGCACAGCTTGCGGCAAACCATAAGGGAGGATTACCAGATGCGCACCCGTGCCGCCGTTGCAATCGCTGCAGGCAAACCGCTTCAGATCATGGAGGTGAACCTCGACGACCCGAAAGAGGGCGAGGTTCTGATCGAAATCAAGGCCACCGGCATCTGCCACACCGACGAATTCACCCTCTCGGGCGCTGACCCCGAAGGCATCTTCCCCTCGATCCTCGGCCATGAAGGCGCGGGGATTGTGGTGAAATGCGGCCCCGGCGTCAAATCGCTGAAACCCGGCGACCACGTCATCCCGCTTTACACGCCGGAATGCCGCGAATGCCCGTCCTGCCTTTCGCGCAAGACCAACCTTTGCACCGCGATCCGCGCGACCCAAGGTCAGGGCCTGATGCCTGACGGGACCACCCGGTTTTCGATGCTGGATGGCACGCCGATCTATCACTACATGGGCTGCTCGACCTTTGCCCAGCACACCGTGATGCCGGAAATCGCGCTGGCCAAGGTTCGGGAAGACGCGCCCTTCGACAAGATCTGCTACATCGGCTGCGGTGTGACCACCGGCATCGGCGCCGTCCTGAACACCGCCAAGGTGGAACAGGACGCAACTGCCGTCGTCTTCGGTCTGGGCGGGATTGGTCTGAACGTCATTCAGGGCCTGAAAATGGCCGGAGCGCGGATGATCATCGGCGTCGACATCAACGACGACAAAAAGGAATGGGGCGAACGCTTCGGCATGACCCATTTCGTCAACCCGAAGAAACTGGCCGAGGGCACCAGCGTTGTCCAAGCCATTGTCGACCTGACCAAGACCCCCTTCGACAAGATCGGCGGCGCGGACTACTCCTTCGACTGCACCGGCAACGTCAAAGTGATGCGCGACGCGCTGGAATGCACCCATCGCGGCTGGGGCCAGTCGATCATCATCGGTGTCGCCCCCGCCGGAGCCGTGATCGAGACCCGCCCCTTCCAGCTGGTCACCGGCCGGGTCTGGAAAGGCACCGCCTTCGGTGGCGCACGTGGCCGCACCGACGTGCCGAAAATCGTCGACTGGTACATGGACGGCAAGATCGAGATCGACAGCATGATCACCCACGTCCTGCCGTTGGAGCGGATCAACGAAGGCTTCGACCTGATGCACGCGGGGAAATCGATCCGCGCGGTCGTGGTCTATTGATCCTTCGCACAAGCTTTGCCCTCATCGCCCTCGCCTACCCGGCGAGGGCTGAGACTGCGCTGCTGTCGATGGAATTTCCCGGCGAGACCTTCAGCCTTTCCCCTGACAGTGAAATAGAGGCCGAGACGGTGCTGGACATGAACGGCCAAGGCGCCATCGCGATCAAGCTCGGTCCATCGGAGACCGAGGCCTTCGGCCCCTTCACCTCGCGACATGTCGGCGAAGAAGCCGTGATCCGGATCTGCGACGTGGAAGTTTCGCGCCCGCTCATGCAAACGCCTCTTCCCGGCGGCAGCTTGATGATCGTCGGCGACGTCGCCACGAATATGGAGCATTGGCTCGGCATCCTGAACGCACGATCCTGCGACCCCGCTCTGAACAGTTAACCTCATCTTGTCTTTCAGCCTCGCCCTTATTGCCCTAACCGCAAGCGCCTGCCTTCTTGCCTCTCCAACTCTGGCCCAAGCCGTCCCCGATCCATTCCCCCTGGGCGAGATCGAATATGGCCTGACCATCATCCCCTTTACCGCCAGCGACATCATTTCGGTCGAACGGTCTGAAATCTCTGGCTTCCCCGCCCTGCAGATCGACCTTGACCCCCGGCTTGATCCCCTGATCGCTAAGGCAACCCGCCAGCGGACAAGCTGGTCGATCAAGTTCAACCTCTGCGGCCGCCGGATGATCGACGCCCGCATTCAGGAACCCCTGATCGCCGCCTCCTTCCTAGTTACCATTCCCGACCCGGCCCAGGCTGACGCCGTCGCAGAAACCTTCCGCCACCCCCCCTGCGCACCGACCATGTCCTGATCGCCAAAACGCAACAGCCTTGCCGCAGCCCCATTCCGCGCTATCCTACACCCTTGGCCGCCCGGGATGCCCATGCTCACCAGCTTCCGCCTTGCCGTGCTCCCCGTCGCCCTCGCGGCCAGCCCCGCCTTGGCCGAGCCACCCCGGATCAGCCTGATCTTCGGCGCCGATCACATCACCGCCCAGCCCGAAGACATCCTCTCGGTCGACCGCATCGACCAGGCCGGTCGCGGGGCCGCTTTGGTGATCCGGCTTCACACCAGCTTCAACGCCCAGATGCGCGAACTGACCAAGGCCCATGTCGGCCAGACCGGCCAGCTCCTGATCTGCGGCCTTGTCGCCATAGAACCCTTCCTGAACGAACCGATCTACGAGGCGGTCTTCACCATCTCCGACACCGACCCCGCCCACATCGACCGACTGGAAACCCTTCTGACCGGGCCGCACTGCGACGAGGTCCCGGAAAGCTGACGCTGGACGCCCCCCGCCCAACCTGCGACAGTCAGGGCATGGAGGCCAACATGCCAGACACCCGCGCCCCCCGGCTTGCCGTTCTCATCGACGCCGACAACATCCCCGCCCGCCATATCGAGGCGATCCTGGATGAAATCGCGGGGTTAGGAGAACCCTCGGTTCGCCGCGTCTATGGCGACTGGTCCTCCAGTGCGCTTGGCCAATGGAAGGAAAAGGCCCGCAGCCTTGGCCTTGTCATGCACCAGCAATCGGCCAACACCAAGGGCAAGAACGCCAGCGACATCGGCCTTGTCATCGACGCGATGGACATCCTGCATGCCGGCAAGGTCGACGGCTTCGCCCTCGTCTCCTCCGACAGCGATTTCACAAGGCTCGCCTCCCGCATCCGCGAGGACGGGCTGCAAGTCATCGGCGTGGGCGAGGAAAAGACCCCCGAGAGCCTCCGCAAGGTCTGCAACCGCTTTATCTTCATCGAGAATATCACCACCTCGGCCGAACCCCCGTCCCGGGCCGAAACCGGCACCGCACCGCAAACCGCCAAGGCCAGCGCCGCAAAGGCCGAACCAGCGCCAGCCACCAGCAAACGCCCCGCTGCCGAGGCCATTCCGCTTGTCATCGAGGCGATGAAGAAGATCGACGCGGATCAGGACTGGTATTCGCTGGGCCAGTTGGGCCAGTTCCTGACCCAGCTTTTCCCCGATTTCGACAGCCGCAGCTATGGCAAACCCAAACTCTCGGACCTTCTGCGCACGATCCCCCGCTTCGAGGTGAAACAGGGCACCGGCAACCACCTGATGGTCCGCGACAAGGCCTGAACGGTGGGGCACGAGCCTTAGAAGATCGTCGCCAGCCATCCGGCAAAAGCTTCCACCGCCGTCCGCCGCGCCCCCCTTGGCATGACCACGGCATAGGTGATGACCGGCAACCCCGTCATAGGCAGCACGACCAGCCGCCCCGCCTCGATATCGGCGCGGCAGATGATCTCGGTCGCCGTGCCTGCACCAAGGCCCTGACGGCAAGCCGACAGTTCAAGATGCGGGCTTCCCAGCTCCACCCGTTTCAACCGGCTGGCATCCAGCCCCATCCCAGCCACCTCGGCCAGGTCCAGATGCCTGTCAGCCCCGATCACCCAAGGCATGTCCTGCGGATGCAGGCCCGACTTCGCCAGTGCAGGTGTGCAGACCGCCACGACGGGCGACTGGCAAAGCGGCCTGATCTCCTCATCCGCCGCTTCAACCCAATCTCGCGGCAAAGCCCGGATCGCCATGTCAAACCCATCGCGGGCAAGGTCAATCTTTTCGGGGCTTGGCGACATCGCCACCTCCACCCCAGGATGCTGCGCCCAGAAATCCGGCAAGCGCGGCATGACGTAGGTCTCGGCGATATAAGTGGTCGTCGTGACCCGCACCACGCGCCGCGCCTCGGTCTGGCGCAGGCTTGCGACCCCCGCCGTCACTTTGCCAAACCCGTCGTCCAGCGCGCGGGCCAACTGCTCGCCCGCGTCGGTCAGCGCCACCGTCCGCCCCGCCCGGCGCACCAGTGCCACCCCAAGCTCGGCCTCCAGCCCCCGCACAGCCTGCGTCACCGCCGCGTGCGTGACGTTCAGCATCCGCCCCGCATCGGCAAAACTACCGCTTCGCGCGGTCGCATCAAAGGCTCGAAGCGAGGTCAGGGACGGCAGATCACGCCAGCGCATAACGTAAGCTCAGCTTTCGTCTGAAGGAAATTCCTGAGTCGGAATATCGCAGATTTTCTGGCATTCCCCAAGACCAATCCAACTTGGGACGAAAGCCATGATCTCAGTCAACCTCGACCTTCTCCGCGCCTCTGCCAGCCGTCACACCGATGGTCGGCCAAAGGACCCCCATTCCAATCACCTGCACGACCATCTTGCCCATTTGCGCACACTACGACGCGCCCGCTGGTCAGCGCGCCTTCGCCATCTGTTTCAGGCGCTGACCTCGTCCCGAACCGCATGCGCCATTCCGTGCCCTGCGCTTCCTCTTGGATCAAATACTCAAAAACACTGACCTGCTGTCCGAACCGCACCGGGTCCTGCCGACAACCCCAGCGAAAAGCCCCGTCAGGGGCGATGAGCGCCCCCTACTCCACCTCGATCGTGGCCCAGGTCTCGAAACAGACCCCACCTGCCAGCGCCATAACCCCGATCGTCGCCCGCCCCCCAAGCCCGCGCTCGCGCCCGAAAACCTCGACGAACAGGTCCGACAGGCCCGAGGGCACCTTGTGCACATCTTCGAAATCCGGCGTGCAGACGACGAAGTTCAGGCTCCGGACGATCCCCTTCACCCGGTCCAGCGATCCCACCGCCTGCCGGATCCCGCCAAGCACGTTCAGCCCTGTGCGCCGCGCGGCAAGATAGCCCTGCTCGACCGTCACATCCTGCCCAAGGCGGCCCTTGTGGGTGATCTCAACACCCTGTTGCGCCACATGGCCCGACAGGAACAACAGGCTCCCCATCCGGTGATAGGGTTTCATCGTGCCGTAATCGGCCCCGTAATAGCCGTCGCGGTCAAAGTCGGGGATATCAAGGCCCATCTGGATGGCCAGTTTTTCGGGTGAGGTCATGGCGGTCTCCTTTCCCTGCCATCTTGCCCGAAGCCCCCGATTCGCCGCCATGGTTAATCATGGCTGCCCTCGGCGAACGGCAAGACCGATGGAAGACATATGGAAGACAGTCGAAAGACCCCGGCCCCGGTGGATTAATCCTGCGTTCGCAATCACTTGCCGAAACCTGTGCGGCCCCGAACACCCAGCCTCTCGATTTCCGCATTCCCCATTCCGCCCCCATCGCCTAGCGTCTGGGCAAAAGGAGCCACCATGACCCAGATTTCCCTTGGCCTGGATACGTTCGGCGATGTCACTCTTGGCCCGGATGGCAAGCCGCAAAACATGGACCGCGTCTTGCGCGAAGTCTTGGACCAAGCCACACTTGCCGACGAAATCGGCATTGATTTCATTGGCTTGGGTGAACACCACCGCGCCGATTTCGCGATCTCGGCCCCCGAAATCGTGCTGGCCGCCATCGCAGGCCGGACCTACCGGATCAAGCTGGGCACTGCCGTGACCGTGCTGTCCACCGACGATCCGGTCCGGGTCTTCCAGCGTTTTTCCACCCTGAACGCGCTGTCGAACGGCCGGGCCGAACCGATCCTCGGGCGCGGGTCGTTTACCGAAAGTTACCCTTTGTTCGGCCAAGATCTGCAGGATTACGACCGGCTCTTCGAAGAACGCCTTGATATCTTTGCCAAACTCCTCCGTGACCCTCGGATCACCTGGTCCGGTGAGACCCGCAGCCCTTTGAATAACCAGCAGGTTTTCCCACCGCTTGGCCAACCTATGACCGTCTGGGTCGGCGTTGGCGGCAGCCCTGAAAGCGTGGTGAGGGTCGTCCGCCAAGACCTCCAACTGATGCTCGCCATCATCGGCGGCGATGCCATGCGCTTTGCGCCCTACATCGACCTTTACCACCGCGCCTGCGCCCAGCTTGGCAAACCGGTGCGCGACATCGGCGTCCATTCCCCCGGCTTTGTCGCGGAAACCGATGAAATCGCTCAGGAAAAGCTCTGGCCTCACTACGCCGACATGTTCGGCCGCATCGGCCGCGAACGCGGCTGGCCCCCGGTCACCAAGGACCGCTACCTTAACGAGGTCCACCACGGAGCGCTTTATGTGGGCAGCCCCGAGACTGTCGCGCGCAAGATTGTCAAGACAATCCAAGGTCTTGGCATCCAGCGCTTTGACATGAAATACTCGACCGGCCCGGTCCCGCACAGCGACCTGATGGCCTGCCTGAAGCTTTATGGCGAGAAGGTCATCCCCATGGTGCGCGACATGCTGGCTGGCGGCTGACGCAAAGCAAGGTGGGCAATATTGCCCATCTTACCTGACCCACCTTACGCCCCCAGATGCGGCTCGCCCCGCTTGGACGCAAGCTCCATCTGCCGCTGCCGTTCGCGAAACCGCCCGCGGTCCGCAGCCGAGTATTCCCCCAAGCAGGCCGGGCAGGCGACGCCCTCTTCAAACCCCGTTTGCGCCCGGTCTTCCGGCGTCACCGGCCTTCGGCAGGCCCCACACGAAGTAAATCCGCCGGGTTGCAGCCCATGGCCAACCGACACCCGGTCATCAAAGACAAAGCACTGCCCCTGCCACAGGCTCTCTGCCTCGGGCACATCTTCCAGATATTTCAGGATCCCGCCCTTCAGGTGATAGACCTCGTTAAGCCCTTGCCCCAGAAGGTAATTCGTCGACTTCTCGCAACGGACGCCGCCAGTGCAGAACATTGCGATCCTCTTGCCCGCGAACTCCTGCCGGTGTGCCTGCCACCAATCAGGAAACTCGCCAAAGGCCCGGGTCTTGGGGTCAACCGCACCCTTGAACGTGCCAATCGCCACTTCGTAGTCGTTCCGGGTATCAATCACCACCGTATCCGGATCCGCGATCAGCGCGTTCCACTCCCGCGCCGAGACATAGTTCCCAACCCGCGCCAAAGGGTCGACATCCGGCTGGCCCATCGTCACGATTTCACGCTTCAGCTTCACCTTCATCCGCCCGAACGGCATCTCTTCGGCGAAACTTTCCTTCCACTCCAACCCCTCACACCCCGGCAACGCCCGGATGGCGGCAAGCACTGCATCAATCCCGTCGCGCGTCCCGGCAATGGTGCCGTTGATCCCTTCCCGCGCCATAAGAAGCGAGCCTTTGACGCCATGCGAAACGCAGGTCTCCACCAGCCCCGGCTTCAAGGCAGCGGGGTCCGGGAACCGGGTGAACTGATAAAGGGCGACGACGGTGATCATGCCCCCCCTTTGCGCCGAACACCGGTAATTTTCAAGCACTTCGCTTGACGCGAGGTGCAGCGACCCCTTACCCAAGGGGAAAGACCAAAGGGAGGCCGCGATGAAGCCTGCAAGCGAAGCCCTGATCGTGATCGACGTGCAGAATGATTTCTGCCCCGGCGGCGCGCTCGCCGTGGCAGGGGGCGATGAAATCATCAGCCGGATCAACAGGTTGATGGCAGACTTCCAGACCGTTGTCCTGACGCAGGACTGGCACCCGGCCAACCATGCCTCTTTCGCGGCGAACTACCCCGGAGCCGCCCCCTTTAGCCTGACCCAAATGCCCTATGGCCCGCAGGTCCTGTGGCCCACCCATTGCGTGCAGGGCACGGGTGGGGCGGCCTTCCACAAGGACCTGCGCACCGACCCCGCGCAACTGGTGATCCGCAAGGGCTTTCGGCCCGAGATCGACAGCTATTCTGCCTTCTTCGAAAACGATCGGACCACTGCGACCGGGCTGGACGGATACTTGCGCAATCGCGGGATTACCTCGGTCATTTTGGTCGGCCTCGCCACCGACTACTGCGTCGCCTATTCGGCGCTTGATGCCGCACGGCTGGGGTACAAGGCCACCGTGCTAGAAGGGGCTTGCCGGGCGATTGACCTGAACGGATCGCTTGCCCAGGCTCGCGACCTTATGCGTGCGGCTGGCGTCGCGCTGGAGGCCTGACTCTTGGATATTGCAACCCGCGTCTGGGACCACAAGTGGAAGATCGACCCCATCGTGCGGTCGCTGATCGACACCGACTTTTACAAGCTGTTGATGTGTCAGTCGATTTTCCGAAACAAGCCCAAGACCAACGTGGTCTTCAGCCTGATCAACCGGTCCTCCAAGGTTCGCTTGGCCGAGATCATCGACGAAGGCGAACTTCGCGAACAGCTGGACCATGTACGCACAATCTCCTTGGCGCGGGGCGAAAGCACTTGGCTGCGCGGCAACACATTCTACGGCAAGCGCCAGATGTTTCGCCCGGATTTCATGGAGTGGTTCGAGGGCCTGCGCCTGCCCGCCTATCATCTGGAAAAGCGGGACGGCCAGTTCGAGCTGACTTTCGAAGGCGCCTGGCCCGAGGTAATGCTGTGGGAAATCCCGGCCCTTGCCATTCTGATGGAACTGCGCAGCCGGGCGGTTCTGGACCACATGGGCAAGTTCGAATTGCAGGTGCTTTACGCCCGCGCGATGACCCGCGCCTGGGAGAAGATCGAGCGGCTGAAGAAGATCGACGGGCTAAAGATCGCTGATTTCGGCACGCGGCGGCGGCACGGGTTCCTGTGGCAGGACTGGGCGGTTCAGGCGATGCAGGAGGGGCTGGGCTCGAAATTCATCGGCACCTCGAACTGCCGCATCGCCATGCGCCGGGATATCGAGGCGATTGGGACGAACGCCCATGAATTGCCCATGGTTTACAGTGCTTTGGCCGATACCGACGCCGAGTTGAAACAGGCCCCCTATCAGGTTCTGGCCGACTGGCAGGATGAACATGAGGGCAATCTGCGGATCATTCTGCCCGACACCTATGGCACCGAAGGCTTCCTTCGCAACGCGCCGGACTGGCTGGCGGGCTGGACCGGGATCCGGATTGACTCAGGTGATCCGGCCAAGGGGGCCGAAACCGCAATCCACTGGTGGCAAGAGCGTGGAGAAGACCCGCGCGAGAAGCTCGTGATCTTCTCGGACGGGTTGGACGTCGACCAGATCGAGGCGCTGCATGCCCAGTTCCACGGCCGGGTGAAAGTGTCCTTCGGCTGGGGGACGATGCTGACGAATGACTTCCGGGGGCTGGTCCCGGATGACGCACTGGCCCCGTTCAGCCTGGTCTGCAAGGCGCTGTCGGCGAACGGGCGGCCCACGGTCAAGCTGTCCGACAACCCGGCCAAGGCGATGGGGCCAAAGGACGAGATCGAACGCTACAAGCGGGTGTTCGGCCTGGGCGCGCAAGAGGCGCAGGCGGTCGCGGTTTAACCCAATACCCGCTCGGCGCAGGCGACCGCACGGGCAAGGTGGCTTTTGTGGATCGGATCATCAGGCTGCAACCGCGGCATGGTCCAGCCGACCGAAGCCATGGTCCGCGCCATCGTGAAGGCATCGACCATCGCGCGGTCGGTCGTTCCATAGCCCGACATCAATGCCTGACGCAACGCAGGGAATTCCGGCAGGGCAAGGACCTGCACCAACGCGGTGCCAAGATCATACAGCCGGAAGCCATAACCACTGTCGTCGAAATCGATCAATGAAACCGAACCATCGTTCACCAATACGTTCTCGCGTAGGACATCGGCGTGAATCAAGCCGGTTTCACCCCCGGTCAGGCGTTCGCGCAAGGCGTCTCTGGCCCGGATCAGAACCTGACGCTGGTCGGGGCTGGCAGCGGGATGGTCCCAGAACCGACCCCAGAACGGGGCTTCACCCACCAACCCGTCGCGGTCCCAGCGCGGTCGGGTAAAGCCCTGCGGCAGGGTCAGGTCATCGGTCACCCGATGCAGGCGAAACAGAAGCGCGCCCAGACTATGGTAAAGGTCGACAACTTCGGAAACCGGACGCGCGAAGGGCTGGCCCGCTTCGCCCAAAGCCTCGCCCTCCATCCAGCTGATCGCCGAGGCGTGGCGGCCATCATCCAACGGGATCAGCAAGCGCCCGTCCTGCGCCGCCAGTGCCTTGGGGATCGGCAGGCCCGCCGCGGCCAGTTCGGCGCACCACCATAGCTCTGAGCCAATGGCATCCGCCGACTGATACCCCGCCCTGTGCAGCCGCAGGGCCGCGCGGCCAGACGGCAAAGCCATCTCGTAGACATGATTTTCCCGGTCGCGCAGGGTGCGGGAGATGCGCCCGCCCCAATGGCTGGCCGCAGCCTCAGCCGGGGTCATTCCTCGCCCTCAACCTTGCCGCGCAGGGTTTTCACCTCGCCCCGCTGGGTCTTGGCGGCAATGCGGCGGCGTTGGCTGCCAAGGGTGGGCTTCGTCGCAATCCGACGCTTGGGGGCGACCAACGCCTGCCGGATCAGCTCGGCCAGCCGTTCCCGTGCGATCTCGCGGTTCTGGGCCTGGCTGCGGGTGTCTTCGACCTGAATCACCAAGGCCCCCTCATTCGTCCAGCGCCGCCCGGCCAGCCGCTTCAGCCGCGCCTTGACCGCAGCCGTCAGGTTTGGCGACCGCTCGGCCTCGAACCGCAATTCGACGGCGGTCGAGACCTTGTTGACGTTCTGCCCCCCCGGCCCCGAGGCACGCATGAAGCTTTCCGACAATTCCCAGTCGGCGATCATGATGGTTTCGGTGACATGCAGCATATGGGCAAACTATTCGGGCGCGGGCAAAAGAGAAAGGGCTGCCGTTGGGGGCAACCCTTTCCGAGATCTAAGGAGATGGGCCAGTTAGGGCATCCAAATCCAATCGGTGGTTTATCTTCCAGGGGCTGCCCTTAGAAAATACGCCTCCCGACTGTCCCGACACCTCTCTCCAATATCACTCTAGACACTGGATCACCTCCTTTCAAAATGGTTGCCGATAGAGGGAGCGTGACACAGATTTTGTGTTTGTCAAAACAATTTACGCTACCCGTGCGACAAGCTTTCTGACCGCCAGCCGAAACGGCATCAGCGCGAAGATGGCGAGGAGAAGTTTGACGGTCCAGTCGCCCAAGGCAAGCGAGACCCAGAACGGAGCTTCGGGTCCGACGCCCAGAAGCGGGGTCGGAACGGTGGCCCAAGAGACATCATTGCCGGGTTCAAGGAAGGTTAGCGCGGCGGAAAAGGCGACGGCGAAGAAGACCGCCGTATCCAGGGTCGAGGAGATCCAAGGGGAGATC
Organism: Paracoccaceae bacterium; assembly: GCA_947504705.1. Lineage (GTDB taxonomy): Bacteria > Pseudomonadota > Alphaproteobacteria > Rhodobacterales > Rhodobacteraceae > Tabrizicola. The sequence continues at coordinate 42,002 of CANNIA010000019.1, forward strand.
AGTGGCGCTTTCCACCACAGCCCATTGCGGAACTGGTTGAAGACGGCGATGTCCAGAAGCTGGGCGCAAAGGAACGCAAGACCCGAGCCAAGGGCGACGCGGAACGTAACCAGCGGGCCGAACTCGCCCATGATCTGCGTGCCGATGAAGGAACAGACGATCCCGGTGACAAAGCCCACAAACACGATCTTGCGGGCGGCGGTGGGGCCATCCAGCCGGTTGGCGATCTCGGTCACCAGAAACGAGAATGGATAGGTCAAGGCACCCCAAGTCAGGAAGGCGCCAAGCGGATATTGGACAAGGATGTTCGAGGTGACGACGATCACCGTCATGGCAATGACGCCAGGAAGCAGGAAGCGCATGAATGATACCGTTTTGGCAAGGTTGCGGGAACTTGGCCCCCGAACCAAGCGGCCCGCGGGACGGGCGCGGGCTATACCGACCGTGCGCGGCTGTCAACCTCAGTCCGAGTCCAGCACAGCCTGACACTGGTTCGGCAGGTCCGCCATGGTGAACTCGCGCGGGCCCTTCTTCTTGGGCTCTTCCTCGTCCTTGGGCTTTTTCTTGCCGTCGTCCTTGGGCGGATCAAGGTAGTCGGTTACCCACCACATCAGCGTCTCGTCGCAACCATCACCGCCATTCGACAGGTCGGACACCGTTGGTGTTTGAGTTTCGCACAGGGTCGCGCCCTTGGGACATTTCAGGCGGACGTGGAAATGGTCATCGTGGCCATAGATCGGCCGGATTTTCTGCAGCCACTTCCTGTCTTTGCGCTTGGCGGTCTTGCACATCTCGATCTTGACCGCCGCCGCCACGAATATCCGGTCGACGCGGGGGTCTAGGGCAGCCGCTTTCAAAAGCTCTCGGTGGACGCTGGTCCAGTTCTCGGTCACCGATTTCTGGTCGGCCGATCGCACCGAATTGGCGCTGATCATTTCACGGTCAGCTTCAGTCAGGGTCAGGCTGGAGGGGGGCAGATACCAGATATCGACATCCAGCCCGATCTGGTGGCTGGCATGGCCGCTGGTCATCGGCCCGCCGCGCGGTTGGCTCATGTCGCCGATGTAAAGGCCCTTGCCAAAGCCGATGTCGCGCGCCGTGACCGACAGGTCGATCAGGAACTGCACAAGGTCGGGCTGTCCATAATGGCGGTTCCGGGACAGCCGCATCGCTTGCCAAGTGTCTCCGCTTTCGGGCAGTTCGACCATCCCGGCCCCACAGCCCTTGGCATAAGAGCCGATTGGCATTGGGTCTTGCGCGGACGGCGTCGTCATCGCGCCGAAAAGCTGGTTGGCAAGATCCTCGGCAGCAACGGGCGCGGCAAGGCAGAGGGTTAGGAACAGGGCACGGGCAAACATCAGGAAACCATCTCACCTTTGGGTTTGACCCAGATTAGCAGAACAAGACCGACCAGGAACAACAGGATGATCGGCGAAATCCCAAGGCGCGCACTTCCGCTGATCGTGGTGGCAATCGTGATCAGGGTGGGCGCAATGAAGCTGGTCACCTTGCCGGAAAGGGCGAAAAGGCCAAACGCCTCGGTCGCACGGTCAGGGGTGGTGTGGCGCAAGACCATGGTCCGGCTTGCCGCCTGCAACGGCCCTCCCGCCGCCCCGATCAGGCCGCCGCAGATGTAGAAAATGGTGTCCGGCGTGGTTGAGGCGCTGTCGAGTGCGATGCCCCAGACTTGGTCTCGGTCCATCCCGACGATGATTGCGCAAACGACCAACAGAACGACCAGCGCACCAACAATCACCGGCTTCGGTCCGAACCTTGCATCCAGCCGTCCACCGACCCAGCTTGCCACCATCGCCGTGACGCCGCCCAAAATGCCAAAAACTCCGATCTGGGTGATCGACCAGCCCAGCACGTTCGACGCATAGATCCCGCCAAAGGCATAAATCCCGGTCAAGGCATCGCTGTAGGACAGCGCCGAGATCAGAAAACTGCGCAGGCTGCCGCGATAGCGCAGGCTTCGGATCGTGTCGCGCAGGCTGGCAAGGGCCGGACCAATACGCAGGGCCCCCGCCCCGCCAGGCGGCTCCCGCACCCACAAGGCAAAGGGGATCATGAAGACCATGAACCACAAAGCCGAGAACGGGCCGACGAATCGGGTGCCCTCTCGCGCTTCGACGTCGAAGCCGAACAGCGGGTCGATCCCGATCAGGGTTTTCCCAGTGTCAGCATTGTCGGCAAACAGCGACAGCATGATGAACAGCGCCACCAGCCCGCCAAGATAGCCAAAGGCAAAGCCCGATCCGGAAAGCTTGCCGATGTCATCGCCCTCGGCCAGAGTTGGCATCAGTGCGTTGGTGAAGATCGTGGCAAACTCCATGCCGATCAGGCCGATCCCGAAGGAAATCGCGCCCCACTGCAGCATGCCAAGCTCGCCACCGGGGGCCACATACCAAAGGCACCAGGCCCCGAGCACATAGAAAACGGAAAAGCCCCAGACCCAGACCAACCGTCGCCCGGTCCCTTGGGCAACCGCCCCAAGGATCGGGGCCATCGAGGCAATGATCAGCGAAAAGATCGCGTACCAAAAACCCCAAAGCGATTGGGCTGCCGCTTTGGCTGCCTCGGCTTCCAGGCCTTGGCCAAGGTAGTGGCCGCGCGCGATTTCGGCAAAGTAGGGGCCGAAGATGAAGGTCAGGAGTAGCGTGTTGTAAGGCTGGCTGGCCCAGTCAAAGAAATACCAGCCCCAGATCCGCTGTTTCGCGCTTGCCATGCCCGTCCCCTTGTTTTGCCCAAGTGAACCCGGAAACCCGACCCGGCGCAAGCCGGGGCTTAGCGAGAAGGCGGCCATGGACGCAGCGCCTCGGCCTTGATCCAGGCCTGAACCCAGTCCGGCATGGCCGGGCTTTCGGGGGAAAGACCTGCCGCCCGCGCCAGTTCCACCGGGGGCACGATCCCGGCTTTCGACGTGATGGCAGACCGTATCAGCACATGCGAGGTGCAGTCCTCGCCTCGCCACATCGACTGCTCTTTGTAAAGAAACCGGTCGTCCCAGCCGATGCAGCGGCTGTGCATAGTCAAGCGGGTAAAGGCGGTGACGCGCCGCCGATAGCGCACTGTTGACCCCGCGACCGTCATGCCCCACCCCTTGGCAAGCAAAAGCCGGTCAATATCGGTTCGCAGGCCCAACGCGGTGCGGCCAAAGTCAAAGAGGGTCAGCGTGCGGCCATTGTTCAACTCTCCCCAAGGGTCAAGGTCCCAAGGCCAGCAGATGTGGCGGCTGACATGGGGATCGAACAGCCCCAGCTTCGGGGCGCGGCGGGCGGCCAGCACTTCCTTCATATGGCGCAGAAATGGGTACATCGGTGCCTCCGGTCTTTGGCGCAGCCCTGCCCCGCCGCGAGGTCCGCGTCAAGCGTGACGCCGGGGCCATTGCCCGCAAACGCTGGCCGGGGTAATCACGGGCCAAGAGTTAGCGGATATGAAGGACCAATCCCCCAATGATAGCCCTGCGCGATACGCTGCTTTTGGTTCTGTCCATCCTGCGCTGGACGATCCTGATCCATTTCCTGATGTCCTGGTTGATTTCCTTTCAGGTGCTGAACATCCGTCAGCCTTTGGTGGCGCAGGCTTGGGATGTGCTGAACCGTCTGTTGCAGCCGATCTATCGCCAGATCCGGCGCGTTGTGCCGACATTTTCAGGAATTGATTTCTCGCCGGTCTTCCTCCTGGTCGGGATCTACTTTCTTGAACGACTGGTGGCGACGCAGTTCTGACGGGGGGCCGCCCGATGGACCGCGCCGCCGAGCTTTTGCATTCCGTCTTCGGCTTCCCTGATTTCCGCCCCGGTCAGGCCGAGATTGTCGAGGCCGTGCTGGCCGGGCAGAACACGCTTGCCATCATGCCAACGGGCGGGGGCAAGTCTTTGTGTTTCCAGCTTCCCGCTTTGTGCCGCGACGGGGTGACGGTCGTCATCTCACCCCTGATCGCCCTGATGCGCGATCAGGTCCGCGCGCTAAAGGCCGTGGGGGTCGAGGCCGGGGCGTTGACTTCCGGCAATACCGACGAAGAGACGGAAGAGGTTTTCGCCGCCATCGATGACGGGCGGTTGAAGCTTCTGTACATCGCGCCGGAACGGTTGGCCTCGGCTGCTGCGATGACCCTCCTCCGGCGCGCCCGCTGCAGTCTGATCGCGGTGGACGAGGCGCATTGCGTCAGCCAATGGGGCCATGATTTCCGCCCCGACTATCTGCGCATCGGTGAACTGCGCCGCGCCCTGAACGTGCCGCTGGCCGCCTTTACCGCCACGGCGGACGAGGAAACCCGGGCCGAGATCGTTACCCGCCTGTTCGACGGCAATCCCCCGGTCACCTTCCTGCGCGGCTTTGACCGGCCGAATATCCATCTGGCCTTTGCTGTCAAAGATGGCCCACGCGACCAGCTTTTGCGCTTTGCCAAGGCGCGAAAGGGGCAGTCGGGCATCGTTTATGCGGCGACCCGGTCCAAGACCGAAACCCTTGCCCAAGCCCTGCGCGAGGCGGGGCATGAGGCGGTGGCCTATCATGCGGGGCTGGAGGCCGAAGAACGGCGCCGGGTTGAGGTCCGGTTCCAGCGCGAGGATGGGTTGATCGTGGTCGCCACGGTCGCCTTTGGCATGGGGATCGACAAGCCCGACATCCGCTGGGTGGCGCATGCCGACCTGCCGAAGTCGATCGAAAGCTACTATCAGGAAATCGGCCGCGCCGGGCGTGACGGTCTGCCCGCAGAAACCCTTACGCTGTATGGTGCCGAGGACATTCGCCTCCGCCGCAGCCAGATCGACGAAGGGGCCGCCCCCGGTGACCGCAAGGCCGCCGACCACATCCGGCTAAACGCCCTTCTGGGTCTGGCCGAGGCGCTGGCCTGTCGCCGTCAGGTGCTGCTGGGCTATTTCGGCGAGACCTCCGAGCCCTGCGGGGCCTGCGATCTTTGCGACCGCCCGGCCCAGCTTTTTGACGCCACCGACGCGGTCCGAAAGGCCCTGTCGGCGATCTTGCGGACGGGGGAGTGGTTCGGGGCGGGGCATCTGATCGACATCCTGACTGGATCAGCCACAGAAAAGGTACGCGAAAGGGGGCACGATCAGCTGCCGACCTTTGCCGTCGGGCGTGAGCTTTCCAAACCGGCTTGGGGTGCCGTCTTCCGGCAGATGATGGGCCGCGACCTGATCCGACCCGACACCGACCGGATGGGGGCCCTGCGGATGACCGATGCCGCGCGGCCTGTCTTGCGGGGCGAGGCCCAGGTGACCTTGCGCCGTGATACGGTCGTGGCAGCGGACGAGGATCGCCCTGTCGTCCGGGCGCAGGTGGCGGAGGAGAATCTGGGGCTGCTGGCGCTTTTGAAAGCGAAACGTCGGGCACTGGCCGAGGCGCAGAATGTCCCGGCCTATGTCGTCTTCCCCGACAAGACGCTGATCGAGATGGCAGAGAAGAAACCCGCGACGCTGGATCAGATGGCGGGCATCACCGGGGTCGGGGCGCGGAAGCTTGAAAGCTATGGCCGGGTGTTTCTGGAGGTGATCAACGGCGAGGCCGAGGAAATGCATCCCAGCCGGAAACGGTTGGCGGGGCGACCGGAGGGCGAGCTTTTCGACCGGCTGCAGTCGGTGCGGCTTGATCTGGCTCGGGGAGAAGATGGCACGGGCAAGTTGCTGTCATGCACGGCGGCGACCTTGCGGCAGGTGGCGGTGCGGCGGCCGCGGGACTTGGCGGAACTTGAGGGCATTCCCGGCATGGGACCGCAAAAAGCGGAACGGTTCGGCGCGGCCTTTCTGGCGCTTTTGCAGGGGGATTAGCCGGGGTCTGTCCACGGTGGACAGAATATTGTAAGCTTTAGATTTCAATACCTTATCTGGACCCATTCACCTGTTCTTAAGATTTGCGCGGCCTTGCGGCCACGCCACGCCGGGGGTTCCACCCCCGGACCCCCGGAGTATTTCTCCGAGAGGGAACTCAAGGGGTCGGTCAGGCTGCATTGACGGCGTCGAGGACCGGCGGACGCGCCTCACGCGGGGAAAATTCGGTCAGCGCGCCCTCGATGGCGGTCTTGCGCAGAGGTTTCGTCAGGTAGCGGTCGATCCCGGCGGCAAGGATGGCTTCGGCGTCGCCTTCCATTGCATGGGCGGTCAGCGCCACGATCGGCACTTTTGAGCCCAGCGCCCGGATCGCGCGGGTGGCCTCTTTCCCGTCCATCTCGGGCATCGAGATATCCATGAAGATCATGTCGGGCTGAAAGCTTTGGAACAGCTCAACCGCGATGCGGCCATTGTCGGCGAAGACCAGTTCGATATCCATCTCGCGCACCATTTTCTGGAAGACGAGTTGGTTGGTGCGGTTGTCTTCCGCCGCAAGGACCCGCATCTGCCGCAGTTCGGAGGCCGGGATTGGCGGCAGGTCGACGACTTCCTGCGCGGGCGGGGTGGTCAGGGCCTGAAGCTGACGATAAAGGTCCGAGCGCAGGATCGGCTTTTGCAGGATCGCCGCGAAGTCCCGTGCCGCTTCGCCCTAGCCGACGGGGCTGGAGGAGAGAAGCATCACCGGCAGCGTGTGACCGGCGGCCCGGAGCCCCAGCAGAAGCGACAGCCCGTCCATCTCGGGCATGGCATGGTCGGTCAGCACCACGTCATAGGGCGGATCGGCGGCCAGATGCTCCAGCGCCTCGGCCCCGGAGCGGCACAGCGTCACTTCGATCCCGCAGGGGACAAGCTGGCGTTCGAGGATGGTGCGGTTGATGATCTGGTCATCGACGGCAAGCACGCGCCGCACCGAGACCGGAACCGGGATCCGCCCGGCATCCTCTGCCACCGGCAGCATGATGCGAAATCCGAAGCTGGAGCCCTTGCCAAGCTCGCTGTCGACCCAAACCTCGCCGCCCATCAGCTCGATCAGGCGGCGGGTGATGGCCAGGCCAAGTCCGGTGCCTTCGAATTTGCGGTTCCGCTCATCCTCGACCTGATTGAATTCGCCAAAGACATGGTCAAGGTGTTCCGGTGCTATGCCGATGCCGGTGTCTTCGATGGTGACATGCAGGGTCTGGCTGTTGCCGTCGCTTTCCACGCCCACAACGCGGGTCATCACATGGCCGGATTCAGTGAACTTGACGGCATTGCCGATCAGGTTGGTCAGCACTTGCCGCAACCGGCCCGGATCGCCAATGAACCGAGTGGGCAGGAACATGTCGAAGTCGATCATGAGGTCAATGTGCTTTTCCCGCGCGCGGGGTTGCAAAAGCATGGTGACCTCATGGATCGTGCGTTCGAAATCAAAGGGTTCTGGGCGGAGCGTCAGCCGGTCCGCCTCGATCTTGGAATAGTCGAGGATGTCATTGATGATGACCAATAGCGCCTCGCCTGACGACCTTATGGTTTCGGCAAAGAGGCGTTGTTCTTCGGTCAACGCGGTGTCGCACAGCAGCTCCGCCATGCCGACGACGCCGTTCATGGGGGTGCGAATTTCATGGCTCATATTGGCAAGGAAGGCCGATTTCGCGCGGTTTGCAGCCTCAGCCGCCTTGCGGGCGGCGTCCAGCGCCACCTGTTGCTCGCGCAACATGGTGATGTCGGTGCGCAGGCCGACCCTACCCCCGTCGGGGGTGACATGATCGGATTCCAGCACGACCCGCCCGCCGGAAAGCCGGGTTTCGGCCACCCGGTTGGCGATGCGAAAATCAGTTAGCCGTTCGGCAAGCCAGGCTTCCTCATGTCCCACAGCCTCGGGGACATGGCCGTTGGCAAGGCCGTAACGCAACAGGTCTTCGAAGCTGGCGCCGGGGATCATCGCGGGGGCGCTGTCGGGGAACATCTCACGATACCGCTGATTGCAGGCCAAAAGCCGCTCCTCCCTGTCGAAAAGCACGAAACCGTCGGGCAGCACTTCGATGGCGGCCCAGATGCGCATCTGTTCGGTGATGTCGATGGCAAGCGACACAAGGTCGCCGTCATTGGCGCGGCGGTCCTGCAGTTTGATCCATGTGCCGTTCTTGAGCTTGAGTGTGACCGGTTCGATCGGGTCGCCCTCGATGCGGTCGCGCATCCGGTTCACAAAATCGGCGGCGTTTTCGCCCTGCAGATCGAGCACATGCCCGGCCAGGATCACGAGCATGTCGTCATAGGGAATGCCGGGGGCGACCGGCTGGCCCTGAAACCACGAAAGCCAGGCCTGGTTTGCGGTGCCAAGTTTCATCGCGGTGTCAAAGACGGCGAAGCCATCCTTGACGGTGTTGATCGCGTCCCAAAGCCGACGTTCGGCCATGACGGCGGCAGTATGGGCGCGGTCAAGGTCGCCGACAAAGCGCAGGTTCTGGTCTTTCAGAAGCTCTGCCTCGGACAAAGCCGTGCGCACCACATGGCGCTGTTCGACGATCTGGTCAGAGAGCGAGCGGGCATGGATCGCCAGCTTTTCATTGGCGGCGAAAAGTTCGCGGCCTTTTTGTTCAAGCAGGCGTTCGGCGGCAAGCCTGCCGCGACGTTCCCTGACCAGACGTTCCGCAAGATCCATCATTTCCCAGCCGCGATTCTGCCCCGGCCCCAGGCCCAAAGGTGGGGATTTCGCGACTAGCCTCGCCGATCAGAATGAACCAAGGCTTAATGGGAACGAGTCTCGCTGCGCTTGCCAGAATAAGGGGCGGCATGCGAGACTTCGGGCAATCCATCCGGGAGGCGATTTTGATGCGTTGGTTTCTGCAAGCCGCTGTTGGCGCGGTGTTTTTCTCTGGTATCGGAATTGCCTCGGCTCAGGACCTGATTCCCGAGCGTCGATTCGTTGTCACCCAGGATCAGGACTTGCCGGGGGGCGATGTCAGCTCGATCTTCGACACCACGATCGAGGCTTGCGAACGCGCCTGTGCGACGAATGATCGCTGCACGGCCTATGTGTTCAACACCTCGAACGGATCGTGTTTCGTGAAGAACAACCCCGGCGAGGGGGAGTTCTTTGCAGGGGCCTATTCGGCCTATGTGGTCGAAGGGGACAAAGCGGTTCGCGAGGCGGCAAAGGATCGGCGGGCGGAGCTTACTTTCCTGGCCGATTGGGACATTCAAACCGCCTTCGATCAGGCCGTGGGCCTTGGTCGGCAGCACACCACTGGTCCGTGGACCGCTGACGAACATCTGCAGGCGGCATTGGATGCGGAAAACTCGGGCGATTGGGGGAATGCGGCGGCCTTTACCGGGGCGGCGTTGAACCTGACCGATGATGCCGGGACCTGGAGCGATTTCGCGCGCCGCCAGTTCGAGGCGGGTAAGGTGAGCAGCGACAACCAGTACTATTTCTTCGCACAGGCGCTATCATCGTCGATCAACGCCTATCTTCGGGCCGATGCCCCCGCGCTGCGCCACACGATTCTGGTCCAGATGGCCGAGGTGCTTGAGGCCAATGGCCGGGGCCCTGACATGGTGCAGGCGCTGCGGTTGGCGCAGAGCTTGCAGGACAGGACGGATACGGCGGCGCTTTTGGATGATGCCATCGGGAAATACGGCTTCCGCATTTCAGAGACGCTGGTGCAGTCCGATCTGGCCCAGCCCCGGATCTGTGCGACGTTTTCCGAGGATCTGGTGGAATCGGGCGTCGACTATTCGACCTATGTCGAGTTGACCGAGCCCGGCATGGTGGTGGAAAACGGCGGCTGGCGGCAGTTGTGCGTGGCGGGGCTGGAACATGGCAAACGCTATACCGTGACCTTCCGTGAGGGGCTTCCTGCTGCCGATGGCCAGACGATGGCGAAGTCGGTCGAAATCACCCAGTACATCCGCGACCGCGCGCCGGGCGTGAAATTCCCTGGCCGGGGCTATGTGCTGCCCAAGACCGAAGGGGCGGCCCTGCCGGTCGAGACGGTGAACACCGAAAAGCTGGACCTCGTCCTGTACCGGGTGACCGACCGAAACTTGCTGCGCTCGATCCAGGATTACTATTTTGGCACGCCGATCCCGACCTATTCGGAATATTACTTCACCGATGGCGTGGGCGAAGAGTTTTGGTCGGGCACCGCCAAGGTCGGGCAAGAGGTGAACAAGGATGTCACCTCGCGGCTGCCTATGGACGAGGCGCTGAACGGGCTTCCGGCGGGGATCTATGCGCTGAAAGCCTCGGTTCCGGGGCAGGATCCCTATACCTATGCACCGGCATGGCAGTGGTTCGTGATCTCGGACCTTGGCATTACGACGATGTCGGGCGTTGATGGGCTGCATGTCTTTGTCCGTTCGCTTGGCACGGCAGCGGCGAAGGCCGGCGTTACGGTTGAACTTCTCAACCGGTCGAACGCGGTTCTGGGCACGGCCACGACCGATGATCAGGGCTATGCCCGGTTTGATGCCGGTCTGACCCGTGGCATGGGCGGATCCGCCCCGGCGATGGTGATCGTGCGGGATGGCGCGGATGACATCTCCTTCCTGTCACTGACCGATCCCGAGTTTGACCTTTCCGACCGGGGCGTCGAAGGGCGCGAGGCGGCCCCCCCGATTGACGTGTTCCTGACGACCGATCGGGGCGCCTATCGTGCGGGCGAGACGGTCTATGTCACGGCCCTGTCGCGGGATGCCGAACAGGCCGCGGTCGAGGGCCTGCCCCTGACCGCAATCCTGTCGCGACCCGATGGCGTGGAATATTCGCGCCAGCTGGTCAATGATCAGGGCGGCGGCGGGCATGTGTTTAGCCTGCCCATCGCAGGCACCGCCCCGCGCGGCGTCTGGCGGCTGGAGATGTATGCCGATCTGGATGCCCCCGCGCTGGCCGCAAAAACCTTCCTTGTCGAGGATTTCCTGCCTGAACGTATCGATTTTGATCTGAGCATGGGCGATGCGCCTTTGTCGCTGGGTCTGGATACGGCCCCCGATCTGACGGTTGCGGCGAAGTACCTGTTTGGTGCGCCGGGCGCGGGTCTGGCCATTGAGGGCGAGGTGCTGCTGACGGCAGCCGACGGGTTGAAGGACTATCCCGGCTATGTCTTTGGCCGTGATGACCAACCGTTCGACGCGCAGATGTCGTCGCTAGATGCTGGCGAGACGGATGAGGCGGGCAACGCGGTGCTGCCGGTCTATCTGCCGGTGGTCGAAGAACCCTACCGCCCGCTTGAGGCGAAGGTGACAGTGCGCGTTTCCGAAGGCTCGGGCCGTCCGGTGGAACGGTCGATGACCAAAGCGCTGACGCCTGCTGTGCCGATGATTGGCGTGAAGCCGCTGTTTGACGGCGTGGCCCCCGAAGGCGGCGAAGCGCGGTTCGAAGTCATCGCCATCGACGGCGGCGAAAAGCCGGTCGGGATGGAAGTGACCTGGAAACTGGTCCGGGTCCAGTACGATTACCAATGGTACCAGTCCTATGGCAGCTGGAGCTGGGAGCCGGTGGTCAGCAGCGCCCCGGTCGCCGAGGGCGAGGCCACGCTTGGTGTTGATCCGGTTGAGATCGCCGCTGCGGTCGATTGGGGCGATTATAAGCTGATCGTTCAGCAGAAATCGGACGGCAAGGCGGTTACCTCGACCGAGTTCTATGCGGGTTGGTATGCGCCTGCCGATACCTCGGCCACTCCGGACACGCTGGAATTGTCGCTGGACAAGCCGGCCTACAAGCCGGGCGATACCGCGACCTTGCGGATCGTGCCGCGTGCGGCGGGGACGGCATTGGTGACGGTGCTGTCGAACCGGCTGGTGTCGATGCAGGCGGTCGAGGTCAAGGAAGGCGAGAACCTGATCACACTGCCGGTGACCGATGAATGGGGTGCTGGTGTCTATGTCACGGTCTCGGTCCTGCGGCCGATGGATGTGGCGGCGGGCCGCAATCCGGCGCGGGCTTTGGGTCTGACCCATGCCAGCATCGACCCCGGTGTGAAGGCGCTGACGACCACGGTCGAGATGGCCGCCGAGGCCGCCCCGCGTGGGCCGCTGGACGTGGCCGTCAAGGTTGAGGGCGTGGCGGAAGGTGAAACTGCCTATGTCACGATTGCCGCTGTCGATGTGGGCATCCTGAACCTGACGGGGTTCGAGGCCCCCGATCCGCAAGACTTTTACTTCGGCCAGCGGCGTCTGGGTGTCGGCATCCGCGACATCTATGGCCGCCTGATCGAGGGGCTGAACGGCGAGATGGGCGAAGTGCGATCCGGCGGTGACGCTGGCGCGCAGGCGCGGCTGAATGCGCCGCCCCCGACGGAAGAACTGGTCGCCTATTTCAGTGGGCCGGTGACGGTGGGGGCCGATGGCTATGCCCGCGCGACCTTCGATTTGCCCAGCTTCAACGGCACGGTGAAGATCATGGCCGTCGCCTGGTCGAAAACTGGGGTTGGTCAGGCCAACGCGGATGTTCTGGTGCGCGATCCGGTGGTGGTCACGGCAAGCGTGCCGCGCTTCCTGTCGCCGGGCGATACGTCGCGCGTGCTGCTTGAGATCGTCCATGCCACCGGGCCCTCGGGCAAGATGGGCCTTGCGGTGACCGCCGATGGCCTGACCTTGGGCGAGGTTCCGGCAAGCTTTGATCTGGGCGATCTGTCCAAGACCAGCTTTGAAATACCGGTGACGGCGGATGCCGTGGGGCTGCATACCATCGAGATCAGCCTGACCACGCCGGACGGCAAGGTGCTGAAAAAAACCCTGACGGTGCCGGTACAAATCAACGACCCCGAGGTCGCCAGGACCTCTCGGGTTGAGCTGAAAAAGGGGCAGACCTTCACCTTCGACGGCGCTGTCTTTGCCGATCTGGTGGAGGGCTCGGGCAAGGCTACGCTGGCCGCTGGCCCGCTGGCACGGCTGAACGCGCCGGGGCTTTTGGCCGCACTTGACCTTTATCCCTATGGCTGCACCGAACAGATGACCAGCCGCGCGCTGCCGTTGATCTATTTCGACGATGTCGCCAAGGTCATGGGCCTGAAGGGTGCTGAGGATATCCAGAAGCGCATCGACGATGCCATTGTCGAGATTCTGGCCAACCAGTCCTCGACCGGCAGCTTCGGGCTTTGGGGTCCGGCGGAAGGCGATTTCTGGCTGGACGCCTATGTAACCGACTTCCTGAGCCGGGCCAAGGCACAGGGGTATGACGTGCCAGAACTGGCGCTGCGCAACGCTTTGGCCAACTTGCGCAATCAGGTGAACTATGCGCCTGACTTCACCTCGGACATCAATGGCGGGGGCGAGGCGCTGGCCTATGCGCTGATGGTCCTTGCGCGGGAGGGTGCTGCTGCTATCGGGGATTTGCGCTATTATGCCGATGTGAAGGGTGACGATTTCTCGACCCCCATCGCGCAGGCGCAGCTGGGTGCGGCCTTGGCAAGCTATGGCGACCAGACGCGCGCCGATGCGATGTTCAGGAAGGCCACTGCCAAGGTCGAGGCCGAGGCAGGCACCGACACAGCGCAAGTCTGGCGCGCCGACTATGGCACCCAGTACCGCGATGCGGCGGCCGTTCTGGCACTGGCGGTCGAGGCGGGGTCGAACGCGGTGGACCGCGAGGCCCTGACCAACCGGATCGCGACGCAAGGCGGGAACCTGTCGACACAAGAGGCGACCTGGGCGCTGCTGGCGGCCAATGCCCTGATCGACGGGGCCGAGACCAGCGGCATCCTAATCGACGGCAAGCCTGCCGACGGCCCGCTGGTGCGGGTGATGGATGCCGGGTCCGTATCGCCAGTGACGATCACGAACGAGGGGGCGGATACCACCGTCACGATCACGACCTATGGGGTTCCGGCCCAAGCAGAACCGGCGGGCGGCAATGGCTATGCGATCAAGCGCAGCTATTACACCATGGCGGGCGAGGAAGTGTCGGCGGGTCAGGTTCAGGCCGGCACGCGGCTGGTCGTGATGCTGGAAGTCACGCCGTTCGGCTATAGCGAAGGGCGGCTGATGGTGTCGGACCCGCTGCCTGCGGGCTTTGAGATCGACAACCCGAACTTGATGTCGGCAGGGTCGACCTCGGAACTTGACTGGCTGGATGCGCTGATCGAGGTGCAGCATTCCGAATTCCGGCAGGACAGGTTCCTGACGGCGGTCGACTGGTTCTCGGACCAGCCGTTCCGGCTGGCATATGTGGTTCGCGCGGTTAGCCCAGGCACGTTCCACCACCCGGCGGCTTCAGTCGAGGACATGTATCGCCCCGACTACCGGGCCAGAAGCGAGACCGGGACGATCACCATCACGCCCTGACCGGGCCTGATGTTTACAGAAGACGGCACCTTCCTTTCGGAGAGGGTGCCAGTCGCCAAACCCAAGTGGTGGATCAGGACTGAACGCTAGCATGCGCGCGCGCTGGATCATCCTTCTGGCCATGGTTCTGTGGCTTGGCGGCTATGGCCGCGACCGGTTTGACGCCTGGATCGACGCCACGGTTATACCGCCCCTTGCACTGGAAATGTCGGTCGAGGTGCTGGACCGCGACGGCGATCTGCTGCGCGCCTATACCGTCGCCGATGGCCGCTGGCGGCTGGCCCTGCCGCCTGACAAGGTCGATCCCCTGTATGTCAAAATGCTGCTGGCCTATGAGGACAAGCGTTTTTGGGACCATGCCGGGGTCGACCCCCGGTCGATGCTGCGGGCCGTGTTGCAGGCGGTCTGGAATGGGCGGGTCGTGTCGGGTGGGTCCACCCTGACAATGCAGGTGGCGCGGCTTTTGGAGGAAGGTACTACTGGCGAAATCGGCGGCAAGCTGCGGCAGATGCGGGTGGCGCTGGCGCTGGAGCGGCGGTTGTCGAAGGACCAGATCCTGCAGCTTTATCTGCATTTGGCTCCCTTTGGCGGCAACCTTGAAGGCGTCCGCGCCGCCTCGATTTCCTATTTCGGCAAGGAACCTTACCGGCTGACGCCCGCAGAAGCGGCCCTTCTGGTCGCCATTCCCCAAAGCCCGGAAACCCGCCGCCCCGACCGGGCTGCCGACCGAGCCGAAGCGGCACGCAACCGGGTGCTGGCCCAGGCCGTGGCCGAAGGGGTGATCGATGCTGATGAGGCTGAAGCAGCCAAGCGCGAAGAGGTGCCGGGGCTACGCAAGCCCTTCCCGACCCTTGCCCCGCATCTGGCCGACCGGGCCCGGGCCGATGACCCTACCCTGCTCAGCCAGAACCTAACCATCGACGGCGCGCTGCAAAAGCAGCTTGAGGCGCTGGCATTGGAGGCCGTGCAAGGCCGGGGCGAGCAGTTACAGGTGGCGATCCTGGTGGCCGATCATACCTCGGGTGAAATCCTCGCCAGTGTGGGATCGGCGGGCTATCAGGCTGACCTGCGGCAGGGATTTGTCGATATGACGGAAGCCCTGCGGTCGCCGGGATCAACGCTGAAACCCTTGGTCTATGCGCTGGCCTTTGACGAGGGGTTGGCCCATCCCGAGACGATGATCGACGACAAGCCGATGAGTTTCGGCACTTATGCGCCACAGAATTTCGACCGCCTTTATCGCGGCACGATCCGGCTGCGGGAAGCGTTGCAACTGTCGCTGAACATCCCGGTGGTGCAACTGACCGAGGCGCTGGGGCCAGCAAAGCTGGTGTCGGCGATGAAAAAATCGGGCATGAAGCCAGTCTTTCCCGGCAATCAACCCGGGCTGGCCATTGCGCTGGGTGGCGTGGGTGTCACGCTGACCGACATGGTCCAGCTTTACGCAGCCATCGCGCGCGGCGGTGTCGTGCGGCCCCTGAACTACCGGATGGGGGATAAGGGGGCCGGGGGCCAGCGGCTGATCTCGGAAGTCGCCGCCTGGGAGGTGGGGGATATTCTGGCGGGTCTTGCCCCGCCCCCCGGCGCGCCGTCGAACCGACTGGCCTACAAGACCGGCACCTCATATGGCCACCGCGATGCCTGGGCGATCGGGTTTGATGGGAAACATGTGATCGGGGTCTGGATGGGACGGGCAGATGGAACGCCCGTGCCGGGGGCCTTTGGCGCGGATGTGGCGGCGCCGATCCTGTTTCAGGCCTTCAACCGACTGAAACCCTCGCTGGCACCCCGACCCCCTGCCCCGGCGACCACGCTTCTGGTGTCGAATGCCGAACTGCCGCAGCCCTTGCAGCGCTTCCGCTCACGCTCGGCGGCCTTTGCCGACGCCGATGCCCCCGCGGTGACCTTTCCGCCTGACGGGGCGGAGGTTGACCTGGTGGATGCCGGGTTGAAGGTCAAGGTCGATGGCGGCACGGCCCCCTTCACCTGGCTGGCCGATGGTGTGCCGGTCGTTGTCGCATCCAGCGACCGCGAGGCGATGCTGAACCTTCCTGGCAAGGGGTTCGTCACCTTAAGCGTGATCGACGCCGAGGGCCGGTCGGACCGGATCCAGGTCTTGCTACGCTAGGATGCACCGCGCGTCTTGTCGCCAACCGCGGGATGAGCGAACGGCTGGCGTGTCGGGTGATTGGCCGTTGCCGAATGACAATGCGCTACGAGGTTGTCAGGCAAGACGACCACGTGTTGAGGCAAAGGCTGAGAGAACTGGCGCCGGTTGCGGGCCGTTCTCAGCCGCCCCGCCAGCCGCAAGCAGCGCATGGACATGGTTGTTCTGGCCCACATCAAGGAACAATCGCGTCTGAGTCTGGGCAGCTATGCGTTGCCCGATAGGCGAATGACTTCATTCGCGGTAAGGGGCCGCCCGAGGATGACCGAAGAACTGAAGGAAGTTGGGGTCGATGTGGGGCACCCGTTGTCCGGCAGGTGATTACTGGCAATCACCGAGAGAGTGCAGGTCGGGCGGCTGATGCGCTAAAACGGGATCATAGTTGAAAGAACGCGCAAATTCAAAGCGACTACCGCCAGTGATCACACTTTCAACATCGCGCCAAACCTGTTGGACCGGGATTTTGCGGCCGCGGCGCCAAACCAGAAATGGCCCTACGGCGGTGCAAGCACTGCCTACCGGCTAACAGGCGGGGGATATCAGCTACATCTGGACCCGCGAGGGCTGGCTGTATCTGGCGGTGATCCTGGACCTGCATTCGCGGCGCGTCATCGGTTGGGCCGTCAGCAACCCGCGCGCAGGGGTCTGAGCTGCCGCAGGCCCATAAATGGCAAGTCGCCTGCGCCGACGAGGACTATGACGCCGCCCAAGTCGTAGCCCGCCGCATCACTGTGGATACCGCCCGCATCGCTTCCGAGTCATTTCCGATGGCGATGCCGCCTGAGGAGGCCGAGCCTCGTTGCCGCCGCGCGTTGATGGAGGCTTGGGTCGGCCGGGAAAGTGCAGTGTTTAAACTGCCGCCGTCCAGTCTGGCGCTCGATACCTGCGACGTGATCCTCTTGGACCATGATCGCCGCTTGACCAAAATGAGGCTGGCGTCGATTGCGGACTCTGATGTGCGCGGCATTGATGCCGTGCGCCAGGACCGAGCGGTATATGATCTGCCACCCGACGATCCCCGCCCGGTCTCACTCTCGACGCCCACTGTGTTCGGCGCACCCGAGGTCGTTCTCTTGGACCTGCCAAAGTTGCGCGACGATCAAGCTGCGCACCGCCCCTTTGTCGTGGCCCATGCCATACCGTGGCCGGGCGAGATGGCAGTGTTTCGCAGCGCACTGTGGATGGATTTGCACTCCTGACCACCTTTGGAACCCGCGCCCGGATGGGTGTGTTGGCGGCGGGTTTCTTTGCAGGGCCGGTATCGCGCTTCGATCTCGGCAATGCGCTCGTGGTCGATCTGTTCTCAGGCACATTGGAAAGCGTCACGGATATCATGCTCTTAGGCGGGGCCCATGCGCCGGCGGTGGAAACCAGTCCCGGCCAATGGGAGATCGTTCAGGCAGGCTCGGCCGAGTTGATCGCAGCCGGGCGCTACCGAATGACCCGCCTGCTGCGCGGTCAGCGAGGCAGGGAAAACGCCGCCGCCAGCCTCGTGCCGACCGGCGCGCTCGAGGTGGTTCTCGACAACTCCGTGGCATCCTTGCCCATCAGCGAGGCCGATCTGGGTCTGCCGTGGAACTGGCGCGTAGGCCCGGCGTCGCGTCCGGTCAGCGGTGAAACCTATGTCGCCACCAATTTCACACCCGAGGTCGCCGGGCTGCAGCCTTTCTCGGTAGCTGAACTCGAACAGCCTTGGCGGACGGCGCGCAGCCCCGGCGATCTGACGATCCGCTGGGCGCGCCGCTCGCGGTCACTCGCGGCCGACATCTGGGGCGTGGGCGAGGTGCCATTGGCGGAAGACAGCGAAGCCTATGAGGTGGAAATCCGCGACAAAACGGTCGTCAAACGCACGCTGACCGCCAGCACAACTTCAGCCCTCTACACCTCCGCCCAGCAGATCACCGATTGAGGTGCGCCGCTCGGCCCCGGCAGCAGCCTCGACATCCGCATTTATCAGCTCTCCGCCCTGATCGGCCGGGGTGCCGCGCGATCCGTCACACTCTTCTTCTGAAGGCAATCCCCATGTCCGATATTTCCCCACACCTGCTGCTGCCTTGCATCCTGGCGGCGCAGACCCAAAAGCACTTCACCCACAACGAAGCCCTGCGGCTGCTCGACGCGGTAGTCCATCTGTCCGTGCTGGACCGGGATCTGACGGCACCGCCTGCAACGCCTGCCGATGGGGATCGCTACATCGTGGCTTCGGGGGCGACCGGCCTTTGGGCGGGCTGGGATCTGAACGTGACGACTTGGGTCGATGGCGTCTGGATGCGCTTGGTGCAGCGCCCCGGCTGGCTGGCTTGGATCGCGGACGAGGCCAGCGTCGCAGTATGGACCGGGCCGATTTGGAAGCTGGTCGGCGTGCCACAGGACGTGTCGGACGCGATCTTCAGCCTCGTGAATGACGCTGATCCGACCAAGCGTGAACTGTTTTCATTGTCGGGGATCAGCGCGGCCACGACCCGGACCTTCACGCTACCCAACACCTCCAGCGAGTTGGCCATCCTCGCCGGAACGCAGACGTTCACGGGCAACAAGACCTTTTCCGGCACGGTGACCGCATCTGCAGCGACGGCCACTATCGGCACATCCGCCGCAACCTCGACCTATGGGATGGGGACCGGGACCACGACCACGGGCGTCACCAAGACCGTGAACCTTGGCACCGGCGGTGCATCCGGATCGAACTCGGTGGTCAACATCGGCTCCGCCACGTCGGGAGCGGATGGCACCACGGTGGTGAACACGCCAACCGCGACCTCCGCCAATGCGGTTACAACGCTTGGGATGCCACAGGCCAATCTGACCGCCCAACTGCTTGGTCTTGGCGGTGTCACCGCAGATTCCACCAGCCGGCTGTCGTTAAACGCCTCGGCGGTGCTTCTGAACAACGCAGCCGCTGGGAACGAGGTGACAGTCAACAAGGCCGCAGCCGCCAATGACGCCGCCTTTGCCTTCAAGACCGGGTTCTCGGCCCGCGCGCTGATCGGCTTGCTGGGGACGACGATTTCAGCTTCAAGGTCAGCCCGGATGGCTCAACCTGGAACACTGGCCTGACCTTGGATCGGGCCACCGGATGCCCGGCTTGCTGCGCCATTCCATGATCCTGTCCAGGCTGCGGATCACGCGCTTGGCGGGCAGCGAAAAGTCGACCTCGATCCCCAGCCCTTCGCGGTTGAAGTCGTCGAGCGCGTTCAGCAGCCGGAACGCCCGTCCATCACCCGGCCGGTCGGCCATGAAGTCCCCTTACGGCGTTTGAAGACGAACGCCTACCGGGCAACGCATCGACCAGGTCATGTTGGGTGCCTCAGGCACCGCCAGCGCATCGAGTTTGTCCCGTTTCAGCCGCTTACGCGGTTTGATCGGCAGGTTCAGCACCAACTCGCAGTAAATCCGGTAGACCCGCTTGTGGTTCCATCTGTGCCCTTTGACGTTGCGCAGACGCAAAA
Source organism: Paracoccaceae bacterium (assembly GCA_947504705.1). Classification (GTDB taxonomy): domain Bacteria; phylum Pseudomonadota; class Alphaproteobacteria; order Rhodobacterales; family Rhodobacteraceae; genus Tabrizicola. Next base: position 61,734 of record CANNIA010000019.1, read on the forward strand.
AGCATAGCCCGAACCCCCAGGTCTTCCGCGCATCCGTCAGCCCGACCAACAGACCGGCGATCCGC
>CANNIA010000020.1 GCA_947504705.1 Paracoccaceae bacterium
TATTCCAGCGAATCTCTCATCCGCAACGTCCGCTACCTCGCGGACCAGCGCTCTCTGATCGGGATCTGATCCATGCAAGCCGAATGGCGCAATGCCGAACGCACCATCCTCGCCCTGACCGACGTGACCGGCCATGTGGTCATCGTCGAACCGGGCCATACCCTCTGGCCCAAGGCTTCGAAAAAACCGGACATCGCGCCCTTTGCGCCCGAACCTGTTCCGGATCCGCCGCCCGAAGATCTCCAGGCCGCGATCCCGCCGCTGACCCGTCGCCAGGTCTTCATTGCGCTGCACCGACTGGGCTTGTTCAGCGCAGAGGAAGCCATTGCCGCCGCGGCAACCGGCGTCGTTCCTGCAGCCCTTGAGCCCACATTCGCCGCCCTGCCGGAACCCGATCAGACCGATGCCCGCGTCACCTTTGCCGCCTTCCAGATGGCCTACCGGATCGACCCGATGACCGCGATGATCGCGCGCGCAGCCGGTCTGTCGGAAGATGACATCGACGCGATCTGGACCGGCTTCGCCTCGGTCTGACATCCCCTCCAGCAAGAAAGCCTCACAATGACAGACAAACCCAGCCTCATCAGTGGCGTGGCGCAGGCCTTCCGCGATCACGGCCTGACCGCGGCCCTCACCGCCCTGATCGGTGGCTCCTTGGCACTCGCCGCCGCCGTCACCCGCAAGGCCTTCACCAACGAAGCCCTCCTCGAGCGGCTCGACCGTGAACTTGGCCTCGAGCGGGACCACGTCGAACACCAGCGCGCCGAAGACCGCAAGGCCGACGCCGACCGGCTCGACCGCATCGAGACCGACATTCGCGCCATGCGTGACATGCTCTTCGATGCTTTCCAGCGCGGCCGCACCGACTGACAATCACCGAACCACCTCGTCGACCCACCCCCACCCGCCCCAGAGGCGGGTTTTGCATTTGGAGGATCCATCATGCCGACCACCACCTATGCCCACTTCCGCGATGCGCCCAAGAGCAGCTGGCGCTGGCAGAACTTCTCACCCGCCGAGATCGCCTGCCGCGGCACCGGCGCGATAAAGATCAACACCGAGGCCATGGACAGGCTGCAGGCCTTGCGCGACCGGCTGGGCAAGCCGCTGATCGTCCGCTCTGCCTATCGCAGCCCCGAACATAACCGCGCCGTCGGCGGGGCTCCGGCCTCCAAGCACATGCAGGCCACGGCGTTCGACATTGCCATGTCGAACCACGATCCTGTGGCATTCGAAGCGGCGGCGAGGGCGGTAGGCTTTCTTGGCTTCGGGTATTACCCCCGCTCGGGCTTCATGCATATCGACCCTGGCCCGGCACGCAGCTGGGGCGAACACTTCCCGCCGCGCGCCACGCCCTTCGTGCCGGAAACGCCGCCCGCCCGCGAAGTACTCGCCGATAGCCGCACCCTGAAAGGTGGTGGGGCAGCAGGCATCGCAACCGTCGGTGCCGCCGGTGTCGAAGTGGCGCAACAGGTGCTGACCGAAACACAATCCGCCATCCTGCCGTTGGTGCCCTACCTCGACACCTTGCGCTGGGTGTTCATCGCCGTGGCGCTGATCGGCATCGCCGTCGCCATCCACGCCCGGATCGACGACTGGAAACGGGGGCAGCGGTGATGGGCTGGATCACAGCAGTTCTCGCCAGCGACCTGGCGCGCAAAGCGCTGGGCCTGCTGCTGGCGGCCGTCACCATCATCCTGTTTTTGCTCAACCTCCGCCGCGCCGGTGAACGCACCGGGCGGCTGGCGGAACGCCTTCACTCCACGGAGAAAACCAATGACATTCAACGCCAGATGCTGGACGCTGCCGCGCGTCGCCCTCGGGGTCGCAATGATCTTCTTGACCGGCTGCGCGACGGGCGTTTCTAATCAACCAGGACATGTGTGCGCACCAGTGGTGGAGTACAGCCCGGCCGAGCAGGCCAGAGCCGCCGATGAAATCGAAGCGTTGTCTGACGACGCGGCCATCATTGGCTTGTTAAGCGATTACGCCGTCATGCGGGCGCAGGCTCGGGCGTGCAGATGAAAGGCGGGCCGGGCAAGTGCCTTGCGGGAAGCGCCAGACGCCTCGACCGCGCGATCACGCCCGGCCCACCTCACCAATTTGCAGTTTCAAAGAGCCGTGGCGAATTCCCACCCAGCGATGATTGCATGTGAGGTTGCTGCCTGTCTTGCGCGGAAATGGGCACAATTGTGCATTTGGAGCACGCAATTCTATAAACAGATGTCCAAGTGCCACGACGCTGACGCTGGCCACGGTTCGTCACACCCAGCATGCGCCACGCAGGGCTTGACCGCGATGCCCTCGCAAACCGGGCCTTGCTCTCTGCAAATGCTCGTGCGCAAAACCCGGAACGCTGGTCAGGCAAAACCCGCAACTGGCAACCCGCCGGACCCGTCTGGCTCAACCCGGAAAACGAAATCAGCGCCCCTGAAATCAGAGACGCCGCATGAAATCGGCGGACAACTCCTTTGACAAACACCGATGGGGAGCGCAAACGCCTACAGGCTCCCGCGTTCGCGGCGATTCAGGCCCGCGCCGCCGAAAAGGGCACCACGTTCCCGGCTGAGGGCAGATGTCACGCAAGGCTTTTGGTGATAATGTTCATGAAATGTTCTATACCTGATGGTGGAAAAACGGGCGATTCCCCAAGCAATAGCGATTTCACCCGCTCAACACCCTCAACTACAAGGTTCACATCGCCGCGCGCCTCGACGTTCAGGCGAACGACAGGCTCGGTGTTGGAGCTGCGCAGATTGAAACGCCAGTCGCCAAGGTCGAACCCGAAGCCGTCCATCTCGTCGATGGCGATTGCTTGTGGCTCGAACGCGGCACGGACCCGCGCGATCGCCGCTTTCGGATCCTCGAAGGTGAAGTTGATCTCGCCCGAAGAGGGAAACGTGGTCTTGCGGTGGGCGACCAGATCGGCGAGTGGGCCATGGCGGCTGACAAGCTCTGCCACCAGAAGCCAAGGGATCATGCCGCTGTCGCAGAAAACGAAATCTCGGAAATAGTGGTGGGCGGACATTTCGCCGCCGTAGACGGCGTTTTCGTCACGCATCGCCTGCTTGATGAAGGCGTGCCCGGTGCGGGTTTGCACGGCGCGGCCGCCCGCCTTTGCGACGATATCCTGCGTGTTCCAGATAATCCGGGGGTCGTGGATGATCGTTGCGCCAGGGTCTTTGGTCAGGAAAGCCTCAGCCAGGAGCCCGACCACATATTCGCCGTCGATGAAGCTGCCGGTGTGGTCGAAGAAAAAGCAGCGATCAAAGTCGCCATCCCAGGCCACGCCGAAATCAGCGCCCGAGGTGCGCACCGCCTCGGCGGTTGCCGGGCGGTTTTCCGGCAGGAGCGGGTTCGGGATTCCTTGCGGGAAGGTGCCGTCTGGTTCGTGGAAAAGCCGCTCAAACACGAGAGGTGCGCCTAACCCTTGCATCCGTTCTGCAATGGCATCAAAGGTCGGTCCCGCAGTGCCGTGGCCCGCGTTTACCAAGATTTTCAGAGGCTTCAGAGCAGCAATATCGGTAAATGAGCACACGCGATCGACATAGGCCACTCGGGCTTCGTCGGAGATATCCGTGATCGAGCCGCGCTCATTGGCCTCTGCAAACGCGTTTTCTTCGGCCAAGGCTTTGATCCGCGCCAAACCTGTGGCCGCATCGAGCGGCGCAGACCCAGCCCGCACCATCTTCATCCCGTTATAGTCCATCGGGTTGTGCGAGGCCGTCACGCAGATGCCGCCGTCGGCCCCGAAATTGCTTGTCGCGAAATACATCTCCTCGGTGCCGGAAAGACCGAGGTCGAGGACTCTGCAACTTTCATCGACCAACCCGCGCGCAACGCTGGCGGCCAGCGCTTCCGAGGAAGCCCGCACATCCCGCCCGAGCACGACGGCCTTGGTGCCCAAGGCCTGCGCAAAGGCGCGACCGATGCGATAGGCAATATCTTCATCGAGATCGACGCCGAGGCGACCGCGGATGTCGTAGGCCTTGAAACAGGTGAGGGGGTTCATCCTTTTGCCCCTTGTCCACGGGCATAGACATCTTCGTAGCGGATGATGTCGTCCTCGCCCAGATAGCTGCCAGTCTGCACCTCGATCAAAACCATCGGCACCTTGCCGGGGTTCTCCATCCGGTGCACGGCGCCTAAGGGAATGTAAACCGACTGATTCTCGGTCACGAGTTTCACCTCACTGTTGATCGTCACCTTCGCAGTGCCCTCGACCACGATCCAGTGCTCGGCGCGGTGGTGGTGACTCTGCAAACTCAGGGCGGCACCTGGATGGACGACAATGCGTTTCACCTGGAACCGCCCGCCCACGACGAGGCTTTCGAACCAGCCCCAAGGGCGGTAATCGCGCGGCAGTGTCTCGGCCTGCGCGACGCCTTGCGCTTTCAGCGCCGCGACCGCCAGTTTGACGTCCTGCGCGCGGTCCTTGTGGGCGACCAGCACTGCGTCGGGCATGGCCACGACGATGATATCCTCAAGCCCGATACCGACCAGCGCCTGTTGCCCGTCCTCGGCCCGCAACAGGCTGCCGGTGCAGTCGATGGCGGTGACCGGGCCGGCGGTGACGACACCCGCTGCATCCGGGTCGCTTTCGCGCCAAACCGCGTCCCAGCCGCCGAAGTCCGACCAGGCGCCACCATAGGGGACGACGGTCAGATTTTCAGCTTTTTCCATCACCGCGTAGTCGATCGAGATATCGCCGCACTCCGCCCACGGATCGGACGCGAGACGAAGAAAATGCAGGTCGCGCTCGGCATTCGCGACCGATTGTGTCACCAGCGCCAGCATCGCGGGCTGATGGGTCTTGAACGCCGCAAGAATCGTGTCGGTGGAAAACAGGAAAATGCCCGCGTTCCACAGGTGCAGGCCGCCATCGAGCATCACTTTCGCGGTGGCGGCATCAGGTTTTTCGACAAAGCCCTTGAGCGGTTGTGGCACGGGGGAAAAATTGGCGTCCGGCATCTGCGACAGCGCCAGCCAGCCATAGCCGGTTTCCGCCCGGTCGGGATGAATGCCGAAAGTCACCAACTGCCCCGCCTCGGCCGCCGGGATCGCCGCCGTGACCGCGTCGCGGAACGCCGCCGCGTCGGGGATGACGTGATCGGAGGGTGCCACCAGCATCAGCGCACCGGGGGCGCGGGCGTGCAATTCCAGCGCCCCGGCCAAGATCGCGGGCGCGGTGTTGCGCCCCTCGGGTTCGATCAGCGTGGCGGCAGCGGCGATTTTCGCCGCTGCCAGTTGCTCGGTCACGACAAAGCGGTAGTCGGCACCGGTGATGACCGCAGGGGCGGCGAACCCCGGCCCCGACAGCCGCCGCGCCGAGGCCTGAAACAGGCTTTCCTCGCCGGTCAGTTTGGTGAACTGCTTGGGATAGCTCTTGCGCGACAGCGGCCAAAGCCGGGTGCCGGAGCCACCGCAGAGCAGGAGGGGGTGAATGTCCTGAGCCATTTCAAGACCTCCCGCTGCGGGCTCTGCCGCGAAAATCGTCCTGGTGATCAAGAAACCAGCGATAGGTTTCCGCGACCCCCGTCTCCAGCCCGATGCGCGCGCGCCAGCCCATGTTGGTGAGGCGGCTGACATCCATCAGCTTGCGCATGGTGCCATCGGGTTTGGAAGGGTCGGTGGCGATCCGGCCCTGAAACCCGGTCACCCGCGCCACCAATTTTGCCAGATCGAGGATGGTGATATCCGCGCCGGTGCCGACATTGATATGGCTGAGCATCGGCTGGGTGTTGGCCTCATAGGTCGGCTTGTCGAGATCCAGCACGAAAAGTGAAGCCTCGGCCATGTCATCAACATGCAGAAACTCGCGCCGCGGCTGGCCGCTGCCCCAGATCGTGACGGACTCGCGCCCCTCTTGCGCCGCCTCGTGAAAACGGCGGATGAGGGCGGGCATGACATGGGAATTCTCGGGGTGAAAATTGTCGCCCGGCCCGTAGAGGTTGGTCGGCATGACCGAGCGGTAATCGGTACCAAACTGGCGGTTGTAGCTTTCACACAGCTTGATGCCGGCGATCTTGGCGATGGCATAGGGCTCGTTGGTGGGCTCCAGCGGGCCAGTCAACAGCGCATCCTCGGTCATCGGCTGCGGCGCGGCCCTGGGATAGATGCAGGACGAGCCCAGTTGCAGAAGCCGCCGCACCCCCGCCGCATGGCCCTGATGAATGACGTTCGCCTGCATTATCAGGTTTTCATAGATGAACTGTGCCGGATAGGTGTTGTTGGCATGAATGCCGCCGACTTTGGCCGCCGCGAGGATCACCACATCGGGGCGTTCGGACTGCATGAAAGTCCGCACCGCCGCCTGATCGGTCAGGTCCAGCTCGGCATGGGTGCGGGTCACCACCATATCCCCCCGCGCCTGCAAGCGGCGCAGGATCGCACCGCCCACCATGCCGCGATGCCCGGCAACAAAGTATTTCAACCTGTCGTTGCGTGCGCTCATTGTGGGGATGCCGTCGTTTGTCATGGCATTGTCTCTGCAGGGTGTCGGCCACTGATCACAAAGCCCGATGCGAAGGTCCGCCAGTTCATCAGACCACAGAGATTTTCAAACAGGCTGATCACGACATAAGCCGGTGTGAAAAAGGCGAAATAGTCGTTGGCACGGTAAAAGCATGTGATCTCAATGTCGGTAAAGCCGGTTTTCGCAAACAGACGCTCCATTCTGCGCGGCGTGCAATGGTCGAAGAAGGCGGGATAGCCGGTGACGCCTTCCGTCCCAGGTCGCAAGATCGGGATCAGCCGTTTCTGAAGTGCCGGACCGACCAGACGCAGCGCGATGGAGTAGGGGTGCAGACCTGAAGGAATATAGTGATGTGTCGTGCCGCCCGGCATCAGGTCAAAAAACATCGATTGGACGGCCGCCATGTTGTTGGGAACATGTTCCAACAGGGTGATCGAAACGATCATGTCAACCCGTTGGGAAATCGGCTTTTCGATCGACTGGATCACGAACTCATCGTAAAGATGATTGCAGTTTTCCCGCTTTTCGATGTCTAATCCTATGAACCGGTAGTCGGGCGACTTCGACAGGATCGGACGGTCCACCCCGCCCGCCTCAAGGACCACGGCGGGGTGATCTTTGGCCATTGCTCGGGCGATCGCGGCCAAGAGGTTTTCATGATAGCTCGGCCCGGAAAATATCGCGGGAAGCCGGCCAAGCAGCCATCCAGAAGCCTGCCGGTTCCAGCGCACGAAGGACTTCACAAGCCTCATATCTTCTTTTCCTTGGGCTGGGGCAATCTGCGATCAACGTCTCAGTTTTCAAACGAAACCGGCAACTCCAGCCCATGCGTTTTCAGCAAGGCATGGCGGCGGGCGGTTAGCAGGTCGGCGGCGACCATTTCGGCGCACATTTCCTGTGCGGTGATCATCGGCTCCCAGCCCAGATTGCGCTTTGCCTTGCTGGGGTCGCCCAGCAGGGTTTCCACCTCGGCCGGGCGGAAATAGCGCGGGTCGATGCGCATCACTATGTCGCCGACCTTGACCGCCGGCGCTTTGTCGCCACTGATGCCGACCACAACGGCCGTTTCCTCCACGCCGCTGCCGTCAAACCGCAGGGCAATGCCCAGTTCGGCCGCCGACCACGAGATGAACTCGCGCACCGAATATTGCCTGCCGGTGGCGATGACATAATCGTCGGCCACGTCCTGTTGCAGCATCATCCACTGCATGCGGACATAATCCCTGGCATGGCCCCAATCGCGCAAGCTGTCGATATTGCCCATATACAGGCACTGCTCCAGCCCCTGCGCGATATTGGCCAGCCCGCGGGTGATCTTGCGGGTCACAAAGGTCTCGCCGCGGCGCGGGGATTCGTGGTTAAAGAGGATGCCATTGCAGGCATACATCCCATAAGCCTCGCGGTAGTTCACGCAAATCCAGTAGGCATACATCTTGGCCACCGCATAGGGGCTGCGCGGATGAAAGGGTGTGGTCTCGGTCTGCGGGATTTCCTGCACGAGGCCGTAAAGCTCGGAGGTAGAGGCCTGATAAAAGCGGGTCTTTTTCTCAAGCCCCATAAAGCGAATCGCTTCCAGCAGGCGCAGCGTCCCCATGGCATCCACGTCGGCGGTGTATTCGGGGACTTCAAAGCTGACGGCAACGTGGGACTGGGCACCAAGGTTGTAAACCTCGTCCGGCTCCACCTCGCGCAGGATGCGGGTCAGGTTGGAGCTGTCGGCCAGATCGCCGTAATGCAGTTTCAGCCGCGGGTTCGGCGTGTGCGGATCCTGATAGATATGGTCGATCCGCTGGGTGTTCAGCGACGAGGCGCGGCGCTTGATGCCATGCACCTCATAGCCCTTTTCCAGCAGGAACTCTGCCAGGTAGGAGCCGTCCTGGCCGGTAATACCGGTGATGAGCGCGCGTTTTGTCATGGTGTTCAACTTGCCTTGTCGAAGAATTGATGGATCTTGCTGAGGTTTTTCCAGACCAGAGTGCCCAGCCCGCCGATCCCGTTTTGTCGCAAGGCTCGATAGTCCTCGCGGCTTTTTTGCAGAATGCGGCGCAGGGATTTGTTGCTTTCCCCCCCGACACGCATCTTGACCAGAACTTCGGGAATGTAGGCGGACCGGATCGCACCCTTGCCGAAGTAGCGCAAGATCGCATCGTAATCCGCCGCGATGCGGTAGCTTGTGTCGTAGGTGCCGAACCGCTCGAACACCTCGCGGCGAAGGAACAATGTCGGGTGGGGCGGCATCCAGCCCCGACGCAGCAAAGCGGGGTCAAAGCGGCCGGCCGTCCAATGCCGGATCACGCGGCTGGTGTCGCTGGCCGAAACATATTGCAGATCGCCATAGACCGCATCGACCTTTGGGTCGGCAAACCGGGCCGCCACCCATGCCAGAACATCCGGGCTGGCAAAGAGATCGTCCGAATGCAAAAGCCCGATCACATCGCCTTTGGCCCGCGCGATGCCCTTGTTCAGCGCCTCGTAAATGCCGCCGTCCGGTTCCGAAACCAAGGTCATGCCGGGCTGCATCCGGGCGCGCAACAGCTCCAGCGTGCCATCGGTTGACGCACCGTCGATCAGCACATGCTCGCGCGGCGCATAGCTTTGTGACGCCATGCTTGCGAGGGCGTCGCCAATAACCTCGCGCCGATTGTAGACGGCAGTGACAATTGAAATCAGCATGGCAATCCTGTGGGCCACTGGTCGCGCGGTGGGCAGACGGGCGGGTTCATGGCACTTGCACCCCGGTTGCCGCTACTGCGCTTCGCAGAGCGACCGCAAATGCTTTGCGGTGCAGCGTTTCAGCGGCGAATGACGGATCGAGCGGTGGGCGCCCGGGCAAACGGGCCGCTTCCTGCAACACAGCAACCAGCGACGATGCGTCGTCCGGCCCGAAAAAGCGGGCGCTGGGGGCCTGCTCGTGATGGACGGGAATATCGGACAGGATCATCGGGCTGCCCATGGCCTTGGCCTCTTCCACCGACGAGGCCCAGCCTTCGAACCGCGAGGGGTTCACCACCGCCAGCGCGGTCATGTTCAACGCCAGAACATCCAGATAGGGAATATGCCCCAGATGACGGAATTTTTCGGCCAGCCCCGCCGCATTCACCTGCCGCATGACTGTGGCGAACAATTGCGGGTTGCGCGGGTCGGCGGTGGCGCCGGACAGGATCACCGGCGGCGTGTCGGCAAGCCGCCCCTGTTCGGCGATCAGGCGCAAGGCGGCGACCACGATGCGGTGGTTCTTATGTTCCCAGAACTGGTTTGGCAGAAAAAAGAACCGCTCTGGCAGGTCGTGATCGGCACGGACTGTGTGCATCCGCGCCACCACCTCGGCCAGCGGCACCGACGTCGCAAAGCGCGCGACATGGGTGCGCCCGCGCGCGGCGGGATAGAACTGCTCGCAGTCGGCTTGCGCGGCCTGGCTGGACAACAAGATCTCCCGCCCGCCCGCGCATTGCGCCCGAAACCCCAACTCGCGTTTCCACCATGCGACCCGGCCGAACAGGTTCGGCAGATACTTGTGCTGGAAATCCGGGATCCACGACAGAACCGGTACCGGAAAGCGATTGCCGTAAAAGCGGGCGCTTTCAAACATCAGGTCAATGCCGTGAGCCAAAGCCAGATCGGCCATGCCCCGGTCACGCCCGGTCAGGATGGCCGCCAGCGCCCGCGTGCCGCTGCCCGCACCGGCCACACGGTCATCCAGGATCACCGGCACCTCCAACAACGGCGCGAAGGTCGCCTCGGCCAAGGTCCTTTGATCGGGCGAGATGAACAGCCTTGCGGTGATCTGCCCTGACAGTTCCGCCCGGATCGTTGCCAGAACGGTGCGCAGGTAATTGATCCCGCCGCTCCAGTTGCCATCACCGGGGATCACAAAACCCATGCGGATCCGATCAACCACGCCGGGCCTCCGACGTGCCGGGCCCGACCTTGCGGAACCAGTCCACGAACCCGGTCAGCCCCTGCTCCACACTGACTTTCGGCGCAAATCCCGGTGGCAGGCTGGCAGGGTCCGCCACCAGGCTAAACGGATCGCCCGGACGCGACTGGCCGCTAAAGCCGATCTTGGCACCGCCGCCCCAGGCCTCGCGCACGATCCGCGCCACCTCGGCAATGGTTGTCCCCACACCGGAACCGACATTGAACAGATCGGGGTGCCCAGGCTGTGCCGACGGCAATGCGGTGCAAAGCCGAACCACATCCGACACATGGCACCAATCGCGCCGCTCAAGCCCGCTGCCCCCCAGCATCACCGGGTCCTGCCCCGCCGCCAGCCGGGTGCACAGATCAAAGACCACCTGCTTGCCGATTTCGGGCCCGTAGATCGAAAACAGCCGCAGGATCGTCACCCGCATCCCATAGGTTTCGGCATAGGCGAGGCCAAGCTGCTCGGCCATCAGCTTGTGGTGACCGTAGGGCGAAAACGGCGCCGTGTTTACGGCTGTGCCGATGGCACCATCATGCGCGCCGCCGTATACCGCTGCGGACGAGGCAAGCACCACCGGCACCGTCACCGCGTGGCGCCGCAGCGCATCCAGCAGCCGCGCCGTCGCCGCGACCGAACTGTCGAAATCGGCGATCGGATCGGCAATCGACGCGCCGACCGTGCTGCCCCCGGCAAAGTGATACACCGCCGTCGGCGCACCCTGCGCGGCGATGGCCTCGTCCAGAGCCTCCGCCGACAGACTGCCGGCAACCGAGCGGACCAATCCCTCGGGCAAAGGGTCCGCCGCCGCCCGGCCAAAGCCGACCACCCGCAGCCCCCGTGCGGCCAGTCCCCGCACCAGATGCCGCCCGATGAAGCCAGAGGCACCGGTAACCCAGACCAGTTCGGTCTTCTTAAAACCGGGTTCTGGAAGCGAAGGTTTCATACGATATCTTTGCCCGACACCGTTTTTCCGGTCGTCACATCAATGAAGGGCAGTTCAGCCAGCAGCAGGCGACAATCACGATTTCGCTGGAATGACAACTTGCCAGAAGCATCTCTTGCCTCTCGCATGTTGCATGGCCAAACGGTGACACTGTCAAGTTGCGCCATGACCCGGTCAAAATGCGCGGTTGCGACGAAGAAAGCATTGGTGCCAGCCTTGTTCGTGCCAACAAGCTTATAACCACGCTTTTCAAGCAAATGCTGAAAAGCCGGCAGAGAAGCGCCGCAGTAGAGACCGGACCAGTGCTTTTGCAACCGCACGAACGCCGGATCATATGGCACTGTCACCGCGGCATCTGGAAACATCGCGTTGTATTCGACGACAACGATATCGGCACTATTCTGGATCGCCTCTAGAACCCAATAATCGACACCGTCGATATCAACGCTGAGTATCCCTAGGTGATCGCCCATCCCATTGGAAGAAAGGATCTCTGAAATGTTTTCCCGAGTTATGAATGATCTGACTGATTTCAGGTCATACTTGTAACTGATATTGTCTTGCAGGATAGCAGCCAGATTTTCATCTGACCCGTCCATCACCAGACCAGACCAGTATCGAGTCATCAACAAATAGCGTGTATTCGACTCTCTGTAATCCTCAACTCCAAATTCCACAAATTTCTTGGCCTTTGGTTGAACAATATCCACCAGCCAAGATAATATCCCATCCTCACCCCATTGGGAGAATACCGAAAACTCCGCATCAGCAAGGGTTTCAATCTTGCCAAACCCGCGTATCTGCTGCGCCCTTATTTCGCCCAGGAGAACCGATTGCTTTTCAATACCGACAAGCCTGCGGACATTGAACAGGAAGTTCTTGAAGGTGCCCTTGATTTTCTTTTTCATCGTCTGGGTGTTCCATCCCTCGCCAAAGATCATAATGCGCCACCCGAACGCGGCTTATAGTGAACGACCATGATGCATGTCATGAGATGGGAGCATGTCTTCCAAAAATGCTCACGATGGCCGATCGAGCAGCGCCGACATCCAATACACTTCCAAGCTGATCTCCTGCCAAAGAGACGATTGCATTCAAACTGTCATCCGCCGTCAACTCATGCTTGCGGTTCTGAAAGGTGTCTTCCGTAAAATACCCATCGTAAAACGACAACAGTTCGCAATCAACTTTCAGGCCAACCGGCAGCAAGCCAATACCACCTGCTTTCGTCACCATTTGCAGCCCACTCAGTGCACATGCACGCGGCTCAACTGTCGCCCTGACAGTCAGCTTGAACGCGCTCCACCCCAAAACTTTGTCAATCCAAAGCGTTTCGTCAGCTTGTGAACGAATCGAGCTATTCTGATGAACGTCAAAACATCCCTGCGAGCGGATAGAGCGGCACCACCTTCCGGCCAAAGCCCAAGAGACTGTCTACGAACAAGGGAGCGCCAGGTCAAGCCGGGGCAGATTAGGGGAACGCTTTCTTTCTCCACCTGCTCGACATCCAACTCGTGCGATGCAAACGCATGCGCTTCGCCGTGAGATGGAGCCCGCAAGAACATGAGCAGCGCACTCCGCAGGGCATCCCTATCCCACTTCACCCGGTATCCCGTTGCAGCCTCCACTCTTATCAGCAATTCTGTAAACCGGATCACGGTCTCTTGCTGCCGCAAGATTGCTTCACGCAGCTTCGGATTTGGTGGAGCGCCGAAAACCGGAACGACATGCCCTTCCCGTTTGAAACCGGCTGTCGTACCATGATCTGCGGATAGGCTGGCTTCGATTACGGGGCGATAAGGATCATATGGGCACCCCCCATCCTCTTGATCCGGGTCGTGCAAATAACCTTCGAGCTCGTCATTGTTGCCAGAGCGTGTCTTGCTCGACAGACAAAGATAATAGCCAACGATCGGGGTCTCACCGAGGCCGTCCCTGTCCAGTATCGACTTGAGCGAACGCTGCATTTGGCCGTTCCAACCCACATCAACAAGCGCGACCTGCGTCCCGGGCAGGAAGCCCACACCCCGATAGTATGCGTTTGCCAATAGCCATTGCCTGCCCGATTCCTCGGCGAGCGCAGCGGCAACGTTTCTGTTCTTCAACACCTCGATCAATCTGCCCCGCAACTCTTGCGGGACGGCGCGGCCCATCTCCTTTATTCCCAACGCTGCGGCAGCCTCGTTGAACACCTCCACGGGAAGATTCGCACGGGCGGCAATAGTCGCAATGGAGAGATTGGGAGTGTTTTCGAGAAGCCATGACGCTGCGGCCTCGGGCGAGGTATAGCCGGCCATGTGAAGCGCCCGTCGGGATCCGTAGACGTAATGAGCTCGCAATGGGAGCGACCGCTGGTCGATAAATTTCTTGGCAACCTGATAAGGTAGCTGTCCGTCCCGCGCCAGGAAGAAAAGATCGCCAATACCGCGCTGCATCGTATCTTCGAGCACGTACTCCACGAAGCTGACAATCACGGGACCAAAGAGCGACGCAAACGCATCCACCTGCGGACGCCCGCTTTCCCTCTCGGCATCGCCCGAGAACTTGGCCGCCAATCTTGTTGCTCGCGACACACCGGCCACAATACTTCCACTCAGGCCATCGGCAAGGTAATGCCTCTCGAACCGATTCAGGTTTGCGCCCGAGTAGTGCCGCGCGGTTATGCCAAACTGACGCGGTCGCTTAACATCGGACACCCAATTATCGCCTAAGTGTAGCTGCGGTCGATATCCGGATTGAATTATGTGCCGCCAGAGCCTTCCATCCGACTTTCTGCAACCCAACTCGGACGAGATCATCAGGGCCGGCCGTCGATCCGATGGCAGCATGTCGGAAATGACCGCCTGAAAAAACTGCCCAGGCAAATACATGTCGGACACAATCATATCGCGACTAGAAACGCGCTCGATATTTTCAGAAACCGGTGACAGGAGAACGGCCTCCAACCGCTGCTCCAGGGCCATTGCCCCCTGCTTGCGGTCGCTGTCCAGGTCAAGCTCAGCGTAGATATCTTCGAGTTTAATTTCACTTGCGCCCAGACGAAAGGTAACCGCCCGCTCTGCTTTTCGGCGACGCTCAGAAAACCCGCGCAGGCCGAGCATATGCTCAACTAGGTTGAATACACTCCGGGGCTCGGCCACGAGGCGCACAAAAAGAGTATCGTAAAAGTCAAACGACTTCATGATTGGTTCTTGCCTCAACCAACAGATTGAGGGAAAGAGGTATGCTCAGCCCCTTGCGGCCCAGCTCGGCGATTGCCTCCATTCGCCGCGCCAGCCGAAACAAGGACCTGAGCGCAGAAACCCAGAAAGAGGCCTTATGGAGATACGGGAATGTCGGCCTTGTGCCGAACTCGTAAGGATGGAAGGTCACTGCCACAAATCCCGCATTGCGCAATACGAAGTCAAGGCTCTGCTCGGTAAACGATGTCCGGTGCGTCCAGTCGGCATAGCGCCACCTCATGGCAAAGGATGAATTGGCGTTCGGAACACTTGCCACAAGGCATCCGTCGGGCCTGATGAGTTGGCACGTCGCCCTCAGGAACTTGATTTGCTCCTCAACTTCCAAATGCTCAAGTACGTCCATCAGGAATACCGCGTCCAATGACCTGGGCGCTGTCTTGGCAAGCTCGTAAACATAGTCCCGCCCCACGACTTCACACGGGAGTCGTCTCTCTTGTGCTCCCAAGATCTGATGCTGACTAATGTCGATGCCGCGAACTTGCCGGTATCCGGTAACCTGCAGAGCATTCACAAGCAGTCCGGTTCCGCAGCCGATGTCCATGATCTTGGCGTCCTCTGGCAGCGTAGCGAGGACGGGGGCCAAGAGGCGAAGGACGAACTTCGCTGTCGTTGCGTAGTGCGCGTCCGTATCGTCATGATATTTCTTATAATGCAGCGAATAATCAATATCCATAACCCCAGCCTCCTATACTATGTCTGCTCGTCTCAGCTTGCAAGCGCGTGAAAAGCCTCAAGTTGCCGATCTTTCGAGTAGATTTGAGAAACACTAGCGTGGGCTCGATCACCGATCTCACGCAATCGGTCCGGCCCAGTCAACATCTCTTTGAGCTTCTGCACCGCCTCCTGAGGATTTCGGTACGTTATCATATTATCCCCCGGCCTCATGCCTTCCGGGTAGCGTCCTTCGTCAGAAAGCATGACGCAACCGCAACCCATGGCCTCGAAGCAACGGATGTTACCTCTTTCCACGCCCGCACCGTCGATCGAGCAATTCACCACGATCTTGGAGCGACTGAGCGCCTTGTAAAGATCAACGCCGAACACGGGCCCCTTCACGACCCTCCGGAGCGACGCTGGCAGCTTATATGGCAGGAAAGGTATCCACCGCATGGCACTTCTCTCGACCCATTTTGTCAACCGGGAGTTCTCCAAGTGGAAGACTATTTGGTGACTGCCTCCGATCTTTGCGATTTCCTCCAGAAGAACGTTGCGGATCCCATGATGTCGCGTATAACTGCCGACGAATATGGCATCGATCTGGCGTTCTTCGTTTGCCGCGTATTTATCTTGCTCAGGGTCGTGAGCAGGATAGAAGGGTGCCACACGGCAACCGGCCTCTTCGTATTCCCGCAACATCTTGGGAAAATTCGACACGATCAGATCATAGGCCGTGAAGTCGGTGCCTTTGGTTGGAGCCGCGCGCCAGCCAATCGTTTTTTTGACGCATCCTGGCAAGCGCCGCACGAAGGAACTCGGCAGCGCCACCGGGTCCATGCTGTAGAGAATTTCGGTCCGATGATGCTCGATCTGCGCCAATAGAATTGAATGCAGATCCGGCTCCCCCGTCATTCCGCTTTCTTTGGCCCACATTCTTTGATGGACCTCGTCGTTGACATTGGCTTCGAACGCCGTAGGCTCTGCATCAAGAACCGGCTTGAGGAAATGGGGGGCACCATGGCGATCAGCAAAGAACACTGCTTGTCGTTCCGCAAACGTCTCCGCAGATCGCGCCAAAGAATTCAGGCGATGAGCGTAGGCAGCATACAAAGTGGCGCATTGGAAAATTCGCATCTTCAGTCTCCGACTCAGTTTCCGACTTTTGGCGCCTCGTTCTTGGTCGGCGGAATTGTATCGCTCGGCGGCGCGTGCATACCTCCGTACCGAATTCCCGGTCGGCGAACGATGGACTGTATCTGTCGAATAGCACTCCGTCAATTGGCAGATTGTGGCCCCGTATTTTTCCGGGGCCGTCTTTGGAGATTTCCGTGCAGAAATTCTATCTGCTATGGATCTACTGGAAATGGTCCGCGACAGAACCCCATTCCCAGTGCCGACATCCAATACATTTCCAAGTCGATCTCCTGCCAAAGAGACGATCGCATTCAAATTATCATCCGCCGCCAACTCGTGCTTGCGGTTCTGAAAGGCGTATTCCGGAGAATACCCATCGTAGAACGACAGCAGTTCGCGATCAACTTTCGAACTATCCACAGCTTTTCTCCCTCAAGTCATGTCCGACGTTTACATCATGCCGAGAAATCACCTGCCCACCTGAAACAATTTACGAACAAAAAGGGAAAATTTGCGTTGTAACGCTAATTCTTAGAAAAGCTCCAAGAACCGGGCATAGTGCCGTTCCTCGCAATACTCAGACTTGATCATCTCATGCCCCCGCCGCCACCCCTCGCCAACGCTCGCTTTCCAAAGCCTCGGAAATCAGCCGCACCGCGCTTTCGGCATCGTCATACAGCCGCATCGTCTCGCCGTCCACCATGCCGGGCGGATGATTGCCGCGATCGCTGATCAACAGCGCCGCGGCCCCCATCGCCTCAAAACACCGCATATTGCCACGATCCGACCCCGCCATGTCGATCGCTCCATTCAGCACGATCTTGCTGCGTGACAGTTGCTGGTAAACCCCGCGCCCCCAAACCGCGGCCTGCGCGATCTTGCGAATGGCGGGCGGGCAGCGCACGGCTTGCAGGGGGCCAAACCAGCCCAGCGGAGTTTGCGCCAGCCCGGAAAACCGGGATTTGTCAAGGTGATAGGCTATGCGAAAGCGGTCAGAAAGCCGGGCGACGGCCTCAAGAACGGTGCGGCGCTGGCCATGATGGCGGCTGTAACCGCCAAAAAACAACACGTCGATATCGCGGTCGGAATTGGCGGCATAGCTGTTCAAATCCGGGTCATGCGCCGGATAGAACGCCGCCGTGCGAAGGCCCGCCTTTTCATAACCGGCACGAAGGGACGGAAAATTGTTGACCACCAGGTCATAGCCCGCCAGATTAACGGCCCCGGGGGCGGCGCGCCAGGCAATCTTGTGGCGCACATGGCCGGGCAGGCGGCGCAGAAAACTGCTGTCAAAGGCCAGCGGATCAAGGTTGTAAAACACCTCGGTTCGATGCGCCTCGATCTGCGCCAGCAAGATATCGGCCGCGTCGGTATGGGCGGGCAAGCCGTTTTCCACCGCCCAGGCCCGCTGCAGCGCCCCGGTGTCGCCGCAGGTAAAGAAGGCGTCCGAATCCCCGGTCAGCACCGGTTGCAGGACATGCGAGGCACCGTAACGATCCGCCAGCAGCGCATCGCGCAGCGCCGCAAAGCCCCGAGCCGCGCCAAGCACCCGGGGCAGTTCGAGATGATATCGTGCCGCAAGACCGAAGTTCTGAAAGAGACGCATGAGTTCCGCTTAAATATGGAAGGGTGATTGTCGGGGGCCGCAGCGTAACATCTTACGCTTCTGCTTTATTGCAGTTTATTCGCATTAGCGGGAAGTCGTTTTGCTGCCAGAGTCAGGGAAAGCAGTAGGAAAAAGCTATCCGAAGCCCAGAGTGCACCGGAAAGCTGCGCCATGATGAACTGCTGAGCCATCAGCATGACGATAAAGGGATGCTTAACATCGACATATGAAACCGACTTCGCGATCGCCATCCACAGCATCGCCAGAAACAGAGTCAACCCGACCATTCCCAATGCCATGGCGGTTTCAATGAGCAGATTGTGAGGATAATTTCCGGGTCCAAGATTTGGGTCAATATAGTGTGCCCCAAAGAAGGGGTATTTGAAGAAGGCCTGCAATGCCTCGCCCTGAGCGAGCAGACGTCCCGCAATTGCGGCATCCTCCATGAACGGCCCGCTAAACCTATCCGCGACGTTGAGAATAAGGATATTATCCAAGGGGACGAGTAGAAATAGAATCAACGCAAACGGAAGCGCATAGATGATACGACGCGATTTCCGCGCCATGAACCATAGCAGCGCAAAGGCAACGGCAATCACCGGGCCACGAGAGTTTGCCAGCAATAGGACCATTGCCGCCATGGGTAAGCCAAGCCATGCGGCAAATCGAATCGCTCTACCCTGATGCGTTCCGAGCAACAAGTATGTGCTCGATATGATGCATATTCCTGCGATATTCCCCAAAGAAATCGGGTTGAGTGCTTTAAAACCAAGTCGTACAGATTCTTCCCCGGCATAATCCCAAGGATTATACCCTAGACCTAACTTATTGGAGATCAAAGTCAACGCCGTGGTGGCAAGGGCCATGATCAACAGCCAGCGAGCGAAAATGGTATCTTGCAGTGCGGCGGTTCCGGCCAACATCGAGGCCGTTACGGGAATGAAGACAAGAGCCAAGAAATAGACCAGTGCAGTTCCGGCTCCCGCCGCGTTTACAAAAACCAAGTCATAGCAAAGTCGTAGAGTATAAATCAGAAAAAATACCACCAGCAGCGCAGGTATGCGTTCACGGTGCCGTTTCTGCAGAGCTGTTAGTATCACCAACACTGACAGCGCCAATACCACAATGCGGAACGGCACTGTCAGTGTGCTTG
This sequence comes from Paracoccaceae bacterium, assembly GCA_947504705.1. Lineage (GTDB taxonomy): Bacteria > Pseudomonadota > Alphaproteobacteria > Rhodobacterales > Rhodobacteraceae > Tabrizicola. Next base: position 19,136 of record CANNIA010000020.1, read on the forward strand.
ACTGCAACCCAAAATAGGCAACAAGAATCCCAACCAACGGATAACCGGTGAGTATCATCACACGCAAGAGCAGCGCCAAGCGCTGCGACAATTGCAGGCGTGGCACCATGAAATGTTGCGGCAGCACCCTGCTTGTATCTTGAGCTATAACTCGCTCTACAGGATCAATTACCGTCACCGAAAGCCTCGTTTCAATTTCCGCCAGAAATTGCGCAGCGAATGCATCCCCCGCAGCAGCCACATATCACCGGGGTAGGTGGAATGCGGCACAAGCGGGGCCGCAATCATCCGGGCCAGTTCCTCCGGAGTGATTTGAAGCTTTTTCGCGACATAGCGAATATCGAACTTCTTCTGTCGAGGGTCAAGAACTGGCGTCGCCAACTCAACCATGGCCTCGGTGCGGGTGATCTGCCTTGACACGATCAAGGCGGACAGATGCAAACGCCGCTTGTCGAAACCCGTTTTTTCAGGAAGATATATTTCTTGATAAAACTTGGTAAACCTGGACTCGCTGTGTTTGGTGCCGTATTCCTTCCATCCATAATATCGCTGCAAGTCGGCTCTGGCCTCAGTTTTATCATATGGCAACCAGTTCAATGGCCGCTCAATTGTCAGTTTTCTTTGAATGCGCGTCAGCCAAAGATAACGCGGAACGGTCAATATTGGATAGTCCCGCAAGGCCGTCGTTCCAAAGCAGCGGTAGATCACGCGCAAGTGGCGACCATCAATCGATGGGTACCCCCCGCCGGACTGGCTGACAGACTCGGTTGAAAAGTTGACGCCTGACAGGAACGTTCTGATACCGAAAGCCGGGGCCAGTCGATAAAGCGAGGCGAAAAAGGCGTGGTCTTGCGGTATGTCCTGATTCAATACTCCGGCGCGCAAGAAGGCCAATTGCAGATCACGCATTTCTTCCCATTCTATCACATGGGTATGAAGATCGATCCCAAGCGCCGAAACCAAGTGTTCTATATTGTGCACTGCCGCTTCGCTGTTCCAACCTCCATCGACATGAACCGCCAGCAGGCGCAGGTCAAACCGTGTGCGCAGAACATGCGCCAAATAGGCGCTGTCGATTCCGCCGCTGAGCCCGATCATGGCGTCATAACGCTGACCGCGGCCCTGTTGCCGCAGTTGTTTCACCAAGGTCAGCATTCGCCGATTGCCTTCGGCATTGGGGAAATACTCATCACGTTCACGTGCAATTGCGGCGCGGCAGCAATCGCATTGCCCGTTGGCGTCAAACGCCAGCGGCGCAATACGGCCATCCATGACGCAGACCGAGCAAACGCGCTGTGGGTCTTCGGTCATGCCATTTCCTGTTGCGTCTCTTGACGTTGCAACTGCACCAGACGTTCGGACATGCGATTTACATCTTCAGCCGATGGATAGGTTATCAACACAGCCCGCAAGCTGCCGTAAAAGACGAATGCACTGGCCGAAGCGCTGGCCGAAGCACCGGCGGCCAGGGCCTCGAACAGGTGATCCTGCCCGCCAGCTCCACCAAGCGCAATCAGCGGAACCGACAATGAACGCGACATAGTTGAAATCAATTCAATATCATATCCAGACCGCGCCCCGTCACGATCCACCGATTGCAGGATGATTTCGCCACAACCCGAATCTTGCAACCATTTTGCATGATCCAGCGCCGAAACCTGCAGCGCCTGACGTCCCGAGCGCACAACTGCTTGTGCCATGAGACCCGCACCGCGCGCATCGACACAACTCACCACCGCCTGCGCGCCGAAACAGCGGCTCATGGCGGCGATAAAGCCGGGCTGGGTTGCTGCCGAGCCGATCACGAATTTTTCGACCCCGAGCCGAGCCAGGGTTTCGCATGTCGCCACATCCTGCAGGCCGCCGCCATAGGCAAGCGGCATGAAACATTCGGACGCCAATTCGGCGATGAACCCCGGATCGGGACTACGCCCATCGGTCGTGGCATCTATATCCAGCACCACGATCTCGTCCACAGCTTTTTCATTGAACAGGCGCAGCACATTGAATGGGTCACCAATATAGGTTCGCGTGTCAAAACCGACTGTTTTGACCACACGACGGCGGCTGTCCAGTGATAGAACCGGAATAAGACGCGGCCGCATGGTCTAAACTCCCGCAAAACTGGTCAAGAGTCGCATACCGAAGCGGTGGCTCTTTTCGGGGTGAAACTGCACGCCATAGACATTGTCTTTCGACACGGCGACACAGATATCATCGCCATAAGATATTGTTGCCACCACGTCTGCGGCATGGCGACAGACGAAATGATAGGAATGCACGAAATAGTAGCGCTCGGGGGTTGATGTCACCGGGAACAATACTGTCGCGGCGGCTGGTCGTATATCGGACCAGCCGACATGCGGCACCTTCAATCGCGCCTCTCCCGGATCAAGTCGGACAACTGCCCCTTCGATCCAACCCAGGCCGGGCTGTTCGCCCTCTTCACTATGGTCGGCCAACAACTGCATTCCAAGGCAGATGCCCAGAACGGGCAGCTTGCGCACCCGAACGGCTTCGTTCAGCGGATCAACCAGACCGCGGCTGCGTAGGTTTTCCATTGCGCGATCGAAAGCTCCGACCCCCGGCAGCACCAGCTTTTCTGCCCGCGATATACCCGCATGGTCCGATACGGCTTCAGCCTCGACCCCGATATATTCAAACATATTCAGCAGCGCGGCAATATTGCCGACACCGTAATCAACGATGGAAACTCTCATTTACGTGACCACTCTCCAGGAAAACTTACCCCTTAGACTCGAACTTCAAGTGCAACATCCTATGACCTGCGGGCCCTTGGTGTTGCACTTGAAACTTGAGCCTAAAAATAAGCTGTGCAGCGCTGTCAACCCGCATTGCTATCCCTCAGCCTGCGCAGGGCGCGATCTGCCAACAGCACGAACAACAGGCTCATCGCCGCCATGGCAACGGCGTGAATGGCAACGGCGTGCAGTGGCAAGACCTTTTGCCACAGTATGACCGCCCAAACCAGCATGACCGTCGCCAGACGGCCAGCTTCCCAGGCCAGTTGCTTGCCCTGCCGACCAGTGATCACCAGCACCATGTGGACCGGGGCCATGAAAAAATTAATCAGCGCCAAGAATGCGACGATCTGTGCCATCTGCCCGGCCAGGACCCATTGCGGTCCGGCGACCAACGCAAAAAACGCGGGTCCGAAGGCCAGCAGCCCGATTGTCGGCACCAGCCCGATCGCTGCCATGATCATGATGATGCGGCGAAATGCAGGCAAGGCATCCTTGCCATCGATGACCGCCGCCGAAAGCTGTGCGGTAAAGGCCTGCGCCACCGCTTGTCCGATCAGGCCGGCGGGCATCAGCACCATGCGTTCAGCCAGCGCATATTGGCCCATCACGGCTGTGCCAAAACCGGCCAGCATCAGCAAAGGCACGGCAAAGCCGATGCCGGCGGTCAGCAGCCCCCCCGGCACCGTCATCTGCGGGAAATGGCGAAACCGCCGCGCGGCCTGCACAAGCATTGACCGAGACACCGCCTCAAGCAAAGCCTTGCGTTGCGAAAACAGCCAGACGGCCATCAGCCCCGCCGCCGCGATGCGCCCCAGCAGATCGGCCCAGATCAGGCCCAGATGACGGAATCCGACCGTGGCAATGGCAAGGCCGAAAACGCAATACACCGCCACCTGGATGATCTTGGACCATGAATTGACCGCCAGCGCCTGTTCGCGAAACAGCACATAGCCCAGCGTCTGCATCACCCCGCCCGCCAGCACACTGGCCACCAGCAGCCAAAGTCCCATATCGGTAAACGGCAGCCAAGCGGGGCGCAGGACGGCCAGCACGGCGCTGACGGCCAGAACCAAAACCGCCGTGGCCAGGTTCAACCCCAGGCTCAGGCGCAGCACCGCCCGTTCCTCACCGTTCTTTTCGGCGCTCAGCAGCGCCATCTCATAGCGCAGCGAGGTGACCACCATCAACAGCCCCAGCACCGACATGTAGATCTGGTAGCCCCCGAACTCGGCTGGCGAATAAAGCCGGGTCAGGATCGGCATGAACAAAAAGCCGATGCCCTGGGCGATGACCGTGCCTTGCAACGCAATGATCGAGTTGCGCAGCATCAGTGGCCTGGCGCCAGCCCGGCCGCACGAAGCTGTGCGATGAAATCGGCGGGCAGATCGGTTTTGCGTTGGCCTTTGATCTTGATGGGGCCTATCTTGGCGTTCCCAGCGCGGCGTTTCCCTAGAAAGCCGCTGCGCGGTCGTAGCCAGCGTGGCGCCAACATGATAGCACCGGTTTCGCGACACCAGACCGCGCAGCGCCCCCAGGCCAGCAGGCTATGCCCAAGCCCGGTCCGGCCCATATCGGGAAAACCGTAAAGCCGTTTTGTGCTGCCCATCGTCATGCGGTTGCAACCCCGCAAAAGCTGGCGACCGAGCGCAGCACATGATCCAGTTGCTCTGAGGTCATTTCGGGAAAGATCGGCAGCGACAGGATGCGCGATTGCATTCGCGCCGCCACCGGGAAGTCCTGTGGCTGGTGGCCAAGCGAGGCGTAGCAGGGCAGGAACGGCAGCGCCCGTGGATAGTTGATGACGGTTTGAATCCCACCTTGCTTCAGTTCTGCGGCCAGCGAATCACGGGCATCATGTGCGACGACATAAAGATGCCAGACCGGGGCGCGCGCATTGGCAACCTGGGGCAGATCCAGACCGGGCAGTTGGGAAAGACGCTGCGAATACTGGGCCGCAATCTCGCGGCGCCGCGCAGTCCAACCGGGCAAATAGCGCAGTTTGACCGACAGGATTGCGGCTTGCAGCCCATCAAGGCGGCTGTTGATGCCTTCGATTTCGTGGTCGCCTTTGACGATGCCGCCGTGGCGCGCGAACTTCGCCATCTTGCGCGCCAAGCTATCGTCATTGGTGACAATCGCTCCGGCGTCGCCCATCGCGCCCAAGTTCTTGCCCGGGTAGAACGAAAATGTCGCTGCAATACCAAAGGTGCCAACTTGACGCCCTTCGAAAGTGGCCAGATGCGCCTGGGCGCAATCTTCGATTGCCCAAAGTCCACGGTCAGAAGCAATATCCATGACACCTGCCATATCCGCAGATTGACCGTAAAGATGCACCGGAATAATGCCCACAGTACGGTCTGTTACCAGTGCCGCCAGCTTGGCAGTGTTGATTGTGTAGGTTTTCGGGTCCACGTCGCAAAACACGACCCGCCCGCCCGCCTGAGTCACGGTTTCGCTGGTCGAAATCCAGGACATTGCCGGCACGATCACCTCGTCCCCCGGCTTCACGCCAAGCGCAACCATCGCAATATAGAGGGCGTCGGTGCCATTCGCGCAGGATACGCAGTGGCGTGTGCCGATCGCGGTTGCGAAATCTGCCTCGAACCGTTCAACCTGCGGTCCGCGGATGAAGGACGAGGTGGCGATGACCTCGGCGATCGCGGCATCAATCTCGGGTTTGATTGCCAGATACTGTGCGTGAAGATCGGCGAAGGGGACGCTGGGGGAGGCGCTGGTCACGGTGTTTGATCCTTGCGTTGCGAATTGGCAGAGCGCAGCCACCTCGCCGGATTTCCCGCGTAGATGCCCGGTCGCGTAATATTCTTGGTAACAACACTTCCGGCACCGATCACCACGTCGTCGCAGATCGTCACCGGCAGGATGGTTGCATGCGATCCGATCGAGACCCTGTTCCCGACGTGCGTTTTGCGCCACAGTTCCTGACATCCACGCGCCGGGCCACCGGTAGAGAACGCATCATTGATGAACATGACGCCGTGGGCGATGAAGCAATCCTCGCCAATTGCAACCAATTCGCAAATGAAGGAGTGGGATTGAACCCGGCTGCGCGCACCGATAGTGACACGCCGCTGAATCTCGACGAATGGACCGATGAACACGTTGTCGCCGATCACGCAACCATAAAGGTTGACCGGTTCGACAACTGTCACATCTAGACCAAATGCGACATCGACGATTGCCGCATGGAGACGGCGAAACCCCGGGGGGGCCGTGTGAGGGTCCTCTCGCGCCGCAGACATTTCAGTGCCGCCCCAGCTTGCTGTGTTTAGCATGGAAGCGCAGCGCGACCTCTTTCCCGGTTTCTATGGATTTATACATCGCATTGATCAGTTCAAGGCTGCGACGCCCTTGCAAGCCGTCAACCAGATTGGCGCCGCCATCTTGGATCGCGCAAACGACGCTATCATAATACGCTTTGTGGCCAAAGCCATAGACATTGGGCGGGTTGGCGGAAAAGCGCGCAATGACCTCGGCGTCGTCGGGTATTGCGTTCAGAAAATTCCAGGTCTTCATTTCGTTAACCGCAAATCCACCAATTTCCACAGCGCCGGTTTCCCCAAGAATAGAAATGGACCCTTCAAGATCTTTCGGGCGGGCTGCTGTGGTGGCTTCAATGATTCCCAACGCGCCGTTGGTGAATTTCAGTACCGCCACTGCGGTATCTTCCGCTTCAATGTCGACCAAAGCGGTGCGTGAAATGGCAAAGACGCTGGCCACATCGCCCATCATCCATTCCAGAAGATCGACATGGTGGCTGGCCTGATTGGTAAGCACGCCGCCATCCATGGCCCAAGTCCCGCGCCATGGATCCTGATCGTAATAGGCTTGTGGCCGGCACCAACGCACCCGCACGGTGCCCATCACCAGCTTGCCGAACCGCCCGGCCTCTAGGGCTTCGCGCAGTTTCAGGACCGGGACGTTGAAGCGGTTCTGTTTGATTACGAACAATTTCACGCCAGCGCTGTCGCAAAACTCGATCATCCGATCCGCATCGCCCAGCGTCAGTGCCATCGGTTTTTCCACGATAATGTGGGCCCCGTATTGGGCAAGTTCCACCACATGCTGGGCATGATTTCCGCTTTCGGTCAGCACAACAACGATGTCGGGTTTTTCCGTCTGCATCATTTCATGCATGTCGGAATAGGCCGGAACGCCGTATTTCGCGGCAATGACGTCTGCCTTTGATCGAACAATGTCGCACACCGCCAGCAGGCGTACACCATTGATCTGGCCCTCACCAAGAAGTTGCGAGTGACGAACAGAGATGCGCCCGCATCCAACGAGTGCTACTTTCAATTCTGATCGAGCCAAGCGATTTTCAAGCATTCTCTATTCCTTTCATCGAAGTTTTCAGTTGGCACGCCCGGTTTCAAAGTCCGTTTTCGTGCCGAAACCATTTCACGAACTCCGCCACGCCGTCGCGCATGTCGGTTTGCGGCTGGTAGCCGGTCAAGGTTTTCAACAACGACGCATCGGCCCATGTGGCCGGCACGTCGCCGGGTTGCATGTCCATGTAGTTGCGTGCAGCCTTGTGACCGGTCGCCGTTTCGATTGCGGCGATGAAATCTTCCAGCCGCACCTTGTCGGAATTTCCGATGTTGACGATCCGGTACGGGGCCACGGGCGACAGGCTGTCGCCGGGCACCCGTGCTGCCTCTCCACCCGGCACGGCGTCGATCAATAACCGGATGCCGCGCACCAGATCGGCGACATAGGTGAAATCGCGCCACATCTCGCCGTGGTTGTACACGTCGATCGGGCGACCGTGCAGGATCGCATCGGTGAACTTGAACAAGGCCATATCCGGGCGACCCCAGGGGCCGTAGACCGTAAAGAAGCGGAACATCGTGGTGGGAATGCCATGCAGATGGGCATAGGCATGGGCCATCGCCTCGTTTGCCTTCTTGGTCGCCGCATAGAACGACATCTGGGTGTCGGCCTTGTCGGTCTCGGCATAGGGCATGGCCGTGTTGGCACCGTAAACCGACGAGGTCGACGCCATCAGCAGGTGCGCCACCTTCAGCCGACGCGCGGCCTCCAGCACGTTGAAGCTGCCGATGATATTGGCGTCGATATAGGCGCGCGGGTTGTCAAGGCTGTAGCGCACGCCCGCCTGGGCTGCCAGATGCACGATCACATCGGGGGCGCAGGCATCAATGGCCGTCCGGAGCGTGCCTTCGTCCTCAAGCAGCGCCTCGGTGGCGGTGAATGCTGCGTGCTGACGCAGCATCGTATGGCGGCGCTGTTTCAATCGGACGTCATAATAGTCGGTCATGCCGTCATAGCCGTGCACCACATGGCCCTCGGCGAGCAGCAGCCCGGCCAGGTGATAGCCGATGAAGCCAGCAGTCCGGTGATGAAGACGCGCATCAGCGCCCCACCGCATCATAAGCGGTAAAGCCCGCCGCAAGCGCATCGGCCCAGCGATCGGCCGTGGCGATCATGGCGATTTTCAATATGCGCGCCTGGCAATGGTCTCCGGGTCGCCCGCCGACCCTTCACCCGCCTCGGAGCTGACCGCTTCGATTTCGGCCCGCAATGCCTCGTATTCGGCCATCTTGCGGCGCAGGAACCGGCCCGTCAAAGCGGCTTTCTCGGCAATCCCGTGCGGGGTCAGCTTGTAGAGGTAGCCCAGCCGATTTTTCGAGGCGCGGAAATTCTCCACCTTGACCAGTCCCTTGTCAACCAACGCGCGCAGGCAGTAGTTGACCGAACCGGCGCTGACGCCCAGCTCTTTGGCCAAGCCCTTATGGGTCAGGTTCGGATTGGATTGCACGGCCCGCAGCACGCGAAAGCGCATATCGTCATGGAAAGCGTTGTCAGTCATTGCGACGGGAATACTGCGATCCGCACGATGCGTTGCGCGCCACAGCTACCGCACGGAGGCTCACTTGGGTGAGCGCCCGCCGATATCGGTGATCTGCCGCAAAGCAGAGGATCATCGCCCAGTTCACAGATGAACCTATAGCAGCGCCATGTTACATTTGAAAGTCCCCGCGATGCATTTTTTGCACGGCGACATTGGCGGATGATCCTGGCGAGGAAAACCCGGAATGCTGCCAGGGCGGTGTCACCTGCGCGCGTCGTCGCCAACGCCGATCCGGGCGGCATCGTCCACAATGCTGCGCGCTGCATCCACCGGCTGGGTTGCATCCTCATTCTGCTGCTGGCCGAGGGTTTCTTCCAATGTGACGGCGTTCACGAGAATTTCGAACTGCTCGAAAATCTCTGGGATATGGCGACGGATGTAGGTACTGACTTCAGCATTGGCGATCAGCTTGGCAAGATAGCCCCTGACGACGACGAGGTTCAAAAGCTCTGAGCCATAGTTCCGCTCGGCATCTTTGTACTTGGTCTGCACCTGGGTCATTTCCCTTTCCAGTCGCACGATCTGTTCCAGCGGATCGCCGCGCGGCGCTTCAGGTTTGGGAGGTGCCACATCCGACCGCTGCTCGGGCGGCGTGGCCTTCAGCAGCGCGTCGGCATGGGCCGCGGTCAGAGAATTGCCAGCGATCATCAACTCCACCGCCTCGATCTGGCGCGCGGCTTTCATCTTGCGCAGTGATCGCGTCACGTCCGGGGTGAACTGATGATCCTGCAGCAGATCCACCGCGCGTGGGCAGATGCCGTGCAGCAGGTTGATCCGGCTGTTGATGGTGGACAAGTTGACGTTGAAAGCGCGTGCCAGCCGTTCCTTGCTGACGCCTTTGTCAATCGCCCGACGAAGCATGTAATGCTCCTGGACGGTGGAAAGCCGGTTGATGCGGTGATTGTAGGTGTAGGTCTCGAAATCCTTGGCGATCAGGCAAGGTGCTGTGTCCTGCCCCAGTTCTTTCAGCGCCAGCACCCGCAGGTTGCCATCGAGTAACAGAAACCCAGGCTTGTCGGGATCGGGCCGGATCACGGACAGTGGCTCGATCAAGCCGATTTCCCGGATCGACGACACGATCTGTTTGAACTTGCGCGTGGTCATCACCCCGTCGGGGACCTTCTTGCTGGGCATGAGTTCCTCCAGTGGAATCTGCCAGGTTTGAAGGTCAAAGCCGAGGGTCAGGTTCAGTGGGGCTTTGGGGTAGGCAAGATCGCTGTCGTCCCCGGCACTTGGTGGCGGATACGCTCCGGGGTAGATCGGCCTGACAGTGCTCAATTCATTCATCAGCTTGTCCTTTCTCAGACGGTTTCAAGGCGTTCGGCGAGGTATTTCGGCAAGGTGTCGAGGCCTTCTGCGCGCAAGAGCGTTACGAAGTTCTCATCGGCAAACAGCGATTTCAGCCCTTGGACCACCAGCAACAGCTGTTGCTGCGCATGCTCGGTCTTGAGCACGATTCTGTGCTGGCGGGCGACTTCCCTCTGATAGGTCTTGACCAACGAATGGGCGGAGTTGGGCAGCTTGGCGCGGACGGCGGCGGATTTGGGGCCTTTGTCGTAGCGCTTTTCGATCAGCCGCTTGGCCTCCGTGATCTGATGGCCTTTCAACTGGCCCGTCTTGTAGGCCTCCTCCAGCATGTCACCCAAATCCTCATCACCATCCTTGGCGCGGGCGATTTCCAGCGCCGTGGTCAGCGGGATGGTGCCGTGTTGGACGGCCGCAATCAGTCGCTCTTCACCTTTTTCCAGCATGAACACGATGTCGCGCACATATTTCTGCGACAACCCAGTGTTCTGGATGATGTCCTCAATGGTGTAACCTCTGGCGAGCAGCAGCTCGATATCGGCGAGAATCTCCAGCGGGCGATGGCCGCGCCGAGCGATGTTTTCGGCAAGACTCATGATGAGGGCGTCTTCATCGCTGACATTGACGACCAACGCCGGTATGTGGGTCTCACCCAGTAGCCGGAAGGCATTGAGCCGCCCCTCGCCGCAGACCAGCAGAAAAGCGGGCGTGCCATCGGCACCCACGCGCTCGGCCACTGTGATTGGCTTCTTGAGGCCGATGGCGCGGATGTTTTCCACGATCTCCTCAAAGACCTTCATATTGCGGTCGCGTGAGTTCAGCACCTCGATCCGCGCGATCGGCACCAGCGTGACGCTGTCAGGGATGTCGGGCATCATGGGCGGGCCTCCTGAGGGGTGGGACGGCGGGTCATGGTCTGGTCTCCTTTTTGGTTAGACGGCACCGGGGATCAGGGGGTTTTTCTCCAGATGCCGACACGTTCGGCCATCCCGTAGAAAAACCTGAGGTCATCAAAGCGAAACGCCTCGAACTCGACACAGTTGCGGTTGCACATGCGGATTTCCTGGCGCGGCAAATCGAGCCGAGGCAGCAGGAAGTAATCGAGTTCGGCCTGATTGGCGTGATCGAGCCGAACCGCCAGCGTGACATCCGCCTCATAGCGGTCAGGGTCAAACCGGATGCGCCAGCGGTGACGCCCATCATTCAGCGTCTGACAGCGCGCCAGGACCAGACTGATAGCCAATTCGTCATTCAGCCGCAGCAGGTCGGTTTTGGGATCGCGCGTCACAGAGCCACCAACGGCGGCAATGGCCGCTTGGGTCCGGGCAATAATCTCGGGGTGCAGGTCGCGCAGCCGCTTGTTGAGCGTGATGCGCTCGAGGTCCCGCTCAGTGCGACAGCCAATTAGGGCGTAAGCCCGACCAAGCGTTCCGAACCGGGTGCGATAGGTCGAAGACGAGGGCATGTCGTCCGCCTGATCGATCAGAAATCCGGACAATTGCCCGGCCTCAGCGTAGAGCCGTTTGAGATGGTCGAGCAATTCCTCGTCCGACAGTTTGGCAGACCGGGAAGTAATAATCTCTTGTGCGGTCATAAAAAATTCCAGCGGCACGATCCCCTCGAACGCGCCTTCCTTGCGGATCCACATCTCGGGTGGGTTAGCGACATGCAGCTTTTTGAGCTTGAAGGAACTGCGGTTGAAGACATTGTTCCCGATGTATTTCTCATTGGTCAGCACGGTGCGCACGGTGCCCGCGCTCCAGGGCCGATCCAGATCCGTCGTCACCTCGGCATCATTCAGGCGCGCGGCAATCTCTGTGAAGGTCAAATCCTGATCAATCAACCAGCGATAAATCCTGTTGACCCAAGCCACTTCATCGTCGGGGCCGGGCAAAAGGATCACACGGTCGGTCTGCAGGCTCTTGTGTTCGCCGCGCTGCAACTCGGATTTGATATTTCCGCGCTCATCGATCAGCACCCGGCGCAGTCCGTATCCAGCCGTGCCGCCCTGGCGGAACCCCATCTCGATCAGGCGGCACTGCCCGGCAAAGACCTTGGCCGACAACTCGCGGCTGTATTCAGCCGCCATGGCGCGCTTGACGCCCTTGACGATGGTCGAGACCGGCGAGCCATCATTTTCGAACTGCTCGGCACAATAGGCGACGTGAATGCCGGCGCGGCGGCAGATGTATTCGTAATAGGCACTTTCATCCGCGTCCTGAAACCGCCCCCAACGGCTGACATCGTAGACCAGGATGACGTTGAAATCCGCAGTCCCAGCTTCCACGTCGGCGATCAGCTTCTGCAGTGCTGCGCGTCCGCCGATCGACAGCCCGCTTTTTCCTTCATCAGCATAGGTGCGCACGATCTCGATGCCGCGTGTTGCAGCATATTCGAGGATCTTGTCGGACTGATTGTGGGTCGAATACTGTTGGTGCTCCGTCGACATGCGCACATATTGCGCCGCGCGAAACCCGGTCTCTGCCCCACTGCTGCCGTCCAACTCACCCGCTCCATTCTGGTTTCATGTCCGGGTGACGTTTGCGTGGATGGCCGGGGCTATCAAGCCGATAGTCTGAAAATTGTATGTAAATCAATGAATTGAGATTGTGACATTGGCGCGTGACGCGGTTCCGATCCGCGCAAACCATCCCGGAATCGCGCAAAAGATCGGCATCGGCCGCCTTCCATCCCGCCCCTGTTCATGCCATTGTTCAACAATGAACGCCGAGGTCGGCCAGGAGGGTATCGTGCCGCCACACGCAATCGGCGCGTCCTGGTTTCTGGCCCAGTTCAAACCGAACTGTCACCAGATCGCCGAGCGCAATCTCGCCCGGCAAGGGTATCGAGTTTTCCTTCCGGTCGAGGACGTCACCCGCAAAAGCGGCACGAAGTTCGTGACCAAGCGGCAGCCGCTGTTTGCAGGCTATCTGTTCGTTGCCTTTGATCCGGCCCTTGGTGGCTGGCGCGCGATCAATGCAACCTATGGCATCAGCCGCCTTGTCAGCTTTGGTACCGACCCGGCCCCGGTTCCGTTGGAGTTGATCTGCGGTCTGATGCTGCGCTGCGATGCAGAAGGCAAACTCCTGCCGCCGCGCCTGCTGAACCCTGGTGACCGGGTCCGGCTGACAGCAGGGCCGATGGCAGATTTCGTGGCCACGGTTGAGGCGATGGCCCCCGACCAGCGGGTCTGGGTGCTGATCGACATCATGGGGCGAACCGCTCGCGTTGCCGTGCAGGCAGAGGCGCTGAGGGCGGTGTGAAAAAGGGGAATCACATGAAGGTCATGGTGCGGAGAGCACAAGTCAAGTTGAAGGGTCGCGTTGATTTCGTTTGACGTATTGGCCATATCGAACCCGCAAGGCCGCAGAGCCAATCTTCGGTCAGTTCGTCATGCATATGCTTCGGGGCATGAGCGAGGCGAGGTCGTGGGTGACGTCCACCTGGCTGCGCGGGTCTTTCAGGCGGGCGGTCATCCAGCCAAGGATCCCGCTGCGCTCGAGTATCTCTCTCAGCACCACCGCACCCGGATCGCCGGTCAGCCGATCGGTCCTGCTCTCGATGCGAAGCGAACGATTGAAACTGGGCGTGACCCGCTGTAAAGTTTCACCCATGCGTGCGTCCGATGCTGCCGTCGGTTTGTGTCTAGAAGCTTGAATCTACAGCGTTTTCAGACGAACGCAACCAATCCTGCCGATTTCCGTGAATAAGCCGGGCTGAATCCTTTCGGAAATACGGCGCGTCTTTTCCACCTAGAATTTGGTGCATTTTGAAAGTGATACATCGAGTGGCATATTTCGTTACGAACGAATTCTTGTGGGTTTTCGGGCTTTCATTGTGTGCGAACGCTTTCGTTGTCGTCACCAAGAAGCACCACATTGGTCAAAGTGCACGAACCTTCGATCAGATAGCGGTGCAGGCGATGCACCGAACCCCGACGCCGCGCATCGGCGGGGTGGGCGTCATCCTTGCACTTCTTGTCGCGCTTCTGGTCCTGATGCCAGCCCCTCACAGTTCGTACTGGCCGCTTTTCGCGCTGTCGATCGCGCCGATCTTTCTGGCGGGCCTTGCCGAAGATCTGGGCTATGGCGTCAGCCCTATGCGCAGACTTCTTGCCGCAGCCTTCTCCAGCGCAATTTGCGTCATTCTGCTGGGCATCTGGGTTCCCCGTGCAGATATCCCGTTGGTGGATTATATCTTCACCTATGCCCCCTTCGCCATTCTGTTCACGATCTTCGCCGCCAGCGGTATTTGCCATGCGTTCAACCTGATCGACGGGACCAACGGACTGGCTGCTGGGACGGGTGTGATCGTCGCACTTGGTCTTGCCGTGATTGCCGCAAAGGCGGGCGAGGCGTCGATCAGCACCGCTGTTTCTTACATGGTTCCCGCGCTTTCGGGCTTTTTGATTCTGAACTATCCTTTCGGCAAGATTTTCCTCGGGGATGCCGGGGCCTACACGGTTGGCCATGTTCTCGCGTGGGTCGCCATCGCACTGCTTGCGCGGAGCGAGGCGCTGACGACCTGGGCTATCATGCTGGTGTTCTTCTGGCCGGTGGCCGATACGATACTGGCCCTATACCGTCGCTGGCGGTCGGGTAAGTCGTTGGGTCAGCCTGACCGGCTGCATGTTCATCAGCTGGTGATGCGCATCTTAGAAATTGCATATTTCGGTCGAAAACGCCGCCACATTGCTAACCCCCTGACCGCATTGGTGATCCTGCCGCTGGCCTCCGTCCCGGTGATCACCGGTGTCCTTTTGTGGAACCAGCCGCTGGCCGCCTTTGCTGCTTTCATCCTGTTTTCTGTTCTTCGGCAGCTATTTGCTGGGTATGCGATTCGCCTATGGAATGGCCCGGGGGTTGAACAAATCTGCGCGCAGGGCCCGCATCGACGCCGCTTCAAAGGCGCGATGATCCGCCAATCAAATGCACGCGGGCCGTCCATTTCCTGCAACTGGTAGCTGAGATTTCCACCCTACACGCGCGACTGCCTGTTTACTTCTCATAGCCCCCCACACTAGACAGGTGAGGGAATTGCAATACGGTGGGTCTCATGCGCAAATTTATTCTTGCCTCGGTATGTATGGCTCTTGCGGCCTGCGCCGACGGGTTCACTACCTTTCCGGTCACCAAAGAGGCGCAGCAGGCCCTGACAGAAAACGTCACAATCGTCAGGCTCGATGCGACCAATATCGCCAGTTTTTCCCGGCCGGCACTCGGCCCGCAGCACACTAATCTTCGTGCCTCGACGAATTGGGAATACAAGGTCGGAACCGGCGACATTCTGAGCATCATCGTATTTGAACAACCCGAACTGACGCTGGCATCCGGGCCGGTGCCGAGTGCGGCCCAAAGTGGTTTCATGGTGCAGGCCGATGGAGCGCTTTTCTTCCCCTATATCGGGCAGGTGCAGGCGCGCGGGCGGGTGATTCAGGATATCCGAAGCGACATTGCCAAGCGTCTGGCCGAATTCTTCCCCGACCCGCAGGTTGAAGTTCGGATATTGCAGTTCAATTCGCAAAGCGTTAGCGTTGCGGGCGAAGTGAAGCAGCCGAACCGGCAGGCGCTGAACACGGTGGCGCTCACCCTGCTGGAGGCAGTCAGTGCAGCCGGAGGCATGACCGAGACCGCAGACCCGTCAAGGATAACGCTTCAACGCGGTGGCAAAGTCTATCCAGTTGACCTGAAGGCTTTCCTGGAACACGGCTATGCGCTGAACAATCCGGTCATGCACGATGGCGACATCATCACGGTGCCCCGGCGTGAAATCGAAGAGGCCTATCTGCTTGGCGAAGTTGTCCGCCCGGCGACAGTCGATTTGTCGCTTGAACCGGTGACCCTGACTCAGGCGTTAACACGCCAGGGCGGTGTGGACGGTATTCGCGCGGATGCACGTGGGGTCTTTGTGTTCCGTTCCGTGGGGGCACAAATGATGGTCTTCCAGCTTGAGACGGCTTCGCCAGTCGGGCTTTTGTTGGGGACGCGTTTTGTGCTTTCAGCCGGTGACGTGGTCTATGTGACAAGATCGCCCCTGCAACGCTGGAACGATACTATTTCCCGGCTGTTGCCAACCGTTCAAGCAACGGCTGCGGCGAACAGCATTGGCAATTGACGGTCCAGATGCTGGTGCGCAATGTCTTGGCGGTCTGTGTGGGAAACATTTGCCGTTCGCCAGTCGGCGAGCACTTGTTGCGGCAGATGGTGCCGGGGCTTGATGTGGGATCGGTGGGCTTGGGTGCAATGGTCGGTCAACCCGCCGATGCGCTGGCCGCCGAGGTTTCTGCGGCAAACGGAGTTTCGCTGGAGGGGCATGTGGCGCGCCAGTTCACACCAGCGCTTGGCGGCGCTTACGACCTGCTTCTCGCTATGGAGCCTGGCCACAAACGCGAGATTGCCCGCCTCGCCCCGCATCTTTCCGGGCGCACGTTGCTGTTCGATCAGTGGACCGGTATGCAGGGCATTGCCGACCCTTACCGGCGGTCGCGCGACTTTCACGAAGGCGTTTTTCGGCAGATCAGGGCGGCTTCAGTTGCTTGGGCTGAGCGTTTGAAGCGGTAATGGGAATATCAGATTGACACAGAACCCCGTCCTCATGACCTCGCCCGAGCGCGACGACGACGAAATTGATCTGGGTGCGCTGCTGGCGCAATTCTGGGCAGGCAAGTGGCACATTGGCGCGTTCGTTCTGGTGGCAGGGATCATTGGCCTGGCCAATGCGATGCTCACCCCGCCGACGTATCAGGCCGACGCGCTGTTGCAGCTTGAGGCCAAAAAGGCCAGCCTCGCGCTGCCAGCGGGGATGAGCGATCTGATGAATAATGATCCCGTCACCGACACCGAGATCGAAATCATTCGCTCTCGCCTGGTGGTCGGCCGCGCCGTTGCCGAATTGCACCTTGACTGGCAGGTCATCCCCCGCACCGCACCGGTCATTGGCTCGGCGCTGGCCCGCTATGCGCTGCCGATTCCCGAGGTTGACTTTCTGACCCCTTACATACGGCGGGGCGACAGCATTCGCCTTGACTATCTGGAAGTGCCCCCGGAATGGGCCGGGCAAGAGATCGTTCTGACCTCGGGTGCAGACAACGCCTATCGCCTTGATCTGCCGAACGGCACCAACGTCGAGGGCCGAACCGGCGAAACCCTGCAGGACCCGATCCTTGGCTATTCGGTTCGCATCGGTGAATTG
The DNA here is from genome assembly GCA_947504705.1 of Paracoccaceae bacterium. Lineage (GTDB taxonomy): Bacteria > Pseudomonadota > Alphaproteobacteria > Rhodobacterales > Rhodobacteraceae > Tabrizicola. Next base: position 36,287 of record CANNIA010000020.1, read on the forward strand.
ACCGCCCCACCCGGCAGGCAATTCAGCCTTGTGCAACAAAGCGAAAGCGCCGCGATTGATGACCTGCGCAATGCACTTTCCGTGTCTGAACTTGGGCGTCAGTCGGCGGTTCTGGAACTGCGTCTGACCTCTGGCGACCGACTGCAGGCTCAGCGGGTTCTTGACGCCATTGCACAAGCCTATCTGGCCCAAAACATTGCACGCAGCGCCGCCGAAGCGGAAAGCAGCCTGACCTTTGTCGAACAACAGCTTCCCGACGCCGAACGCGCCGTGACCGAGGCCGAAAGTGCCCTGAACAGCTATCGCCAGAAACAACAGTCCGTTGATCTCAGCCTTGAAACCCAGGGTCTTCTTAGCCAAACCACCAGCCTTGAGGCCGAATTGCGCGGCATGGATGCGCAAGAGGAAGAACTGCGCCAGAAATATACCAAAAGCCATCCGCTTTATCAGCAACTCCTGGCCAATCGTGCGCGTCTGGAAGAGCGACTTGCCACATTGCGCAGTGAAGTTTCGGCCCTGCCCGAAACCCAACGTGAGATCGTCAACCTGACGCGCACGCTTGAACTTGCGCAGGCGGTCTATGTCCAGCTTTTGAACCGTTCGCAGGAATTGCGGGTCTTGCGCGCCAGCAGCATCGGCAATGTGCGCATCATCGACAGTGCCCGCACCGCGCAGAATGCGATTGCGCCGCGCAAGGCACTGATCCTTGCCCTGTCGCTGGTTCTGGGTGGCATGGCAGGTGTGGGGTATATCCTGATCCGGAATTGGCTGCGCCAAGGGGTGCGGGATACGAATCAGTTGGAAGAGCTTGGCCTGTTGGTGTTCGCGACGATCAATTTCTCGCCGATCGGTTTCGAAGCGCGCAATGTTCGGCATTACCTGCCGATTCTGGCGATCAGGGAACCCACCGATCTGGCCGTCGAGGGCTTTCGCTCGCTGCGGACCAGCCTGCATTTCGGGATGCTGGACGCCAGGACCCGGTCGGTGGCAATCACCAGTTCCGCGCCGGAAGCCGGGAAATCCTTTACTTGTCTCAATCTTTCAGTGGTGGCCGCCCAAGCCGGCCAACGGGTCTGTCTGGTTGATGCCGACCTGCGACGCGGCACGCTGCGGCGCTATTTCAACGTCGCCAAGAACACGCCGGGTCTCGCGGAGCTTTTGGCCGGGCAAGTAACATTGGACGAGGTTCTGGTCGAGGGGCCGGTGCCGGGGCTAAGCTTCCTGCCCACCGGGCGTTTACCGCCGAACCCGTCCGAACTGCTGATGCGCGCCAGTTTTTCCGAGCTGATCGAAACGCTCAACACGCGCTTTGATCTGACCTTGCTCGATAGCCCACCGGTCCTTGCAGTGACCGACCCCGTCGTGATCGGTCGCGCGGCCGGGGCGACCATCGCCGTGGTGCGCCATGACGTGACCTCGATCAGCGAAGTGCTGGCGATGCAACGTGCCCTTGAAATCGGGGGCGTTCGACTGGCAGGCGTGGTTCTGAACGGCTTTGATCCGCGCAAGGCGCGGTCCTACAGCTACAATTACAGCTACGGCTATCGTTACGAGTACAAGAAAAGGGAGGAGTGAGGCGGTCTGGTTACGATGGCCGCATCTGTACTCCCGTGCAGTTCGGGCGCGGAAATCTTGGGGCCGCTTTGGCGTTTCTTGACAACCAAGCCATCGTGGCCAATATGACACACAAATACTTGGTAAGGTTTTGACGACTTTTTTTCCGTCCATATTTACTGTATGTAAAATGGCGACGTTGAGGGGTAATGATGCAAAAATTGGTATCTGCTTTCGTGACTGTTACCTTCGCCGTCGGCTTGGGCGCAAGTGTGGGTTTTGCGCAAAGTACGGATCCTGTTCAGGCACCGAGCGCGACGCTGCCGAGCCCGAGCGCGCAATTGGCCTTCCCCGGAACATTTGGAGTCCCCTCGGCAGTCGCGCCGAAATCAGGAAGCGCCTTTGTGGGTGCGACCTATGCCACGCCACGCGGCGGTGTCTCGGGCGCAGGCGGCGACGGGGACCTCGTCGCCGGCTATAGCATCGGCAACCCGCTGGACGCCGTCAGCCTGACGATTGGCTTGGCGCTCACCGGTACCATTCCGCTTGGGGATGCAGGAGCCTTCAGTTTGACGGCCTCGCGCTTGCTGCAAGCCGGCGGCAACACGGCGACTTTCTTCGGGGTATCTGCCTCGAACCTCCTGCCGTGGGGGGTGAACGACCACCGTTCCGAACAATACAGCGGATATGTTTCGCATTTGGTGGGTGTTAAAGCCGAATCCGTTGAAATTCCGCTTCAGTTTGTGTTGGGTTACGGCACGGACAATACCCGTGACAGCGCCGGGGCAGGCCTGCTCAGTGATGGTGTCTTTGCGGGGATCGGGATCGGCGTGAGCGAGAATACAAGCGTCAGCGTCTCGGCGACGCGCACGCAAGTGAATGTCGGAATGTTGTATGCGATACCGCGCACCGGCCTCAGCGCAACCCTTGGGGTGATGGATGCCATCGACAACACGGACCGTCAGCAAGTCAGCTTCTCGGTCGGCTACGGCTTTTGATAACGAAAATGAGGACGAGGACAATGATGAGATTTGTGCTTGTGGGAGCCCTCACATTGGCATCGGCGAATGTGGCGTCCGCTGGGGATACTGTAATCATTAACATGCCAGACGGCCCGACGCAGACCGTGTCGACCAGCGTGGTCGCCGCCGCTATTCACCGCGCGGGCACCGGTGCGGTTACCTGTGTGACCCAAAACGCGACGACGGGCTGTTTTACAGTGACCACTGCGGGCGGGCAGACTTACACGGTGTCGTCCCGATTTATCACAACGTTACTATCCTACTATAAGTAGGTGTATGTCGATGAATTTGTCGGCCCATCTGATATCGGAAACGTAGGCCTCGGGTTCGATTTGTGCTCCAATCGTGAGAAACGTATTATTGAAAGGTTTTTGAACCGATAACCTATTGTAATTGTATGGGAAAATTAGGAGAAGGTTCGAATCCAGTCGCGTTCCCTCCGCCAACTGCCATTGAAATCATTTGCTTTTATTCTGCTCCTCTAATGAGTTCCCCTAATGGCTCCCCAATGGCTCGCACTCTGGACCCAAGTTCTGTTCGCGGGCGTCGGGGGTTTTCCGGCTCTTCCAGATGCAGTGCCCCCCAAAAGTGTCACAACTCGACCAAGTTCATCGCTTCGTGATCAGCCTTCGGCGTTCCAACCCTTATGATCCGCTGTGCATCGGCAGCCTTGCCCCACACGCCCAATGTACCCGCACGTTGCGTGGCAGGAACGGTGGAACGCGTCTAAGCATTCCACCTATGGGTCCGGGTAGCACGAACGATGAGTTCGCCTCCACCGGACCTCCCGTGACAGCAAGCTGCGCGAGGATGGCCAGCACTTCGGGGTCCTCCGCTTCACAGAAGCACCGGTAGAGCCTGATCAAAGCAACGCGGGTCCTCAGGTATCGTCGTCGCGTTCTTGTGCAGTGAGATCATCATGCAGCCTGCACCCCCTTGGCATCAGCATGCAACCCCGCGATCAAATCACGAAGCGCAGACCTTGCGATGAACAATGGCAAACGACGGGCGTCAATCCAATGTTCCGGGATGGGACAGTTAGGTTAAGATACATTGCAGATTTCAATTTCAGGCGACCTTCTCCTCGACCCCACCGGCGATCACACCCCCTGAGCTTCCAACGCCGCGACCCTTGCCTAAAGCTCCGTCACCTCCAGTGTCCGTCGGTAGCTGTCCTTGCGCTGTGCCCAGAGGCGGGCGCCGACGACATTTGGAGAAAAGCCCGTTCCCAAATTTGCCGGGACCGCATCAAGGGTTCAGGTCATGATCTTCTGGACCAGTGTCACGCCGGGCAGCCCTTCGAAATGGCCGTCGCACGTCAGCAGCGTCGCATTGCGTGCCCGGGCAGTGGCAAAGATGATCGCGTCTGCCGTGGCCAGCTTGTGGGCCCGGCAAGCCTCGGCGGCGGCAAGGGCGATTTCCGTATCGAGAGGCACGACCTGACAGACCTGCGTGAAGGCGATTACCTGGTCGGCCTTGTCCTCACCAACCTCGCGCGTCAGCCATTTCGCCAGTTCCAGCTGCACCACCGTCGGAACCAGCCAATCCGCCTGTTCTGGCAGATGCGCGGCCAATGTCTCGCCGGTCGGGGAACCGACCAGCCATTCGATCCACGCCGAGGTGTCGACGAGGATCATCAGAAACGGTCGGCGCGGTCACGATACTCCGTCGCGGACGCCCCGTGGGCGAACCCCTTCAGCGCCTCCCGCTTCGGGACCGGCACCAGCAAAACGCCAGTCCCCTTGGGGATGAAGGCGAAGGTCAGCCCTGCCTCCCAATGCTGAGCCGCTCGGATCGCCTTGGGGATCGATATCTGGAACTTCGAGGACAGTGTGGCAGTCTCGGACATGATCATACGCCTCTTTGATCGATACCGATAACGTAAGACATACACCCCCGAATATCAAGGATCCTGACCAAGAAACAAGCCACCTAGCCCCCCGAAGATCACATCCGCCTCAAGGCGCGGCTCTATTTTCCGCCCAGCCCCACCGATGCACCAACCCAGTTCCGCGACATTGTCGACCGCATGCGGGAAGTTGCGGATTGCCTGGATGTGACAGACAAACTGGTCGACGTTCCGACGGTCTATCCCGATTTGAAGGGATGCGGGCCGGAGCCGGTGTCCTGAGGTAGAGGTCGCGGCCCGTGTGTATCATCGAGCGCAAGCGCGACCGATCTACTTCAACCGCCGGATCAGGCTGGAGGTGTCGTTTCGGCCGCCGCCCATCAGTTGCACGTCCTTGTAGAACTGGTCCACCAAAGCCGTCACTGGCAGGCGCGCGCCGATCTCGTCGGCGGTGGCAAGGCAGATGCCAAGGTCCTTGCGCATCCAGTCGACGGCAAAGCCGAAGTCGAAGGTGTCGGCCAGCATAGTTTTGTGGCGGTTGGCCATCTGCCAGCTTCCGGCGGCACCTTGGGAGATCACTTCGACCACCTTTTCGCCGTCAAGGCCCGCTTTCTGGCCGAAGGCGAGCGCTTCGCTGAAGCCTTGCATCAACCCGGCAATGCAGATCTGGTTCATCATCTTGGCAAGTTGCCCTGCCCCGCTGTCGCCGATCAGGCGGCAGATGCGGGCATAAGATGCCATCACGGGTTCGGCCCTTGCATAGTCACCGGGATCGCCGCCGCACATGATGGAAAGCTGGCCGCTTTCGGCACCTGCCTGCCCACCGGAAACCGGGGCATCGACATAGGCGAGGCCTGCGGCGCGGGCGGTGGTAGCCAATTCATGTGTGACCTTGGCGGAAACGGTGGTGTGATCGACAAAGGTCTCCCCTTCGGTCATCCCGGCGAAAGCGCCATCCGGGCCAAGGCAGACCGAACGGAGATCATCGTCATTGCCGACGCAGGCCATCACGAACTCGGCCCCTTCAGCGGCTTCGCGGGGGGTGAGGGCATGGCAGTGGCCGTGGCTTGCGACCCAGGCCTCGGCCTTGGCAGCGGTGCGGTTATAGACGGTTACCTGATGACCTTTGGCGGCAAGATGCCGGGCCATCGGTGCGCCCATGACTCCCAGGCCCAGAAATGCGACTTTGATCATGCGGTCCCCCGTTTGCCCCCGTTTGCCTTCTTGTGATCATTGCCCTTTCGGGCCGCCTCGACTAGAAACCGATCCCGATCCCGCCGTCAAGGACAGGCCCAATGCTGACGCTTTTTCGCTGGCTTATCCGTATCGTGACCGGGGTGATTGGCCTTGTGCTGATTGCCGGGCTGTTGGCCTATTACGTGCTGACCCGGTCGCTGATCGACTATGACGAGGATTTCACTGTCGCGGGCATCACGGCCCCGGTTGAAGTGGTGCGCAACAACGACTCGGTGCCGCATATCTTTGGCAAAACCGATGAAGACGTGTTCTTTGCGCTGGGGTTCGTGCATGCGCAGGACCGGCTTTGGCAGATGGTGATGCTGCGGCGCACGGCGCAGGGGCGGTTGTCGGAGCTTTTCGGCAGCTCGACGCTGAAGACGGATGAGTTGATGCGGCGGCTGGATCTGTACGGCTTGGCGCTGCAATCGGTGAAGGCGCAAGACCCGGCGACTTTGCGGGCGCTTGAGGCCTATTCGGCTGGGGTGAATGCCTGGATCATCGAGGTGAACGCGGGCGCAAGGGGGCGCGGCGCGCCGGAGTTCTTTCTGTTTTCGAACGAGATTTCGGCTTGGGCCCCGGCGGATTCGATTGCGATCCTGAAGCTGATGGCGTTGCAGTTGTCCAGTGCCGCGGAGACCGAAGTGTTGCGGGCACGGCTGTCATTGTTGCTGCCGCCGGAACGGCTGGCCGATATCCTGCCGGATGATCCGAGCCAAGGGGTCGCGGCCCTGCCCGATTATGCATCCGTCGTGCCGGGGGTGTCGCACTTGGCTGAACCGCTGGAGTTTGCCGAAGGTTACCTTTCGCCGGTGGCCGAACTTGGCCATGCCGGGGCGTCGAATTCCTGGGCGGCAATGCCGGACCGGTCAGCCGCGGGGGGCAGTCTTCTGGCCAACGACCCGCATCTGGACCTGACGGCCCCGTCGATCTGGTATCTGGCGCGGCTGGAGCTGGCGAGCGGAGGAGTGATCGGGGGGACGATTCCGGGCGTGCCGGTGGTGCTGGTGGGGCGCAGCGAAAAGCTGGGCTGGGGGCTGACGACCGCCTATGTCGACGATCAGGACATCGTGATCGAGGAATTGAACCCCGACAATCCGGAGGAATACCGCACGCCAACCGGCTGGGCGACGTTCGAGGGGCGCGATACGATCATCACCGTCAAGGACGGCGATCCGGTCAGTCTGAAGCTGCGCTGGTCGAAGAATGGTCCGATCCTGCCGGGCGGGCATTACGAGTTGGGCTCGATTACGCCGGCGGGGGATGTGGCGGCGCTGAGTTGGACGGCACTTTCGGGGGCCGATACCTCGATCTCTGGGGCGATGGCGCTGATGAAGGCGCAAGGCATCCCGCAGGCGCTGGAGGCGGGCAAGCTGATCGTGGCCCCGGCGCAGAATGTGATGCTGGCCGATGGCAACGGGATCGGGTTGCAACTGATGGGGGCAATCCCGGCGCGGGATGCCGAGCATCCAACGAAGGGGCGGATGCCTGCGCTGGGGTCGGACCCGCATGTGGGGTTCAGGGGGGTGATGGCCTATGCGGAGAACCCGCGTTTCGTGAACCCCGAAAGTGGGCTTTTGGGCAATACCAACAACAAGACGGTGGACCGGCCGTTTCCGAACCATGTCAGTTTCGACTGGGGTGATACGCAAAGGATCCAGCGCTGGCTGGTCTTGATGAAGGCGCGCGAGGTGCATACGCGGGAAAGCTTTATTGAGGCGCAGCTGGATACGGTGAACCCGACGGCACGGGCGCTGCTTCCGTTGATCGGAGCCGATCTGTGGTTCACTGGCGAAGCGGCTCCGGCGGGCACCCCGGAACACATGCGGCAGCGGGCGTTGGCGATGCTGGCCGAGTGGAACGGCGAGATGAACGAGCATATGCCCGAGCCGTTGATTGCCGAAGCCTGGCTGCGGGCGGTGATGGCGCGGCTGATGACGGATGAGTTGGGGGCGACGGCGGAGAGTTTCACGGCTGTGTCGCCGGTCTTCATCGAGCGGGTGTTCCGCAATGTCGACGGGGCCTCGGTCTGGTGTGACATTATCCAGTCAGCGGCGGTGGAAAACTGCACCGATATCGCGCGGATGGCGCTGGATGATGCGCTGCTGGACCTGTCCGAGACCTATGGCCCGGATCTGGAAAGCTGGCGCTGGGGGGATGCGCATCAGGCGGTGCATGAACATCCGGTGCTGGGGGATGTGCCGTTCGTCAAGTCTTTCGTGAACATCCGGCAATCGACCAGCGGTGGGGATGATACGTTGATGCGGGGTGTGTCGCGGGGGACAGGCCCTGCGCCTTATGAGAATGTGCATTCGGCTGGGTATCGCGGGGTCTATGACTTTGCCGACCCGGACAGTTCGGTCTTCGTAATTGCCACCGGAGAGTCGGGGCATCCGCTGTCGCGGCATTATGACGATCTGGGCGAGTTGTGGCGGCGGGGGGAGTATATTCCGATGTCGCTGAACCCTGAGCTTGCCCGCGCAGCGGCGGTCGGGGTGATGAAGCTAACGCCGGCGGAATGAGGGACAGATTCCTTCGAAGGAATTTACAACTCCTTTCGAAAAGGATTGCGCCCGGACCGGGCACGCGTCGCGTCAAAGCTCGCGGAAGCGCCTTTCCTGGCGGGCGGTCCAGTGGAGGGTGAGACGGTAGCCGTCTTCGGTGGCCTCTTCCGCCTCGACGACGCCTTCTTCATGCAGCCAGGCGCGTTTGCGGCCCTCGGCGAAGGACAGCGTCAGGATACGGTCGGTCCTTTCTTCGTCGAAGGTCTGGGAGATGGCGGCAAGGAGGGAATCAATGCCTTCGCCAGTCAGGGCCGAGATCGGGAAGACGGTGTCACGGGCCTCGGCGCTTAACGCAAGCGAGGCACGGGCGGAGAGGTCGACGAGGTCAAGCTTGTTCCAGACCTCAAAGATCGGGACTTCGGCGCGTGCGCCCAGCGCGGTCAGGATATCGGCCACGTCCTGCGCTTGTTCGGCGGTTTCGGGGTGGCTGATGTCGCGGACGTGGAGGATGAGGTCGGCTTCAAGCACCTCTTCCAGGGTCGCGCGGAAGGCGACGACAAGCTGGATGGGCAGGTCCGAGATGAAACCCACAGTGTCAGAGGCGATGATCTTGCGGCCAACCCCCCCGTTTTCTGCCGGCAAGACGATGCCACGCATCGTGGGGTCTAGCGTGGCGAAGAGCATGTCCTTGGCCAGAACATCGGCCCCAGTCATGCGGTTGAACAGTGTAGATTTTCCGGCGTTGGTATAGCCGACGAGGGCCACCAGCGGGAAGGGCACCTTGCGGCGGGCGGCGCGGTGAAGTTCGCGAGTCTTTACCACCCGGTCGAGCTGGCGTTTCAGCTTGATGACCTGATCGTCAATCGCGCGGCGGTCGCTTTCGATCTGCGTCTCACCGGGGCCGCCGACAAAGCCGAAGCCGCCGCGCTGGCGTTCAAGGTGGGTCCAGGCGCGGACCAGCCTTGTGCGCTGGTAGGAGAGTGCCGCGAGTTCGACTTGCAGAACGCCTTCACGGGTGCGGGCGCGGTCGGCGAAGATTTCAAGGATCAGCGAGGTGCGGTCCAGAAGCTTGACGCCCCATTCCTTTTCCAGATTGCGCTGCTGCACCGGCGAAACGGTGCCGTCTATGATGACAAGCTCGATCTCTTCGGCTTTGAAGCGGGTCTTGAACTCTTCCACCTTGCCGGTGCCGAGGAGCGTGCCCGGCTGCACACGGGCAAGCCGCACGACTTCCGAGCCGCGCACGTCAAGCTCGGGCAAGGCGGCGGCAAGTGCTACGGCTTCGGCCAACCCATGTTCGGGCAGGCGGCGCGTGTTTCTGGATTTCAGCGAGGGATGGATGACGAAGGCCCGGGTCGGCTGGGCGGCGGTGTCGCGCAAGCGCTGGCCTGCCCTTTCGGACAGGATATCTTCGTCGTCCTGCGGGTCTTGCGTGATCAGTCTTCCCCTTCATAGAGGCTGATCGGTGCGCCCGGCATGATGGTCGAGATCGCATGCTTGTAGACAAGCTGCGACTGACCGTCGCGGCGCAAAAGCACGCAGAAATTGTCGAACCAGGTGATCACACCCTGCAGCTTGACGCCGTTGATCAGGAAGATCGTGACCGGAACCTTGGCCTTGCGGACATGATTCAGGAAGGCGTCCTGCAGGTTCTGCTTGTCGTTGGCCATTGTTTTTGCCTTGTTTTTAACTGCTTCACTGTCACGTCACCGTCGAGCCCTAAAATCCTGGCGCGAACCTTAACCGTCACCGGGAAAGTATGAAGGGGCTTCGGGCGATATTCCAGAGCAAAAAAGCGCGGGGCACGGGTTGGGTCTTCTACAGCGATCTTCAATCCCGTCCGAACCGGACAGGCTTCAGTCTTCGTCGGTGTCGGCAAAGCGCCCGTTGCGGGCGTGGCCCGCCAGCCCAAGCGATTTCAGCTTACGGTGCATGGCTGAGCGTTCCATGCCGACAAAGCTTGCGGTCCGGCTGATATTGCTGCCGAAGCGCGAAATCTGGGTAAGAAGGTATTCACGTTCGAAAAGCTCACGCGCCTCGCGCAGCGGCAGGGCTGCGATCGCCGCGGGCAAAAGAAGGCTTGGCCGGACATCGGATTTCGGTTCAGCCTCGGGAAGTTCGGCGGGGTCAATCGGGCCGCCGCCATCGCCAAGGATCAGCACGCGTTCGATGATGTTGCGTAGCTGGCGCACGTTGCCGGGCCAGGGCATGGCTTTCAGCTGCGCCTCGGCATCGGCCGAAAGCTCGCGCAGGGGCAGGCCTTGCGACTTGTTGAACCATTCGACGAAATGGCGGGCGAGTGCGGGAATGTCATCGCGCCGTTCGGCAAGTGGGGGGACCGGGATCGGGACCACGGTCAGCCGGTCGTAAAGTTCTTGCCGGAAGCGGCCCATGCTGATGTCGGCAGCAAGGTTGCGGCTGGTCGAAGAGATGACGCGCAGGTCGATGCGGACCCTGTCGGTGCCGCCCAGCCGGGTGAACTGCTGTTCGGTCAGGACACGCAGGATCTTGGACTGAGTGCCAAGCGGCATGTCGCCGATTTCGTCGAAATAGGCGATGCCACCGTGCGCCTGTTCCAAAAGGCCCATCTCAACCCCGCGGTCGGGGGTTTCGCGGCCGAAGAGCACCTCTTCCATGCGGTCCGGTTCGATGGCAGCGGATGCCACGGTCACAAAGGGCGCATTGGCGCGGGATGAGTTCATGTGGATATAGCGCGCGGCCATTTCCTTGCCGGACCCCGGCTCGCCCGTCAGCATCACGCGGGCGTTGGACTTAGTGACCTTGTCGAGGTTCAGCTTCAAAAGCCGGTAGGCGGCAGAGGTGCCTACCATGTTCGACGAGGTCATGTCGCGGCGGCGGAAGTCCTGGTTTTCGCGGCGCAGGCGGCTGGTTTCCATCGCGCGCGACACGACGACCATCAGTTGGTCGATGTTGAAGGGCTTTTCGATGAAGTCATAAGCGCCCTGCTTGATCGCAGCGACGGCGATTTCCACGTTGCCATGGCCCGAAATGATGATGATCGGGATATCCGGGTTGTCACGCTTGACGGTCTTGAGGATGTCGATCCCGTCCATCCGGCTGTCTTTCAGCCAGATATCCAAGATCATCAGCGCCGGGGGTTCGGAATTGATTGCGGCCATGCAGTCATCGGAATTCGCGGCCAGCCGGACGGGAAAGCCTTCATCGCGCAGGATGTCGCCGATCAGCTCGCGGATGTCCTGTTCATCGTCGACGATCAGAATGCTCATCTTTCAGCCTCCTTGGCCTTGGGGGTGACCCCCATTGGCACATGCGTTCGTGGCCGCTTTCGTGCGGCGCGGGGCAGACGGATTTCCGCCATCGCTCCGGGATGGTCGTTGCCTTCGAAGACCGCGGCGTCAAGTAGGGCAAGCGTACCGCCGTGTTCCTCGATGATCTTCTTGACAATGGGCAGGCCAAGGCCGGTGCCCTTGTCGCGGGTGGTCACATAGGGTTCGAACAGCCGCGCCCGGTCGGGCGGCAGGCCGGTGCCGTTGTCGCTGATGCGAATGACGGCTTCGGTGTCATCGGCGGACAGCGAGATGCGGATTTCAGGGGTGAAGCCGCTTGGTTTCAACTTGTCCTGATAGGCATCGATGGCCTCGCCTGCGTTCTTGATCAGGTTGGTGAATGCCTGACCCAGCATGGTGGCGTCCAGTTCCAGCACCAGCGGGCTGGCGGGGATGTCTTTGGTAAAGCGGACAGTGGGTTGGCCGTTTTCCTGCAGAAGGGCCGCGCCTTTCAGAAGGGCTGCGATATCGCAGTCGCGGCGGTCGGGTTCGGGCATCCGGGCGAATTTCGAGAATTCGTCAACGATCCGGCGCAGGTCGTTGGTCTGGCGGATGATGACGTCGGTGTATTGCTCCAGATCCTCATGGTCGCGGACCTGGGTGGCAAACTTGCGCTTGATGCGTTCGGCGGATAGCTGGATCGGGGTCAGCGGGTTCTTGATCTCATGCGCGATGCGGCGGGCGACATCGCCCCAGGCGGCCATTCGCTGGGCAGAGACGAGGTCGGTCACATCGTCGAAGGCCACGACATAGCCCTCGGGCGTGCCATCCTCGCTGCGGCGGATGGACATGCGGACAAGAAGGCTTTCCAGCTTGCCCTTGCGCGTCAGGCGGACCTCTTCCTGCACGGCATTGCCGGTGCCATCATGGAGCCGGTCAAAGAGCGGGGCAAATTCGGGGACGGCGGCGGCAAGGGGCATGTCGGACTGACCGTCGGCAAAATCCAGAAGCTTTTCAGCAGCGCGGTTCACAAAGTCTATGTCGCCATCACGGTCCAGACCGATGACCCCGGCGGTGACGTTGGAGAGCACGGAATCGAACAGGCGGCGGCGCAGTTCGGTCTGGCGGTGGCCGTCGATCAGCGCCTCGCGCTGGCCCTTCAACTGGCGGGTCATCTGGTTGAACAGGCGGCCAAGCGAGGCGATTTCATCGTCGCCGTCCTCTTCCACAACCTGCACGTCAAGATCGCCTTCGCCGACACGTTCCGCCGCCCCCGCCAGCCGCCCGACGGGCCGCGAGAGGCGTTCGGCGAACCACAGGCCCAGCCAGACGGCGGCAAGGATCAGAATCAAGGCAAAGCCGATGTAGATCAGGCCGAAGTTGAACAGAAGCCTGCCGCGTTCCGATTCAAGCTGGTTGTAAAGCTGGACTGTTTGCTGCGTTTCATCAAGGAGAAGCAAGATCGAGCCATCGACCTGACGCGTCACATAGAGGTAGCGGTCGGTATAGGCGTTCAGGAAGATCAGGGCGCGAAATTCGTTGTTGGCCCAATCAGGGATCAGCACCGTGTTGCCTTCGCGGGCAAGGCGAAGCTGTTCTTCGGTCACGGGCTCGAAGTCGAAAAGATAGGACTTCTCGCCCCTGGTTTTCAGCGCGCCAGTGCCATCGACAAGATAGGCTTCCTTTAGCCCGCGCTGGATCACGGCCTGCGCCTGCGTCAGGATTGGACGCACCTGATCGTCACGCAGGAAGGCCGATTGCTGTTTGGCCTTGTTCAGAAAGCCGGCCAGCGTATCGGCATCAGCGGCGAGATCGTCACGCTGCACTGCCTCATAGGCCTGCGCCGCGGAGAGTGACGAACCGACGACTGAACGGACGCGTTCGGAAAACCAGCCTTCAAGCCCGATGTTGATGGATAGGACCGCGAAGACGGCGACCAGCACGGTCGGGATCAGCGCGATCAGCATGAAGACGCCGGAAAGCCGCATATGAAGCCGCGACCCCGCGGAGCGTGACCGGCGGTCGGCAATCAACCGGATAACGCGGGCAAGGACCAGTGCCGCAATGACAAGGATATAGATCAGGTCGGCCAGCAGGATCAGCCGCAGCGTGGGCGAGCCTGCGTCCAAGCTGAAGGGACCCATCGCAAGGAAGGTGGCAACGGCCAGAACCGGGCCAAGGAAGACAAGGCCAAGCGTCATGGCGGTCTGCACCCGACGGTGCCGACGCAGGCGCGACAGACGTGCCCAGATATCCTTGTGAATAGCGCGTTCCAACCGAATCCGCCCCCTGATCGGGGATCATTTCATCGATGACCACCATATCTTGATGCGAGGCGGGGTGAAACCCAAAAGACACAACCTGTGGCGGGCTTACATCAACTTGCGGCGGCGGCTGACGCGGATGTCCAGTTCGGTGATCTTCTTGCGCAACGTGTTGCGGTTGATGCCCAGAAGGTCGGCGCATTTGGCCTGGTTTCCGGCGGTGGCATCCAGCGCGATTTCGATCAGCGGAATCTCCATCTCGCGCAGGATGCGCTGATAGACGCCGGGGGGCGGAAGCTGGCCGCCATGCAGGTCGAAATAGCGCTGCAGGTGGCGCGCGACCGAGGCGGAGAGGCGTTCGCCATCGGCCATGCCCACGCGGGCTTCGGTCGCGGGTTGCTGGCCAAGGATCTGCTCAACCTCGGCCCTTGCGATTTCGGCCTCATGGGCGGTGACCAGCAGGCGGCGGATGGTGTTTTCCAACTGCCGCACATTGCCGGGCCAGGAATAGGCGCGGATAAGGTCGGTCGCCCCCGGTGAAAGGCGGCGGATCGTGCCAAGGTCACGCTCGCCCTTGGCCAAGAAATGTTCGGCCAGAAGGGGGATATCCTCGACCCGTTCGCGTAAGGAGGGGACATGGATTGCGACGCCGCCGAGACGGTAGAAAAGATCTTGACGGACTTGTCCGGCTTGCATCCGGGCGGCAAGGTCGGTCTGGCTGGTGGCCATGACCCTTGGGGCCTTGTCGCCCAGCATGTCCAGCATACGGACCACGCGGGCCTGGGTGTCGGCGTCGTAGTCGGCGATTTCGTCAAAAGTGATCGAGCCGCCACGGGCTTTGGCAAGCAGGGTCGCGGGGCCGTCGATGCCAGCCAAGTCACTGGCTTGGGCCACGACGAAAGGCAGCGTCCGGCGGTCAGAGAAATCATGGATCGCGCGGGCGATCAGGGATTTTCCGGTGCCCGACTCTCCGGTGATCAGGACAGGCAGATCGGCGTTCATCACGCGGGCGACCAGCCGGTACAGCGCCTGCATCGCCGGGGTGCGACCGACCAGCGGCAGGTCGTCAGCGGGTTCGCGCGCGGGGGTCGGGGCGGCAGGGATGCGGCGTTTTTGTTCCAGCGCCTTGGCCGAACGCTTCATCAGGTCCGGCAGGTCGAAGGGTTTCGGGAGATAGTCGAACGCCTCGGCCTCGGCCGCCTGAATGGCGGTCATGATCGTGTTTTGCGCCGAGATCACGATGACCGGCAGGCCGGGGCGCAGCTTGGCGATGCGGGGCAAGGCGTCAAGGCCGTTGCCATCGGGCATGATCACGTCACTGATGACAAGGTCGCCCTTCCCCTCTTCGACCCAGCGCATCAGCGTCATCAGGGACGAGGTCGCATGCACCTTGCAGCCCGCGCGGGTCAGGGCCTGGGTCAGCACGGTGCGGATCGTGCGGTCATCATCGGCGACAAGGACGGTGCCATCCATCAGGGGGCCTCTTTCTTCTGGCGGGGGGCCATGGGCAGCGAGACGCGGAACACGGTGCGACCAGGAGCAGAGTCGACGGAAATCCAGCCTTCGTGGTCAGAGATGATCTTGGAAACGAGGGCGAGGCCGAGGCCGGTGCCGTTTTCGCGGCCTGACACGAAGGGCTCAAAAATACTGGAGGAAATCTCGGGTTTGATGCCGGGGCCGTCGTCGATGATCTCGACCTGCAACGGCAGCACAGCCGAGATGCCGTCCTTGCGCCGGATGCGCAGGGACAGGTCGTAAAAGGAGTGAAGCCGGATCGTGCCGCCCTTGGGGTTCGCCTCGGCAGCGTTCTTGATCAGGTTCAGGAAGACCTGCATCAGCTGGTCGCTGTCGGCGAAGGTGGGGGGAAGCGAGGGGTCGTAATCCTCGACAATCGTCATGTGGGCGGCAAACCCGACAAGGGCGGACTTGCGGGCGCGATCTAGCGCGTCGTGGAGGTTCACCGGCTTGCGGTCTGGGGGACGCAGGTTGCCGAACTGTTCGACCTGCTCCAGCAGTTTCACGATGCGGCGGGTTTCTTCGACGATCAGGTCGGTCATTTCCTGATCTTCTGGCGCGAGGTTCATACTGAGGAGTTGAGCCGCACCGGAAATGCCAGCAAGGGGGTTCTTGATTTCATGCGCCAGCATTTCGGCCATGCCGATGGCGGATCGGGCGGCGGTCTTGGCCCCCATCGACCGGCCAAGCCGGTCTGCGAGTTCGCGGGGCGACAGGATCAGCATCACGATGCCGGGGTTGTCGTGCATCGGGGCAAGGTGGACCCCGCATTGCACGGGGGGGCGTTCGCCGGTGGTCACATCGACATCGTTGATGTTCAGGGGCGACTGGTTGGCGCGGGCGCGGGCCAGGGCGTCCTCCATCGGCGCGTCGATCGACAGGCGGTCAAAGGCGGGCTGGCCGCGTAAGGTTTTGGCCGAGGCGTTGAGGAAGGTCTCGGCAGCCGGGTTGGCCTCAAGGATCAACGCATGTTCGTCGATGAGGAGGGTCGGGAATGGCAGCGAGGCCCAGATGACGCCGGGCACCGGATAGGGGGCGCGGTAGCTCATGCGGCCAGCTCCAGTTCGGCGAAGGCCTGTTCGATAAGCTGGATGACTTGCGCCGGGTCGGTCGAGGTCAGGATAGCCTCACGCGCATGGGGAAGACCGGCTTCGTCCAGATACCAGCCAAGGTGCTTGCGGGCCATGCGCAGGCCAAGGTCACGGCCATAGAAGGTGAGCATGTCGTCGTAATGGCCCAGCACCATGCGGCCAAGCCTGCCGCCTTCAGGGATTTTCGGCGTGGGCGTGCCGTAGATGTCATGGGCGATCTGGGCGAGTTTCCAAGGGGCACCTTGCGCCCCCCGCCCGATCATCACGCCATCGGCTCCGCTTTGACGAAGGGCCTCGCGGGCGGTGGCGGTGTCGATGATGTCGCCATTGGCGATGACGGGGATCTTGACCGCCTCTTTTACCGCACGGATCGCGGCCCAGTTGGCGTGCCCCTTGTAGAACTGGCAACGGGTGCGGCCGTGGATGGTGATCATCTGGATGCCCGCGGCTTCGGCGCGTCTGGCCAGTTCGGGCGCGTTGTGGAGGGTGTCGTCCCAACCAAGGCGGGTTTTCAGGGTGACGGGGACTTTCACGGCTTGCACCACCGCTTCGATCAAGGTCAGCGCAAGGTCGAGGTCGCGCAGGAGGGCCGAGCCGCAAAGGCCGGTCGTCACGCGTTTCGACGGGCAGCCCATGTTGATGTCGATGAGTTTCGCCCCCTGCCCTTCGACGAATTTACCAGCTTCGGCCATCCAATAGGGATCGCGGCCCGCAAGCTGCACGGCGGTCGCCTGTTCGCCGAAACCAAGTTCCGCCCGAGCGCGGGCTTCGGGCTGGGCGCGGACGACCTCTTCGCTGGCGACCATCTCGGAGACCACCAGACCTGCGCCAAAGCTGGCGACCAGCCGACGAAACGGCAGGTCGGTGATCCCGGCGAGGGGGGCCAGGAAAACCGGGGGGTATATGGCAAGGGGGCCGAGGGTTGGAGGCAAGGCTTTGTCCTGTGATCGGGTCCGAATTTGCGCCGGAACGGGTGTCGGGCCAAGTCGCGACGGGGATATAATGACTGAAAAACATGCGATGCACAAATTTTGTGCAGATTGCGCGCAAAAGCGCCGGATTGTCAGGCGCGCCCTGCTGGATTAGGCAGGGGGGATGAACGTTCATCTCGATACAGCCGCCCTTGTCGTTGCCGCCGGGCGTGGCAGCCGGATGGGGGGCGAGGAGCCGAAGCAATGGCAGATGCTGGCGGGCAAGCCGGTGATTGTGCATACTTTGGCGGCTTTTGCCGGGCTGCGGGTGGTCTTGGTGATCCACCCCGATGACCGGGCGCGGGCTGAAGGGCTTGGCGTAGAGTTGGTGACTGGAGGGGCGACGCGGGATGCCTCGGTCCTTTCGGGGCTGCGGGCGCTGGAGGGGTCGGGGGTTAAGCGTGTGTTGATCCATGACGGCGCGCGACCCTTGGTGTCGCGTGGTTTGATTGACCGGCTGGTGACGGCTTTGGAAAGCCATGACGGCGCGGCCCCTGCCCTTGCGGTGACGGATGCGCTCTGGCGCGGTGCGGGAGGGTTTGTTTCTGGGACGGTTGACCGGAGCGGACTTTTCCGAGCTCAGACTCCGCAGGCCTTTCGGTTCGAGGCGATCTTGGCGGCCCATCTGGCGCACCCCGGCGGGGCTTTGGACGATGTGCAGGTGGCGCGCGACGCGGGCCTTGACGTGGGAATCGTCGAGGGCGACGAGGATAATCTGAAGCTGACCTTCCCCGGTGATTTTGCCCGGGCGGAAGGCATTCTGAGGGGGCGCGGAATGGATGTGCGGATGGGCAATGGCTATGACGTGCATGCCTTTTGCGAGGGCGATCATGTCTGGCTGTGCGGGGTCAAGGTTCCGCATTCGAAGGGGTTGCTGGGCCATTCGGACGCGGATGTCGGGATGCATGCGCTGGCCGATGCGATCTATGGCGCTTTGGCTCTGGGCGACATTGGGCGGCATTTTCCCCCGTCTGATCCGCAGTGGAAGGGCGCGGCGAGCCATATCTTCCTTGCCCATGCGGTGGGGCTGGCGGCAGAGCGGGGCTACCGTTTGGCCAACTGCGATGTAACGTTGGTCTGTGAGCGTCCGAAGATCGGGCCGCATGCGGCGGCGATGCAGACGGAATTGGCGCGGATCATGGGGGTGGACGTGGACCGGGTGTCGGTGAAGGCCACCACCTCCGAGCGGCTGGGCTTCACCGGGCGGGAAGAGGGGATTGCGGCTTTGGCTACGGCAGTTCTGGTCAAGGCATGAGCAAGATGATCGCCACTCTCTTCGGCGCGGGGTTTCTGAAGCCTGCCAGCGGGACCTGGGCCTCGGCGATTGCCGTTGTGTTGGCGGTGGCGGCCTATCAGTCGGGGCTGGCTTTGCTGGTGCCGATTGGCGCGGTCGTGGCGACTGTGGTCGGGTTCATGGCGGTGCCGCCCTATTTGCGGGCAACGGGGGGCGAGGACCCTTCGGAGGTTGTGATCGACGAAGTGGCGGGGCAGTTGCTGGCGCTGTCCTTCACGGTGCTGCCGCTGTGGTGGCATGGCGTGCCGGACCTTCTGACCGGGGCTTGGCCGGGTTGGGTGGTGCCGTTTGCGCTGTTCCGGCTGTTCGACATCTGGAAGCCTTGGCTGGTGGGACGGGCCGACCGGCGCAATGATGCAGCGGGTGTGATGCTGGATGACCTTTGGGCGGGCCTTTTCGCCGGGGTCGGTTCGATGGTCTTTGCAGGGGTCTATCACGGGGCGATGGCGTGGCTGGGGTAGATGTCCCTGCCCTGCTGGCGCGTGCCCGGGCTGCCGGCTTGCGGATCACCTGTGCCGAAAGCTGCACCGGCGGGATGGTCGCGGTCGCGCTGACCGACATTGCCGGATCTTCGGATGTGTTCGAGCGCGGGTTTGTCACCTATTCCAACGCGGCGAAGGTGGAGCTTTTGGGGGTTTTACCGCAGACTTTGGCCGATCATGGCGCGGTGTCGGAACCGGTGGCGCGCGAGATGGCCGAGGGGGCGCTGGCGCATTCGCCTGCCGATCTGGCTGTCTCGGTGACCGGGATCGCCGGGCCGAGCGGGTCGGAGTTCAAGCCGGAGGGGCGGGTCTGCTTTGGTCTGGCGCGCAGAGGCCGCGGGACTGTGGTTGAGACGGTGGAGTTCGGGGCGCTTGGCCGGGCAAAGGTGCGGCAAGCGGCGGCGGAGCATGCGCTGCAGCTTTTGGCTGGCGCGCGGGACTGATCCGGAAAGCGGTCAGGATTTCGGCATCCTTGGCGTTTTCCTGCCCAGTTCTTGGGCGTTTCAAGAATTGTTGCATTCAAGGGCGGCCTGACGCAGTTTGCAGCTTTTCCGGGCACTCGGTTAGGGCTTTGAGGGCCGGAAACCGATCCTGCGGGCCGATGAACGCTGCCGATACTGCCTTTATCATCACCGCGACTGCGCTGGTTCTGTTCATGACCTTTCCGGAGCTGGCGCTGTTTTACGGTGGCCTCGTGTGGGCGCGGAACGTGCCGTCGGTGTTCATGCATTGCCTTGCCATAGCCTGTCTGATGAGCGTGCCGTGGTTCGCTTGCGGCTATTCCATCGCCTTTGGTGGGGCGGGTTGTCGGGCCGGTCGAGGCACTGGTGGTCGGCGGGATCGCGGGAGTGCTGCGCCAAGAGGCTGTCGGGTTCATCTGCAACAAGGCGAGCATCGACGACACGCTGGATGTCTTTGCCGTGCATGGCGTCGGCGGCATCTTTGGCACGGTGAATATCGCGGTCTTCGGGGCCGGAACCTGGGCGGCGCAGCTGGGCGGTCTGGCGGTGGTGGGGCTTTGGACGGGTGTTGTCACTTGGGTGCTGGTCAAGGCTGTCGCACTGGTCACCGAGCTGCGGGTCGATGCCGAGACCGAGTATAACGGGCTTGGCCTCTCGGTCCACGGTGGGCGGGCGTATGAGCTGACCTCGCAAGGCCGGGCGAACAGAACTTTCGATAGCTCCGGATCGGTGCCTTTGAAGAAATCAGCGCTGCGTCAGGGCTTTGGGGGCCCGTAAAGGGCTGCGGCGCGGGCTTCAAACGCGCGGACGATGCGGTGCATGGCTTGGTTGAAGACGACGCCGATGATGCTTTGCAAGATCGCGTTCCCAAATTCGAAGTCGACGTGGAAATCGACTTCGCACCCGCTGGGGGCGTCGCGGAAGGCCCAGCCAGATTTCAGATAACGGAACGGGCCGTCCAAATATTCGGTGTCGATCCTTTGTTCCTCGGGCCACAGGGTCACCCGGCTGCCAAAGCGTTCACGGAAGACCTTGAAGCTGATAACAAGGTCAGCCTCCAGAACCTCTCCACCGTTAATCGGGCGACGTGAGCGAATGCGGGCAGCGGAATTCCACGGCAGGAATTTTGGGTAGCAGTCCACATCGGCGACCAGATCGTACATCTGGCGGGCGGTATAGGGCAGGCGTTTGGTCTCGGAGTGCTTGGGCATCAGGTCACGGATCGGGCCATGGAGGGCGTTGCCCCTGATGTGGCGCGGCGCGCGGGCAAGATCAAGCGGCCAGGGTGACGCGGGTCAGAAGCTTTCTGCCATGACCTTGGCTTCGGCCACTTCGGCGGGGCCAAGGGCTGCCGTCGCATCGGCGCACTTGCCGTCATAGTCGGTCCCATCCTGCATCGGCGGTTGCGCTTCGGCCCAAAGGCAATAGGCGAGCGCCTTGATCTTGTCGGGGAAGGTTTCGGGGTTGTCCCAGGCCATTTCGGCAATGTCGTAACCCGCCATCGCATTGCCCTGCCCGACCGCCCGCTGATAATACTCCAAGGCACGCGGCAAGTCTTTGGCGCCGCCCTCACCCCGTTCAAGCATTTCGCCGTAATCGCGCTGCGCCCAGTCGATGCCTTGCGTGGCGGCGATTTCGTACAGACGGCGCGCCTCGGGCATGTCGACGGCCACGCCGATGCCTTCGGCCAGCATATAGGCAAACTCGGCGTTGGAATGCGGATCGCTAAGCGCCACGCCGCGCTCGTAAAGTGCAACCGCCAAAGGCATGTCGACCGGCACGCCCTTGCCATCGCGCAGCATTGTCGCGGCGTTGCCAAGCGAGGGGCCGAAATCCTGCGCTGCTGCCTGAAGGTAGAGCGAGAGTGCCTTTGGAAGATCGACCACCACGCCTGCCTCGCCGTATTCATAGGTGTAGGCGGCATTGTGCAGCGCTTGCGGAAAGCCTTGGGCGGCGGCCTTTTCGAACCACTCCATCGCCTTCAGGGAATCGGCCGCAACCCCCTCGCCCCGATCATAAATCAGCCCGACCAGCACTTGCGCCCGGGGAACGCCCGCTTCGGCCAAGGGCATGGCGAGGGCCAAAGCCGCGGCGGCATCACCGGCAAGATAAAGCGAGCGCGCCTTCAGCGCGGCAGCGTCACCGCTGTCTTCGGCATGCGCCGCACCCGCAGAAAGGACGGCGAGAACGGCCATTGCCCCTACGAAGTGCTTCATGAGCAAATACTCCTCTCGAAACCGCGTCGGCTTGGCGCTAGGAAGGATTGTGCACTTTTCGGGAATCGAACAAGGGAAATCTCATGCCCGACCGCCCCTATGTCATCGACCAGATGATCACCGCCAAAGCCATCGCCGCCCGGGTTGAGGCATTGGCGCGCGAAATCACCCAGCATTTCAACGGCACCGACAAGCTGGTGGTCGTGGGCCTGCTGCGCGGGTCCTTTGTTTTCATCGCCGACCTTGTCCGCGAAATCGAGCTGCCGGTAGAGGTGGATTTCCTGGAAGCCTCGTCCTATGGCGATTCTATGCATTCCAGCCGCGAGGTCCGTATCCTGAAGGATCTGCGCGGTGAAATCGCTGGGAAGGATGTGCTGGTGGTTGAGGATATCATCGACACCGGCTTTACGCTGACCCATGTGCTGCACATGCTGAAGGCGCGCCAACCCGCGCGGTTGCGGACTTGCGCGCTGTTGGACAAGCCCTCGCGCCGGGAAGTGCCGGTCAAGGCGGATTGGACGGGATTTGAGATCCCCGACGAATTTGTCGTGGGCTATGGCATCGATTTTGCGCAAAGGAACCGCAACTTGCCGTTCATTGGCAAAGTCCGTTTTGTCGAGGCAGGGCAGTAATGGACTATCTCGGCTGGCTTATTCGTGCAAAGCGGTGGGCGCAGAATCCACCGTCAGGACGGCAGGTACTGGCCATTCTGGCAGTGCTGGGGTTTTGCTTGGTGATCGTCGGAATCGAGAAATTCATCGGTTGGCCTGACTGGATGAAGGTGAATAGCAGTCAATTCAAACCGTGATTTGACCCCCGCCATTGCGGCGCTAGGTTTGACGCGGAAACAGTGGCGGGGCGGATCATGCTGAGAATCTTGCGGGTGTTGGTTGGACTTGGACTTGTCGGTGGCGCAGTACTTTGGTTTCTGGCCCGACCAAATCCGCTAAGCGAAGCCGATGTTGCTGGCCTGACCGGTGATGCAACCCACGGTGAGCAGGTCTTCTGGGCCGCGGGTTGCGCCTCTTGCCACATGGCCCCCGATGCCAAGGATGACGCGCAACTTGTGCTGAAGGGCGGGCAAAGCTTTCCGTCGGATTTCGGCACTTTCATCGCCCCGAACATCAGCCAGGACCCGGTGGCAGGCATCGGGGATTGGTCGCTTCTTGACCTTGCCAATGCGATCAAGCGCGGGGTCGGGCGCGAGGGCGAGCATCTTTTCCCTGCTCTGCCCTATGCTGCCTATGCCAAGATGGAGATGCAGGATGTGGCCGACCTTTATGCCTTCCTCCAGACCCTGCCTGCCGATCCCACACCCAGCGGCGAAAATGACCTGAGCTTCCCCTTCTCGGTTCGGGCAGGTGTTGGGGTCTGGAAGCTTTTGTTCCTGTCAGACGACTGGGTGATCAAGGGCGATCTGACCCCGACGGCCACCCGCGGCCGCTATATTGTCGAGGCGATGGCGCATTGCGGTGAATGCCATACACCGCGGAACCTGATTGGCGGACTGCGCACTTCGGCCTGGCTTTCAGGCGCACCTATCCCGGGCGGGAAGGGCAAGACCCCGAACATCACCCCGGCAAAGCTGGATTGGTCGCAGGCCGATATCATCAGCTACCTGACCACCGGCTTTACCCCCGACTTCGACGTGGTCGGCGGTCATATGGTGCATGTGGTCGAAAACATGGCGCGGCTGCCGGAAAGCGACGTGGCGGCTGTGGCGGAATACCTAGCATTGGTTCCGGCCGTCGAGTGACGACCGGGATTTACGCGGTTTCGGCCGGCTTGGCTAGGTCGGCGGCGGCAGCTTGACCGGTCGTCTGTTGTCCGCTTCCGTTGGTTTCCGGTTCCAATGCTGGCGATCGCAGCAGGACAGAAATGACAGGCCGCGAGCAATTGTTCGCGGCCTGTTGCTATGCAGGGTCTGCTCGACCCCGGCAATCGGTCGAAGGGTATCCGCCTGGCCTTGGCCAAAGCCCCAGTCGGCAATAATCCGCCTTAAACGGCTGTTATATAAAGGCCAAAGTGCACCCCAGTTTATTGCGCGTGCAAGCTTTTTGGTTGCCTTGGTGTTGGACTGAACATCCTAGGCTCAGGACTCATTGATCATATCCAGAAGATGACGATGGCAGCGATAGCGATGGCGGACATGAAGGTGTGGGCGCAGCGGTCGTAGCGGGTGTGGATACGCCGCCAATCCTTCAGCTTGCCGAACATGTTCTCGATCTTGTGA
>CANNIA010000021.1 GCA_947504705.1 Paracoccaceae bacterium
CAAATGCATCCGTCGGATGATGTTCAATAGTCCCATGTGGATCACTCCGTTGCCCCCGCCGCTCACCGCTTCGGGGATAGGTTCACATGGCTCAGTTCTCAGTGAAAATTATGCGCCTAACCGGCTCAGTTCTGGGTGAAAATCAACACCCACCCCTCATGCTGCCCCGCACGAGCGAAATGGAAAAGCGGCCAACGGGTTGCCCCGGGCCGCTTCGACACTTCTTCTAGCATGCCTGAATGTCTACATCAGACCGCGCGCCAAGTCAAGCTGATAATGCCATTATACCAATGGGTTAGCGCGCTGCACCGTAACCCATCGTTAACCTTTCAGTCCCCTTGGGTCCCGGTTTCCCCCTCGGTACCCTGCTCGGCTTCAATCGCCCGCCACTTGGCAACATTCTCGTTATGCGCTTCCAGCGTCTCGGCAAAAGCATGCCCGCCAGTGCCATCGGCCACGAAGAACAGATAATCGGTCTGGCCCGGGTTCGTCGCCGCCCGGATCGCATCTGCGCCGGGGTTGGCAATTGGCGTCGGCGGCAATCCGTCGATCACATAGGTATTGTAGGGGGTCTCCTTGCGTAGCTCGCTTTGCCGCAAGCCACGGCCCAGCACGCCCTCGCCCTTGGTGATGCCGTAGATCACCGTCGGGTCGGTTTGCAGCCGCATTCCCTGCTGCAGGCGGTTGACGAACACGCTCGCCACCTTGCCACGTTCCTCGGCGATCCCGGTTTCCTTTTCCACGATGGATGCCATGATCAGCGCCTCTTCCGGCGTGTCATAGGGCAGACCCTCGGCGCGGTTGGCCCAGGCGTCGGCAAGGATTTTCGCCTGCCGCTCGGTCATCTCGGCAACCAGCGCACCCCGATCCGCACCACGCTGAACCTCATAACTCCCCGGTGCCAGCGTCCCCTCGGCAGGAACTGCTGCAATCTCACCCGCCAGGAAATCCGCCTTGGCCAGCGAATCCACGATCTGCCAACTCGTCACCCCTTCGGCAATCGTGATCTGCAGGCCCAAAGCCGGATCGTCCACCACCGCCAGATATTCCGGCGGCAAAGGGTCAACCCCGGCATCAAAGCGCGCCTTCTCGACAAAGCTGTCATTCGTCAGATCACGCTCGCTTAACACCACATCGCTTTTCGCGATCCCGACGCGGAAGTTCAGCAGCATCCCGCAAGTCGACCGCCCCGAAGTCGTGATCGCCGCCAGCACCTCCGACATCGAGGCCCCGGCGGGCAGCATGTAGCTTCCGAACTTCAGATCATCCGCGCGCTTGGCATATTCGGCCCCGATCCGAAAGACCCGGGCATCTGAAATGGCACCCCGTTCCTCAAGGTTCCGGCTGACCGAACTCAGCGAAGCGCCAGCCTCGATCTGCAGACAGATCGGCCCCGCCAAGGGCCCGCCCTTGACGAACTCATTTCGCCCCCAGGCCACCAGCGCCGCAGTCGCGACCAGGACCACAACAAAGAAGGTCAGCGCATTCGAGGCGATGGATTTCCACATGCTCAGCGGACCTTGCCGATGACCAGACTGGCGTTGGTTCCGCCAAAGCCAAAGCTGTTCGACAAGGCCACGTCGATCTTGCGCTTGACGGCTTTGTTGGGTGCCAAGTCAAGCTTCGGCTCGACGGCCGGATTGTCCAGGTTGATCGTCGGCGGGGCGATCTGGTCGCGCAAGGCAAGGATACAAAAGATCGCCTCGACCGAGCCCGCCGCCCCCAGAAGATGCCCAATCGACGATTTCGTCGACGACATCGTCGCACTGGCCGCGTGATTGCCCAGCAACCGCTCGACTGCAGCAAGTTCGATGGTGTCGGCCATCGTGCTGGTGCCGTGGGCGTTGATATAATCGATCTCCGAAGGCTGCATCCCAGCCCGCTTCAGCGCCGCAGACATCGACCGGAAGGCACCGTCCCCGTCCTCTGCGGGGGCCGTGATGTGATGGGCGTCACCCGACATGCCATAGCCCAGCACTTCGCCATAGATCTTCGCACCCCGCGCCTTGGCGTGTTCGTATTCCTCCAGCACGACCACACCCGCGCCTTCGCCCATCACGAACCCGTC
The DNA here is from genome assembly GCA_947504705.1 of Paracoccaceae bacterium. Classification (GTDB taxonomy): domain Bacteria; phylum Pseudomonadota; class Alphaproteobacteria; order Rhodobacterales; family Rhodobacteraceae; genus Tabrizicola. Next base: position 2,069 of record CANNIA010000021.1, read on the forward strand.
GCGGTCGGCATCATAGGGGCGGCTCGCCTTGGTCGGGTCATCCGCCCGCTTGGTCGACAGCGCCTTGCAGGCGTTGAACCCGGCGATCCCAATCTCCGAGATTGGGCTTTCCGCCCCACCCGCGACCATCACATCGGCATCCCCCCACTGGATCAACCGCGCCGCATCCCCGATGGCATGGGCGCCGGTTGAACAGGCGGTGACAACTGCATGGTTCGGCCCCTTGAAGCCAAAGCGAATCGAGACCTGCCCCGAGATCAGGTTGATCAGCGCGCCGGGAATAAAGAACGGCGAGACCCGCTTTGGTCCCCGCTCCTTGATCAGGACCGCCGTCTCGGCAATCGTGTTCAGCCCGCCGATCCCCGACCCGATCATCACGCCGGTCCGCAGTTTTTCCTCTTCCGACGGGTTGTCCCAGCCAGCATCCCGCACGGCTTGCACGGCCGCAGCAACGCCGTAGATGATGAAATCATCAACCTTGCGCTGTTCCTTCGGCTCCATCCACTCGTCAGGATTGAACGTGCCGTTGGTGCCGTCACCCTTGGGGATCTCGCAGGCGTATTGGGTCACCACGTTGGTCGTATCAAACTTGGTGATTGTTCCGGCACCCGACTGGCCGGCAATCAGCCTGCTCCAGGTTTCCTCGACCCCGCAAGCGAGGGGGGTGACCATTCCAAGTCCCGTGACGACGACACGACGCATGCATTTCCCTCCTTAGGAGCACGGCTTTGCTTGGGTGATACACGGGCGGTTTGGCCCGCGCAACCTTGGGCGCGGGGATCGGCAGTCAGATGAGGCTGTCCACGCAGGACAAAGCCTCCGTCGGCAATGAAATCAGCCCCTTGGTTGTGGGCGTTTAGGTGGACTTAACCTTGATTGCGCCGCTGGCAGGCCTCAGGCCCGAACGGGATAGCGGTCGGGTTCCTGAAACACGTCGACCACCCGCGTTCCGGCCTTAATCTGGGCACCATGCAGCACACCCGCTGGAATGCTGTAACTATCGCCGGGCCGGTAAACCCTGGTGTCATCGCCGATGGTAAAGGTGATTTCACCCGCAATCACCGAACCCCATTGCGCGCCATGGGCATGCATCGGCAGCGTCAAGTCGCGGTGAAAGGTGAAGAACACCACAAGACCAGCCTCGGACCGGATGGCCTGCGTTTGGACCACATCCGCAGGGAAAGGTACCTCAAGCGCGGGAAAGGCGGTGAAGAAATCGGGGAATGCCATGGGCTGACCTTTGCGACCAATAGACCGGGACCCTGCGCCCCCGCCGTCAAGATGCAAGAGATAGCCCAAAAGCCGCACCCTGCATCCCCCGAAAACCACCAGATGCAAGACCCGCCAGTCAGGTGGAACCGACTTTGCCAGTCATAGAAGGCCCAATCGCTATTTGAAGAAATACCACCAGTTGCCGCCCCAGTCCCGCTGCACGGTTTCCTCTGAGGCGGCGCCGAAATGGACATGGGGCACGGCCTGGGATGGGTAGCCGCTGGTCGCAAGGGCCGCGCGGCAGGTCTGCTCAAAGTCCGGCAATGCGAGCAGCTGGTCACGCTGAGAGTCGCTGTTGGTCATGAACCAGATCGCAAGGTGGACCGGGTCGATGTCGACCGCGCCGTAGGAGGTGGTGCGGATCGCGAACTTTAGTCGGGTAGAAAACTTACCGGCCAGATCGTCGCGGCACCGCCCGATCTCGGCGTCGTAAGGACCGGAAAAAGCCGCGCGGGCGGGGGCAGATTGCTTAAATGTCGTGGCGGAGCGCCGCGAGAACCGGCTGATGATCCATGCCACTACCAGGGCACCGCCGACGATAAGCGGCAGGCTTGCGCCTTCGGGCAGATTAGAGGGCAGGACAGCCATGGCAGCCTTGGTAGGGTGTCACGAGGTGATGCCACTAGATCAGTTGTGGGGCAATGGGGCGAACGGCAGTGGCGCATGGCCCCGCGAAAGCAGTCTGACAAGCCTTTGGATCAGGTTTGATGGGTCGGCGCCCACCTTACGGGGCGGTACCAGCCAAGCGTTCCAACAGCATCACCCGGTCGCCAAGGTCTTCGACTTCCCGCAGGGGCCGATAGCCAAGTTTCTCGGCCACCCGGAAGGAGGCGTCGTGGCCAAGTTCGATCATCGCGACGGACCGTCCGCCAAAGGGTTGCGCGTCAAACCAGTCATGCGCGGCCCGAACCGCCTCGGGGCCAAAGCCATGCCCTCTGTGCTGCGGTGGTGAAGACCCAGCCCGACTCGGGGCTTGCCTCGAAATCCGCGCCAAGACCGCGCATGGCGGTAAAGAACCCAGTCTGGCCGATCAAGGCCCCATTCGCCTTTCGTTCGACCGCCCACTGGCCATAGCCTTCCAGCGCCCAGCTTCCGGCGATGCGCAGAAAGGTGCCCCAGCTTTCCGCGATCGGCCGGGGCTTGCCGCCGATAAAGCGCATCACCTCGGGCTCTTGCCAGATTGCGGCAAAGGCCGGGAAGTCCTCGCGCCGGAAGGGTCTAAGCCGCAGAAGTGCTGTTTCAATCACCGGGATCATCGCCGGGTCTCCAAATGGCAAACGGCACCCAAGGTGGGTGCCGTTCTAAGTCAGAGGCAAAAGCCTGAAATCAGGCAGCCGAAGAGATGAACTTCACCGCGTCGCCGAAGGTCTGGATGGTTTCAGCCGAGTCATCCGGGATCTCGATGCCGAATTCTTCCTCAAAAGCCATGACCAGCTCGACGGTGTCCAGCGAGTCGGCACCGAGGTCGTCGATGAACGACGCCGTTTCGGTAACCTTGTCGGCCTCGACGCCCAGATGCTCGACGACGATCTTCTTCACACGATCAGCGATGTCGCTCATGTCCGTTCCTCTATCCTTGGCCACGGGCTTTCCCGGCCTTTTCTCGTTCATCCCGTCACCGGGTCTTTTCAGCCGGGGCCTGTGCCCCAGCGCAATCCTGCGCGCCTATAGCAAGGGTCGCGCCTCATAGCAAACGCTTTAACCCGATTCCCGGGCCGCGCGCTACACCATCGACATACCGCCGTTCACATGCAGTGTCGCGCCTGTCACATAGCCCGCTTCCTGCGAGGCGAGATAGAGGACCGCAGCAGCGATTTCATCGGCCTTGCCCATCCGGCCAGCGGGGACGGCCGTCAGGATGCCCGATTTCTGCTGGTCGTTCAGCTTGTCGGTCATCGCGGTTTCGATGAAGCCCGGCGCCACACAGTTCACCGTGATCCCCCGGCTTGCCACTTCCGCCGCCAGCGATTTCGACAGGCCCACCATCCCGGCTTTTGACGCCGCATAGTTCACCTGCCCCGCATTTCCGGTCTGGCCCACGACCGAGGAGATATTCACGATCCGCCCCCAGCGCGCCTTCATCATCCCCCGGATGGCTGCGCGGCAAAGGCGGAAGGTTGCCGTCAGGTTCACGTCGATCACCGACTGCCAGTCTTCATCCGACATCCGCATTGCAAGGCCGTCTTTGGTAATACCGGCATTGTTTACAAGGATATCGACCGAGCCCATCGCCTCGGTCGCCTGCTTGATAAGGCCTTCGACCGAGGCCGGGTCCGAGAGGTTGCACGGGAGCACATGGGCACGGCTGCCCAATTCGGAGGCTAAGGCCTCAAGCGGAGCGGTGCGGGTGCCGGAGAGGCCAACGGTGGCCCCGGCCTTGTGCAGCGCGCGGGCGATATCGGCCCCGATGCCACCGCTTGCGCCGGTGACGAGGGCGGTTTTACCAGTCAGATCAAACATTTGTGTCTCCTATGCCTTTAAGGCAGCGATATCTTCAGGCGTGCCGAAGGCGCGCGTGGTGGCAGTTGCAGCGGTGCGCTTGATCATGCCGGACAGGGCCTTGCCGGCACCGATCTCCCAGAATTCGGTGACGCCGGCCTTTTCCATCCACAACACGGATTCCCGCCAGCGGACCGATCCGGTGACTTGGGCGATCAGAAGGTCAAGGATGCGGTCGGGTTCCATCACGGCCTCGGCCCTGACGTTCACCACGACGGGGACTAGGGGTTTCAGGATCGGGACGGCGGCGAGGGCCTCAGACATCACATGGGCGGCGGGCTGCATCAGGGCGCAGTGGAAGGGGGCGGAGACGGGGAGGAGGATCGCCCGTTTCGCGCCCTTGGCTTTGGCGATGTCCAGAGCACGTTCGACGGCGGCTTTATGGCCTGAAACGACGACCTGAGCCGGATCGTTATCATTGGCCGCCTGACAGACCTCGCCCTGCGCGGCCTCGGCGGCCACTGCCGTCGCGGCCTCGAAATCCAACCCCAGCAAAGCCGCCATGGCACCGACGCCGACCGGGACGGCCTCTTGCATGGCCTGTCCGCGGATGCGGAGGAGGCGGGCGGTGTCGGAGAGGGTCAGGGACCCGGCGGCGCAGAGGGCGGAATATTCGCCCAAGGAATGACCGGCGACAAAGCTTGCTTTATCAAGGCCATAGCCTTCCGATTCCAAAGCCCGCAGCGCGGCGATGGAGGTGGCCATCAGCGCGGGTTGGGCATTTTTAGTCAGGGTTAATTCGGCAATGTCGCCTTCCCAGATCAGCGTCGAAAGCTTTTCGCCCAAGGCCGCGTCAACCTCGTCGAAGACGGCTTTCGCGGCCGGATAGGCTTCGGCCAGGGCCTTGCCCATGCCGATGGTCTGGGCGCCCTGCCCCGGAAAGACGAATGCGCGGCTCATGTGTTCCCCCGTTGTTTCCCCTGCCTTACCGCGCCCGCCCCTTTCGTGCAACGCCAAGGCTTGACTTCGCGCGCCGGCACCGATGAGTTCCGCCCATGACCCCCACCCGTCGCAAGATCATCTATGCTGTCAGCTTCGAGACCCTTGGCACCCTGGTGGCCACGCTGGGCCTGATGGTCATGTCCGACGCCAAACCCTTGCAATCCCTTGTGCTTTCGGTGATCGGCGCCACCATCGCGCTGTGCTGGAGTTACCTGTTCAACACGATCTTCGAGGCATGGGAGGCGCGGCAGCCGGTCAAGGGCCGATCCAACCTGCGCCGGGCGGTGCATGCGCTCATGTTCGAGGGCGGGTTGGTGCTGATCTGCGTGCCGATCATGGCCTGGTGGCTGGGCGTCGGGCTGGTGGAAGCGGCGGGGTATGAGGCGGGGCTGATCGTGCTGTTCATCGCCTATACCTATGCCTTCACCTGGGGGTTCGACCGGGTGTTCGGGTTGCCGGAGTCGGCGCGGTGAGGGGGGGAGAGTAGGGGCAGGCCCCGACCTACGGGGAACTGTGCCTTAATTCAGGGGGTTATGGGGATTTTGGGTGTCTTCCAAACGTCTTCCATGTGGCTTCCATGCGTCTTGCCCTGTGGGGGGCGGTCGGGACGTTAACCATGGGCGGCGAATCGGGGGGCGGGAGGGGCGGTGTCGAGCCCACAGGTCGCTTCTGGCAATGTCTTGCAGGCCAGTTGACACCGCTGGCAGCGTCAAGCGAAAGTTCGCTGACAATAGCCCTGTTCAATTTTCCATTTTCGCGGCTTCAGGAGCGTCGAATGTTCGGATTCAAGAGCAAAAGCGATCGTCTGTATGATGTGTTACAGCCACTTGTCGCATTGCAGACTATTCACAAAGGGCTACCTTGGGGATTTTGGGATCATCCCTTCGTGCTCGGCTACTTTGCCTTTTTCGCCCGATTTTTGATCCAAGATATGTATGGGAATGTAAGTCCCGAAGTGGCAGGTAATGCTATCGCCTCAACGTTACAGCGCTTGTCAAATCTAAATGGCTATGCGCTTGCCGAGAAGAGCGCACGCTACAGCACACCAGGTGAAAGTCACCCTGACTTTGAACACGGCGCAGACATGGCTGCGGTTCTTGCTTTCTACATGCGGGGAAAGGCCACTGAAGCAACGATGCCGTATGTCACAGCGACCATCACAAACTTGACCAAAGGCGACAAAAAGCCAGACAAGGGCTTAGTTTCTTCGGAGCTGTTCAGAGTAACATTCCTGCAAGAAGTCGACCGGCTACTCGGTACATAGCGAGCGAGCCGTAGGGTGGGTGCCAACCCGCCAACACCGTATTTGCCAGAGCATACCGTTGCAAACCTCCAACAACCGGTGCCGAAATTCCACCCGGTCGACGGTGGGTTGGCACCCACCCTACGGGTATTTTAGCCAGCGGTGCGCTGTAGCGCACCCTACGGGGCGGCGCGCGCCCACCCCCACCCTTGCATCCCCCCCGTTTGTCTGTATAAGGCCGCATCCTTCCGCTTATCCATGAACCGGCGATGCCTCTCGTGGACGGGCTGCGGAAGGGGTTTTTGCCCGTCCTTTGAAGCCGCCCCGAAACGAAGGAAGCTCCCGCATGCCTCTCTATGAGCATGTCTTTATTGCGCGCCAGGATCTGTCCAGCGCCCAAGCCGAAGGCCTTGTCGAACATTTCTCCACCGTCCTCGCGGACAACGGCGGTAAAGTCGTTGAGAACGAGTACTGGGGCGTCAAGACGATGGCCTACAAGATCAACAAGAACCGCAAGGGCCACTATGCCTTTCTGAAGACGGACGCGCCTGCCGCGGCCATTCAGGAAATGGAACGCCTGATGGGTCTGCACGAAGACGTGATGCGCATCCTGACCATCAAGGTCGACAAGCATGCCGAAGGCGTGTCGGTGCAGATGCAAAAGCGTGACGAGCGCGAAGACCGCGGTGATCGTGGCGACCGTGGTGGTTTCGGGGGCGAGCGTCGTGAACGCCCGTCCTTCGGTGACCGCCCGGACCGTGGCGATCGTGGCGACCGCCCGTCGTTCGGCGCTCCGCGTCGTTGATCTGAAGAAAGGACAAAACCATGGCGACCAAACCGTTTTTCCGCCGCCGCAAGGTCTGCCCGTTCTCGGGCGACAATGCACCGGCAATCGACTACAAGGACACGCGTCTTCTGCAGCGCTATATCTCTGAGCGCGGCAAGATCGTTCCGGCCCGTATCACCGCAGTGTCGGCCAAGAAGCAGCGCGAACTGGCTACGGCCATCAAGCGTGCCCGCTTCCTTGCCCTGCTGCCCTATGCCGTGAAATAAGGAGCACATGACATGCAAGTGATCCTTATGGAACGCGTGGCCAAGCTTGGCCAGATGGGTGAAGTCGTCAACGTCAAGGACGGCTACGCCCGCAACTTCCTTTTGCCGCAGGGCAAGGCCCTTCGCGCCAACGACAACAACATCAAGTCGTTTGAGGCGAAGAAGGCCCAGCTGGAAGTTACCAACCTGGAAACCAAGAAAGAGGCCGAAGCTGTCGGCGCCAAGCTGGACGGCCAGGTCTTCGTGGTCATCCGCTCGGCTTCGGACGCTGGCGCGCTTTACGGCTCGGTCACCCCGCGCGATGCGGCGGATGCCGCGACCGAAGCGGGCTTTACGGTGAACAAGGCGCAGGTCGTCTTGGACCGCCCGATCAAGGACCTGGGTCTGCACACGGTCTCGGTGCGTCTGCACCCGGAAGTCGCGGTGAAGATCAAGCTGAACGTCGCCCGTTCGATTCAGGAATCCGAACTTCAGGCCGCTGGCAAGTCGATTGCCGAGCTGGCTGCCGAAGCGGAAGCAGAAGCGGAGTTCGAGATCGCCGAGCTGTTCGACGAAATGGGCGCTGCCCAAGACGGGGCCGACCTCGGCCGCGACTGATCTGCGCAACAAAACGACCAGACCGCGTCCGGGCAACCGGGCGCGGTTTTTCGTTTGGGGGTGTCATGGGCAAGGTTTTGTACAACACTCATCTTGGGTGTTGTACATAATGATCAGCAGACACAGTCTGATTGCAAATGCGGCCTATCACGATCTCTTGCAAAGCCTGCAGGACGAGGCCGTATCCTCGATAACCGGCACCCCCACGCGCGAGATGCGAACTGGGCGGGCCTATTGGTACGATGTCCACCGCGTCGGAACGACAGTGCGCAAGGCCTATATCGGGGACGACACGCCCGAGCTTTCCCGCCGCCTGGAACAATTTCGCGATTTGGCAAAGGATCGGCAGGCGCGCAGCGCCGTCCGCACGCGGCTGGTCCGGACCTTGCGGGGCGAAGGAATGCTGGGTGCTGACGCATCCATCGGATCATTGCTGCAAACGACCGAACGGCTGCGGGTTTACCGATTGGGTGGAACGCTGGTCGGGACCCAGGCTTTCCGGCTTTACGAAGGGGAACTGGGCACTCGACTTTCCGGCCAGGACCTTGCCCAGACCGGAGACATCGACATCGCGCAGTTTGAACGTCTGTCTTTCGTGCTGGGAGACAAGGTGGAAAGCTCGCTGGCAGACAGCTTCAAAGCACTCGACTTCGCGCCAATCCCGTCGATCAATCACCGCTCGGTCTGGCGCTGGCGGCAGACGAAATCCAACACTCTGGTCGAATTCCTGACCCCCTCGTTCCGGGCTGAGGAGGACATCCGCGAGCTTCCGGCCCTTGGCGTGGCGGCGCAGTCGTTGCTTTTCCTGAACTACCTGATCGCCGAGCCGATCAAGGCGGCGGCGCTTTACCGGTCGGGGGTGCTGGTGCAGATCCCCCGGCCCGAGGCCTATGCCGTCCACAAGCTGATCGTTGCCAACCGCCGTGCCGGTGCCGACCGGCTGAAGGCGCGGAAGGATCAGGCACAGGCGAAGCTGCTGATCGAGGCTTTGGCCGAGGACCGGCCGGATGAGCTGCGCGAGGCTTATGAGGATGCGCTGTCGCGCGGGCCGCAGTGGCGGGCGCTTATCGAGGCTACGCTGAACCGGATGCCGGAAACCGCCGCGCAACTTGCCGCGCTTTGACCGAAGCCTGTCGGGGGCAGGATAGCCAAGCGTCTTGGCGGGACTAGCGTGGCGGGATGAAGATGACAGCCATCAGCCGCGGCATTGTTGCCCTGATCCTTGGGATCGCGATCTTTTCAATCCAGGACGTGATCCTGAAGCTTCTCTCTGGCGACTACCCGCTGCATCAGGCGATGGTTCTGCGCAGCCTGACGGCTTTGCCCTTTCATGTGGCGATTGTCTGGTGGTTTGACGGCCGCCTTTCCACCATCACCACGCCGGGTTGGTGGAAGATGCTGGCGCGGGGTTTACTGAACTTTGTCGCTTATACCGCCTATTATCTGGGCCTGGCTTACGTGCCGATGGCGGATGCGGTAGCCTTGTTCTTCACCAGCCCCCTCTTCATCACCTTGGCCGCCGTCCTGTTCCTAGGCGAGCGGGTTCGTCTGGTGACAGCCGTGGCGCTGGCGGCGGGGTTTGGTGGGGTTCTGATGGTGGTAAAGCCGGGCGGCGAGGGCTTTGATCTTGCGGCCTTTCTGCCGATCATCGGCGCGCTTGGCTACGCGATTTCCATGGTCGTGGCCCGGCCTTTGGGGCGGACGGAATCGGCAGCGGCGATGGCCTTCTGGGGCAATATCTGCTTTCTCTTCTGTGCGCTGGCGCTGTCGGCGATCTACGGCTCGGGCGCATATGCCGGGTCTTCGCACCCCTCGCTTGCCTTTATGACAAGGGGCTGGGTCACCCCCGAGCTTTCCGACCTTCTTTTGATGTCGGGCTGCGGCGTGATCGCGGCGGTGGGGCTGACGCTGCTGACCTATGCCTACCGCGTGGCCCCGGCGGCGACGGTGGCACCCTTTGAATACAGCTTCATGTTCTGGGCCGTCCTTTGGGGCTGGATCTTCTGGAAGGATTTCCCCGACATGATCGGCTGGGTCGGGATTGCCGTGATCATTATGGCCGGGCTGCTGGTGATCCGTACGGGGCAAAAGGAAAAGGCCGCACCCGAAAGTGCGGCCTGATCATCCCTGTCGGACCTGACGGTCTCTTACATTACGTCGAGTGCTTCGACGGCCTTCTGCAGTTTCTCTTTCGAGATTTCCTTGTCGGTCACTTTGGCCAGGCCAACGATGTGGTCGACAACCTTGTCTTCAAAGATCGGGGCGCGCAGCTGCTGTTGCATCTGAGGGTTCTTCTGCACGAATTCGAAGAACTGGCGTTCCTGGCCCGGATACTGGCGGGCGGCCGCGAGGACAGACTGGGTCATCTCGGCATCAGAGACGGTGATCTCGGCTTTCTTGCCGACTTCAGCCAAAAGAAGGCCCAGACGCACCCGACGGATCGCCAGAGTTTTGTGCTCTTCAGTCGTCTCGATGGCACCGTGGTTGTGGCCGTGATCTTCGGGATGCTCTTCGTGGTAAAGCTGGTGGGCGATCTGGTTGGCTTCTGCTTCGACCAGGTTCGCGGGCAGGTCGAACTTGACCATGCCGTCCAGCTGATCCAGCAGCGAGCGCTTCATGACCGCGCGGGCAGCGCCGCTGTATTCGGCTTCCAAACGCTCGGCGATTTGCGACTTCAGCGCGGCGAGGTCGTCGGCACCGAACTTCTTGGCCAGCTCGTCGTTGATCTCGGCGGGTTTCGGTTCCTTGACGGATTTCACGGTGCAGGCGAAGATCGCGGCTTTGCCAGCCAGATGTGCGGCACCATAGGTTTCCGGGAAGGTCACGTTGACGCTGACATCGTCGCCGACTTTTGCGCCGACAAGTTGTGCCTCAAAGCCCGGGATGAACGAGTTCGACCCCAGAACCAGCGGGTAATCTTCGCCCGACCCACCCTCGAACAGTTCCCCATCGACCGAGCCTTTGAAGTCAATCACGACCTGATCGCCGTCCTTGGCCTTGGCACCCTTCTTGCGGTCGTCAAAATTCTTGGCCGAACCGGCCAGGTTCTCCAGCGCTTCGTCGATGGCCTTGTCGTCGGCTTTGACGATCAGGCGGTCCAGTTTGACCTTGCCCGCGTCGAAATCCGGGATCGGGGGCAGCGCGTCATAGGTCATTTCGACCACGACATCCTGACCTTCTTTCCAAGTCTCGCCGCCGACCATCTTGACGTCGGGCTGCAGCGCCGGGCGGTCGCCGGTCGCCTCGAAATGGTCCTTCATCGCGGTGTCGATGGCTTCCTGCATCGCATCGCCGACGATCCGGGTGCCGAACTGCTTTTTCAGGATCGCCAGCGGCACCTTGCCCTTGCGAAAGCCCTTGATCTCGACCTCGGGCTGCGCCTCGAGCAGCTTGGCCTGGACCTTCGCGTCCAGTTCCGCCGCCGTCACCGTGATGGTGTAGCCGCGCTTGAGGCCTTCGTTCAGGGTCTCGGTGACCTGCATGGGGACGTCCTTCCTCGATCATTCGGGCGCAGATGCGCAATAGTTTGCTGGCGCAGGGCCGAAACCCAGCGCTAAGTCGCGGGCCTTCTAGCAAAGCTTTCCGTCCGGTGTAAGGGGAAATCGCCAGCCACGGGCAGGCTGGTGATGGTGCGGGTGGAGGGACTTGAACCCCCACGCCTTTCGGCGCCAGAACCTAAATCTGGTGCGTCTGCCAATTTCGCCACACCCGCGCGCCACCTCTTTTAGCAAAGCCTGTGGCGGGGTGCGAGGGGCAATCTGTCGTCTTTGCTTCGTTGCAACAAGTGCAGGATAGAGGCACAAGCACCTCGAAATGATCGCCCCGATCATGATCTGGTTGTGACCCCGATCCAGCCGGTCTAGAGCCGCGACTGGCGCGCGTAGGTGCTTTTTGGGGTGTCGGTGGCGATGATCCCGGCGGCGCGGCTGGTCGACGGGGAATTCGTTCTGGCCGAAACCCGATCTGACGTCTGCCTCTTCGCGCTGCAATTCGAGGAAGATGAGGTGATCTATGCCGAAGGGCTTGCGCTTGCCTGCCCGGTGCAGATGCCGGTGGCGGCCTCCCTTTCGGCCTGAGACCGCCTGTCGCAGCTGGATCCCGGCTCTTTCCTTGATTTAGGGGCCGTTTGGCATAGGGTCGCCTTCGAACAGGCTGCTAGCGGAAGGTCGGGATGGCCAGGGCCAAGGATCACGTTGCCAAGGTGATCGACACGCTCAGTTCGGGCAATGCGGCGGCGCAGTCGCGGCTGGCGGCCTCGTGGCAGCGGTCGTTTCAGAAGCATGGGCTTGATCCCGCTGCCCCGGCCCCGACCCGCGCACCAGATGGCGACCGGCTGCGCCTGCAGCGTGAGATGCTGGAGCAGGTGCTGGTGGTGGCTGCCCCAAAGCTTGACGACCTGTTTGCGATGATCGGGCACTGCGGCTGCGGTATCCTGTTGACAGATGCCGAGGGGCTGGTGATCGACGCCCGCGCCGGGTCTGGCGATGTGGAAATCTTCCGCCAATGGGGTCTAACGCCGGGGGTGGACTGGTCCGAAGCGGCGCAGGGGACGAACGGGATTGGCACCAGCATTGCCGAGCGTCGGGCGCTGACCATCCACCGCGATCAGCATTACCGGGCCGAGAACATCGGGATGAGCTGCATCGACGCCCCGGTCTTTGGGCCAGATGGCGGGCTGATCGCGGCGCTGGATGTGTCATCGGCCCGCGCAGACCAGACCGAAGGCTTCAACCGGCTGATCGAGGCGATGGTGACGCGGGTGGCCACGCAAATCGAATCCGACCTGTTCCGTTCCGCCTTCCCCAAACACCGCATCGTGTTGGCCGAAGGGGCGGAACCGTCCAGCGCCGCCCTGTTGGCCGTCGATGGCGATGATGTCGTGGTCGGGGCCACGCGGGATGCTCGGCGACGGCATGGGCTGGAACCCGCAGGCCTGATCCGGCCCCGCCCGGTGGTCGATCTGCTGGGCCGGGAGGGTGGGCCGGCCGGTCTGGAAGGGGCGGAACGCGCGGCGGTGATTCGCGCCCTGACCCGCGCCGAGGGCAATGTATCCGAGGCTGCGCGGGCCTTGGGCCTGGGCCGCGCGACGCTTTATCGGCGGATGAAGCGGTTGGGGATCGATGAGAGGGGCTGATGTGTCTCAGTCCTGAGACAGGTTGGCCTTTCCCCTGCCCTACCCCCACTGACCCGCGCCGCCCTTAAGCGCATCTTCCTTGCAAGGCCGCACCGGGAGGGTGTGGGCCGTGGAGGAATAAAGATGAACGACATGACCCAAGGGGCTGGCCAGCTCGCCTCGCCTTTCAAGACCCGCTATGACAACTATATCGGCGGGAAATTCGTGGCCCCCGCGTCCGGGCGCTATATGGACAACATCACCCCAATTACCGGTGGTGTGGTCTGCGAAGTCGCCCGGTCCGACAAGGCCGACATGGCGCTGGCGCTGGATGCGGCCCATGCGGCCAAGGTGGCGTGGGGCAAGACTTCGGCGGCGCACCGGTCGAACCTGCTGTTGAAGATCGCCGACGTGATGGAAGCGAACCTTGACCTTCTGGCGCTGGCCGAGACCTGGGACAACGGCAAGCCGATCCGCGAGACGGTGAACGCCGACATCCCGCTGTCGATCGACCACTTCCGCTATTTCGCTGGCGTGCTGCGTGCCCAAGAAGGCACGATGTCGGAAATCGACAATGACACCGTCGCGTATCACTTTCACGAACCCTTGGGCGTTGTTGGCCAGATCATTCCGTGGAACTTTTCCATCCTGATGGCGGCATGGAAGCTGGCCCCGGCGCTGGCGGCGGGCAATTGCATCGTGATGAAACCGGCTGAGCAGACCCCGGCGGCGATCATGGTGCTGATGGAACTGATCGGCGATCTGCTGCCCCCCGGCGTGCTGAACGTCGTGAACGGTCTGGGTGCCGAGGCGGGTGACGCGCTGGTCCGGTCGGGCCGGATCGCCAAGATCGCCTTCACCGGATCGACCGCGACTGGCCGCAAGATTGCCGAGGGCGCGGTTGCCAGCCTGATCCCCTTTACGCTGGAACTGGGGGGCAAGTCGCCGAACATCTTTTTCAGCGATGTCATGGCGGCCGATGATGCCTTCCTTGACAAGGCGGTGGAAGGGTTCGTCCTCTTCGCCTTCAACCAGGGCGAGGTCTGCACCTGCCCCAGCCGTGCGCTGATTCAGGAAGACATCTACGAGAAGTTCATCGAACGATGCATCGCCCGGGTGAAAGCCATCAAGCAGGGCGACCCGCGCGACATGGACACCATGGTCGGCGCGCAGGCCAGCCAGGCGCAGCATGACAAGATCATGTCCTACTTTGCCATCGGTCGCGAAGAAGGCGCCGAGGTGCTGATCGGCGGCGATGCTGCCCGGTTCAACGGCGATATCGCGAACGGCTATTACATCCAGCCGACGATCCTGAAGGGCCACAACAAGATGCGGGTCTTCCAAGAGGAAATCTTCGGGCCGGTCGTTTCGGTCACCACCTTCAAGGACGAAGAAGAAGCTTTGGCGATTGCCAATGACACGATGTATGGCCTTGGTGCCGGGGTCTGGACACGCGACGGCACCCGCGCCTACCGCTTTGGCCGCAATATTGAGGCCGGCCGGGTCTGGGTGAACAACTACCACGCTTATCCTGCCCACGCGGCATTTGGCGGCTACAAGCAGTCGGGCATCGGGCGCGAAACCCACAAGATGATGCTGGACCACTATCAGCAGACCAAGAACATGCTGGTCAGCTATAACCCGAACAAGCTTGGCTTCTTCTAAGGCCGGACGGCCAGAATCGGGCCGGGGGCGCAGCGTTCGCCCCCGGCCTTTTTCATGCCTTCCGTCCTGCGATTGTCATGCAGCTTTTACAATTCCGATAAAGAAGCGTCATGCAGGACGGCTAATGCCAGTCTCACGCTGCCAAGACCGGCCGTACGCATTCAGGAGTGTTCCTATGAAATCCTTCCACCTTACCGTCTCGGCGCTGGCATTCGCCGCCGTGGCAATGCCCGCCGCCGCGCGTGACCAGGTTCAGGTCACCGGGTCCTCGACCGTGCTGCCCTATGCCACCATCGTTGCCGAAGCTTTCGGCGAGAACTTCGACTTCCCGACCCCGGTCGTGGAAGGTGGCGGTTCGGGCGCTGGCCGCAAGAAGCTTTGCGAAGGCGTTGGCGAAAACACCGTCGACATCGCGAACTCGTCCAGCCGCATCTCGCAGTCGGACATCGATCTTTGCACCGCCAATGGCGTGACCGAGATCATGGAAATCCGCATCGGCTATGACGGGATCGTCTTCGCCTCGGACGTGAACGGCGCCGATTTCGCGCTGACCCCGACCGATGTATACTTGGCCTTGGCTGCCAAGGTCGCCAAGGACGGCGCGCTGATCGACAACACCTCGGCCACCTGGGCTGACGTGAACGCCACCCTGCCCGCGCAGGACATCCTGGCTTTCATTCCGGGCACCAAGCACGGCACCCGCGAAGTCTTTGACGTCAAGCTTCTTGAAGCAGGCTGCAAGGAAACCGGCGCTTTGGACATCTTCCTGGCGACGGCGGAAGGCGCTGACGACAAGGAAAAAGAAAAGAACGCCAAGGCCATGTGCCATGAGACGCGCACCGATGGCAAATCGGTCGACATCGACGGCGACTATACCGAAACGCTGGCCCGTCTGGACGCCGACAAGAACGCCGTCGGCGTGTTCGGACTGTCGTTCTATGAAAACAACATGGACAAGCTGAAGGTCGCCACGATCTCGGGCATCGCCCCTTCGGTCGCAACCATCTCTGACGGCACCTACCCGGTGTCGCGTCCGCTGTTCATGTATGTCAAGAAAGCCCACATCGGCGTCGTCCCCGGCCTGAAGGAATATCTTGAGTTCTTCGTGTCGGACGACATGGCTGGCCCGAATGGCCCGCTGGCGGAATACGGTCTGGTTTCTGATCCGGAACTGGCCGCGACCCAGGCTGCTGTTGCTGCCGAGACCGTGATGGGTCCGCTGGAATAAGCTAAGTTGGGCAGGGGCTGTAGCGGCCCCCGCCTTTCCCTTTGCCTCGACCCCTCTTCCCCCACCCGACTTCCCCTTTGAATCGAGTGCAAGATGACCGCCCTGATGCTTCTGGCCGCGATCCTGATCCTTGGCCTGATCGCCTTCTTCCTTGGCCGTAGCCGGTCATTCGCACAGTCCGGGGGCGACATTCGCAAGCTGCACTCCCTGCCCAGCCATTACGGCTGGCATGCTGCATTGATGGCGGTGCTTCCCGCCCTTTTGGTGATGATCCTGTGGCTGCTGGTCCAGCCCATGGTGATCCAGCACCAGATCACTCCGCTCCTTGCCCCCGCCGCCCAAGCCGATACCACCGCCTTCACGCTGGCCATGGACGATGTCCGCCGCGTGGCCGACGGGCTGGAGCGCGCAGTTGCGGGCGGTGTGATGACCGCGCCCGAGGCTGCCGCCTATGGCACCGACCCCGCCGCAAACATGACGGCGTTGCATGACAAGCTGGGTGAGGTTGGGGTTGCCCTTGGGTCCGAGCTTGCACCTGAAACCCTGACCGCTGCGCAAGCCTATCGTGATCTTGCCGGAACCGGGGCCATGGCGCGGATGATCGTGGCCCTGATCGCCGCTTTGGCCGGTCTGGTCTATGCCCTGCGGATCACCCACCCCGATCTGCGCGCCCGTAACCGGGTAGAGCGGATCATGTTGGGCGGGCTGATGCTGGCCTCCTCCATCGCGATCCTGACGACCGTTGGCATCATCTGGTCGATGTTTTCCGAAAGCCTTGCCTTCTTCCGGCAATATCCGATCACCGACTTCCTGTTCGGCCTGACCTGGAGCCCGAACTTCAAGGGTGGGTCCGAGCTTGGCTTCCTGCCTCTTTTGTGGGGCACGATGTATATCTCGGTCATCGCGATGATCGTTGCCGTCCCGCTGGGACTGTTCACCGCGATCTACCTTTCCGAATACGCCACACCCCGGGTCCGGTCCTTGGTCAAGCCGGCAATCGAGGTCATCGCGGGTATTCCCACGGTTGTCTTCGGTCTGTTCGCGCTGACCACGGTTGGCCCCCTGCTGCGCGACTGGTTTGCCGAGCCGCTTGGCTTGGGCAATTCGGGTTCTTCGGTGATGACGGCAGGTCTGGTGATCGGGATCCTGAACATCCCCTTCGTGTCGTCCCTGGCCGATGACATCCTGAACTCGGTGCCACAGAACCTGCGCGACGGGTCTTATGCGCTTGGCGCGACCTCGTCCGAGACGGTCCGGCAGGTCGTTCTGCCCGCGGCACTCCCCGGCATCATGGGCGCGGTCCTGATGGCCGCCAGCCGCGCGATTGGCGAAACCATGGTTGTGGCCATGGGGGCCGGGGCTGCAGCGAAGCTCTCGCTCAACCCGTTCGAGGCGATGACGACGATGACGGTCAAGATCGTCAGCCAGTTGACCGGCGACACCGACTTTGCCTCCCCTGAAACGCTGGTCGCCTTTGCGCTGGGGATGACGCTGTTCGTCCTGACGCTTGGCCTCAACATTCTCGCGTTGCAGATCGTCCGGAAGTACAAGGAGCAATACGAATGACTTCCGCCGCCGATTTTTCCCCTGTGCCAGGCCGCACTGCAGGTTCGATCCTGACCGCCGCCCCGGACATGGCGCGCCGCAACCGCGCCGAGGCCCGGTTCCGCATGTATGGCGTGATTGCCATCGCCTTCAGCCTGTCGATCCTTGCCTTCATGCTGATCACCATTTTCAGCGACGGGATCAGTGCCTTCCGGCAGGCCAAACTGGCCTTCCCGGTGACGCTGGAGGCCGCCGTCCTTGACCCCAAGGGCAACGGTGACCGCGAAGAGATGAACAAGATCACCACGGTCGGGTATACCAAGGTGCTGGTGAAATCCTTCCTTGCGGCCATGGAGGCCAAGGGGATCGACACCGCTGATCTGAAAGACAAGGAAATCGGCGAGCTGATTTCCAAGGAAGCCGCGGGCGATCTGCGCGCCCGGGTGCTTGCCGACCCCTCGCTGCTGGGCCAGACGCTTGACCTTGTGGTCCTCGCCACTGGCAGGATCGACGGCTATCTGAAGGGCCGCGTGACGATGGAAAGCGCCAAGCTGGACAGCAACGTCTCGCCCGAGCAGCTGCAATTCGCCGACAAGCTGTCCGAGGCCGGGATTCTGGGCTTGCGCTGGAACGTATCCTTCTTCACCAACCCCGATGCATCGGACCAGCGCCCCGAGGCTGCAGGTCTGGGTGTGGCGATCCTTGGCTCGCTGTACATGATGATCCTCGTGGCCCTGATGTGCGTGCCGGTGGGCGTTGCGGCTTCGATCTATCTTGAGGAATTTGCGCCGAAAAACCGCTGGACCGACCTGATCGAGGTGAACGTGTCCAACCTTGCCGCTGTGCCGTCGATCGTCTTCGGCATCCTTGGCCTTGCGATCTTCATCAACTTTGCCGGGCTGCCGCAATCGTCCAGCCTTGTTGGCGCCTTGGTGATTTCCCTGCGCACCCTGCCCACGGTAATCATCGCCACCCGCGCCTCGATCCGTGCGGTGCCGCCTTCGATCCGCGATGCGGCGCTGGGGATTGGTGCCTCAAAAATGCAGACCGTGATGCACCACGTCCTGCCCCTTGCGATGCCCGGCATCCTGACCGGCACGATCCTTGGCCTTGCCGTGGCTTTGGGCGATACCGCGCCCCTGCTGCTGATCGGCATGGTCGCCTTTGTCGACAACTACCCATCCCTGCCGGTCGACGGCTTCCTTGACCCCGCCACCGCCCTGCCAGTTCAGGTCTATTCCTGGGCAACACGGTCAGACCCGGCCTTTATCGAACGCTCCAACGGCGCGATCATCGTGCTTTTGGGTTTCCTGATCATCATGAACGTCGCCGCCGTCCTGCTGCGCCGCAAGTTCGAGCGTCGCTGGTAGGGGTCAGCTCTCGGTCAAGAGGGGCAACATCAGCGCGAATAACTCCCCCTGCGAGGATATCCTGCAGCGTGCGTAAAGCTGCTTTCTGAACACCTTGACCGTTTGGGGGGAAAGGCCAAGGTGCAGACCGATTGACAAGGTGGAATGGCCCTTCAGGATCAAAAGCGCCACTTCCGCCTGCCTTGGTGACAGCGCGATCCCCTGCCGCCGCGCCGCTGCTGCCAGAAGTGCAGGGGTATCCTCAACCGGGCAGGATGCCAGTTTCGGCGTAGGCCAATGCGCGCGGGCAAGGGCTGCGATCACGGGGGCGATGCGCTGACATGCGGCAACCTCAGCAGCAGTGAAACCCCTGCCCGACTGCCCGTCGCGGCCAAGAAACAGGTTCAGCGACAGCCCCTCTCCCAGCCAGACCGTGAAGCCAAGCTCATCAATGATCGTCGTCTGCCCGAAATATTCGACATAAAACCGGCTGCGTTGGAAGGCATCCGGGGCGATGTCGCGCAGCCGGTAAAGGCCTTCCTCGGCGCGTTTCAGGTGCAGCCCATAGAACGGGCTTAACCGGAACGCCCCCTCCAGATAGGTGCTTTGCAACCGGGCAAAGACCCTTTCGTCCACGGCCTTGCGCCAAAGCTCCAGCGCTGGCCCGGCATCGCGGTAAGCCAGCACCAGCATATTGTCAGGCCGCGCCAAGGCCCCGAACAGCCGCCATAATGCCGCCTCGAACCCTTCTCGCCTGATCAGGGCAATGGCTTCGGCCAAGTGCCTTTCGTATCCATCAGGGTTCGGGGCCGCCATCCGCATACCTCGCTGGGGGTATATACCCCCCATTCGACAATAGCTTACCACGTTCAGCAATTCCAAGGGGTATAGCACGGACCACCCGCCGCCCTAGACTGTCTGCCAGAAGCCACCGACCTGCGAGTGATCTGAATGCCCCGTGACCCGCGCCACGATGTCCTGTTCACGCCGCTTGCCATCGGCCCGAAGACGGCAAAAAACCGCTTCTACCAGGTCCCACATTGTAACGGCGGCGGCTACCGCGACCCCTCTGCCGTGGTCGAGATGCGCCGGACCAAGGCCGAAGGCGGCTGGGGCGTGATCTTCACCGAACAGACGGAAATCCACCCGACCTCCGAGATCACCCCCTTCATCGAACAGCACCTCTGGGACGACCGCGATATCCCCGCGCTGGCCCGTATGGCCGAAGCGATGAAGACAAATGGCGCTTTGGCCGGGATCCAGTTGGCCTACAGCGGCATCAACGGCCCGAACCTTTACAGCCGCGAAGTGCCCTTGGCCGTCACCGGCGGACCGATCCTGACCTTCACCTCCGATCCAGTGCAGGCGCGCACGATGGACAAGCAGGACATCCAGGACCTCCGCCGCTGGTTCCGCAATGCCTTCCGGCGCAGCCATCAGGCCGGGTTCGACCTGATCTGCCTTTACGGCGCGCATGGCTTCGGGATCCTGCAACATTTCCTGTCCCGCGCCACCAACCAGCGGACCGACGAATACGGCGGTAGCTTGGAAAACCGCGCCCGCTTCTTGCGCGAAGTCGTGGAAGACATGCGCGAGGTGACCAAGGGCGAACTGGCCATCACCCTGCGCATGTCGTTGCATGAGGCTGGGGCCTACGGCTTTTCCAACGCCGAACTGCGCGATTTCATCGAGATGCATGGCGATCTGCCCGACCTGTGGGACCTTGCGCATGGGACGTGGGAGAATTGCTCCGGCACTTCACGGTTCAAACCGGAAGGGGCGCAAGAGGGCCTGGTCAAGGGCATCAAGGCGCTGACCTCAAAGCCGGTGGTGGGGGTGGGCCGCTTCACCAGCCCGGACGCGATGGTGCGGCAGATCAAGACCGGGGTCCTCGATTTCATCGGTGCGGCCCGCCCCTCGATTGCCGACCCGTTCCTGCCCTTGAAGATCGAAGAGGGCCGCTACGAAGACATCCGTGAGTGCATCGGCTGCAACATCTGCGTGACCGGCGACATGACCGGCAGCATCAGCCGTTGCACCCAGAACACCGCCTTCATGGAGGAATGGCGCAAAGGCTGGCACCCCGACCGCGCCCGGCCCAAAGGGGCGTCGGAAAGCGTGCTGATCGTCGGTGCCGGTCCTGCGGGCTTGGAGGCCGCATTGCAAGCCGCCCGTCGGGGCTATCGCGTGACGCTGGCCGAGGCGACAACCGTGCTGGGTGGCCGGGTGGCCAAGGAACGCGCCCTGCCCGGCCTGTCTGCCTGGGGCCGCGTTTCGGACTACCGCACCGGCCAGATGGCCCCGATGACCAATGTCGAAATCTATCGCGACAGCCGCCTCTCACCGGAAGACATACTGGGCATGGGTGCTGACCATGTCGCCGTGGCCACCGGCAGTCACTGGCGGCGCGACGGGGTGGCGCGGCTGCATCTGCACCCTCTTCCGATCGACCCCGCGATGCCGGTCTATACCCCTGGCGACCTGATGGAGGGCCGCGCCCCCGAAGGCCGGACCGTCACGCTCTACGATGACGATCATTTCTACATGGGCTCGGTCCTCGCCGAACTTCTGGTCGCCAAAGGCAACCGCGTCCACTTCGTCACCCCCGCCGTCAAGGTCGCCGAATGGACCGACAACACCCTGGAACAAGGCACGATCATGCGCCGCCTGTTGGAGATCGGCGTCGAGGTTCACGTCAGCAAAGCCCCGGAGGCCATTGGCGCGACAGAGATCACCCTTGGCTGCACCTGGACCGGCCGCCAGTCGGCCCTGCCCACCGATGCCGTGGTTCTCGTGACCTCCCGCACCCCAAATGACCAGCTTTTCCACGCCACCCGTGCGCTGGACTGGCAAGGCGCGGGGATCAAAACCCTCAAACTCATCGGCGACGCCGCCGCCCCCGGCCCCATCGCTTGGGCGACCTATGCCGGTCGGAACTGGGCCGAAGCCCTCGACCGACCCGACGAAGGCGACGCCCTCCCCTTCCGGCGCGAGATCGCCGCGCTGGAACCGGGGGCCTCGCTTCTCCCATGACCTCCCAAGGCTTTCTCTTCCCCAAATATCCTCTGGGGGTTTGGGGGGCGAAGCGCCCCCAATGCCCGAGCCGGTTGGCGCATCGCGCCAGAGGCGAGACAACAAGCTTGCGACCCTGAAAGGGGCGCTCCATTCGAAAACCGCTGTTCAAGGACCAAGGCCATGACCCACTTCCGCCACCGCAAGTTCAACACCAAGGACACCTATCCTGAACAGAAGCTAGACAACGACCTGTGTCAGGCCGTCGTCGCCAAGGGCCGGATCGTCTTTCTGCGCGGCCAGTGCCCGCAGGATCTGGATACCGCCAAGGACATCGGCAGCCATGATCCGGTCGAGCAGACCCACAAGGTCATGCAGAACATCCGCCAGCTTCTGGAAGAGGTCGGCGGCAAGATGGAGCACCTGTGCAAGGTCGTGGTCTATGTGACCGATGTCCGCCACCGTGAGGCGGTCTATCGGACGATGGGTGAATATATCAAGGGCGTGCATCCGGTTTCGACCGGGGTCTGTGTCACGGCGCTGGCGCGGCCTTCGTGGCTGGTGGAAATCGACGGGACGGCCGTCATTCCGGACGATCAAGCATGACCTTCTCGCTCGTCGCGCGCTGCGCGAAGACCGGCCAGTTCGGGATGGTGATCTCCTCCTCCTCCCCCGCCGTTGCGGCCCGCTGCGCCCATGTTCGGGCCGGGGTTGGGGCGGTGGCGAGCCAGAACATCACTGACCCCGCCTTGGGTCCGCTGATCCTGGACCGGCTGGAGGCGGGACTTTCCGCCGGGGAGGCTTTGAACGCGGTCACGACGGGGCGGGCTTTCATCGATTACCGGCAGCTTCTGGTGGTCGGCCGGGCCGGGGCGGTGAATATCCATTCGGGGCAGCAGGTGCTGGGTGTCTGGGGTGAGGCTACGGGCACCGACTGCGCGGCGGGGGGGAACCTTTTGGCAGGACCGGGTATTCCGGCGGCGATGGTGGCGGCTTTTGAGGGCTCGAAGGGGCATCTGGGAGAGCGGTTGATGCTGGCCTTGGAAGCGGGGCTTGCGGCGGGGGGAGAGGCGGGGCCGGTGCATTCAGCGGGGCTGAAGATCGCGGACCGGCTGAGCTGGCCGCTCGCTGATCTTCGGATCGACTGGGCTGACGATCCAATCGGGATGCTGCGGGCGGCTTGGGATGTCTTTGCCCCCCAGATGGCGGCCTATGTCCAGCGGGCGGAGGATCCGACGCAGGCTCCCTCATATGGGGTGCCGGGGGATGAATAGGCGGGATCTGCCCACCGTGGGCACTTTTGGAAACCGACGCCAAATCAGTGTATTAAGCGCGGGCATTCAGGAAATCTTAACCTCTGGAAGGAGGCTCTGATCATGGCGGAAACCATTCACACGCTGGTCATCGGTGGCGGGCAGGCTGGGGTTGCAGCCTCCACCCATCTGCAAAAGCAGGGTGTTGCGCATGTTGTGTTGGAACGCTCACGCATCGCTGAACGCTGGCGGAGCGAGCGATGGGACAATCTGGTGGCCAACGGTCCGGCCTGGCATGACCGGTTTCCCGATGCCACTTTTGACGACCTTGATCCCGAGGAGTTCGCCACGAAAGAGCGGATCGCGGAGTATTTCGAAACCTTTGCCAAGGACCGCAAGCTGCCGATCCGCACCGGGGTTACGGTTACCAAGTTGGAGTGTCTGGGAAGCGGCTTTCGCGCCACGACCTCAGCGGGCGTGATCGAGGCAGAGAATGTCATCGTCGCGACCGGGCCGTTCCAGAAGCCGCTGATCCCGACTGTGGTGACCGATCCCGGTATCACCCAAATGCATTCCAACGGCTACAAGAACCCCGATGCCCTGCCTGCAGGCGCGGTGCTGGTGGTGGGGGCGGGGGCCTCGGGCAGCCAGATTGCCGAAGAATTGGTGCGCGCAGGGAGGCGGGTCTATATCTCGATAGGACCGCATGACCGCCCGCCGCGGCGCTATCGTGGCAAGGATTTCGTCTGGTGGCTGGGCAATCTGGGCAAATGGAATGCCAAGGCCCCTGACCCCGGCACCGAGCATATCACCATCGCGGTTTCGGGTGCCTATGGCGGGCATACGATGGATTTTCGTCGTCTGGCAGCGCAGGGGATCACGCTTTTGGGCCGTGCCGGGGCTTATGCCGATGGCGTCTTGCAGTTTGCGCCGGACCTGACGACCAATATCGAGAATGGCGACCGGAATTACCTGTCGGTTCTTGAGGAGGCGGATGCCTATGCTAAGGCGCAAGGGTTGGACCTGCCCGAGGAGCGGGAGGCGCATGTGCTTGGCCCCCTGCCCGATTGCGTAACCAACCCGACCTTAAGTCTGAACCTGAAAGAGGCCGGGATCAGTGCAATCATCTGGGCGACCGGCTTCAAGCCGGACTTTGGCTGGATCGAGATTGATCTTTTCTGCGAAGATGGGCGGCCGCGGCACAAGGACGGGGTCAGCGAAATTCCGGGGCTGTATTTCGTCGGTCTGCCTTGGCTCTCCTGCCGGGGTTCCGCCTTCATCTGGGGGGCCTGGAAGGATGCGGAACGGCTGGCGGGGCTGATCGCGGCGCCTGGCCAGGCAGCGAGCCCGTCTTGACCTTGATCAAGGCGTGGCGGCACCGTGCAAGGCATGATGGGGCGTGAACCGAGGAAGTCATGCCCCCCTTTGACCTTGCCCTTGCCGTGCTTGCGCTGCTTCTGACCCCAGGGCCGACAAATTCGCTGATGCTTCTGGCCGGTGCCGAGCGCGGCTTTGCGGGTGCGCTGCGGCTGATCCCGGCGGAGGTTCTGGGCTATCTTCTGACTATCCTGCCGCTTGCTCTGATCGGGGCTTCGGTTCTTGAGCAGCATCCAGGCCTGCGCAGCCTTGTCGCTCTGGCGGCGGCGGTCTGGGTGGCGGTTTTGGCTGTCCGCCTGTGGCAAGTGCCCGCGCATCGAGCCGAGGGGCCAGTGGTCGGTGCGAAAGCCCTGTTCGTGACAACCGCCCTGAACCCCAAGGCCTTGATCTTTGGGCTTGTCCTCTTGCCGTCGCCTGACCGGTTGGTCCAGAACCTTGCGGTCTTTGCCTTGCTTGTGGTGCTGGTCGCGCTGCTCTGGGCCGCGCTTGGAGTCAGGCTGCAGCGGGGCGCGATACGCGGGCCAAGGGCGCTTTTCGTGTTTCGCCGCGCAGCCTCGGTCTGGCTGGCGGCGATTTCGGTCACGCTGGCCCTGCGCGGCATCAGCGCCTGAGGTCAGCCGATCAGCGGGCCCGAGCGGCCATAGGTTTCGTCGTAATGGCGACGCAACCGCATGAGCGCGATGCGCAGCACGATCTTGCCGGACCGGGCTGCCCAGCCCATGCGCTTTTCGGCAACCTCCAGCCCTTCCAGAAAGCAGCAGCAGCGCAGGGCGACATCGCCCAAGCCGGGGCCCAGATCGCGAAGTGCTGCGGCCACCCGGCCACGGGCCGAGGATGGGCCTTCGCCGATGCCGCAGTCGGGCTGATAGGCGCCCCGGTCACCGCCGGTCAGGAACCGGTCCCAGTTCTGCGCCACGCGCGGGCCCATTTGGGCCAGTTCGAAATCCTCACGCAGGCGTTCGGCGGCTTCGACGAGTTCGGCTTCAAGGAAGGGCTTGCCATCGCGATCCCGCCTGCGGCCCAGAACCCCGACAGGGCTTTCGGCCGTGTTATAGCGCACCCGGCGGGGACCGGCGTCATCCATCACGTCGCGCTCGCCCCACAGGCGATGCTGGTCGCCAAAGGGCTGCCCGGTCTCGACGGTGCCGTGGCGAGCGCGTTCATCCTCTTCCACCATCCGGCGGAGCGCTGCGCGACCTGCGGAGGTGATTTCATAAGTCGAAACCCTCCCCGCTTTGCGCAGGGAAATCCAGTCCTTCAGCATGAAAGCCTGCGCCACCGGTCGCGACAGCACGGAGGTTTTCAGCGACCTGCCATCAGGAAGGTCGCGCACGACCGCGGCCATTTCCATATCTGGCGCAATCGCCATCACCGCGCCCGGTTCGGCCAGACGGCGCAGGACCCTGCGGCCTTCGCGCTTCAGCGCCTCTTCGTCACAGATATCGGCGTGCTTCTGGGGGTCAAGCTTTCGCGGATGAGCGGACATGCTGGGGTCTTCCTTTCGGGCTGGGTCTCTTCGGGATTTCCGAGCAGAGCGGGAAAGAACTGTCAGCGCCTCGTCCATCAGGGGATCGTCGCGCCTGCATTCGAACCGGCGCACCTGGCGCAGGATGGTGGAGGCATGCATCCCCTCACGACGCGCGAGTTCCCGGAGCGAGGTTCCGTCCTCGGTGTGGTCCAGATAGTGGCGCACTGCGGCAGGAAGCCAGTCGGGCAGGCTGGCGGCTACTAATTCTGGCACTTTGATCGTCCCGTCCTTGTCCGCACCCCGGTTGCTGATCGTCCCGTTTTGGACAAAAGCAACCTTGGGTCGAATTGGTTACCTGTTCGTTAAGCACTCGGCCTGCCCGAACAATTGCGCGGAATTCCTAAACCTTTCGGTAACCTGCGCGCGCTGCAACTGGGGGATACGCAACGCGGGGTTGCGTGGGGGCATGATGGGCGCACCTTGAAACGGAGTGTCCCATGTCGGATTTTTGCAAGACCCTTGCCGCGCTGCGCCGCCCCCGTCTTTTGATGCATGCCGCACGCTTCGGCCTTGGCGACTATCGCCGTGAGCGTGATTTGCGGCGGCTCTTGCGCTGCGGGGGATCGCCGGAGGAGACGGTGCCCTCGCTTCTGTCGGCGGAAGAGGCACTGGAGGCGACGCGGAAGTCGGGCGATGCCAGCTATTCGGTGGCGCGGCATATCGAGGTCTTGATCGCTTTGCTGGCCGAGGCGCGGCTGTTGCGGCAAAGCCCGGTCTGATCTAGTGCCGGACTGCTGCGCCGATGGCGTTGCAGATCAGCCGGGCGGCAGCAACCGCGCCAAGGCCGTGCGGATCGGCCTTGGGCACCAGTTCCACCACCGAAAGCCCCGCCAAGCCATGTGCGGCAATGACGGTGCGGAGGATGGCGGCAAGCTCGCGGAATTGGAAGCCGCCTGGCGTTGGGGCGTTGACCGCCCCACAAACCGACGGGTCCAACGCATCAAGGTCGATCTGGATCACCAGCCGCCCGGCCCCGGGGATCATCGCTGCCACGCCTTGCGGACCAAGGTCGAGCGCCTGATCAACGGTCACAAGCCGGGCGCCCCAGTCGCGGGCGGCTTGCACCTCTTGGGGCCGCGCCGAGCCGACCCCGCGCATCCCGATTTGGGTGATCGAGCGCACGTGCGGACGTTCAGACGCCCGGCGCATGGTGCTGGAATAGCCGTCACGCACGCCACCGACAGTGTCGCGCCAGTCGATATGGGCGTCGATCTGCAGGATGTCGATGGGCCCGGTGTCGAAGGCGGCAAGGAAGGGTACAGGCACGCTGTCATCGCCGCCCAGCAGGATGGGCACCGCCCCCTGCCCCAAAATATCTGCCGTCGCCGCCCTT
The DNA here is from genome assembly GCA_947504705.1 of Paracoccaceae bacterium. Lineage (GTDB taxonomy): Bacteria > Pseudomonadota > Alphaproteobacteria > Rhodobacterales > Rhodobacteraceae > Tabrizicola. Next base: position 29,078 of record CANNIA010000021.1, read on the forward strand.
ATGGCTTGCCGGTTGGTCGCGCCGTCCTGCGATGACAGGACAAGATCGCCCGCATCGTAAAGCGCCCTCGCCCCGGCTGCGAGCAAGGGGCCACCAAGGTCAAAATCATAGTGGTCGATGTTCGAGGATGACCAAGTCGCGCCAATGCGGATCGCATCGGGCGCGGTGGCTGAGGCGGTTTCCAAGGGATAGCCGAGTTCGCTTTCGGAAGGATAGGGTGTTCCGTGCCCTGCACCGAAAATCACCAGATCGCCAGAACGCAGCGATTTGGGTGCGGGCAAGTTCAGAAAAGGTGCGGGGGATTGGTGAAAGGCATAAGCCAAGACAGACCTCCATGAAGGTCGGCCATCATCACCCGGACGCCCGTGACGGGTGCCCAAATGAATAACGGCCCCCGAGGGGGCCGTCAATTCGATCAGATGAACGCGTCGGGCATTTCCGATTTGCGGCGGGCGACGAAGCCTTCCAGCCCCTCGCGGATGCCTGCATCCAGGTCGGGGGCCTGATAGTCGGCCAGCTGCCTTTTCACCTTCTCGGCGGCCAGCGTCATCGTATCGCGCGCGCCTTCTTCGGTCCAGGTCTCGAACGGCTTGTAGTCAAAGAGGTCTGAGCGCCAGAAGGCTGATTTGAAGTTCGCCTGCGTGTGTTCGCAGCCAAGGTAGTGGCCGCCGGGACCGACTTCGCGGATTGCGTCCATGGCTTGGCCATTCTGGTCCATCATGATGCCTTGGGCAAGATGGTGCAGCGTGCCAAGCTGGTCGGCGTCCATCACGAATTTCTCGTAGGAGGACACGAGGCCGCCCTCCAGCCAGCCGCAGGCATGGAGCATGAAGTTCACGCCCGCCAGCAGCGCCATATTCAGGCTGTTCGCGGTCTCATAGGCGGCCTGCGCATCGGGGAGTTTCGAGCCGCAGAACGACCCGCCCGAGCGGTAGGGCAGACCCAGACGGCGCACCAGCTGGCCAGCGCCATAGGTGATATGGGCGGCTTCCGGGGTGCCGAAGGTCGGCGCGCCGGAGTTCATGTCGATCGAGGTCACGAAAGCCCCGGCGATGACGGGAGAGCCGGGACGGACGAGCTGGGAATAGGAAACCCCGGCAAGGATTTCCGCCAGAACCTGGGTTAGCGTGCCTGCGACCGTGACTGGGGCCATAGCACCCCCGACGATGAAGGGCGAAACGATGGAGGCTTGGTTGTTGGCCGCATAAACCTCCAACGCGCCCATCATGATCCCGTCGAAGGTCATCGGCGAGTTGATGTTCACAAGGCTGGTCATCACCGTGTTCTGTTGCACAAAATCCGCGCCGAACAGAATCGAGGCCATGTCGACCGAATCCTGCGCGCGGCTCGGCTCAGTCACCGAGCCCATGAAGGGCTTGTCCGACAGGGTCATGTGAGCAAGCAGCATATCAAGGTGGCGCTTGTTGACCGGGATGTCGGTCGGTTCGCAGACCGTGCCGCCGGAATGGTGCAGCCATTTGGACATATAGCCCAGCTTCACGAAGTTCTGGAAGTCGTGCAGCGTAGCATAGCGGCGGCCGCCGTCGATGTCGCGGACGAAGGGCGGGCCATAGACCGGGGCCAGAACCAGATTGCGGCCGCCGACCTCGACATTACGCTCGGGGTTGCGGGCGTACTGGGTATAGGTCTTTGGCGCGGTCGAGCAAAGCTTGCGGGCCAGACCACGGGGAATATGGACGCGTTCGCCCTTCACATCGACCCCGGCATCGCGCCAGCGTTGGAGGGCGGCTTCGTTCTCGATGAAATTGACGCCGATCTCTTCCAGAACGGTTTCCGCGTTCCATTCGATGATCTGCAGCGCTTCTTCGTTCAGGATCTCGAAATTGGGAATGTTGCGCTGGATGTATTTCGCCGTCTCAAAGCTGACTGCGGTCCGCTCGGCCCGGCGGCTTGCGCCCCCGCCACTGCGCGCCCTGCGTCCACCTGCTTCGTCCATGTAAGCCTCCGAATGCTATTGCGGCCCTTATGACGCAATTGAGGAATTCCCTTCCCCCGAAACCGGCCATTGCCTTCCAAAACCGACATTCGCCGCCGTCGCAAACGACATTTCCGCGCGTGGCCCGTGTGGGGCAGGACTTGCACTTCCGGCGATCCCATCCTAATCACCCGCATGACCCAACATGACCGCCTTCTGATTGTCGACTTCGGTTCCCAGGTGACGCAGCTGATCGCGCGACGCCTGCGTGAGCTGAATGTCTATTGCGAAATCCACCCCTATAACCGCGTGGACGACGCCTTCCTTCAGGCCTTTCAGCCCAAGGCGGTGATCCTGTCCGGTGGCCCGGCCAGCGTCTACTGGGACAACGCGCCGATGCCGCCGAAAGGGGTCTTTGACCTTGGCGTGCCGATACTTGGCATCTGCTATGGTCAGCAGGTGATGATGCATTGCCTTGGCGGCCATGTCGAAGGCGGCCACGGCACTGCCGAATTCGGGCGGGCTTACGTGACGCCGACCGCTGACCGGTTGCCCCTTCTGGAAGGCTGGTTCGAGGCCGGGACCGAGCAGGTCTGGATGAGCCACGGCGACCATGTGTCGAAGATTGCCCCCGGCTTTCAGGTCTATGGCACCTCGCCCAATGCGCCTTTCGCCATCACCGCCGATCCCGCGCGCCGGTTCTATGCGGTGCAGTTCCACCCCGAAGTGCATCACACGCCGAAAGGGGCGAAGCTTTACGCGAATTTCGTCAAGGCCGCCGGGTTCAAGGGCGACTGGACGATGGGCGCCTATCGGGCCGAGGCGATTGCGAAGATCCGCGCTCAGGTCGGTGATGCCAAGGTGATCTGCGGGCTGTCGGGGGGTGTGGATTCGTCCGTGGTCGCCGTGCTGATTCATGAGGCGATTGGTGATCAGCTGACTTGTGTCTTCGTCGACCATGGCTTGCTGCGGCTGGGTGAGGCGGAGCAGGTCGTGAAAATGTTCCGCGACCATTACCAGATGCCGCTGATCCATGCGGATGAGTCTGAGCTGTTCCTTGGCGCGCTGGAGGGGGTTTCGGACCCCGAGGTCAAGCGCAAGACCATCGGGCGGCTGTTCATCGATGTGTTCCAAAAGCACGCGCATGAGGTTGGCGGCGCGAAGTTCCTGGCCCAAGGCACGTTGTATCCGGACGTGATCGAAAGCGTCAGCTTCAGTGGCGGGCCTTCGGTGACGATCAAGTCGCACCACAATGTCGGCGGCTTGCCCGAGAAGATGGGGCTGAAACTGGTCGAACCCCTGCGTGAGTTGTTCAAGGATGAAGTCCGCGCCTTGGGCCGCGAACTTGGTCTGCCGGCCAGCTTTATCGGCCGCCACCCTTTCCCCGGACCGGGCCTTGCGATCCGCTGCCCGGGTGAGATCACCACCGAAAAGCTGGACATCCTGCGCCGGGCCGATGCGGTCTATATCGACCAGATCCGCCGCCACGGGCTTTATGATGAGATCTGGCAAGCCTTTGCCGCGATCCTGCCGATGAAAACCGTGGGCGTGATGGGCGACGGGCGGACCTATGACTATGCGCTGGCGCTGCGGGCGGTGACCTCGGTCGACGGGATGACCGCCGACTACTACCCCTTCACGCACGAATTCCTTGGCGAAACCGCCACGCGGATCATCAACGAAGTCAAAGGCGTGAACCGGGTGTTCTATGACTGCACCTCGAAACCGCCGGGGACGATTGAACTGGAATGATCCGGGTCACGGGCCGCCTGATCTGTGCGACTGAGGCCGATGCAAAGATCGTGCGGGCGATGCTGCCGGACCATATCCGGCTAAGTCGCGCCGAACCGGGGTGTTTGACTTTCAATGTCTCGCCGTCGGCTGACCCGCTGGTCTGGGTTCTGGACGAAAGTTTCGTGGACCGCGCGGCGTTTGAGGCGCATCGGGACCGCACCCGTACAAGTGCATGGTTTGCGGCGACGGGCGGGCTGACGCGCGACTTCCACGTCGAGGAGATCGGCGACTAAGGGCTTTACAAGAGGCCCCGCCCCTTTTACCTGCGGCGTTTTGCTGATCGGAGCCGCCATGTCAGACCTCTTTTGCGGGATCGATTTCGGCACCTCGAATTCCACCGTTTCGCTGGCGGATGGGGACAGGTCCTGGCTGATCGCGCTGGAGGGGGATGAGGTCACCCTGCCCTCAGCGGTGTTTTGGGAATCCGACGGTGCCCCGCCACAGTTTGGCCGCGCCGCGATTGCGGCCTATGTCGGGGGCGAGGATGGCCGGTTGATGCGGGGCTTGAAAAGCACGTTGGGGTCTTCGCTGATTGATGAGCGGACAGCGGTCGGGGGTCGCTCTGTCAGTTTCGTCGATGTGCTGTCGCGGTTTTTCGGGCAGATGCGGCGCAGGCTGGATGATGCGGCGGGGGGCATGACCAAGGTTGTGTTGGGTCGTCCGGTGCATTTTGTCGATGATGACACGGCGGCGGATGCCAAGGCGCAAGCGGTGCTGGAAAAGATCGCCCACGCGCATGGGTTCAAGGAGGTTCTGTTCCAATACGAACCCATCGCGGCAGCATTGCAGTATGAGCAATCTGTTCTGGCGGAAGAGTTGGTTCTGATCGTCGATATCGGTGGCGGAACGTCGGATTTCTCGGTCGTGCGGGTTTCGCCCCAACGGGCGCGGGCGGCGGATCGGGCGGGGGATATTCTGTCCAATGATGGGATCCGGGTCGGCGGCACGGATTTCGACCGGCTGTTAAGTCTGGCGGAAGTGATGCCGCATCTGGGCTATCTGTCTACGACCGGGCACGGCAAGGCGGTGATGCCGCGGCACTATTACCTTGATCTGGCGACCTGGCACCGGATCAACTTTCTTTACACCCAACGTGTCGCCGCCGACCTGAAGGCGCTGGCGGCTGAGGCTGACCGGCCCGAGTTGCTTGCCCGGATGATCCGCGTGGTGGCTGGGCGTCAGGGTCACGCCCTCGCCATGGAGGTCGAGACCGCCAAGATCGCCCTTTCCAATACCGAAGTCACCCGCATCCTGCTGAAGGATCTGGCAGGCGGGCCGAACCCGGTCATCCGGCGCGAGGCGTTCGAGGCGGCGGTGGCGGCTCCGGTTGACCGGGTCCGAGCGCGGATTGGCAAGGTGCTGGCCGAGGCCGGGGTGGTGGCGGAACAGATCGGCACGGTGTTCATGACCGGCGGCTCCTGCGGCTTGCCGATGCTGCATCGTGCCGTGGCTGACGCCCTGCCCGGTGTGGCAATCGCCACGGGCGACATGCTGGGGTCGGTTGGTGCTGGTCTGGCGCTGGACGCGCGGCGGCGGTTTGGCTGAGGCGGTCGGGCCAAAAAGGCCGTTCGATTTTGCGGACCGGTAGATACGTCGTTGGAATTTGGCAGCGGCAGGGCCCGGGCGTTGCACCGGCGTTTGCGCCTTGTGCCTGCCGGGTTGCCGGGGCAAGGTCCGCCCGCAAAAAGGTGTTCCCATGGCCGAAAGCCCGTTCAAAGTCCTGTCCCGAAACCCGGACTATCGGCGCTATTTCACGGGTATGGTGCCTGTCGCCTTTGGCAGCCAGATCGAGGCGGTGACCATCGGCTGGCAGGTCTATCACATCGCGCGCGAGACGATGTCGATCGAGGAAAGCGCCTTCATGGTCGGCATGGTCGGCCTTGCGCAATTCGCGCCCTTGTTCCTTTTGACGCTGTTTGCAGGCACTTTGGCGGACCGGGTCAGCCGGTTGGGCATCGTCTTCTGGTCGCTGCTTGCCGAGTTTGTCGGGGTTCTGGCGCTGGTCTATATCGCGCTGCAGCCTTCGCCAGAATTGTCTGCCATCTTTGCGGTCGGAGCCCTTTTCGGCGCTGCACGGGCGTTCCTGTCGCCCGCCAATTCTGCACTGGTGCCGATGCTGGTCACACGGGCCGACATGCCGCAGGCGATGACGCTTTCGATGACGGTGTGGATGAGTTCAGTGATCATAGGCCCCTTCTTCGGCGGGATCCTTGTCGCCCATTCCGTGGCCAGCGCCTATGCCGCGACGGCGGTCCTCTATGGCTTTGGGTTGGCGATGATGTTCACTGTCAAGACCCCCACCAAACCCGAGCGGCAAGAGGGCAAGGCGCTTGCACTGCTGCGCGAGGGGCTGGTCTATGTCTGGGAAAACAAGGTCGTATTGGGCGCGATCTCATTGGACCTGTTTGCCGTGCTTCTGGGCGGGGCGACGGCGCTGCTGCCGGCCTTTGCGACGGATGTGCTGCAGGTGGGGCCCTTGGGGTTCGGGCTGTTGCGGGCCGGGCCTGCCGTGGGCGGGTTGGTGATGGCGATTTACCTCTCCTACCGGCCGATCAAGCGGGCGGCGGGGGTCAAGATGTTCCTGGGTGTTGCCGCCTTTGGCCTTGCGACCATCGCCTTTGGCCTGTCGGAATCGCTGCCCCTTTCCTTTGTAGCACTGGTGATCCTTGGGGCGGGGGACATGATCTCGGTGAACGTGCGCCAAGTGCTGATCCAGATCGTGACGCCCGATCATATGCGCGGACGGGTTTCGGCGGTTTCGGGGCTGTTCATCTCGGGTTCGAACGAGTTGGGGGAATTTGAAACCGGGGTCGTGTCGCGCTTTGTCGGGCCGGTGATGGCGGCGGTCTATGGGGGGATTGGCACGCTGATCGTGACCGGCATCTGGGCCGCCTGGTTCCCTGCCTTGCGTCGGGCCGACCGGCTGGACGGTCAGGATGGCTGACGTTGACCGCCCCTTACGTGCCGCCCTGTTCATGCTGGGATCGGTCGCAGCCTTTTCCGCGATGGCGATTGCCACCCGGCAGATCAAGGGCGTGCATGATACGTTCGAAATCCTTGGCTATCGGTCGGTCGTGGGGTTCCTGCTGGTGCTGGTGGTGGGGACGTTGACGCGCCAGATCGGCAGGGTCCGCCGACAACGGCTGGGTGGTCACCTTTTGCGCAACCTGTGCCACTTCACCGGCCAGTCGCTGTGGTTCTGGGCGGTCACTATGATCCCCTTGGCGCAGGTCTTCGCACTGGAGTTCACCTCGCCGATCTGGGTGATCCTGCTGTCGCCGCTGCTGTTGGGTGAGAGTCTGACGCGGACCAAGCTTCTGGCGGCTGCCTTGGGCTTTGGGGGCGTGCTGGTGGTGGCACACCCCGACTTTGGCCACCCGAACCTTGGGGTGCTGGCAGCGGCCGGGGCGGCGGTGTTCTTTGCCGCGACCGCGCTGATGACCAAGCGGCTGACGCGGGAGGAGGCGGTGATCGGCATCCTGTTCTGGCTGACGCTGATGCAGACGGGCTTTGGCCTTGGGGCGGCGCTGGCGGATGGGCATATCACGCTGCCGACGCTGGCCACGCTGCCATGGCTTGCGCTGATCGGCGTTGCCGGGGTGACGGCGCATCTCTGCCTGACCACCGCCCTGTCGCTTGCCCCGGCCAGCAAGGTCGTGCCGGTCGACTTCCTGCGTCTGCCATTGATCGCCATTGTCGGGGCGATGTTCTACGATGAGCCGGTCCAGCCGACGCTGTTTCTTGGTGCGGCGCTGATCTTCATCGGCATATGGATCATCCTGCGTCAAGGCCCCAAGGCCACGGCCTGACCCTTGGTTTTGCATTGCCCAAGGCCCCGCCCGGCGCTAACAGGGGCCAAGGGGTGACGCGATGATCTATCAGAACGGCAAGGACTATCTGCAAGCCGCGCAAAAGCGGGTGATGCTGTTTGGCATGTCGGGCCTGGGCAAGACCCATGTCTCGAACATGCTGCGCGATCAGGGGTCGTGGTTCCATTACTCGGTCGATTACCGGATCGGCACGCGGTACATGGGCGAATACATCGCCGACAACTTCAAGCGCGAGGCGATGAAGGTTCCGCTGCTGCGTGAACTTCTGATGACAGACAGCGTCTTCATCACCTCGAACATCACCTTCAACAACCTGGCCCCCCTGTCGACCTATCTGGGCAAGCCCGGCGATCCGGCCGAGGGCGGCGTGCCTTTTGCCGAATACATGAAGCGGCAGGAACAGCACCGGCAGGCCGAAATAGCCGCGACGCTCGACACCGCGCGTTTCATGGACCGGGCGCAGGACCTGTATGGCTATCCGAATTTCATCTGCGACACCTCGGGCTCGATCTGCGAGGTGGTTTCAGCCGATGACCCCAATGATCCGGTGATGCGGCAACTGGCCGATACGCTGCTACTCGTCTGGATCAAAGGCACCGACGATCACACGGCGGAGCTTGTCCGCCGCTTCGACCGCGCGCCAAAGCCGATGTATTACCGGCCCGAATTTCTGCACGCGATGTGGGAGGAATACCGTTCGGCCCATGCGGTGACCGAAGACACCTGCGACCCCGACCATTTCGTGCGCTGGACCTATGCCCGCGCCTTGGCGCACCGCCAGCCCCGCTATGCCGCCATGGCGCGATGGGGGGTGACAATCACGGCGGAAGAAGTCGCCCAGGTCAAGAATGCGGGGGACTTCGACATGCTCATGTCCCGCGCCATCGACCGCATTTGACCCACTTGCAAAACTGACGATCAGGCCACACCTTTCGGCCAAATTCCAAGGACTCAAGAACCATGCCCATCACCCTGCCCGAGACCCTGCCCGCCTATGACGTGCTGCGGAACGAAGGCGTCATGGTCATGTCGCCGGACCGCGCCGCGCAGCAGGATATCCGCCCGCTGAAAATCGGCCTTCTGAACCTGATGCCGAAGAAGATTCAGACCGAAAACCAGTTCGCCCGGCTGATCGGGGCCACGCCCTTGCAGATCGACCTGCAACTGATCCGCATGTCCGAGCATCAGACGAAGAACACCGCCGCTGACCACATGGAGGCTTTCTATCGCCCGTTTCAGGCGGTGAAGGGCGAAAAGTTCGACGGGCTGATCATCACTGGTGCGCCCATCGAACATTTGGCCTTCGACGAGGTCAGCTATTGGGACGAGTTGTGCGAGGTGATGGACTGGACCCAGACCAACGTGCAGTCGACCTTTGGCGTCTGCTGGGGGGGGATGGCGATGATCAACCATTTCCACGGTGTGAAAAAGCACATGCTGGACCACAAGGCCTTTGGATGCTTCCGGCATCAGAACCTTGCCCCGACCTCGCCCTATCTGCGCGGTTTCTCGGATGATTTCGTGATCCCGGTCAGCCGCTGGACCGAGATGAAAGAGGCCGAAATTGACGCCGCACCGGGCCTGAAGACGCTGCTTGGCTCGGACGAGGTTGGCCCCTGTCTGGTCGAAGACCCCGGCCACCGGGCGCTGTATATCTTCAACCATTTTGAATACGACAGCGACACGCTGAAGCAGGAATATGACCGCGATGTTGCCGCCGGCACCCCGATCAACGTGCCGATGAACTATTACCCGGATGACAATCCCGCAAAGCCCCCCTTGAACCGGTGGAGAAGCCACGCACATCTGCTTTATGGCAACTGGATCAACGAAATTTATCAGTCGACGCCCTATGACCTTGCCGAGATTGGCCGCTAGGCTGGCAGCCGTCGGCCTTGGGGTCGCCGGCCTGACCCATCGCCGCGCCGCCCTGCGGGAGGCCCGCGCTTTGGCAGACTATCCGCCAAGCGGCCAGTTTGCCGATTTGTGTGGCTTGCGCCTGCATTATGAGGTCGCGGGCCAAGGGCCTGACCTTGTGATGATCCATGGTGCCTCCGGCTCGCTCCGTGATCTGAGTTTTCGGTTGCGTGACCGTCTGGCGGACCAGTTCCGGGTGATCCTCGTCGACCGGCCCGGCCTTGGTCACTCCGATGCGATTGCTGAGGCGGGCCTTGCCGCGCAGGTGCAGTTTCTGCGCCGGGGGCTTGAACCCCTGGGCCTGCGCGACCCAATCATTCTGGGCCAAAGCTATGGCGGCTCGGTCGCCCTTCACTGGGCGCTGATGGGGGGTGTGAAAGCACTGGTTCTGGTCGGATCACCCTCGCTTCCTTGGCCCGGAAAGCTTGACCCATGGTACCGGCTGACCGACACGGCGCTGGGGCGGAGGCTGGCGATCCCGCTGGCCTCAGCTTTCGTGACAGAAGGCTATATAGCCCGGACCACCGCCGCAATCTTTGCGCCTGAACCGGTTCCCGAAGGCTATGAGGCCCATATTGGCGCGGCCCTTACGCTGCGGCGGCAGGCGCTTGCGGTCAACACGGCCCAAGTGAATGCACTGCGGGATGAACTGGTGGCGATGGAACCCCGCTACCAAAGCCTGACCCTGCCTATCGAACTGATCCATGGCAGCGAGGACACCATCGTTCCGCTTTCTGTCCACTCGGCCCCGCTGTCGCGGCTTTTGCCCAATGCGCGGCTGACGGTCATTCCGGGCGCAGGCCACATGCCACATCACGCCCATATTCAGACCGTCATCGACGCCGTCGACCGCGCCGCATTGCGTTAAAGCCTTCAATCGCCATACTGGGCGCAAAGAGGGAGGCCCAAGATGACCCTGCCATTTGACGGCGCGATCAGCCGCTATTTCCGCGAAGGCGCCCCTGCGGAGATCCGCAAGGCGATTGAAAAGGCTGGCAAGGACGAGATCCTGACCAAGTCCTACCCCTACCGCGAGGAGATGAAGGGCAAGGACTATGATCGGCAGATGGAGGCGCTGCAGATCGAACTTGCCAAGATGCAAGCGGGCATCAAGACCACGGGCCAGCGGCTGGTCGTGGTGTTCGAGGGTCGCGATGCGGCGGGCAAGGGCGGCACGATCAAGGCGGTCACCGAAAACATGAACCCCCGGCAAGCCTATGTTGTGGCCCTGCCAAAGCCTACCGAACGCGAAACCCAGCAATGGTATTTCCAGCGCTATGTCGACTGGCTTCCCGCCAAGGGCGAAGTCGCACTTTTCGACCGCAGCTGGTACAACCGCGCCATGATCGAACATGTTTTCGGCTTCTGCTCACCCGAAGACCGGACCCGTTTTTTCCATCAACTTCCGGATTTTGAAGGCATGATCCGCGATGAGGGGATCATTTTCCTGAAGATCTGGCTTGAGGTCGACCGCGCCGAACAGTTGAAGCGCTTTCTGGACCGCGAGGGCGATCTTCTCAAGCAGTGGAAACTGTCGAAGATCGACGTCGACGGGCTGCCGAAATGGGACGAATACTGCAAGGTCATCGATGAGACGATGGCCAAGACCCACACCAAGCCTGCGCCTTGGACCATAATCCTGTCGGACGACAAGAAACGGGCGCGGATCGCGGCGATCCAGACGATCCTGTCGGCGGTGAGTTATGAGGGCAGGGACAAGGCGGCCATCGGCAAGCCCGATGACAAGATCTGCGGCGGGCCGAAGCTTCGGCCGAAGGGTTGATGAAGCGCGGCTATCACCACGGCAACCTCCGGCAAGCGCTGGTCGAGGCAGCACTGGCGCTGATCGCCGAGCGTGGTCCGCAGGGCTTTACGCTATCCGAGGCCGCCAAGGCCGCCGATGTGACCCCGGCTGCCGTCTACCGCCATTTCACCGGGCGCGATGAGCTTTTGGCCGAAGTGGCACGGCAGGGCTTTGACATCTTCGCAGCCCTGCTTGAATTCGCTTATGACGAAGGCCGCCCGACATCTCTTGCCGCTTTCGAAGCAACAGGGCGGGCTTATCTGGCCTTTGCCAGAAAGTACCCCGGCCATTATCAGGCGATGTTTGAAAGCGGGCTGCAACCTGGGAACCACCCCGGTTTGGCTCAAGTCGCCGCCAAGGCTCGCGACACGATGGACCGCGCCGCTGACCATCTGGCTCGGGCGCTACCCGAAACGCGCCGACCGCCAGCAAGGATGATCTCGGCCCATGTCTGGGCAACAAGCCATGGCGTGGTGGAGCTATACCTGCGCGGCAACGGCGGCCCGCAGCCTTGGGCACCAGAGGATATTCTGGAAACCGCGATCGGGATTTATCTGCGCGGCTTGGGCCTGCTTTCACCCGATAAATAGCACATGGCCGGGCGCGTCCGCCCGGCCATGATTGGCAGCAAAAGGACGGCTTACGCTGCGCCTTTTCCGCGTGCCAAAGCCAGCGCCTGCCACAGCGCCGAAACGCCAACCAGCACGTAGACGACGCGCGACAGGACCGAGCCCGCGCCGAAGATCGTCGCAACAAGGTCAAAGTTCAAAAGGCCAACGAGGCCCCAGTTCAAGCCGCCGACGATGACCAGCAGCAGGCTTAGCATATCCAAAGCTTTCATGTTCTTTCCCTCGGTTCAGGGCACTGCACCGTGCAGCGCCATTTCAGTCGTTCGCTTGGGTTCCACCCACGCTGGGTTCGGGGAGAGCACCGCTCTCCCCTTAGAAGCCGTTTAATCAGCCTTCCGGCGGCAGCATCACGGTGTCGATGACATGTATGACGCCGTTCGATGCTTCGATGTCAGCCGCAGTCACGGTCGCGCCGCCAACCATCACCTTGCCATCGGCCGCGCTGATCCCGACCATAGCACCATTGACGGTCTGCGCTTCCGTCAGGCCCATCACATCAGCGGCCATCACTTTGCCTGCCACGACGTGATAGGTCAGGATCGCCGTCAGCTTGTCCTTGTTCTCGGGCTTCAGAAGCTCTTCCACGGTTCCGGCGGGCAGTTTGGCAAAGGCTTCGTCGGTCGGGGCAAAGACGGTGAACGGGCCTTCGCCCTGCAGGGTCTCCACCAGACCCGCAGCGGTCAGGGCAGCGGCCAGCGTGTTGAAGGTTCCGGCTTCCGTCGCGACGGCAATGATGTCCTTGTCCGCAGCATAGGCACCGGCAGTTGCCGCAAACCCGATGCCAAGGCCAAGCGCGGTGGCGGCAGCGGCGTTGCGAAGGCGAGAGATGATCGACATGGCAGTCTCCTTTGTTGAATGGCGGCCCGGCAGCACGTCTTGCTTCCGGATCGTACATTGCATTTAGTACAAATTATTTTTCTCACCATGCACATTTGCGTGAGGTGAAGCAAGCTTTTCTTTTTGCGCAAATCCGACTAGCATCACGCCAAGAGAAGGATGAGGTCATGCTGTCTGAAACCATCGATGAAGGCTTGGGGCGATATGACATCGGCCCTCGCATCCGCGAGCTTAGGCAGACCAAGAACCTTGGGCTGGTTGAACTGGGCGAACATACCGGGCTGTCGCCGGGCATGTTGTCGCGGATCGAGACCGGCCGTCTTTACCCGACCCTGCCGACGCTTTTGCGCATCGCGATGGTCTTCGGCATCGGGCTGGAGCATTTCTTCACCCAAGACCGCCTGCGCCCGCTGCGCGAAGTTGTGCGCAAAAGCGACCGCATCCGTTTGCCCGACCGCATGGGCAATGCGCGTCCCTCCTATGAATTCGAAAGCCTGGACTTTCCGGTCGAGGGTCGGCGCGTCGCAGCCTTTTTCGCCGAGTTCCACCCTGCTGGACCGGATACAGCGCCCCACCACCACCCTGGGCAAGAGCGGATCTATGTGATCACCGGGACGCTGCTTCTTCGGTTTCCAGATGGGGACGTGTCGCTTGAGTCCGGTGACGCCATTACCTTCGATGCCACCTCGCCCCATTCCTATCAGGGCATTGGCAGCGATCGGTGTACCGGCATCGCCGTGACCGAGGATGACTAGAAGACGGCAGCAAAATGAAACGGGACCCGGGCCAGTCGGCCTTGGGTCCCGTGGGATTTTTCAAACCGACGCGCAGGGGCGCGACCGGCGGGGATCAGCGGAAGAGAACCAGCGCAGACGGGCTCCACGCGACGCGGACCTTTGCGCCGACTTCCAGCACTGGGCGTCCCGGCACATTGCGCATCGAAAGGCGCACTTCGACATCGGTGCCGCCAAGATAGACGTCGTAATAGGTCATGTCGCCAAGGTAGATCACTTCGTCGATCAGGCCTTCGGTTTCGCGCTCGGACGCCTTCTGGTCATCGTAGAGCAGCGTCAGCGTCTCGGGCCGCAAGCCCACAACCGGCGCTTCACCGGCCGGAGCCGGGGCCTGCGCGATGTCAAGCGCCACACGGCCAAGGCCCTTGGCCTCGATCTCGACCTTGTCACCGGTCTCGGACAGGATTTCAGCCGGGATAAAGTTCATCGTCCCGATGAAATTGGCGACCTTCTTGTTGGCCGGGCGACGATACAGGGTTTCGGGATCGTCCAACTGGGCAATCTCGCCGTCGAACATCACCGCGATCCGGTCGGACATGACCAGCGCTTCTTCCTGATCATGCGTCACGAGGATGAAAGTGATGCCGACCTGACGCTGCAGCTTGATCAGTTCGACCTGCATATGTTCGCGCATCTTCTTGTCCAGCGCCGACAGGGGTTCGTCCAGAAGCAGAACCTTGGGCTTCAGGATCAGCGCGCGGGCAAGCGCCACCCGCTGCCGCTGGCCGCCCGACAGCGCATGCGCCGCCCGCTTGCCAAAGCCTTTCAGGCCCACCATCTCCAGCGCCTCGGCGACGGCCTTGGCCTTTTCCTCTTTGCTCCGAGGGTCCTTGCGCAGGCCGAAGCCCACGTTTTCCTCGACCGTCATATGCGGGAAAATCGCGTAGCTTTGGAACACCATGTTCGTCGGCCGCGCGTTCGCCGCGATGCCCGCTGCGTCCTTGCCGTCAATCATGATCACGCCCGAGGAAATCCCCTCGAAACCTGCAATGGTGCGCAGAAGCGTAGTCTTGCCGCAGCCCGACGGGCCAAGAAGCGAGAAGAACTCTCCGGCCCTGATCGTGCCGTTGATGCCACGCAGCGCATGGTAGTCGCCATAATACTTATGGACGTCCTTGAACTCGATCATGGTGGGGCGGTCGTCAGAAGTGGTCACAGGAAGCCTCCGGAATCTTTGCCACCCGTCTTGGCGATGCCACGGCGGCGCATGTACTCGGCAAAGCCAAGCAGGATGATCGAGAAACAGACAAGCACCGTCCCCAAGGCCAGCATCGAAGGCACTTTGGCGGGGAAACGGAATTGGCCGAAGATGTAAACCGACAGGATCGGCTGGCCCGAACCAAGGAAGTTCGAGATGATGAATTCATCGAACGAGATGGTAAAGCAGATCAGGAAGGCCGCCATGATGCCCGGCATCACCAGCGGCAACACGATCAGCCGGAACGTGCCCCAGGCGGTTTCGCCAAGGTCCATCGCCGCTTCTTCCAGCGACCGGTCAAGGCTTTGAAAGGCCGAGGTCAGGATCGCCACCGCAAACGGCGTGGTGACCAGCACCTGACCAATGATGACGGTGAACAAGGACAGTGGCACGCCAAGGGACAAAAGCACCACCAGAAGGGCCATCGCGATGATCATTTCGGGCAGCACCAAGGGCAGCATGATCAGGCCCATGATCGGCGCCTTGCCCGGAAAGCGATAGCGCACGCTGGCGCGGGCAGCGAAGATGCCCAGAACGGTCGATATCGAAGCGACCGACAGCGCGATGATCAGGCTGTTCTTGGCGGCGATCCCCAGATTCTCGTCCGAAAACATCTCGCGGAACCAATCCAGCGTAAAGCCTTGCAGCGGGAAGGCCACGACCTTGCTGCTGTTGAAGGCAAAGATCGGCAAGAGGATGATCGGCGCATAAAGGAACAGCAGGTAGAAAAGCGTGTAGCTTTTCAGGATCGGGGCCTTCTTCATTTCTGGCCTCCAATAAAGCGTTTGTTCCACAAGACGAAGCCGACGCTGACCACGGCAACCATCAGCATCGACACCACCGCAAAGGCCGAACCCTGCGGGAAGTCCTGCAGTTTCAAAAGCTGGGTTTCGATAAAGTTGGCGATCAGCGGCTGCTTGCCGTCACCCACCAGTTTCGGCGTCACATAGTCGCCGACGGTCGGGATGAAGACGATCAGCGAGGCCGCGATCACGCCGGGCATCGACAGCGGCAGCGTCACCCGCAGGAAGGTGATGAAGCGGCTTTCGCCAAGATCCTGGCCCGCCTCCAACAAGCTGCGGTCCACCTTTTCCAGGCTGACAAAGATCGGCAGCACGGCAAAGGGCGCATAGGCATGGGCCAGCACAAGGATGATTGCCGGGATGCCGTAGCTGGCAAAGTTCAACGGTTCACTCAGAATGCCAAGCGACATCAGCGCCTGGTCCAAAAGGCCATCACGCCCGATGATCACGAACCACAGGCTGACGCGGATGATATAGCTGGTCCAAAACGGGATGGTGATCAGGAACAGCCACAGGCTTTTGCGTTCCTGCCGGACATGGAAGCTGACGAAATAAGCGACCGGATAGGCCAGAACAACTGTGATCGCCGTGACGCTTAGCGCCACCAGCAGCGACTTGAGCAGGATGTAGGAATAGGCCCAGTTCGACAAGAGCTTGGCGTAGTTGTCCAGCGTCACCGGGAACGAAACATTGGCCCGCCCGCCCATCATCACCGAAAAGACCAAGACGGTCGCCAGCGGCACAGCTAGCAGAAGAATCACATAGATCGCCGTTGGGCTGATCAGCTTAAGGCCCGTCCGGGCCTCGGATCGTGGCGTAGCGGCCATTTGTCCCCCTGTCCGGCTGCACTCCGTCAGCCTTGATTTGATCAAATCTAGCCAATTTGACCCCGGTAACACAAGTGGGACATCTTTTCCAAGCAAAATCAAGCAGCTTTACGATACGGTGACAGGATTAGGCATGCCCACAAAAACCGAGAATCAGCCGCTGACTCGCTTTCCGGCCATCGCCATTCTTCAGCGCCCCCAAAAAGGGCCGAAGATCAGACCAAAAGGTCCGAGGGCGGCTTGGCCAGAAGCTCGGCCAATTTGCGCAGTGCTGCGGCAAAATCATCCAGTCCGATATTGCCCGCAATCGCGATCCGCACCGCATTCGGCGCCCTGCCATGCACCAGCGCATATTCGTCGGCCGAGCGGACCAGCACCCCCCGCGCCTCCGCCGTGCGCAGGAAGGTCGAGGCCCGCCAGCCCTGCGGCAATCGCAACCAGACAAAGGGCAGACCGGGCTGCCAGGCAAGATCATAGGCCCCGAGGTGGTTGATCAAAAGCTGCAACCGGGCTGCGAATTCCTGCACCACCCGGCGGCGGATCTCCTGCGCCTGACCCGAGCGGAACAGATGCAGCATCAGGTCAACCACCGGGCGCGACAGGGCAAAGAACCCGTGCTGCGCGGTCAGCCGCCCGGCCTCGCCCATGCCAGCGGGGCAGATAACATAACCAAACCGCAGCGCGGCCGAGATAGTCTTGGACACCGATCCGATCAGCCATGTCCGTTCAGGCGCCAGGGCCCGCAGGGTCGGAAGGTCGGATTCCGCGACCGAATAGCAATCGTCCTCCAGTATCTGCACGTCGTAGCGCCGGGCGATGTCGGCCACCGCTTGCCGGCGATGCACCGGCATCCGCCGCGCCGTAGGGTTCTGCGCCTCGCTGGTCAGGCACAAGACCTGCACGCCGTGGCGCCTACAGGCGGCCTCCAGCGCGTCAGGAATGATCCCCTCTTCGTCAATTTCCACCGGCACGACTTCGGCCCGTGCCGCGCGGGCGGCATAGCGAAAGCCGGGATAGGCCAGATCTTCAACCAGCACCGTAGGGCGTTCGCCGCGCAGGCAACAATCGAAGATCAGATGAATGGCATTCTGCCCGCCATGGGTCAGCATCACATCATCCGGGCTGACTGCCCCCAGGATCCGGTCCCCCATCCAGGCCACGACTTCGGCCCGCAGCGGTGCTTCGCCAAGCTGGCTGGTATAATCCAGCCAACCCTTCCCGACACCCTCGGCCATGGCCAAAAGCGCCTGCCGGAAGGCCTCGGTCTGCCCAACCTCCGGCACCAGCGGCGCGCGCAGATCAACAATCCCGGTCGCCCCGCCACTTTGCCGTTCGGCGTAAAGCGGCTGGGTCGGGCCAAGGCGCGGAGATTGTGCCGCTACAAATGTACCACGGCCGACCGTCGCCGCCAGAAGCCCTTCTTGGGTGGCCAGTTGATAGGCCCGCGCAACTGTGCCGGGGGTCAACTGCAACCGCCAGGCCAGATCGCGCACGGTAGGCAGTTGAGAATTCTCGGGTAAATCGCCGCACCGGATCGCATCCCGCAAGGCACGCGACAGGGCCAGATACTTCGGGCCATGGAATTGACTCAGGTCAGGCGCCCAACTTGTATCAGTCACAATAATCCTCTGGCGACTCATTACCGGCTGTTGCTACAGTGTTCTTACCGAAAGGCACACATTGTATCAATACAAATCGAAGGAGGCAGAGATGCCCCGCACCCAAATCCAGACGATCAACCTGCCCCACCGCACGGGCCCTTTCACCCGCATCGCCCAATTCCTGCAAAACTCCGCCGCGCGCCGCCGTGACCGGCTAAAGCTTGCCCACCTGGACCAGCGATTGCTGCGCGACATCGGGCTTGATTCTGCCGCCGCATCCGAGGAATGCACGAAACCCTTCTGGCGCACCTAACGTCAGTTCCCGAGGGTGTGTTTCGCTCTTACCCCTGAACTGGGCCGGGTTTTCCCGGCCTGTTTTTTTCACTGGGCAAGCGCCGCGCGCGCCTCGGCCACAAGATCGGCCCGGCTTGCCATCACCCGCTCTCCCAGCGCACTGAAGTGATCGCCATCTGACCAAAGCAAGCCATCGCACCCGCCAAAGTCGCGCGGGAACGTGAGGTCCAGAAGGTCAATCTGTGAAAGGTACGGTACGGGAGAGTTGGATTTCAACTCCTTGTCCAGATTGACGAAATTATCCTCAGTTCCGGTCCGAACTTCCAGACCCGCGTCACATCCACGAGCGACGAGCCACTCCAACTGCACTTGGGGTTCGATCCGCGGGCCAAGCCAGACAATCGGTACCAACGCCGCGTAATCCTTCAAGAGCGAGGTCACCAGTTCCACTGCAGCAGGATTAAGCGTCATCGGCGGGATTGGGTCTTTCAGGGGCATGGCCATCAATGCGGCCTTCTGCTCAACCCACTGAGCGCCATCCTCCACCAGCAGGTACCTGCCAGAGATCGAAAAGATCACTAGTTCCATGCTGCCGGGATTGTCAAGGACGAAGGCCCGGAAGCTTGCATAGGGACATTCTTTGTCCGCCCGGTCGGGCCGGCAGCCACCTTCGGTGAATCCGGCCACGAAGGGTTGGCCGTCCGCTGCTATCACACCGAAAAGATCAACGGCGTGGCTATCGCCCAGAACCGCTATGCCTGGCCCGAACTGGTCACGGCACGCCAGCAAACGCGCGGTAACCACCTCGTCCACCCTGCTGACGTTGAATCGGCAGGTGCCATCATCCAGGGGGTTCTTCTCGGTTTTGGCAGCGGCAATGACGTCTAGGATCGCAGCCTTGTCGGGCCAGGCCGCGCGCCAAAGCCCGTCAAATCCATGTGTCAGCCGCCCCGCTGCGCCAAGGCCAAACGACAGCACCATGACCAAAGCAGCAACGGCAAAAAGTGTTGCCCGACGCGGCAGACGCTCGGCCCGCCGAAAGGGCTGTTCGACCCAGCGCCAAGTGACATAGGCAAGCCCAAGCGACAGCGCGGCAAGCCCCAGCATCAGCCAGACGGGACGCGCCTCGATCAGAGAAAGCCGGGCAAACGCGAACAGCGGATGATGCCAGAGATAGGCCGAATAGCTGATTAGTCCGATCCCGACCAAAGGCCGAAACCCCAGAATGCGCGCTACAACGGTGCCCGATCCAGCAAAGAGGATGACAAGAACCGTGCCAAGCACCGGAACCAAGGTCCAAAGGGACGGGAACGCGGTCGCCCTGCCAAGAAACAGCATAGATCCTGCGATCATCAACAGGCCGGGGGCTGCAGCCATATCCCTCCCGGCGAATGATCGGTGGTGTAAGGCAGCAGCAGCCAGCGCCCCAGCCAAAAGCTCCCAAACCCGCGAGAGTGTGAAGAAGAAATTGCGATCCGCACTCTGGGCGGCACCGATTTCAGCGATGACCAGCGATGCCAGCGCCACCCCCGACAGTGCCCAAACCGTCCGTCGCAGTCCGCGCCGCCAAAGAACCGCAAGAACCGGGGGAAACACCAGGTAGAACTGCTCTTCGACCGCCAAGCTCCAGGTGTGAAGCAAAGGCTGCAGTTCGGATGCCGGGGCGAAATAGTCGATCTGGCTAAGATAATAGAGGTTCGAGACGAAAAACGAGACTGCGGTAATGCTTTCGGCCATAGGTGCCATCTGCGACGGGAGCATCAGGATCGGAGCGGCCACAATGGTCGCCGCCATGACCACAAAAAGCGCCGGCAGAATTCGCCGCGCCCGACGTTCGTAGAATCCCAGGACCGAGTATCGACCCGCCTCGAAATCCTCCAGCAAAATCGTCGTGATCAGATAACCGGAGATGACAAAAAAGACATCAACGCCCAGAAAGCCGCCAGGGAAGATCGGAAGACCGGCGTGAAACAGAATGACGGGAAGAACGGCGACGGCCCGCAGACCATCAATCTCACGCCGATAACGCATCGTCATATCTCCATTGGGCACCCAAATGAAAAACGCGGCATTGCTGCCGCGTTTTCCAAAACCAAATTGCCAATCCAGGCTTAGCGCTTGGAGAACTGGAAGCTCTTGCGCGCCTTCGGCTTGCCGTACTTCTTGCGTTCGACCACACGGCTGTCGCGGGTCAGGAAGCCAGCGGCTTTCAACGCGCCACGCAGAGCGGGCTCATAAAGCTGCAACGCCTTCGATACGCCGTGCTTGACCGCGCCAGCCTGGCCAGAAAGACCACCACCAGCGACCGTCGCGAAGACGTCGAACTGGCCTTCCACGTTGGCAACCGTGAATGGCTGCTTGAGGATCATCTGCAGCACCGGACGGGCGAAATAGACCGCCATTTCCTTGCCGTTGACCACAACCTTGCCGGTGCCGGGCTTGACCCAGACGCGGGCGACCGCGTTCTTGCGCTTGCCGGTGGCATAGGAGCGACCCAGCTTGTCACGGACCGGCAGACGGGGAGCTGCTTCGACCGCAGCAGGCGCCGAACCGACAGCCGACTTCAGGTCATCGAGAGATTTGATATCGGCCATGATCACGCGCTCCGGGTGTTCTTCGGGTTCAGGACCTTGACGTCCAGAACGGTGGGCTGCTGCGCCTCATGCGGATGCGCTGCACCTGCGTAGACACGGAGATTGGTCATCTGCACGCGGCCAAGCCGGTTCCTGGTGATCATCCGCTCGACGGCCTTTTCCACCACACGCTCGGGGTGGTTGCCTTCCAGCACCTGCCGCGCAGTGCGCTGCTTGATGCCGCCCGGGTGGCCGGTGTGCCAGTAATAGACCTTGTCGTCACGCTTCTTGCCGGTCATCTGCACCTTGTCGGCGTTGATGACGATGACATTGTCACCCATGTCCATGTGGGGGGTAAAGGTCGGCTTGTTCTTGCCGCGCAGGATGCTGGCGACGATCGTGGCAAGACGGCCCAGAACGACGCCCTCGGCGTCGATCAGGATCCACTTCTTCTCGATGTCCGCCGGAGTAGCGGTGAAGGTTTTCATGGTGGTTCCCAGCGAAGAGGAGGGCAGGATCGCCCCCGGAATCTCGAATGGGCTTATCGCTGATGGGTCGAGCAGCGTCAAGCGTCCGCATCAACATTTAAAACAGCAAAATCATAGCCTTGCAAGAACGGTATTATTTTACCCCACAACAACAGGCTTTCTCTTCCTCAAATATTCTCCGGGGGTTTGGGGGTGGAAAACCCCCAACGTCCGAGGCGGTTGGTCCGCAGGCGAAGCCGAAGGACCAGAGACGAGAACCAAGCTTGCGGCAAAGCCGCTCAATTTGATTACCGCAGCTTCGGCGGGCGCTGCGGGTCCATACCGGGTGCTGCGGGGGCAAGTGACGCCACTTCCGGCACAGGCAGATCAAAGCGCAGGCCCACCCGACCCATTGCTTCCGCCGCAAGATCGCCGCTGCGCAGGAAGGCAACGTCCAGCTCTCCCGCCTCGATCCCGGAAAAGACCAGCGCCTCGCCCATCGCGCGGGCGAGTGCCGCCTCGGCCCCCTCGCCTGCATCAAGGAAGGCCAGCATATGCCCCCGCCGCCCGCCCTGATAGACCACCCCGGCCAGCACCGCCGCCAAGGCCAGCCCCGCAGCCTTGGCCAGCTTGGCATCCAGCGCGGCAATCAGGCTGTCAGGCACACGCGGGGCCAGAAACTCCACCGGCTGCGCCTCGACCTCTTCCGGGGTTTCCTCCAGCGTCACGGCCAGCCAGTCCATCGCTTCGGGCGGCAACAGCATCGACGACGGGGCCACCCCAAGGTTCACGCCCAGCCCGATCCCCTGCCCTTTCAACAGCCCCGCGATCACCCGCCCCGGCAGCGCCGCATAGGGCGCGATCCCGCCGCTGAAACTCGCCAGCCGCTCTTCCCGGTCAAAGACCAGCACGACCGGCCCGTCCTCCAGATCGAACACCTTCGGCTCCAGGCTTTCACCCACCGCCTCTCGCTCCAGCAAGATCACCATCTCGCCATCGGCCAACTGTTCAAAGAACCGCAACCGCAGCGCCTCGTTGTCAGGGTCGGCCGAAACCGCCGCATGGGCTGCATCAAGGGGTGTCAAAAGCTCTGCATCGCTCACAGTCCGAACCTTTCGCAAATCACTTGCGCTGCCGTCTCGGGCGTAAGTGCGCCCATATCCAGCGTCAGATCATCATCCACTCCGACATGCACCTGCCCAAACTGCGCCCGCGCAAGCCCGATCATGCGGTCGCCGCGCTGCGCTTCGCGGGCTTCGATCACCGCCAGCGGGGCCACCAGCCCCACATAGCTCACCTCAAAGGCCGCAAGTCGCGCCCGACACAGTGTCGCCGCGTCGCGGTCCATTACGGTGTCAAAGACAAGATCGCACCCGGCCCCTGCCAAAGCGGCCACTGCCCCCAGCATGCCGTCAAGCAGCCGCGCCCCGACAGGGCCGACCCGAACCTCGACACCTGCCGGGGAACGTACGTAGGATATCCCCTCGGGGTGATCCTGCAGCGCCTCTGGCAGCATCTCCAGAAACCCGTCCATCGCCACATGCAAAAGCGGCACGCGGCTTTGTGCCTGCACGGCGCGGGCAAGCGAGGACTTCCCCACACTTCCCACGCCATTCAGAACCACGATCCGGGTCATGCCGCCTCCATCACTTCGCGCACACGGGTGCGCAGGGTGGGAAGAAGTTCCGCCTCGAACCAGGGATTGCGTTTCAGCCATCCCGTATTCCGCCACGACGGATGCGGCAAGGGAAAGACGCCCTGCGCCGCCGGTCCGCGCCAATCGACCACGGTTTGGGTCACATCGCGCAAGCCCAGATGCCAGCGGATCGCAGCCCCACCGACCAGAAGCGTCAACCGGACCGCGCCCAATTCCTCCAGCACCCGCTTGCGCCAGGTGGCGGCGCAGATCGGAGGCGGAGGCAGGTCGGCGCCCTTGGCGTCATAGCCGGGAAAGCAGAAAGCCATCGGTACGATTGCCACGCGGGAGAGGTCATAGAATTCGACCTCACTCACTCCCATCCAGTCACGCAGCCTCTCGCCCGAGCGGTCGGTAAAGGGCTGCCCGCTGTCATGCACCCGCGCGCCGGGGGCCTGGCCTGCGATCAAAATCCACGCGCCGGGGCGGAACCAGACCATTGGGCGCGGCTCATGCGCCGTGGAGGTCGCTGCAAACCTTTCGGCACACAGGCGGCAGGCGGCAATCTGGTCGCATAGCGGTCCCACTGTGTGGGCAGTGCCGCTCAGGGCTGGACCTCGCCCTGCAGGATTGCCGGGTTCCAAAACCGGATCACCGGGGGCTGCCGCATCCCGGCAAGCGTTGCCGGATCGGTGGCCCAGATTGCTTCGGCTTCGGCCCGAGAGGCCACGTCAAGGATCATCAGGCTGCCAACCGGCGTGGCACCGTCATCCGTCCGAAGCGAGCCTGCAGCAAGAATCCGGTCCTGAAGCGACAGCTCCCACTCCCACATCCGCGCCATCAAAGCCTTGTCCTGCCGAAGCATCACCGATTCATGTCGGTCCTCTGCAGTGATCATCCAGGCCATTTCCACCTCCGCCTTTTGCACCAGTCTGCCTGCCCATGCCCGATTGGCAATCCCGAAACGGCCGAAAGGGGGCAAGTCTGGCGCGGCGGGCTGCTCAAGCCAACGAAGGGGCCAAAAAGGCTTCAATTCTGCGTGCGGGTCCAGCTTCTCCCCACTCATGCCCGGTCCAAGCCCTTTTAAGGTCACAAACCAGATGTTAACTCGAGACGACTAGACCGAAGGAGTCTTCCGGCCCTTTCGCCGGAAGCCAAGGGCAAGATGATCGAGTTCGACAACGTGTCCAAGTCGTTCTGGACCGGCAAGCAGCACAAGGTCATTCTTGACCGTGCTTCCTTCCGGGTTGAGATTGGCAAGTCGATGGGAATCCTTGCTGCGAACGGCACCGGCAAGACCACCTTGATCAACATGATGGCGGGGCTTGAAAAGCCCGACGAAGGCGTGATCCGCAAGACCTCGCGTGTGTCTTTTCCGCTGGGCTTCATGGGCGGGGTAAACAGCAAGCATTCCGCCAAGGAAAACTGCCGCTACGTCGCGCGACTGTACCAGCTTGATCCAGATTATGTCGAAAGCTTCTGCCGCTGGGTCTGCGGCCTTGGTGAGTATTTTGACCTGCCGATCGCGACCTATTCCTCGGGGATGAAGGCGCGGTTTTCCTTCTCGCTGCTGCTGTCGATCGAATTCGACATCTATCTGATCGACGAAGGCATGCCGTCTACCACCGATGTCGAGTTCAACCGCAAGGCAGGTCAGATCCTGAAGGATAGGTTGGCCTCGGCGACGGTAGTCATCGTTTCGCATTCAGCGAAGACGTTAGAAAAATTCTGCCGCTCGGCTGCCGTTTTGCGCAACGGCAAGCTATATCAGTTCGAAACCCTGGAAGAAGCGACCGCCCTATATGAGTACCAAGCCTAAGGCTGCACGTTTCTTCTTACGCCGGGTCGAACGCCCGGGCCCCGCTGCCCAGGCGGCGTCCGGCGACATGCCTTTCGCCGACAACGACGACGGGTTCGGCAGTCAGGATTTCCGGCCAGCCCAAACCCAGCCTTCCCAAACCCAACCTTCCCAAACCCAACCCTCCCCGCGTCCGCCCGCCGATCCAGCCGCGGATGAGGCTGCAATTGCTGCTCTGGCCGCCGAAGGCTTGACCGGGCGTCAGCTTCGTCGCGCCCGGCTTTTGGCGCAGAAACATGGCATTGAATTCAAATCCGATCTGCATGCAGTCCTTCTTCTGCGCCAGGCCGGGATCGATGCATTCGCCCAGGATTCGGCCGACGGGGTCCCGACTGGCGCTGGCGCTCCGCACCTAAGCGCGGTTCCCAATCCCTCGATTCCCCCAGCCGAAGACGGTGGCCGCGCGTTAACCCGGCTTCCAGGCGATAGGGCAAACCTGCCGGCCAAGGCGCGCCCGATTGCCCTGCCCTCGACCGAGACGCGCACCGACACATCGCAGTTCACCGAAATTCAACGGATCCAGCAAGACATCACCCGGCGGCGGCGGCGGCAGGCCCTGATGCTCTTTGCCCGGCTGTTTGTCTTTGTGTTCCTGCCAACCCTGTTTGCCGGTTACTATTTCTACCGGATCGCGACGCCGGTCTACGCAACCTACTCTGAATTCGTCATTCAAAGTGCCGAACCGAAAAGCCAGGGCGGGGGTGGGCTGGGCAGCATGCTGTCTGGAACAGGCCTGGCCAGTTCGCAGGATGCCAACGCAGTCCAGGGCTACCTGCAATCGCGTGAGGCGATGCTGCGTCTGGAAGATGATGTCGGGTTCCGCGAACATTTCCAGAAAGCAAACATCGACCCGCTGCAGCGGCTTGAACAAGATGCAACCCTGGAACAAAGCTACGACGTCTATTCGCGCTTCGTAAAAATCTCGCATGACCCGACTGAAGGATTGATCCGGTTGGAAGTCATGGCGATGGACCCGCAAACTGCGGCCGCCTGGGCCAACCAACTGATCAAATACGCCGAAGAGCAGGTCGATCAGCTGACCAAACGAATGCGCGACAACCAGATGAACGATGCCAAGACCGGCTATGATGATGCGCAAGCCAAGCTTAGCGAAGCCCAGCAGACGCTGATCGCGTTGCAAGAAAAGTTCCAGATACTGAACACTACAGCGGAAATCAACCTGATCACCCAGCAGATTGCGGCGCTTGATGGGCAGCTCTTGCAGGAACGACTGTCGCTTGCACAGATGGAGGCGAACACCAACCCGAACGCGGCCCGGATGGACCCGGTCAAGCAGCGCATTGCGACTCTGGAAGAACAGATCGACATTCTGCGCAATCAGATGACCGAAGCGGCACCCGGCGCGACCAGCCTGGCTGAGGTTCAGGGGCAATTGCTGATCGCTCAGGCTGATGTCGAAACCCGACAGATGATCCTTGCCCAAGCGCTGCAATCCATGGAAACAGCCCGGGTCGAAGCCGGGCGGCAGGTGCGCTATCTGTCGGTTTCGGTCAGCCCGACCGCCCCGGACGAACCGGCCTATCCCCGCGCTTTTGAAAACACGCTTGTCACCATGTTGATCCTTCTGGGGATCTACCTGCTGATCTCGATGACAACCGCGATCCTGCGCGAACAGGTATC
Source organism: Paracoccaceae bacterium (assembly GCA_947504705.1). Taxonomy (GTDB): domain Bacteria; phylum Pseudomonadota; class Alphaproteobacteria; order Rhodobacterales; family Rhodobacteraceae; genus Tabrizicola. The sequence continues at coordinate 55,517 of CANNIA010000021.1, forward strand.
GGCCTGAGGTTTTGATGAAACACGTATCTATCGGCCCGCTGACTGTCGGCAACGACTGCCCGCTTCTGGTGATTGCTGGCCCCTGCCAGTTGGAAAGCCTAGACCACGCCCAGATGATTGCGGGCATCATGGCCGAGGCTTGCCGGACCGCGGGCGCGCAATATGTGTTCAAGGCCAGTTACGACAAGGCCAACCGCACCTCGCTGACCGGCAAGCGCGGCCTTGGGATGGAGGCCGGGCTGAAGATTCTGGCCGCCGTGCGTGCGATGGGCATGCCGGTGCTGACCGATTTCCACGAACCCGGCCAAGCCGCCGAAGTGGCCAGCGTGGTCGATGTGCTGCAGATCCCGGCCCTTCTCTGCCGCCAGACCGATCTTCTTTTGGCCGCCGGGGAAACCGGGGCCGTCGTCAACGTCAAGAAGGGTCAGTTCCTTGACCCCGCCGGGATGGCGAATGTGGCCAAGAAGATCGCCTCGACCGGAAACCAGCGGATCATGCTGACCGAACGCGGCACGACCTTTGGCTATAACGGCCTTGTCGCCGACATGCGCAGCCTGCCGATCATGGCGCGCACCGGCTATCCAGTCATCATGGATGCGACCCATGCCGTCGCCTCCCCCGGTGGTCTGGGCGACAGTTCCGGTGGCGACCGCGCCTTTGCCCCGGTTCTCGCCCGCGCCGCCGTGGCCATCGGCATCGCCGGGGTGTTTCTGGAAACCCACGAAGACCCCGACCGCGCGCCGTCGGACGGGCCGAACATGATCCGCCTGTCCGACATGCCGGGGCTGATTGCCACGCTGATGGACTTCGACCGGCTGGCCAAGGCCAACCCGATGCAAGCCTGACGGGCGCGCATTTCCTCGTCCTAGGGCTTGCCTGATCGGCAAACAGGCGGCACCCTATTCTAGTGGCAGACACGACCATCGAGACCTACCACGCAGACCTTGCCCCCGAGGACCGGGAGACCTGCAATGTCTTGCGCGCGGCCATCCACAGCGCATTTCCAGATGCCGAAGCGAAGGTCTGGCACGCCCATCCGGTCTGGCTTCTGAACAGCAACCTGATGACCGGCTATGCAAAGCTGAAGGGCGGTATCCGGCTTCTGTTCTGGAGCGGTCAGGCCGTTGCCGCCCCCGACCTGTCCCCCGAAGGAAAGTTCAAGGGCGCCGAGGCGCGCTATCGGGCGGTGACCGACATCGACATGGTCATGCTGGACCGCTGGACCGCTGGCTCGCCGAGGCCCGGCAGGTGCAATGGGACTACAAGAACATCGTCCGAAACAAGGGGCGGCTTGACTGGCTGGGTCAGGGCACGCCGTCACAAAAGTGAACGCTTGGTAAACGCCCACAACCAAGCCATTGAAATCACTAAATGCGCCCAAACTGTCCAGCGTGGACAGCCTCAGACCGCTTGCCCCGCCGCCCAGCCGCTCGACCAGGCCCACTGGAAATTATAGCCGCCCAGCCAGCCCGTCACGTCGACCACCTCTCCCACGAAATACAGGCCGGGAACCCCCCGGGCCTCCATCGTGCGGCCGTCCAATGCCTGCGTGTCGACCCCGCCAAGGGTGACCTCTGCCGTCCGGTAGCCCTCGGAACCGACCGGCACCAGCCGCCAGCCCTGCAGCTCAGCCTTGATCCGGTCCAGCTCAGCCCCCGAAAGCTCGGCCATAGGACGGGTGACCTGAAGCCGGTCCTCAAAATACCGGGCCAGCCGCTCCGGAAAGAACTGGGCCAGCACCGTCCGCAAAGCCGCGCGACCCTGCCCCGCCTTTGCTGCGCGCAGAAGCTGGCCCGCCTCCCGGCCCGGGAAAAGGTCAACCGAAATCGCCTCCCCCTCACGCCAGTAGCTGGAGACCTGCAGGATAGCAGGCCCCGACAACCCGCGATGGGTGAAAAGCAGCGCTTCCTCAAACCCGGTCTTGCCCGCACTGACCCGTGCAGGCACCGCGAGGCCCGCCAGCGACTTGATCCAAACCAGTTCCTGCTCGGCAAAGGTCAAGGGCACCAGACCCGGCCGGGTTTCGACCAGCGGGATCCCAAAACTTTGCGCGACGGAATAGCCATAGCTTGTCGCCCCCATCGCCGGGATCGACTTGCCACCCGTTGCCACGACCACCGCCCGCGCGGTCTGCAGACCCTGCGCGGTCTCAACCGTGAACAGGTCCCCAGCCTTCCGCACTTCGCCCAGTCCGCAGCCAAGCCACAGTGTCACCCCGGCAGAAGCCATGTCATCAACCAGCATGGCAACCACCTGCGTGGCCGAACCGTCGCAGAAAAGCTGACCCAGCGTTTTCTCGTGCCAAGCGATCCCGGCCTGGTCGATCCGGGCGATGAAATCCCACTGGGTGAACCGCTTCAGCGCCGACAAGGCAAAGCGCGGGTTCTGCGACAGGAACCGATCCGTCGCGATGCCAAGGTTGGTGAAATTGCACCGCCCGCCACCCGAGATCCGGATCTTCTCGCCCGGCTTCTTGGCGTGGTCGATGATCAGAACCCGCAGCCCCCGGCGACCAGCTTCGACCGCGGCCATCATGCCGGCTGCACCTGCCCCAAGGATGATTGCGTCCCAAACCATGGCCATGCCCTAGCGAACCCGCCAGCGCCCGACAAGAGCTTGCGAGGGGCGATGAAAAATCCCGCAAAGGCTCTTGCACCCCTTTGGGGCACCCGCTAAACACCGCCGCACGGTTGGGGCGTCGCCAAGTGGTAAGGCATCGGTTTTTGGTACCGACATTCCCAGGTTCGAATCCTGGCGCCCCAGCCAACCTTTCCCACGATCAGCCGAAGACGGACCGAATGGCGTAAGCCACCGGGCCAAAAGCCTATTTTCGCAGTGACAGCGCGTCAGTCAGCGGCCTGTGGACCTGATCGCCCGGCACGTCTTCGGCCAC
>CANNIA010000022.1 GCA_947504705.1 Paracoccaceae bacterium
AACGCATGGCCGCTCGGGACTTCGACCGTCAGGTTGCCGAGTTCCAGATCCGTGTCGCCGTCCTGAACGGCTTCACCGCGCTCGGCATTCCCGTCACTGAAGTCGTAGGATGAGTCTGTCCGGGGAAAGGCGAAGTCCGCCTCTCAATCGATTTGTGCAACAGAGCTTATCCGATAGGGTTCTTCCACATCGACATTGCCGAGGTGCAGACCACCGAAGGCCGAGCGTGCGAAGAAAGTGATCCCTTTGGACGGTGATTTGCCTTCCCCTTTCGCGCCGCCCTCGGGCTGCGTCTTCCGCACCCGCTGCGCGATTGCCGAAGGGGCCTGCGCCGAGCTGGTTCCGGCTCTTCTGGGGTCGGCGGGCCATCAGGTCGCCTGCCATCTGGCGCAGGTGACGGAACGCGCATAAGCCCGCCCCTGGACGTTTCAGGTTTAAAATATTTTGACGGGAGCCTTGATTTCCCCGCTTTGGCGGTCCAGCCTAACCCTGCCCAAAGCGAGGGCGAGGGGACCAAGACCATGCTGCCGAACACCGACCCGGGCGGGTATTTCCTGTATCACTCCATCGGGATGTATCCGGGGAAAGAGGCGGACCTTGCCGCCGCTATGGCCGATTATGCAACCGTCTGGTCAACGCCGAATGACAAGCAATGGGGCTATGTGCTGCGCAAGCGGCAGGACTATCTGGAGGCTTGGGGTCGGCTGGTGAACGCGCCCAAGGGCTCGATCACCCATGTCGACAACGTGACCGACGCCCTGCACAAGATCATGCGCGCGCTGCCGGAGGGGAGCCTGCGCGCCAAATCGGTGCTGGTGGGGGCGGATTGCTTCCCCAGCCTGCATTTCCTGCTGGCAGGACTTGCACCGAAGATGGGCTTTACGCTGGTCACCGTGCCGATGTCGGAAGGCCGTGCCTGGGTCGAGACCGAGGATTTCATTGCCCATTGGGACAGCAACGTTGCCTTGTCGCTGCTGACCTGGGTAACCTCGACCGCCTCGGCGCGGATGGATTATCAAGGCTTGGTCGCACATGGCCGGGCGATGGGTAGCCTGATGGTGGCCGACATCACACAGGCGGTGGGGCTGATCCCGTTTGACGTGGCTGAGCCGCGCGTTGATTTCATGATCTCGACCAGCCTGAAATGGCTGTGCGGCACACCGGGGGCGGGGGTTCTTTATGCCGACAAGGCGCTGATCCCGGAACTGCGGCCCGAGGGGCGCGGCTGGTTCAGCCAGAACAACCCGTTTTCGTGGGACTTGGACAAGTTCCAATACGCCCCCGACATCCGCCGGTTCGACACAGGGACTCCTGGGTCGGTCGCAGCCGTCGCCAGCCTCCCCGCGATCCGCTGGTTTGCAGCACAGGATCAGACCGCAATCGCCGCGCAGAACCGCAAGATGGTGGACCGGATCATCCACCACGCCGATGCGCTGGACCTGCCGCTCCTTGGTCCGCGTGAGGCAGAGCGGCGGGGAGGGGCCGCCATGCTGAAGATGCCGAACAAGGCCGAGGCGGCAGCGGTTGTCGGGGCTTTGGGCGTCGAAGGCTATTCGGTCGATTTCCGTGGCCATATCCTGCGGCTTTCGCCGGGGATCGTGACCAATGAAGCTGCGATTGATGCGGTCTTCGACATTGCCCGTGACACGATGCGCCGCCGCCAGTCGCGCTTTGCCGGGAAGGGCGTGCAAGCCTCTGTTGCCGGCGATCCCGGCCAGACACTTGATGCGCTGAGCGCGGCGCTTTTGTCGGGCAAGGTTCGGGTGGTGGATTGCACCGCCGTTCTGGGGCCAGAGACTCCGCTTCTACGGCTGCCCAAGGACGTGGCCAAGGACACCCCGCCGGTCGTGATCCACAAGATCAGCGCATATGACAAGGACGGCCCGTTCTGGGCCTGGAACTGGCTGGAACTGGGCGAGCATTCCGGCACCCATTTCGACGCGCCGCACCATTGGCTTTCGGGCAAGGATTTCCCCGACGGCTATACCGACACGCTGGATGTCCAGCGGCTGATCGCCCCGGTCAACGTGATCGATTGCTCCAGGGAAGCCGCCGCCGATCCCGATTTCCTGCTGACGGCGGAAGCGGTGAAAGCTTGGGAACGCCAGCACGGGGCGATCAACCCCGGCGAATGGGTGGTGATGCGTTCTGACTGGGATGCCCGCGCGCATGATGTGGAGTTGTTCCTTAGCCCGGATTCCGATCCGCATGAGGACGGGTTTCATTCGCCCGGCCCTTCGACCGACTGCATCGACTACCTTCTGTCACGCGGGATTGTCGGCTGGGGGACGCAGTGCATCGGCACCGATGCGGGGATGGCGGGGAAGTTCAGCCCGCCTTACCCGGCACACAATTACCTCCACCGCGACAACTGTTTCGGCATCGCGAGCCTTTGCAACCTTGATCAGCTTCCCCCCAAGGGTGCGATCCTAGTCGTGCCACCCCTGAAGATCAAACAAGGCACCGGCAGCCCGATGCGGGTGCTGGCTTTGGTGCCCGAGGGCTGAGCGGGCAGATTTTGTCGCTGTCGCGCCGGTTGGTGACGGGAATGGGCTGCGCGCGGCGGCCAAGTCTGGCTTGGATGCTGTAAAACCGGAGAGAGCCCATGACCATCCGCACGGAATTCCCCCACAAGATCACCGAGATTGACGATATGGGTATTCCGATGCCCGATGGCATCCGCCTTTCGGCCCGGGCGTGGTTGCCCCAGGATGCATCTGCGAATCCGGTTCCGGCAGTGCTGGAATACATCCCCTATCGCAAGCGCGACGGCACCTTGCTGCGCGATGAGATGATGCACGCCTATGTCGCGGGTCACGGCTATGCCTGCATCCGGGTCGACATGCGCGGCAATGGCGACAGTCAGGGGCTGATGGAGGACGAATATTCGGAGCAGGAGTTGCGCGACGCGGAAGCCGTGATCGACTGGCTGTCGCGCCAGCCGTGGTGCAGCGGCAATGTGGGGATGATGGGGAAAAGCTGGGGCGGGTTCAACTGCCTGCAGACCGCCTTTCGCCAGCCCCCTGCGTTGAAGGCTGTGGTCTCGGTCTGCTCGACCACCGACCGCTTTGCCGATGACATCCATTTCAAGGGCGGCACCCTTCTGGGCGAAAATTTCGGTTGGGGCGCGGTGATGCTGGCCTATTCCTCGCGCCCCGCCGACCCCTTGCTACGCAACGATTGGAAGGGGGATTGGCTGCAAAGGCTGGAGGCGATGCCGTGGCTTGCCCCGCGCTGGGCCAGCCATCAGGCGCGGGACGCGTACTGGAAGCACGGCTCTGTGGGTGAGGATTGGGGGCGCAATACCGTCCCCGCGATGATCTGGGGCGGCTGGGCCGACAACTATATGAACACGGTCGCGGCGCTGGTCGAACATTCGCCGGCGCCGACCAAGGGGGTCGTGGGGCCTTGGGTCCACCAATACCCCCATACCGCCGTTCCCGGCCCAAAGGTTGGTTTCCTGCAAATGGCGATCCGCTGGTGGGACCGCTGGCTGAAAGGGACCCCTAACGGGGCCGAGGCTGACCCCGCCTATCGCGCCTATATCCTGCATTCTGAACCGCCGAACGCCAGCCCGAAGCATCGCGTCGGGCATTGGGTGGCCGAGGCCCAGTGGCCCTCGCCCCGCGTAACGGCGGAGGTCCTGCATCTGGCGTCTGTCCGAGCGGGGGTTTCACACCCCCGCACCCCCGTGGGATATTTGGGAACAGAAGAAAGCAAAGAGCGATGGTCGCTTGCACTGTCCACGCCTCAGCACCTTGGGCTGGAGACGGGCGAGTTCTTCCCGATGGGGTTGAATGCCGAAATGCCGGGGGATCAGGCCTCGGATGACGCAAAGTCGCTGTGCTTTGACGGCGACGTGCTGCGGGAGGATCTGCAACTTCTGGGCGCGGCGGAACTGCGGTTGACGCTGTCGTCGGACAAGCCGCTTGGTTTTGTCGCAGCGCGGATTTGTGATGTGGCACCGGATGGGTCCTCGGTCAGGATCGCGCATGGGATGCTGAACCTTTGCCATCGCGACAGCCGCGAAAACCCTATGCCGATGGTGCCGGGGCAGGTGGTCGATGTGGGATTCCGGATCGACCAGATGGGCTATCGGCTGGCGGCGGGCCATCACCTTCGGTTGGCGCTTTCGAACAGCTACTGGCCTTTTGTCTGGCCTTCACCCGAAGCCGGGACGCTGACCATCACCGGCGGCAATCTGACTCTGCCGGTCCATCGGGGCGCGGACGCGCCGGAATGGGAGCCGCCGCTGGCTGAGCATGCCCGGCCTTGGGCGCACAAGGTGCTGCGGCAGGGCGAGAATCGCCGCTATGTGGAACGCGATCTTCTGACCGACAAGCAGACCCTGGTCGTCGTCACCGACGAGGGCGATACCGAGAACCTATCCCACGGGTTGGTCAGCGGCGAGAGCCTGACCGAACGCTGGGAAATCCACCCCGACGACCCCCTGTCGGCGCGCGCCCACCATGTCTGGGAGCAGCGTCTTTCGCGCGGACCTTGGGCGGTGCGCACGAGGGTTGATGCCGAGATGACGGCGACAGCCACGCATCTGCGGATGACGGCACGGCTGGAGGCCTGGGAAGGCGACAAGCGCGTCTTTGTGCGCGAATGGGACGAGATGGTCGAACGCAGGTTTGTCTGAGCCTGCCAAAATAACGTTTGCCAGCCCGTTACGTCGGGGCTTTATTGATTCCCGAGTCAACAAAAGCCCCGCTCTGGGGCTGAAACCGGGAGAATCAGGATGAACGACAAGCACAACCAGCTTGACTGGATGATCGCGCAGGCGCGCAAGGGGCGAATGACCCGCCGCGAATTCGTGGGCCGCACCACCGCGCTTGGCGTTTCGGCCACGCTGGCGGGCGCTTTGTTCTCCAAGGCCGCACTGGCGGATGAGCCGGTCAAGGGCGGTACGCTGCGCCTTGGCGTTTCGGGCGGTGGCAGCACCGATACGTTGGACCCAGCACTCTCGGCCTCGCCCTCGCCTTATAACATCCTGCGCACATGGGGCGAATGCCTGGTCGATGTCAGCGAAACCGGCACCGTCGAGATGCGGATCGCCGAGGAGGTGTCCTCGAACGCAGATGCGACCGAGTGGAAGTTCAAGATCCGTCAGGGCGTCGAATTCCATGGCGGCGGCACGGTCACCGCAGACGACGTGGTTGCCACGCTGAAGCGTCACACGGATGAGAAGGCCCAGTCGGGTGCGCTTGGCATCGTGCAGGGCATCAGTGAAATGACCGCCGACGGTGACATGGTCACGCTGAAGCTTGCTTCGGCCAACGCTGACTTGCCGTTCCTGATCGCCGACTATCACCTGATCATCCAGCCCGGTGGCGGCGTCGACAACCCGGCAGCGGGCGTTGGCACCGGCCCTTACAAGGTCACCTCGAACGAGCCGGGCGTCGTCACTACGTTTGAGAAGAACGCGAACTACTGGGATTCGACGCGTGGTCACGCCGACACCGTCGAGATTCTGGTGATCAACGACGACACCGCCCGTGTTGCAGCACTGCAGGCCGGTCAGGTTCACATGATCGACCGAGTCGATCCCAAGACCGTCGCCACGCTCTCGGGTGACGCCGGTGTGGTGATCGAGCGCGCTGCCGGCCCCGGCCACTATGTGTTCATCATGCATTGCGACAAGGCCCCCTTCGACAACAATGACCTGCGGATGGCGCTGAAACTGGCGATCAACCGGCAGGAACTGGTCGACAAGGTGCTGGGTGGCCTTGGTTCGCGCGGGAACGACTTCCCGATCAACGCCGCCTATCCGCTGTTTGACGACACCATCCCGCAGCGCGAATACGACGCGGCGGCGGCAGCGGCGGCCTATGCCAAGTCGGGCCACGACGGCTCGCCGATCCTGCTGCAGGTTGCTCCGGGCGCTTTCCCGGGCGCTGTGGACGCGGCCAACCTGTTCGCCTCGTCGGCCAATGCGGCAGGCATCCCGCTGCAGATCCAGGTCGAGCCGGATGACGGCTATTGGTCGAACGTGTGGAACGTCGCTCCTTTCTGCGCCTCGTATTGGGGGGGCCGTCCGGTGCAGGACCAGATGTACACGACCGCCTACCTGTCGACCGCCGAGTGGAACGACACCCGCTTCAAGGATGCCCATTTCGACGAGCTTCTGTTGGCGGCACGGGGCGAGCTGGACGGGGCCAAGCGCAAGGGCATCTATTCCGAGATGGCCAACATCATGCGCGACACCGGTGGCCTGATCGCGCCGATGTTCAACGACTGGGTCGAAGGCCGCCGCGCCGAGGTTGGTGGCTGGGTGGCTAACCCACAAGGCACGATGATGAACGGATTTGCATTGTCCAAGTGCTGGCTGACCGCCTAAGCTTACGATTCTATGGGGGCGGCGCAACGACCGCCCCCCAACAAACAAACGGTAGGGAGATATGAATGTCCGAACAACTTGACCTGATGATTGCGCGTGTCCGCAAGGGCCGCATGACCCGTCGCGAATTCGTGGGCCGCACCACGGCCATGGGGCTTTCGGCTGGCTTGGCTGGTGCCTTGTTCTCGAAGGCGGCACTTGCTGATGAGCCGATCAAGGGCGGCGTGATCCGTGCAGGCGTGGCGGGCGGCGAAAGCACCAACTCGCTGGATCCGGCACTTGCCGCGTCCGACGTGCCCTACATGATCAACCGCACCTGGGGTGAAACCCTGGTCGACGTTGACGCCAATGGCGCTGTCGAGATGCGGGTGGCCGAGGAGGTTTCCTCGAACGCCGATGCGACCGAGTGGAAATTCAAGATCCGCGCGGGCGTAGAATACCACGGCGGCGGCACGGTCACCGCTGATGACGTGGTTGCCACGCTGAAGCGCCACACTGACGAAAAATCGCAATCGGGTGCCCTTGGCATTGTGCAAGGTATTTCGGAGATGTCGGTCGAAGGCGACATGGTCACGCTGAAGCTTGCTTCGGCCAACGCCGACCTGCCGTTCCTGATCGCCGACTATCACCTGAACATTCAGCCCGGTGGCGGCGTCGATGCCCCGGCTGCGGGCAACGGGACCGGTGCCTACAAGGTCGTGGCAAGCGAGCCGGGCGTGATCACCACGTTTGAGCGCTTTGCCAACTACTGGGACAGCTCGCGCGGGCACGCCGAAACGGTCGAGGTTCTGACCATCAACGACGACACCGCCCGTTCGGCGGCGATCCAGGCGGGTCAGGTCCATGTGATCAACCGTGTCGACCCCAAGATCGTCGAGGCGCTGAAGGGCGACGCTGGCGTCGTGATCGAACGCGCCGCAGGCCCCGGCCACTATGTCTTCATCATGCATGTCGACAAGGCCCCCTTCGACAACAACGACCTGCGGATGGCACTGAAGCTGGCGGTCAACCGTCAGGAAATGGTCGACAAGGTGCTGGGCGGCTATGGTTCGCGCGGCAACGACTTCCCGATCAACGCGGCCTATCCGATGTTCGATGACAGCATCGAGCAGCGCGAGTATGACGCGGCAGCAGCGGCGGAATACTATGCCAAGTCCGGCCATGATGGCTCGCCCATCATCCTGAAGGCCGCTCCTGGTGCCTTCCCGGGGGCTGTTGACGCGGCGAACCTGTTTGCCTCGTCGGCCAATGCGGCAGGCATTCCGCTGCAGATCCAGGTCGAGCCCGATGACGGCTACTGGTCCAACGTCTGGAACGTCGAACCCTTCTGCGCCTCGTATTGGGGTGGGCGTCCGGTGCAGGACCAGATGTACACCACCGCGTATCTCTCGACCGCCGAATGGAACGACACCAAGTTCAAGAACGCCAAGTTCGACGAGCTTCTGCTCGCCGCGCGGGGCGAATTGGATGCGGCCAAGCGCAAGGGCCTTTACTCGGAAATGGCCCATATCGTCCGCGACGAGGGTGGTCTGATCCTGCCGATGTTCAACGACTGGGTTGAAAGCCGCCGTGCCGAAATTGGCGGCTGGATTGCCGATCCGCAGGGCACGCTGATGAACGGCACGGCACTGAACAAGTGCTGGCTCACGGCCTGATCGGGAAACGCCCAGTGCATCCCGTTCTCAAATTGGTGGTCCAGCGCGTCGCGCTGGGCCTCCTGTTGCTCCTCGTCATCTCTGTAGTGATTTTCCTCGGTGTCGAGGCGCTTCCGGGGGACACGGCACAGGCGATCCTTGGCCAATCGGCAACCCCGCAGGCGCTGGCGAATCTTCGCGCTGAAATGGGTCTCGATCAGCCCGCGCTCACGCGCTATCTGCATTGGCTCGGCGGTATCCTTACCGGCGATCTTGGCGCGGCCCTGACCAACAAGGCCGATATCGCAAAGTCGATCAGCTCCAAACTGGGCAATACATTGTTCCTAGCTGGAAGTGCGGCTGTCATCGCCGTTCCGCTGGCGATCTTGCTGGGCATCCTTGCCGCCCGCTATGCCGGGCGCTGGCCCGACAAGGTGATCTCGGCGGTTACACTGACCACGATCAGCCTGCCCGAGTTCGTCGCGGCCTATTTCGTCATCTTCTTCCTGACTCAGGTCTTCCCGATCTTCCAACCCGTCTCGTTGGTGCTGCCGGGCATGGGATTCTGGGAAAAGCTGCATGCCATAGCGCTGCCGGTGATCGTGCTGGTGATGGTCGTCCTTGCCCACATGATGCGGATGACCCGTGCCGCGATCCTGAACGTGATGCAATCGGCCTATATCGAAACCGCCGAGCTTAAGGGCCTTTCACCCATGCAGGTCGTCTGGCGCCACGCTTTCCCGAACGCCATCGCGCCGGTCGTGGCGGTCGTGATGCTGAACCTTGCCTATCTGGTCGTCGGCGTCGTCGTGGTCGAGGTGGTCTTCAGCTATAACGCCCTTGGAAAATATCTGGTCGACCATGTGACCAAGCGTGACCTGCCGGTCGTGCAAGCGGTGGGGCTGATCTTTGCCGCTGTCTACATTTTCCTCAACATGGCGGCCGACATCATCGGCATCCTGTCGAACCCCCGTCTGAGGCACCCGAAATGAGGATCCCGCTTTCCGCCCTGATCGGGCTGACCTTGACCGGGATGTTCCTCTTCGTCGCCCTCTTCGCGCCGTGGCTTGCCCCCTATGCGGTCGGTGACAGCTCTGGCGCGCAGTGGGAGGGCATGACCTCCGCCCACTGGCTTGGCACTGACACCATCGGTCGCGATATCCTGTCGCGATTGCTCTTTGGTGCTCAGATCACCATCTTCGTTGCGCTTGCCTCGTCGATCCTGTCGTTCTCCTTGGGGGCTTTCCTTGGCTTTACTGCTGCGGTCCAGGGTGGCTGGATCGATCAGGCCCTGTCGCGGCTTGTTGATCTTGTCATGGCGGTCCCGTCGCTGATCATCGCGCTTGTGGTGCTGACCATCATGAACCCAAGTCTGATCGTGTTGATCCTGATCATGGGCCTATTGGATTCAACCCGCGTCTTCCGTCTTTCCCGCGCCGTGGCCGCCGATATCGCGGTGATGGATTATGTCGAGGCTGCGCGCCTTCGCGGCGAAAAGGGCACCTGGGTGATCTTTCGCGAGATACTGCCCAATGCCCTTTCCCCCCTCGTCGCCGAATTCGGCCTGCGGTTTATCTTTGCCGTCCTCTTCATCTCGACGCTTTCCTTCCTTGGCCTTGGCATCCAGCCGCCGCTGACCGACTGGGGTGGCATGCTGCAAGAAAACAAGATCGGGATCACCCAAGGCAAATCTGCCGCCCTGCTGCCCGCCTTTGCGATCATGTCGCTGGCGATCAGCGTCAACCTTGTTGCCGACTGGATCCTGACCCGGACCTCCAGCCTGAAAGGGGGCCGTGGTGGCTGACGACACGCTTCTGGACATCAAGGGCCTTGTAATCGAGGCCACCTCTTACCCGCCGGGTGAACCGCCCAAGAACGTCACGCTGGTCCATGGCGTGGATGTGAACCTGAAACGCGGTCGGGTGCTTGGCCTGATCGGCGAATCCGGCGCGGGCAAGTCCACCATCGGCCTTTCCGCCATGTCCTTTGGCCGGGGCGGGGTGCGGCTGACCGGCGGCACGATCCACCTCAACGGCCGCGAAATCCGGCTGGCGGACGCGAAAACCCTGCGCAGCCTTCGGGGCCGCGAGGTCACCTATGTCTCGCAATCCGCAATCGCGAGCTTCAACCCAGCCAAGCAGATCATGGAGCAGGTAATCGAAACCTCGCTCTCGCATGGCCTGATGCAAAAGCCCGAGGCCGAGGCCCGCGCACGCATGTTGTTCAAAAAGCTTGGCCTGCCGAACCCCGACACCATCGGCAGCCGCTATCCGCACCAGGTATCGGGCGGCCAGCTCCAGCGCTGCATGACGGCGATGGCGCTTTGCCCGAAACCCGACCTTGTGATCTTTGACGAACCGACGACCGCGCTGGACGTGACCACGCAAATCGACGTTCTGGCCGCGATCAAAGAGGCGATCCGGGACACCCAGGTCGCCGCGTTGTATATCACTCATGACCTTGCCGTCGTGGCGCAAGTCGCTGATGAGATCATGGTCCTGCGTCATGGCCGGATGGTCGAACTGGGCGATACCGGCCAGATCATCAAGTCCCCCCGTGAGGATTATACCAAGGCGCTGGTCTCGGTTCGGGGGATCGAGCACACGGAAAAACCACCTGCGGCGCCGATCCTGCAAGTGCAGAACGTGACCGCCCGCTATCGCGGCACCAATTTCGACGTCTTGAAGAATGTCTCGGTCGACTTGCCGCCGGGTCAGACGTTGGCCGTGGTGGGGGAATCCGGGTCAGGCAAATCGACCCTCGCCCGTGCGATCACTGGCCTTCTGCCGCCAACCTCGGGCCGGATGACCTTCAACGGGCGCACTTTGTCACCCGATCTTGCGGGCCGGACCAAGGACGATCTGCGCGAGATCCAGATGATCTACCAGATGGCCGACACCGCAATGAACCCGCGCCAGACCGTGGGCACAATCATCGGGCGGCCCTTGGAGTTCTACTTTGGCCTCAAGGGTGCCGAACGCGACAAGCGCGTGCAGGACCTGCTGGACCATATCGAGATGGGCAAGGGTTTTGCCGACCGCTATCCGGCGGAGCTATCGGGCGGGCAGAAGCAACGCGTCTGCATCGCCCGCGCCTTGGCCGCGAACCCCAAGTTGATCATCTGTGATGAGGTTACTTCGGCGCTGGACCCCCTGGTCGCGGACGGGATCCTGAAGCTGCTTCTGAACCTTCAGGCCGAGGCGAACGTGGCCTATCTGTTCATCACCCATGACCTTGCGACGGTAAGGGCGATTTCCGACAAGATCGCGGTGATGTACAAGGGCGCAGTGGTCCGCTACGGCCAGAAGTCCGACGTTCTGGAACCGCCCTACGATGACTATACCGACCTTCTTCTGTCCTCCGTCCCCGAGATGGAGGTTGGCTGGCTGGAAAAGGTCATCGCCCATCGCAAGATGGAAAGCGCCGGGAACTGAGGAGCGCCATTGCCTGCAATGGTGGAAGACACTTGGAAGACGCAAGGAAGACGCCTGTCGCCATGACCAAACTTCTCCTCATCATCCTTGACGGGGTGCCTTACCGCAACTGGCGCAGGCTCTTCGGAAATCTGGAAGGCTGGGTCGCTTCGGGCGAAGCCCAGGTGCGCCGGATGCGGTCGGTCCTGCCGTCAACGTCGGGTTCTTGCTATGCATCGATCCACACCGGCCTGCCGCCGCAGGTGCATCGGATATGGGACAACTCCGGCATCCGGCGGCTGGAGTTTCCCGATGTCTTTGGCGAATTGACCCGCGCGGGCAAGGTGACCGGGGCCGTAACCCACAGTTTCTGGTCAGAACTCTTCAACCGGGCGCCCTTCGACGTGGTCCGCGATATCGAATATGATGAATCGGGCGGCCCGATCACCCATGGCCGGTTCCACACCATGCATGGCGACTCTGGATATAACCAGATGACCCCCGCCGACTATGATCTTTTCGGCACCCTGACCCGCCTGTGCGAGGTCAAGGGCATCGACTACGGCATCTTACATACCTGCACGCTCGACAGCATGGGGCACCGATTCTTCCACGACTGCGAGGAAATGGACGACGCCTGCTACCGGATGGACGCAACACTTGCCCCCTTCATCCACCGCTGGCGCAAGGCAGGGTATGAGGTGATTCTCACCGCCGACCACGGCCAGGACGCGCGCGGCCATCACGGCGGCACGGGCGAGGATCAGCGTGATTTTGCTTTCTACTATTTCGGCGACAGCCCCTTGCCGCCGGAAGATGAGGTACTGGATCAGCTGGCCCTAGCGCCCTCGATCCTGACGCGTATGGGGGTTTCCGTCCCGCCGATGATGAATGTTAAACCGTTTTTCGCCGCGTAAGGATCAAGCGTCCCGCTTGGCAATCCAGTCGTGGTCCGGGTCATTCTCGAACCGCCAGTTGCGGCGGGGACCGGCCATAACGTTCAGGTAGTACATGTCATAGCCATAGGGCGCGCCGCAGGGGTGGTGGCCTTTCGGCACCAGCACCACGTCATGGTTCTTGAACGCCATCGTCTCGTCCAGCGACCCATCCTCGGTATAGACCCGCTGAATGCCGAAGCCTTGGGCGGGGTTCAGCCGGTGGTAATAGGTTTCCTCCAGATAGGTCATCCGGGGGAAGTCATCCGCGTCATGCCGGTGGCTGGGATAGCTGGACCAATGGCCCGATGGCGTGAAGACCTCGGTGACCAGCAGACTGCCCGCCACGTCGCGGGCATCCATCGCGATGTTGTTCACATAGCGGGTGTTTGTCCCCTTTCCGCGCGGCGTCAGTTCGATCCCTTCGGGACCAAGCCGGGCAGGGGGAAAGTCGCCCTTGGCGGGCGCCAGACACAAAGCCAGTGTCAGATCCGTCGTCGCCGTGACAGACCAATCCGACCCGCCCGGCAGATAGACGCAATGCGGGGGCGTGCGTTCGAAGACATCCATCCGCTCGCCAAGGATGCCCCAATCCTGACCGGCTCCGGTCAGGTGACCCTTGCCCTCGACATAGACGACAATCGCCTCTTGATCGCCAAGCTTGCCACTGGCGCATTCGCCCGGGGCCAGTCGGTAAAGCTGAAACCCCACATAGCCCCAACCCGCGCTTTCGGGCGTGATGTTATGGACAAGACCATGATTTCCCAGGGGTTTGCGCAAGAGGTCAGCCATGGCTTAGTCCTTCGGTTTGGGCGGGAATGTCAGGATCAGCGTCCAGAAGGTGAACACGGTCGCCGCCGCGAACAGGATCATCCAGAACGGATTGCCCGACCAGGCATCCATGGCGAACAAGATCGCGCAGACCAGAACGACACCGATCCGGCGATAGAGCGGCTGATACCACGGATGGGTAAAGTCGAACATCAGATCAGACCCGCTTCTCGTGACAGCCGCTTAAGCGTCGCCAGTCCCAGCGTCTGATACAGCAATGGATTGCGGACCGACGGGTTCTGCTCGGCCTCGATCACGATCCAGCCGTCATAGCCCGCCGATTTCAAAATCTTCAGCAGCGGTCCGAAATCGACCCCGCCGTCCTGATCGCCGGGCACTGTAAAGGCCCCTTCGACCACGCCCTTCAGAAACGACCAGCCCTCGGCCCGAACGCGGGCGGTCACGGCAGGGCGGGTGTTCTTGGCATGGAAATGCCGAACCCGCGCAGCGTGCTTGGTCAAGACCGCCACCGGATCGCCACCGCCAAAGGCGCAGTGGCCCGCGTCGAACAGAAGGTGCGTATGCGGCCCAGTCGCGGCCATCAGCGCGTCGATCTCTTCAGGAGACTCAACGATCGTGCCCATGTGGTGGTGATAGACCAAGGTGATGCCTTCGCCCGCCAGATAGGCCGCGAACGCCTCCAGCTTCGCCCCGAACGCCACCATTTCACCCGCCGTCAGCCGGGGCCGGTCATTCACCGCCCGACCCGCATCGCCATGGATCGCGTTCGAGGTCTCGCAGACGATCATCACCTTGCAGCCGTTGTGTTTCAGCTTGGCCAGATGCGACTGGCAGGCGGCGATCTCGGCCGGGACTGACCGGATCAGCAACTCCGTCGAATACCAGCCCGAGATGAACTTCAGACCGTTCGCCGCCAAAAGCGCCCGCAAAGCCTCGGGCTCATCCGGCCAGCGGTGGCCGTTCTCGATCCCGTCGAACCCGATCTGGCGACCGGCTTCGTCAAGGATGCGGGCGGTCGGGATATCCGCGCCGATACTGCGGTCGTCGTCATTGGCCCAGGCGATGGGGTTGGTGCCGAAAAGGATCATCTTCTGTCTCTCAATTGACCAGCCACTGGGCCTTGGTCGCGGCTTCATAGCCCTTGCGGGCCTCGTTCACTTCGCTGCGGTCGGACACTTCCGGCACAGCCACTTCCCACCATGTGCCCCCGGCGCCGGTTCCCGGCAAGGGGTCGGTGTCGATCACGATCACGGTCGGCAACTTGGCGGTCTTGGCCTCGGCCATCATTGCCTCAAGTTCCGCAATTGACGCGGCCTTCTTCGCAATCGCCCCCATCGCGCCCGCATGGGCGACAAAGTCGATGTTCGAGGGGTTCAGATGATAGCTGTCGTCCAGAAGGTTGTTGAAGGGCGCACCGCCCGTCGCCATCTGCAGGCGGTTGATGCAGCCATAGCCCCGGTTGTCGGTCAGGACCAAGGTAAAGGGAATGCCCATCGTCACCGCCGTCGCAAGCTCAGAGTTGGCCATCATGTAGGAGCCGTCGCCCACCATGCAGACCACGTCCTTTTCCGGCTGGGCCATCTTGATCCCCATCGCTCCGGCAATCTCATACCCCATGCAGGAAAAGCCGTATTCCATGTGATACCCGCCCTGCGCGGCCCGCCAAAGCACATGCAGCGCCCCCGGCATCGTGCCCGCCGCCGACATCACGACCGACTGCTTGCCGGTCTGACGCTGGACCGCGCCGATCACTTGCGCATCCGTCGGCAAGGTATTGGCAATGGGCGCCGCCATCAGCGCATCGGTCGTGGCGAACCAGTCCTTGCGGACCCCCTCATTCGGGCTGGCAAAGCGGTGGCTGCCAAGGGCGGCGGTAATCTTCTCCAGACAAACCTTCGCATCGCCGACCAATGCTTGTGCCCCCCGCTTTCCGGCGTCATAGCCGTGGATGTTGATCGACAGAAGCCTCCGCCCCGGCGCGCTGAAGACAGTCCAGCTGCCCGTAGTGAAATCCTGAAACCGCGTGCCTACCCCGATCACAAGGTCCGCCTTCGCCGCCAGCGCATTGCCGCAGCCGGTGCCGGTCACGCCGGGTGAGCCATAGTGCAGCGGCTCCTCCCAATCGACCGCGCCTTTTCCGGCCTGGCTTTCGACCAACGGGATGTTGTGGGTGCGGGCAAAGGTCAGAAGCGCAGCTTCCGCCCCGGAATAGATCACCCCTCCGCCTGCCACGATCAATGGCGACTTCGACGCGCGGATCGCGGCGACAGCCGCCTCCAACTCGCGCTGGTCGGGTTCGGGGCGGCGGATGTGCCAGATGCGGGGTTCGAAGAATTCGACCGGGTAGTCATAGGCCTCGGCCTGAGTGTCCTGACAGAACGCCAGACAGACCGGCCCGCAATTCGCCGGGTCTGTCATCACCCGCAAAGCGCGGGGCAGGGCGGACAGGATATGTTCCGGGCGGCTGATCCGGTCGAAAAACCGGACAACCGGGCGGAAGCAATCATTCGCCGAAACGGTGGCATCATCGAAATCCTCGATCTGCTGCAAGACCGGGTCGGGCGCGCGGCTGGCAAAGACATCGCCGGGGATGAAGAGGACCGGCAGCCGGTTCACATGCGCCAGCGTCGCCGCCGTCACCAGGTTCGTCGCCCCCGGCCCGATGGAGGTCGTCACTGCCATCGCCCGCCGTCGCCCATGCGCCTTGGCGTAGGCTATCGCCGCATGCGCCATGGTCTGTTCGTTCTGCCCCCGCCAGGTCGGGAACATGCCCTTGTGGGCATGCAAAGCCTCACCCAGACCCGCCACATTGCCATGGCCAAAGATCGCCCAGATGCCGTCGATGAAACGCTCACCTTCGTCGGTCATCTGCACTGACAGCCAGCGCACCATGGCCTGAGCCGCCGTCAGCCTGATCGTCTTGCCCATCATTTGTCCCCCGAAGCGCGTGCCGCATCCCAGACCGCGCACAGCCGCGCGAAATTGCCTGCCATCATGGCGATGGCCGCCTGATCGTCCGAACCCCCGGCCATCCACGCCTTTGCCGCCTCGGCAAAGATGGTGCGGCCGACGGCAAAGCCTTTGACCAAGGGTTCCGCAGCGGCCAGCCGGAAGGCCGCTGCCAATTCATCCTCGGCCTGACCCAGCCCAAGCACGACAACGCCCTGCACATGGGGATCACGTGCCTCGATCGCCGCACAGGTCGCGCGCCATCCTTCGGAGGTGCGCAGGGGTTCCAGCTTCCACCAGTCGGGGTAGATGCCCAGATCATAGATCCGGTTGATCAGCCGCGCATTGGTGTCATCGCCGACCGGCCCGACCTTGGACGGGATGATCTCCAGCAGCATCGCCAGCCGGTTCCGGCGGCAAGCGTGGAACAGCCGCGTCAGGGTTTCCTCCTGATCCGCCGCCATGGATGAGGGGTCATCGGGGTGGCAAAAGCACAGCACCTTGACCACATGCTCCAGCGGCCATTCCGACAGGCCACCGAAATCCGGCCCCAGCTCCGGCTCCAGCCGCAAGGGGCGCGAACCCGGCCATTCGACGGGACGGCCAATCCAGATGCCCTTGCCCGCCGCCTTGTGCAGCGCCGACTTGCCCAGACGGTTGTCGCACAGGATGCCATAGCCCGGACGGCCCGCCGAGACCGTCTCCATGGCATCCAGACACAACTCTTTGAACTTGCCGATCCGCTCGACCGTCGCCCCCGGCACGTCCTCAAGCTGCAAGCGGTGGTCAAAGGCAAAGGCCCGCACTTCGGGCCAATCCTTACGGCGGTTCGTCGACCAATGAATCTGCTCCAGCGCCGGGTCGTGGCGAAGCGCAGGGGTGACGACCCCGCGACCAAGAAAGAACTGCAACTCCTCCCAGGACGGATAGGCAGGCGTGCAACCATGCCGCGACACGGCAAAAGCCCCACAGGCATTGGCGTATTTAAGGGCCACCGGCCAAGGCTCATCGCCCATCCAGCCCTTGATCAGGCCAGACATGAAGCCATCGCCCGCGCCAAGCACGTTGAAGACTTCGATGGGGAAGCCGGGACCGGTTTCGCCCCCATCCAGTGTGTCCGGGATCGCGCCCTTGAAGGCCGCCGCCCCCATCGGACCGCGCTTGCAGACCAGCACCGCAGGGGTCAGCGCCCGCACGGCGCGCAGGGCGGCGATGGTGTCGGTGGTCCCGCCCGCAATGTGGAATTCTTCTTCGGTGCCGACGATCAGGTCGAACAGCGGCAAAGTGCCTTGCAGCTTGGCCGTCACCTGTGCCGATTCAATGAACCGGCTCTCGCCATCCCCATGCCCCGCCAGCCCCCAAAGGTTCGGGCGATAATCGATGTCCAGGGCCGTCCGCGCGCCGTGCCGACGTGCCAGCCGTAGCGCCTTTAGCACAGCCGCCTCAGTCCGGGGGTTCGACAGATGCGTGCCGGTGGCCACCACTGACCTTGCGCGGGCAATCAGCGCCTCGTCGATATCCGCCTCACACAGCGCCATGTCGGCGCAGTTCTCGCGGTAGAAAATCAGCGGGAACTGCTTTTCGTCGCGGATCCCCAGGATCACCAGCGCCGTCAGCCGTTCCGGGTCGGTCACGACACCGCTGACATCGACGCCCTCACGCGCGAGTTCCTCGCGGATGAAGCGGCCCATGTGTTCGTCCCCGACACGCGTGATCAGGGCCGAGCGCATCCCCAGCCGCGCCGTGCCTGCGGCGATGTTCGTCGGGCTGCCGCCGATGTATTTCTGGAACGAGCCCATGTCTTCCAGCCGCCCACCGACCTGCGCGCCGTAAAGGTCGACCGAGGCGCGGCCGATGGTGATGACATCAAGGTCTTTCATCGATCTGATCCAGCGTGATTCTGATTTGGAAAAAATATTCCATTCTATTCGAAAGGGGAAGCCCCTATGTCTCGCGGGCGGCGGCAACCGAAACGGCCAGACCCAATGCCAGGGCAAGCGTGGCCGACAGTGCCCGGAACGCACCGAAATCCACTTCCTGAACGGTCACCACCTCGGTCGCGGCTTTCGCCAGCGGGCTGGTCAGGCTGTCAGTCAGGGCCACCACGGGGATACCCGCCGCGACTGAGGCGGTGACGAGCGTCAAAGTCTCGGCCGAATATGGCGCGAAAGAAATTGCCAGAAGGGCGTCACCCGGGCGCAGCGCGTGGGAAAGGGCCAATCCACCCGTCGCCTCATGCAGCATCGCCGGTATCGCCAGCTTCTCGCAGACGTAGGCCAGATAGGCCGCCACCGGATAGGCACGCCGCAATCCTACCAGATGCAGCGTGCCCGCCTTTGACAACACCGAAACCGCCCGCGAAAGCGCCGCCTCATCCATCGTTTTCGCAAGATTTTCCAGCGATTGCCGCCCAGATTCTATGAATTCGGCAACCAGCGCGCCGGGACGATCTTCGCCACCTGCCTTCAGGTTCTTCAAACGCGTCGCATAGTCTGGCAGACCCCCGGCCACAGCATCACGAAACAACCGCTGCATATCCGAAAAGCCCTGAAACCCCAGGATCTGACAAAACCGCATCAGGGCCGAGGGCGGCACGTCTGCCCCGGCCGCAAGCTCGGCCACCGTGGACACCGCGATCCGGTCCAGATTGCCCGCCAAATGATCGGCGCATTGCCGCAAACGCTTTGGCAGGTTGCCGAGACCGGAAAGGCGGCTGCGGAAGTCTTCAACAGTGCTTGGTGGGGCAGGCTGTCCCATCACGAAAATCCCTCTTGAGCCCGACGGGCCCTTGCGTTACCGATGGAACAAATATTCCATCATGTAAAGCGGCATCGGCCGCATGGGGGCAAAGATGACGGTTCGCTTCGGACTTCTGGGCGCAGGGCGCATCGGCAAGGTGCATGCCAAGGCGGTGACGGGTGACGCTTCGGCCAAGCTGGTGGCAGTGGCGGACGCGATGCCTGCGGCCGCGCAGGCGATTGCCGATCAGTATGGCTGCGATGTCCGCACCATTGACGCAATCCTCGCCGCCAAGGACATTGACGCCGTCGTGATCTGCACACCGACCGACACCCACGCCGACCTGATCGAACGCTTCGTCAAGGCCGGCAAGGCGGTCTTCTGCGAAAAGCCGATCGACCTGTCGCTCTCGCGCGTCAAGACCTGTCTTGAGGTGGTCCGCAAGCACAAGGGCACGCTGATGGTCGGCTTTAACCGTCGCTTTGACCCGCATTTCCGCGCGGTCCGCGCCCAGATCGACGCGGGCGCGATTGGCGCGGTCGAGATGGTGGTGATCACCTCGCGCGATCCCGGTGCGCCTCCGGTCGATTACATCAAACGCTCGGGCGGGATTTTCCGTGACATGACGATCCATGACTTCGACATGGCCCGTTTCCTTTTGGGCGAAGAAATCACCGAAGTCGTCGCCACTGCCGCTGTGCTGGTCGACCCGGAAATCGGCAAGGCCGGGGATTTCGACTCGGTTCAGGTCATGCTGAAGACGGCCAGCGGCAAGCAGGCGATGATCTCGAACTCGCGCCGGGCGACCTATGGCTATGACCAGCGGATCGAAGTGCATGGGTCAAAGGGCATGGTGTCGGCGGAAAACCAGCGCCCGGTGTCGATCGAAGTGGCGAATGCTGCAGGCTACACCCGCCCGCCGCTGCATGATTTCTTCATGACCCGCTATACCGAGGCCTACGCCGCCGAAATCGCCACGTTCATCGCCGCGTTGGCGGGCAAGGGCAAGGCAGAACCGACCGGTGAGGATGGGCTGATTGCCCTTGCGCTGGCAGACGCCGCGGTGAAGTCGGTTGCCGAAAAGCGGGTGGTCACTGTCGCCGAAATTCTGGCCTGAGGGCCGCGATTTCCGCACAGAAATCGTG
The DNA here is from genome assembly GCA_947504705.1 of Paracoccaceae bacterium. Lineage (GTDB taxonomy): Bacteria > Pseudomonadota > Alphaproteobacteria > Rhodobacterales > Rhodobacteraceae > Tabrizicola. The sequence goes on from CANNIA010000022.1 coordinate 19,951, forward strand.
ACGGAGCCCGCACGGGCTCCGTACCGGAATTCGTCTTCAGAATTCCGTCCCCTTGGCCGTTAGCGTTCTATCAGGGTGACCTGACCCGAGGTGACCGGGGCCCAGTCGCCCTCCACCCCATCCGGCCAGATTACCCGGGCTTCTGCGCTTTCCACAGCACCCAGGCCGAAATGCAGCGGCATCAGCACGCCCCCGGCCTGACCGCCGCCGACCAATACTTCCTGACGTTGCACCCGGTCGCCCACCCGCACCTCAGCCCAACCGTTCACCGCGTCGCGGTTCGGCCCGTCCATCTGTGGCTTGATTGCAACCCAGTTCCCCGCAGGCCCGGTATTCCGCCAGACCTGCGCCGGGCCGTTGCGGTTGACGACCAGCATGTCGATCAGCCCATCGCCGTTCATATCCGCCAATGCCCCGCCGCGTCCCTCCAGCATCGAGGCGACACCGGCCTTGTCGCCAGCTTCGACAAAGGTCCCGTCCTCTTGCCCAAGGAACAGGTTGTTAGGGTCTGCTTGGGCAAAATCCGGCATAGCCCAGACATTGCCCTTGACGATGAAGAGGTCCGCCCAGCCGTCGTTGTTCACATCCTCGAACTGCGCATGCCAGGCGGTCGAGGGGCGCTTGTCCTCGCCGGTATAGGGTTGATGCGCCGTCACCCCGCGTTTGAACGCCTCGTCGGCATATTGCGGCTTGGCGTCCGGGTTGGGGGTGGCCAGGAACTGCAGCTTGTTGTCGGCCATCGAGGTCAGGAAGTATTCCGGGTAGCCGTCATCGTTCAAATCGCGGCTGGCAATCCCCATGCCCCAGATTCGCAGCCGCTTCCAACCTTCAGCTTCGGTGTAGAGGCGCGGCTCTGCCCCGGCGTCGATGTGCCAAAGCTGTTCCTGCCCGCCTTTGTAATACTCCCGGTCGTTGGACACGCGAAGGGCAGGGGTGCCCGACCGGTTCCAGTCGGTGAACAGCATCGAAAGCGTGCAGAACGAAGGCTTCAGCTCCTGCGGCGCGGTGAACTTGCCCGCAGATCCGCGGTAAAGGAAGTTTTCGGTACAGTTGCCCCAGGGGAAATCTTCCTGCGTCCGGTCGATATAGCTGCCAAAGGCCAGCGTCGGCCAGTCGGCTCCCTTCTCCCAGGTCGCCGCAAAGGCGGTGTTCCACAGGTCATGAGCCTCAAACCCCCAATCGGTCGAGGCATCTGTGAACTTGCAGTCTCCCAAACCTTTCATCAACCGCGCCTGACCGACCCGCAGCATGGCAAGGTCGGTCACACCATCGGCGTCAATGTCCAAGGGATAGGCCCCGGTGACCATATCCATCTCCAGCCCGGAGGCATCCGCCTTCTGGAAAGCCAGCGTTTCCGAGCTGTTGTTCAGGAACAGCGCCGAGGGCACAGTCCCGCCCGCCATGAACACCTCGGGCAAGCCGTCGCCGGAACAGTCAAAGACCGCAGCGCCACCGCCAACGATGAATTCCCATTCGCCGGTGTATTGATGCGCAAGGCCGGAGCTTTCGGTTTCCTCGACAAACTGCGGGATCATTGGGTCGTCGGCAAAGGCGGGTCCAGCCAGGAGAAGAGCGAAAAGCCTTTTCATAGCGTCTTCATTGCATTGACGAATGCGGCTACACATTCACCCTGCCTGATTCCGTTGTCAATTGCAGCACGGAAGTGAATTCCACCATAGAGCCTTGAAATAGCTGCCTCTTCAGCCGCTGCCTTGAAGGATGGGAAGTGGCGGACGGGAAGGCCATCATCCTCATGGGTGGCGTCGTCGAACGCGAAGTCAGGGCCGAATACCGCCTCGAGGGCGGCATAGGCCGCGCCGGACTGGCTTGAATGGCCGGATGGATATTCCGGGAAGGGCGGGGTGATCAGCAGGGTCTCCCATTTCGGGTCGATCAACCGGCGGATATAAGTCACCGGGCGCAGAAGATCGTATTCGTATTTCACCCGCCAGCAGACAATGAAAGCATCCGCTACCGCCATGCCAAGCCGCACAAGCGCATCGGCCAGCCGGTCCAAAGGCAGGGCGTCGCGCGCTGCAATCTCGATCACGATCGAGGCCCAGTGGCCGGGCGGGGTGGGCGACAGCATTGGGTCATCCGACCAGAAGCGGGCTATGATCTTCTGTTCGTCGGTCAGGGCCTTGGTCGTCTCATAGACCTCCATCGCCTCGGCGTAGAAAGCGCTGGTCGGGTCTTCGGAATATTCGGGGTGTGGCTCCAGCCCGCAGGGCAGATCACCGGTCAGGGTAAAGGGCCGGTTATTGCCCCAGTCTGGCAAAAGCGGGGCTTGCTGCAGATCTGCCGTGTTGGTCGGCACCCAGGAAGCAGGTGTGCCACCAAGGGTGTACTCCATTGGGAAGCCAAGGTTTTCGACCTTTGCCCCACCGTCGGTTTCGGCCCAGGCCAGGATATGCGCCACAATCGCGGCTCCATGGTCGATTGAAGTCGCGGCAAGGGCGGGGTCGACCCCGTCGGTCACCCTGGTGCCCATCTTTTCGGTCATCGCGGTCATTGCGCGCTGGCCCGTCGGACCGGTGTTGCCAAAGAGCGCCGCCGTTCCCGCCGCAAGCGTGGCATGAACCAGCACGGCTTCGTCCATCGTGCCCGGGGCAACGGGCAGGGAGGTCAGCCCGTTCACTTGACCCGATAGGCTGGTCAGCCCGCGCGATTGTGCTACCGCTTCCCAAAGCGCCACGCCAAGATAGGCAAAGGCGCGGCTGGCGACAGGGGGCGAATAGGTCGCTGTATGGCGGATCAATTCCAGGATCAGCCGGTACCAGGTCAGCACCACCTCTTCCGGTGCGGGCCGGTCGGCAGCAAAGGCAGGGACCGGCAAGGCGAAAGCGACGCCTGCCAAAAGCAGGCTGCGGCGGTTCAGATGAAACGGTTCCACAGGTTCTCCAATCGTTCCTGTCGCCCCGATTTCGGGGCGGGTTCAAGGCCTTCGGCAGTGACGCGCGCGGCGGCAGCCTCAAGGCCCCCCGTCAGCATCGCCTTGGCAGCCGGGGTTTCCCAGCCAGCATAACGGGCATTGCGATGGGCCTCAAGCTCACCCGCCTCGATCAGCGCGGCGGCAGCCTTCAGCGCACGGGCGCAGGTGTCCATGCCGCCGACATGGGCCAGGATCAGGTCTTCCGGATCAAGCGACTGGCGGCGGATCTTGGCGTCAAAATTGGTGCCGCCGGTGGTATAGCCGCCCGCGCGCAGGATTTCGTAGAAGGCCACGGCCTTTTCCGCATGATTGTTCGGGAATTGGTCGGTGTCCCAGCCGGACTGGTAATCGTTCCGGTTCATGTCGATCGACCCGAATATCCCAAGCGCCGCCGCAAGGGCAATTTCATGCTCGAACGAATGCCCGGCAAGGATCGCATGGCCCTGTTCGATATTGGTTTGCACTTCCTTTTCTAGACCGAAATCCTTCAGGAAGCCGTAAACCGTGGCCACGTCGTAATCGTACTGGTGCTTTGACGGCTCCTGCGGCTTCGGCTCGATCAGGATCGCGCCCTTGAAGCCGATCTTGTGCTTGTACTCGACAACCTGCTGCAGGAACCGCCCGGCATGGGCGCGTTCGGCCACAAGGTCGGTATTCAGCAGCGTCTCATAGCCCTCACGCCCGCCCCAAAGCACATAGTTCTGCCCGCCCAAGCGGTGCGTAACATCCATGTTCGCCTTCACGGTTGCCGCAGCATAGGCATAGACATCCGGGTCGGGGTTCGTGGCCGCGCCCGACATCCAGCGCCGGTGGCTGAACAGGTTCGCCGTGCCCCACAGCAGCTTGGCCTTGTGCTTGGCCTGCTTGCCTTCAAGGTAATCTGCAATCTCGTTCAGGTTCTTCAAGGACTCGGCAAAGGTCGCCCCTTCGGGCCGCGCATCGGCATCGTGGAAGCAATAGTAGGGCACGCCCAGAATATCGAACATCTCGAATGCAACATCGGCCTTGAGCTTCGCTTTCGCCATCCCATCCCCGAACCACGGCCGCTCAAAAGTCTGGCCGCCAAAGGGGTCGCCACCCGGCCAGGCAAAGCTGTGCCAATAGGCGACGGCAAAGCGCAGATGATCTTCCATCCGCTTGCCCAGCACCACTTCATCGGGGTTGTAGTGGCGGAAGGCGAATTCGTTCGACGACGTTGGGCCTTCATAGCGGATCTGGGCGATACCCTTGAAGAAGTCACTCATGGCAAGTCCTTGATGGCGGTTTGGGCGGCGCGGAACCGGGCGGCTCCTGCATCCATGGCGTCTTTAAGCGTGGCATCGGGTTCGATGACCCGGGCAATCTTGGGCAGCGTCGCGATCTCGGCCCCGGCGCCGGTCGCGGCCATGATCGCCAGCCGCGCGGCCCCGAAAGCCCCGCCGAAATCGCCCGCGACGGGCAGGGCGACCGGGCAATCCAGCGTCGTGGCAATCAGCTTCAGCCAGTAGTCCGAGCGCGAACCCCCGCCCACCGCCAGCAGGTGATCCAGCCTTGTCCCGGTCGCGGCCAAGGCGTCGCGGCAGTCGCGGATGGCATAGGTCACGCCCTCCAAGACGGCCCGCGTCCCGGCCTGCCGGTCGGTGGCATGCTCCAACCCGGTAAAGGCCCCGCGAACGGAGGCCGAGTTCAAAGGTGTCCGCTCACCGCCCAGATAGGGCAGGAACAGCGCCTTGCCGGGTGCCTGCAGCGGACCCAACTCGCCCGTCAACTGCGCGGCATCGCACCCCACCAGCCGAGCGTACCAGTTCAGGGCATCTGTAGCAGCAAGGATCACCCCCATCTGGTGCCAGGTGTTCGGCAGGGCATGGCAGAAGGTATGCACCGCCGTCGCCGGATCGGGCTGATAGCCATCATTGGCGGCGAACAGCACGCCACTGGTGCCAAGCGAAACAAACGCTTCTCCGGACCGCACGACACCCACACCGACGCCCGCCGCCGCATTGTCGCCACCGCCGCCAGCAACGACCACGCCTTTCGGCAGGCCCCAGCGCGCAGTCAGCGCATCACGCAACCGGCCCGAAACTTCCGAGCCTTCGACCAGACGCGGCATATGGCTAAGGTCCAGCCCGGTCTTGGCCAAGAGCTGATCCGACCATTCGCGCCGCCCGGTGTCCAGCCAACTGGTGCCAGCCGCATCCGACATCTCGCCGACATGCTCACCGGTCAGCCAAAGCCGCAGGTAGTCCTTCGGCAACAACACCTTGGCCACCCGCGCGCGGATCCTGGGTTCGTGCCGCGCGACCCAAAGTAGCTTGGGCGCGGTAAAGCCCGGAAAGACGATATTGCCGGTCAGCCGCCGAAAGTCGGGGTCGCTGTCCAGTTCACCCGCCTCAAGATGCGACCTGGTATCATTCCACAGGATGCAAGGGCGCAGCACCTCATCCCGTGCGTCCAGCAGGGTTGCCCCATGCATGTGGCCCGAAAGCCCGATGCCCCTGACCGCCCCCAGCCCCTTGGCGGAAAGCCGGTCAAAGACCGTCTCAGCCGCCGAGATCCAGTCGGAAGGGGCCTGCTCGCTCCACCCCTCCTCGGGGCGCGAAACGGTAAGCGGCGCGGTGGCCTCGGCAAGGACCTTCTGGTCTTCATTGATCAGCACCCCTTTGAGGCCAGAGGTGCCGAGATCAAGCCCGATATACATCTCAGGCCGCCAGATGCGCCGGCTTCTTGCCAAGGATGATCATGCCCAGGATGTCGTCGTCGGTCACTTCCTTGACGTCCACCGTGCCGACAAGCTGGCCGTTCTTCATCACGCTTGCCCGGTCGCACAGCTTCATAACGTTGTGGATGTCATGTTCGATAAGGAAAATGCCCAACCCTTGGGCTTTCAACTCCTGGATCAGCTCGGCCACCATCTGGGTTTCATGCGGACCCAAAGCGGCGGTCGGTTCATCCATGATCAGGATCTTGGCGTTGAAATAGACGGCGCGCGCGATGGCAACCGACTGACGCTGACCGCCCGACAAGGCACTGACCGGCACGTTGAACTTCTTGAAGTTCGGGTTCAGCCGCCCCATGATCTTGCGGGTTTCGGCCTCCATCCTGCTGTCGTCCAGAAAGCCCCACTTGTTCACCAGCTCGCGGCCAAGGAACAGGTTCGAGGCGGCATCGACGTTGTCGGCCAGCGCCAGCGTCTGATAGATCGTCTCGATGTTCTGCGACCTGGCATCGCGGGGGTCTTTGATCTCGACCTCTTGCCCGTTGATCAGGATCTGGCCGCTATCCTTTTGATAAGCGCCCGACAGGCACTTGATCAGCGTCGATTTTCCCGCCCCGTTGTGGCCCAGAAGGCCCACGACTTCGCCGGGGTAAAGGTCTACCGTAACATGATCCACGGCCTTGATGCCGCCGAAGGCGATCGAGATGTCGCGCAGTTCGACAAGCGGGGTTCCGGTTCTGTCTACCATGATTTCAGCCCCTTACTTGATGCGTTTGCGGTAAACGATGTCGAGGTAGACGGCGAGGACCAGCGCGACACCGGTGACCATGCGCTGGTACGAGCCGTCGCCGAAGCCGATCAGAACCATGCCGGTCTGCAGCGACGAAAGCACCAGCGCACCGATGATCGCGCCATAGATCGTGCCGACGCCACCCGCCAGCGAAGTGCCGCCGATGACAGCCGCTGCGATGACGTAAAGTTCGTCAAAGACCCCCATCGCGTTGGTGGCCGAATTCTGCCGCGCCGAGCCGACGATGGCCGCAAGTCCGGCCAGCGCCCCCATCAGCGCGAAGACCTTGACCTTCATCGCCTGGGTGTTGATGCCCGACAGGGCCGCCGCTTCGGGGTTGCCTCCGATGGCAAAGACATAGCGGCCAAAGCGGGTGCGGTTCATCAGGACCGTCATGGCGACCACGATGACCACCATGATCAGCAGGGGATAGGCAAAGCCATGCCCGAACTCGGCCCCTTCAGGCACCGGCTCCCCCAGCTTTTCAAAGTAGATCTTCAGGTTGCCGGGGGCCCAGTTATAGGCATTGACCACCGCAGCCGCGCCCAGGATCACCAGGCAGGCAAATCCGGCGACAAAGCTTTCGGCCCAGACCGGGCGCGGGGCAAACCCGTGCTTGCTCCGGGCGTTCCGGCCGACCAGCGTGATCCAGATCACTGCGGCGCAGGCAAGGACTGCGATGATCCAGCTTCCGGTGGTGCCCATGGCCGCAAAGGGACCGGCACCGCCAAAAAGCACGAAGGTATCATCCAAGGGCGCAATGGTGCTGCCGCTGGACACGAAAGCAGCACCACGCCAGACGAGCAGGCCGCCAAGGGTGACGATAAAGGACGGGATCGCAAGATAGGCGATCAGCACACCCTGGAACGCCCCGATCAGCGCGCCCATCAGAAGGCCTGCGACCACGGTGATGATCCAGATCAGCGGATGGCCAAGCCCCAAGATCGGCACCAGCCAGTCGACCTGCATCAGCCCCATGACGACGCCGACAAACCCCATGATCGACCCGATGGAAAGGTCGATCTCGCGCATGATGATGATCAGCACCATCCCTGTGGCCATGATCCCAATATAGGCCGTCTGCACCGACAGGTTCCAAAGGTTCCGTGGCGTCAGAAACAGGCCCTGATCCAGAAAGATCGCGCCATAAAGGTGAAAGCCCAGCCAGATCAGCAAAAGCGCCCCGATACGACCCAGAAGGCCCTGATCGATCTCGGTCGCTCGCACAAAGCGGCCGATCGGGTTGCCTTGCGGTGAAGGGGGATTTGATGTGTCGGTCATGTCCACGTCCAGCCTGTGAGAGGGGTGTGGCCCAACCTGACCCCGCGCCGCATCGCGCAAGGAAGGGGCCCCGACAGCCGGGGGCGCAAGGCCACGCGCATGAAAGGTGGAAAACCGGCGCCACCCTTGGGATGGCGCCGGAAAATCAGCCTAGATCACTGGCAAGCAGCGACGCCTTCCATGGCGCCCTCGCAAGCAGCTTCTTTGGTGATGTGGCCAGCGTCGATCGCCAGGTTCAGCGTGTCCTTGGTGATCGGGGTCGGGTTCAGCAGGATCGCGTTCATTTCAACGCCCTTTTCGCCGCCCGAGAACTTGGTCGCGCCTTCGATTGCGTCCAGTGCCGCCCCGTCAGCCAGAGCCGACGCGATTTCACCAGCCTTGGCACCAAGGTCACGCGCGTTCTTCCAGACCGAAACCGTCTGCGTGCCACGGGCAACGCGGTTGATTGCGGCCATGTCGCCGTCCTGGCCACCCAGTGGCACGTTCAGGCCCTGAGCTGCAAGGGCAGCAGCAGCGCCACCAGCCATGCCGTCGTTTTCCGACAGGACAGCGTCAACGGCGTTGTTGTTGGCGGTCAGGATCTGCTCCATGTTCTTCTGAGCATTTTCCGGCTTCCAGCCGTCCGAGTTGGCTTCGCCAACGATGACAATGTCGCCCGAAGCAACCGAAGCGCCGATCACTTCTTCCATGCCCTGACGCAGGAAGCCGGTGTTCGGGTCGCCCGGGTCGCCGAGGATGATCGCATAATTGCCCTTCGGAGCGACAGCGATCACCGATTCAGCGATGATGCGGCCGACGCCGACGTTGTCGAAGGTAAGATAGAAGGTGCGGTCATCTTCGATCAGACGGTCATAGCCAACGACCGGAACGCCTTCGGCAGCGGCTTTCTCGATGGCCGGCCCGATTGCGTCCTTGTCCCAAGCGTTGATGATCAGGGCGTCAACACCCTGAGCCAGCAGCGCGTCGATGTCCGACAGCTGCTTTTCGGCCGATGCCTGAGCGTCAGCCGAGACGTATTCGTTGCCAGCGGCTTCGATAGCAGCCTTCATGGCAGCTTCGTCGATCTTCCAGCGCTCTTCCTGGAACTGAGCCCAAGAAACGCCGATCTTCTTGCCCTCGGCCAGAGCGGCCGACGAGAAGCCAGTCACCGCCAGCACGGCGACGAGAATTGCGGTACGCATAGTTATCCTCCCTAGGATTTCGGCCTGCAGAGGGCCGGCCCGGCAGATTCGCCGGAACGTCGGGAAGATTGCCGTCAATAAATTCAGTTGTCAAAATAAAAAGGCAACCTTCGGATGGCCGAAGGGGTTTCCGGCCAAAAAATGCAGCGCCAACCCGCGCCGAACCACTCCACAACCCGCGACTTTCAGGGTCAGATTTAGCTGAATCTCCCACGCCGACCGCAAGAGGCGGCTTCATGGCCTGCGCTTCCCGCTTCGGATGTCGATTTGCGTCCAGGTTCAGGGGCATCGGGTGGCTGCATTGGCAGGGCGGGCTGGGAACGGATTCTGACCGCCTCGTAAAAATTCAGTTGATAAAATAAATAGATCTGCAAAGACTGCGCGCTGCGGTGGGGACTGAATGACCCTGCCATCAGGCCCCGAAACCCGCGTAAAAACCGTTTCTGGGCCGGGCTTTAACGTTGGAGGATGGTTCAATGCCCCCGCGGGCGGACGAACATATGGGCGAGGGTGGGGCCGAAAAGGCCTCCGATGCAGCGCGTCGTGGCGTCGGCCCTCTGATCTCGCCTTTGGCCGAATCGCAGCGGCCCCTTCGCCAGCAGGTCTTTGAACTTGTCCGCGCCGCGGGTCAGATCCCGCGGGTCCAACTAGCCAAGGATCTTGGCGTCAGCCCCGCCTCGGTCACCACCATCGCCGCCGAACTGATCGAGGTCGGCCTGATCGAGGAAGTCTCAGCCGCGCGCGACGAAGACGCCGGTCGGGGCCGCCCCGCTGTGGCGCTGGGTGTCCGGGCCGGGGCGCACCGCGTTGCGGGGATGAAGCTTTCCGACCGCGAACATACCGCCGTGATCGTCGATTTCGCCGGGCGGCTGATCGCCGATGACGTGATTCCCCGCATTCCCGGACCGATGTCTGCGGCCGAGATACTGGATGCCATCGAAACCCTGCTTGACCGGATCTGCGCCAAGGCGAATGTCCGGCGTGAGGACTTGTCCGCCATCGGCCTTGGCGTCCCCGGCTTTGTCGATTGCCTGGAAGGGCAGGTCCTGTGGTCCTCGGTTCTGGCCGATCGCAACGTGCCCCTAGCGGCCCTTGCCAAGTCGCGCCTTGGCCTGCCCGTCAGCATCGACAACGACGCCAACCTTGTCGCCTTGGCCGAGCTTTGGTTCGGCGCGGGGCGAGAGCTTTCCGATTTCGCCGTTCTGACCATCGAACATGGCGTCGGCATGGGGTTCGTGATGAACCACCGCCTCTATCGCGGTTCGCAACGGGTGGGGATGGAACTGGGCCATATCAAGGTCCAACTCGACGGCGCCCTTTGCCGCTGCGGCCAGCGCGGCTGCCTTGAGGCTTACGTCGCCGACTACGCCCTGGCCCGCGAAGCCTCGACCGCGCTCAATTGGGCACATCGCGAGGTGCAGCCGATCTCGGTCCTTCTGGAAAGCCTTTACGACCACGCCAAGGCCGGGAACGCCACCGCGCGCACGATTTTCCGCCGGGCAGGGCGCTATCTTTCGGTCGGCCTTTCCACCGTTATCAACCTCTTTGACCCCTCGCTGATCATCCTTTCCGGTGAACGCATGCGCTTCGACTATCTCTACGCCGCCGAAACCCTGGCCGAGCTTGACAACCTTGTCATCGCCACCGGCCGCCCCCGCCCACCCATCGAGATTCACGCTTGGGGAGACCTCCTTTGGGCCCACGGCGCAGCGGCCCTTGCGTTGGGTGAGTTGGGCGAACGGCTGCTTGCGCCCGGCTAAGATTCAGATTGGCCTAAGGCTCAGAAAGGCCAAAGCCAGGGCTGCGGCCAGCTTTGCGGCACCAGAAAATCGAAGATCGCATAGACTACCGCCAGCGCCAGCACCGCCTGAACCAGCGCCACCAGCGGGCGCGGACTGCCGAACCGCCACGCAGCAAGCATCAGAAACACCAGCGGCCCCGCCAGATGCCCCAGCGCCAGGATCGCCAGCCCCAACCCGCCGGGGATCAGGATAAAGCCAAGGTCCGCCACCAGCCCCTGCCGATCCCCAACCGCCTGCGGCAACCCCGTCTGCCAGATCAAGAGCAGGATGAAGACCAAGGCCGACCCAACCACAATCGCCGGAAAGATCGCCGCAGCCTCGGGCATCCGCAGCAGACTGACCCCCGCCACCAGCACCACCGCCAGCACGGCAAGCGTAAAGCTCAGGTCCAACCGCGTTGGCGCGTCCTTGGTCCGTTCCCCACGCCCCCTGCGCCAGCTGCCAAGGCTGCGCAGGATCGTGGTTGCCGCGATGGCCAGAAAGATCAGCACCACCGGCTGCGTCAGCCAGGACCAGCCGGAAATCTGCCAGGACAGAAAGAAGAACCGCTCCAGGTTCGGGGCCAGCACAAACCCCAGCGCAAAGGCGGGCCGCGACCAGCCAAGGCGGCGCAGCACCAGACCCAATAGCCCAAAAACCACCAGCAGCAACAGGTCGCGCCAGTCCTTGGCCGCGTAAAACGCCCCGATCCCCACGAAAACCAGCGCCAAGGGCACCAGACTTGTCGCCGGCACCCGCGCCAACCGCGCGAGCCACGGCGTCAACCCCAGACAAATCACCGCCCCCAGCACATTGGCCACGGCCACCGTCAGGATCATCGTGACCAGAAGGGTCGCGTTCTCCTCCAGCATCTTCGGCCCCGGCACCACACCATGCACCGCGAATGCCCCCAAAAGGATCGCCATCGACGCCGACCCCGGTATCCCGAACGCCAAGGTCGGCAAAAGCGAGCCACCCTCCTTGGCATTGTTGGCGCTTTCGGGTGCGATAACGCCGCGAATGTTGCCCTTGCCATAGGCAGGCTCACCCTTCGCCGCATCGGTCTTTGCGCGGGCCGCATCGCCGTAAGCCACCCATTCGATGACCACGACCCCAACCCCCGGCACCGCCCCCAGAAATGCGCCGATCGACCCCGACCGCAAGATCAACCGCCAATGCCGCAGCGCATCGCGGATGCCGCGCAGCAACCCTCCCGGCTCGGGTGCCAACATTGTGGTCTGGATCTGCCCCCGTGCCAGTACCCCCGCCAGTTCCGGGATCGCGAACAGGCCAAGAAAGACCACCGCAACCGGCACCCCGTCCCACAGGTAAACCTGCCCGAAGGTCCAGCGCTCGACGCCTTCGTAAGGGTCAAGCCCGACATAGGCGACCAGCGCGCCCAGATGCGCGGCCAGCAGCCCCTTGATCCAGTTCGACCCCGACAACAGCGCCACCAGCGTCAGCCCGAAGACCGTGATCGCGAACAGATCACCATAGTTCAGCAGCAACACCAACGGCCGCATTACCGGGATCGACAGCGCCAGCATGACCGCCCCGAACACCCCCCCGATCATCGAGGCGGTATAGGCCGCCCCCAAGGCCCGCGCCGCCTCGCCGTTCTTGGCCATCTCGTGGCCATCGACGACAGTCGCCGCCGCGCCAACAGTGCCCGGCACCCCGATCAGCACCGCCGGGATCGTGTCCGAGGTGGTGGTGACCGAGGCCATCCCGAGCAGCAGCGCAAAGGCGGAAATCGGGTCCAGCCCATAGGTGATCGGGATCAGGATCGTCAGGCCAAAAATCCCGCCGATCCCCGGAATGACCCCGACCACAAGCCCCAGCAACACGCCCAAGATCAGCATGGCCAGCCGCAACGGCTCGGCCATCTCGATGAGTGCCGCGATCAGGACATCCATGCTGGTGAACTCGGCTTACTGAACCATCTGCCGCGCCAGTTCCTTGATCGCGGGGTCGGTCGCCAGCATCTCGGCAATGACAGCGTCAATACCGGCGCCAGAAGTATAGCCAAGCTGGATGCCACGGGTCTTGGCGTCCTCTTGGAACGCCGGGTCCGCCGCCATCGCGTCAAAGGCGGCCCGCAGTTCCGCCACCCGCTCCGGCGAGGTTGCAGGGGCCACGACAAAGGGATGGTGGATCCGCGTCACCGAAAAAACCAGCGCCAGCGCGGCCTTGGTGGTGGGGTCACTCAACTTGTCCAGAATGAAGTCGGCCCCGACGCCGGTTTCGGACCGGACGACAGCGATTTCGCCCAGCACGTTGTACCGCGACAGCATGTCGCTTTCCATCAGATCGGCGGCACTGATCCCGCAGCGTCCCTGCAGATCGCCCCGTTCCATCGCAAGATCAATCTCGGCGCTGCCCTCAAACCCCGTAACGATCTCGATATTGGCCCCAAACGCCGCCTTGATCGCCGCCGGATAGGTATAGGTCGAGCTTGACTTGCCCGTCGCCCCCACCTTGGCCCCGCTTTGCAAAAAGGCGTCAAATGTCTCGATCCCGGTCGACTTCGGCGTGACGCAGTATGAAGATTCCGACGACATCGCCGCGATGTAATGCACCTTCAGCGGGTCGAAATCGGTGTTCTCGGGATCAAGGATCGGAATTTGCGCCAAAGCCGGGCTGATCGAAGCCAGAACCATGCCATCGGTTGCAGTGTCGGCCATGACCAGTTTTCCCAGCTTCAGGCTTCCCGCCCCCGGCACATTCTCGACGATCACGTCGGGAGTGCCAGTCAGAAAGGCCCCGATATGGTCGCCCACGATGCGCGAAACCAGATCAAAACTGCCGCCGGGCGCATATCCGACCTTGATCGACATTGTATCCGCCTGGGCGGCAAGCCCGGCCGTAAAGGAAAGGGCAACGGCAAGGGAAATGGCTTTCATCTGGACGTCTCTTTCTGGTTTCGGGTTTCGTCTTGGTGGGCACGGGTCAAGGCCGCGCGGTCGATCTTTCCTGCCTCAGTCATTGGCAGCCGGTCAAGCCGGCGTAGGGCAAGTGGATAGCGCGGGCCCAGCTTTGCGGCCATATGGGCAAGGAACTCCACCGCATCAAACCCATCCCCCGCCACCACGGCCAATCCCACCTGATCGGTACCGCTTTCCGACGGTGCGCGGAAGACCGCAATCTGGTCCAGCCCCGGAAATCCTGCCGTCAGCACTTCCAGCAGAACCGGGGCAATCTTGTCGCCGCCAATGTTCAACGCGTCCGAGACCCGGCCCAAAAGCTGCAACCTTCCATCCGGCAAAAGCCGCGCCAGATCGCCCGTCGCCTGCCAGCCATCGACATCGCAAAGCGGCTGGCCCGAAGGATAGTCGCGCACCCAAAGGTCCGGCGGCAGCTTGATCCACAGCGCCCCGCCGGTCTCTGGGTTGGTCTCAATCCCACTGTCATCAACAAACCTCAGCGTCATGTCCGGATAGACCCGCCCCACGATCCCCAGCATGCCATCCGACAGGGCAGGGCGGTGATGCGCAATCGACCCCGTCTCGTTGCTGCCATAGGTGTTCACGACCGGGCAGCCGAACAACGCCTCGCCCCGCTGGGCATCGCCGGGCGACAGCGCGCCCCCGCCCACCCTGATCTCCTCCAGCCGCAGCCCTTCGGTCCCCTCCGCCTCGGCCACTGCCAGCAGCTGCTCGAAACTTCCGGGCGGCAGGCAGGCCAGCATCGCCTGATGCCGGATCATCGCCGCCAGCCATTCCCGTGCCGTTGCGGGCTGGTTCGCCTGCGCCGCTCCGGCCAACAGCGCCCGCATTCCCGTGCTGAACCCCGGTGACGAGGCCGGATTATAGCCGATGAACACCGCCCCACCCGCCCGGCCACGCAGTTTGGCGCTGCGTTTCAACCGGGTTGCCAGACCAATTTCATCCACCACCCGCAGCTTCGGCACCCCCGTCGTCCCCGAGGTTGACTTCACCATCCGCCCGCCACCGGCCACCGGCACTAGGCGCGTGGGGCTGCAGATCCAGTCGGGCGTCACAACAAGCTCCGCCCCCCGACCAGCAGGATCAGGCCGCTGCACCAGCCGTAGGTCGCAAGGAATATCCGGATGCGCCGCAAGGTTCGGCAACACCGTCGCCCCCAGCCGCAGCAGCGCCAAGACCAGCATCCGCCCGGCGATCCCGTCCTGAAACGCGACCGACACCGCGCTGCCAGAGCCGACCCGCGCCGCCTGCAACCGTTCGGCAAAAGCGATGATCGTCGCGAAATAGCTCGCGAAACTGACCGGCGCGCCGTCGGCCTGCCAGGTCGCAACCCGGTCGCGATAGCGGCTGCAGGCCGCTTCGACCTCGAACGAAATCCCCTGACCCTGCATCGCTCTACCCATCCCGGCGGCCAGACTAGTCGGCTCGCCTTTTCCGGGCAAGGCCCCCACTTCTGCCCCTTGACGCGGCGGCCATCCTGCCATCGACTTGGCCGCAAAATACGAAGGTTCCCTCAATGTCGCTTGTCTCGGAATTCGCCAAGGTTGCCGCCCGCCTGCCGCAGAAGATCGCGCTGATCACAACGACCAGCCAGCTGACCTTCCACGACATCCTTGCCATGGTCCAAGTGCTGGATGACCGGCTGACCGCGCAAGGCATCCGCCCCGGCCAGACAGTTGCCGTCGCCAGCCCAAGGGCCGAATTCATCATCCCCCTTGCGCTTTTGGCCAGCTATCGCGGCTGGACCGTGGTCTTTTCCGGCAACAGCCCGCAGCCACTCACAGAAGCCGGACTTGCCTTCGACTGGCTGATCCTGACAGAGGCCGGGGTCGAGGGCCCAGCCGGTCGGACCATCACGATTGATCCCGCATGGTTCCGCAGCCCCGCCAAACTCACCTTGCCGGATTTCACTGCCCATCAGGGCGCCGGAGTCCGGTTCGCCTTTCCGTCCTCGGGAACGACCGGCGTAGCGAAATTCACCCTCAGTTCCGAAGCGAACCGGCTGGAAGCCATGTCCGACAACTGGCACTCCCTTGATGCGGGGCTTTCCGGCCGCCGGGGCCTTACCAGCCTTGCCCCCGGCACCGGCTGGGCCTTCACCACCAACTTCGCCTTCCTGTTGGCCGGAAGCTCGGTGGTCTCTTTGGGCACCGAGGCCAGCCAGATCCTGCCCACGCTCGACCTTTACAACGTCGATACCCTCGCCCTGACCCCGGTGATGGTCAGCCGCATGCTGGCCATTCCCGAAGCTGCCCAGTTCCTTGCCGGGGTGCGTGACATCCGCTTCGGCGGCGCCTTGGTCAGCGAAATGCTCCTGCGCGACTTCGCCCGCATTTGCTCTGCACGCTTGTACCGCGCCTATGGTGCTGCCGAAATCGGCACCTGCCTGATGGAATGCTGGTCACCTGACACCCCACGGGCCGAAGGCTATCTTGGCCGCCTGTCCAACCCCCGCATCGAGGCCGCCTTCTTCGACGAAGACCTGAACCCGATCCCCGGTGCGACCGAAGGCATCGTCGGCTTCCGCTCGCATGGGTCAACCGGGGCGCGCAGTTATCTGACCGATCCCCATGACGCCAAGACCGGCTTTCACCACGGCTTCTTCATCCCCGGCGATGTGATGCGGCGGGAGGGGGATGACTTCTTCCTGATCGGGCGCACCAAGAACATCCTGAACATCTCGGGCAACAAATTCTCGCTGGAAATGATCGGCGAGCATCTTGCCCGCGCTTTTCCGGGCGCTGATCTGGTGCCGCTGGTCGACACCGGCAGCGATGGGCTGGAACGGTTGGCACTGGCCTACCGGGCCGACCACGCGCTGTCAGCCGCCGAGGTGCAGCGCGCGCTGGATGCCTCCCACCGCTTTCCCGGGTTGCAGGTCACTCTGGTCGCGCGGGTGCCAATGATCCCGTTGACCCAAACCGTCAAGGCCGACATCAAGGCCCTGCGCCGCGAGATCGGCCTTGATCGGGCCTAAGTGCAAAACAAAAGGCCGCCCGAAGGCGGCCCATATTCCTTGCGGAAAGCCCTGATCAGAACCGCAGACCGACGCGCAGCGAAAAGGTGTTCAGCGTTGCGTCATCGAAATAGAAGGCCGGGCGAGAACTCAGATCCAGATCCCGAGTCAGATATTCGCCGCCGACAAAGCCCTTGTTGCCCAGCGAGGTTTCAAACCCAAGACCGATGGCCGTGGCGCTGGCATCGCCGTCGTCTACTGTGTTTAAAGCGCCAAATATGTCGATGTCCATCGTCGACCGACCAACGACACCATAGACCAGCGTCTTGCCGAACACCCGGCCCGCGCGCAGCTTGAGGTCGCGGACGTTCTCGGCATCCATTTGCGGATTGTTGCCGTCAAAGCTTTCGTAATCGCCGTTCGAGAAGGCTAGTTCGGCCCCGAACAGCCAATCGCCCATGACATGGTTGTAGCCGATGAAACCGCCACCTGCATTCCCGTCGAAGGAATAGGTGTCGTTGTTGTCATGGATATCGCCCGAGCCATTGGTATAGCTCAAGCCGCCGTAAAGGCCGTCGAAGTCCTGAGCCTTTGCCGCCCCGGCCATGGCAACGATGACCGCCGCCCCGCCCTTGATCGCAAGTTCCGCGTGATTCCGTTTCGACATGACCGTCCTCCACGAATTTTCCCAAACACTAGACGCAGTCCGTTCAAATCGGAAGACCGGAATTCAAAATTTCTTGGCGGTGATGCAAAAACGCCACTCTTCCCGCCGCAAGTTCAGTCTTTCCTGGCCGCTGCACCCGCATCAAGCCCCTTCCGCCGTCGCCGCCGCCGCGCCGCAAGCACCCGGTCCCGGCAAGCCTCGCGGTCGGGCAAGCCATCGGCAAGTCGAGGCAGGGCATCCCCCAGCAAAAACCGCCCCGGCACCGCCGCGCGCCCACCCAGCCGCAAGGCCGCGATCTTCGCCTCGCTTGTCACCTGCGGCAAGTCCGCCCCCAGTGCCAACGTCAGAAACGCAGTCAGCCGGTCGGGCTTGCCCGCTTTCGGTGCCATGAAAGTCATGGCATCCGCCACACCGTCGATCTCGCGGAACAACTGGTCCAGAAGATCAAACAAAGCCGCTTCCGCCCCCCGATCCCCCTCAAGATCCGCCCCGTCGCTCACCCGCTCGAACACCTCAAGCGGCAGATCCCCAGCCTTCCCCCAAAGCCGCAGCTCCCGAAACCGGCCCCCGGCCCAACCCGCCAGACACTCCGCTACCGCCCCGGACCGCCCCGCCACCAGCACCACGCCTTCCGCCCGCCACACCCCAGGCTCCGCACTCTCGACCAGCACCCCGCCATGATACAGCACAGCCAAGGCCAGCATCAGTTGCTCCGGCTCCTGCGGCCCTCCCAGCCCCACAACCGCCGCCCCCGGCCGGTCAAACACCCCGGCCTCCGCCCGAAATCGCGCCAACAGGTCCGCATCCGCAAACCCCCGCCCGCCCAATCTCAGCCAAACTTCGCCCGCCGCGACGCCCGGAAACATCCCCTCGACCTCGGCCATCGGCTGCACCGCCCAAGCCTCATCGACCAAGACCGCACCTGGCAACAGCGTGCCGTCCGGGGCGGTATCCAACAAAAGGTCCACCCCTTTCGCCCCCGCCATATCCCAGCGCCCACCCAGCAAACCCACCGCAAGCATCGACGCCAGGCTCACCACCAGATCATCCGACCGCAGCGCCACCCGCGACCCCCGCCCGATCCCCCGCCGCCAAAGATGCAGCGCCATATTCCGCGCCACCTCTGCCAAGGCCATCCCGCTCAGCCGCAGTTCCGGGGCAACCAGCACCGCAGCCTCCCCCCGGCGTGCCAATTCCATCAGAATCTGCCCTGCCAGGCCCACATCCGCCTCCTTCGCTTTCCCGTTTCATGGCAGTTGGTGCGGGCATTGTCACCCGCCCAATGTCGGCCTTGGATTGCCAAGCGGTTGCATGTCCCTGATGCGCCCCTAGATTAGTAGACGCTTTGCCGCCTAACTTTGAGGCTAGGAGGCCGAGATGGGGACGGGCAACTACAGCGACGAGTTCAAGCGGGATGCGGTGCAGCAGATCACGGTGCGTGGGTATCCGGTTCGGGAGGTTTCGCGGCGCCCGGGGGTGAGTTCGCACTCGCTCTACAAGTGACTTAGGCTGTTCGCCGAGCCAGCGCCTAAGTTGGGCAGCATTGACCACGAAGCCGAGAACCGACGGTTGAAGCGGGGGCTGGCTCGGGTGACCGAGGAGCGCGACATCTTAAAAAAGGCAACGGCGTACTTCGCGCGCGAGTCCCAATGAAGTACGCTTTCATCCGGGCGCATCAGAACGAGTTCGGTGTCCGGGCCATGTGCCGGGTGCTGCGGGTTCACTTCGGTGGCTTCTACGCCTGGCTTAAGGAACCGTTAAGCCGCCGCGCGCAGGACGATGCGCGCCAGACGGAACTGATCCGGCAGGCCTGGTCCGAGAGCGGCAAGGTCTATGGCTATCGCAAGCTCGCTGACGATCTGCGTGACCAAGGCGAGCACGTTTCGGAGAACCGAGTGGCACGGCTGGCATCAATGGCCGGGATTGCCGCGCAGGTTGGCTACAAGCGCCGTCCCGGCCGCTATGGCGGCAAGCCCGCCATCCTCGTGAACAACACCCTGGACCGGCAGTT
Source organism: Paracoccaceae bacterium (assembly GCA_947504705.1). Taxonomy (GTDB): domain Bacteria; phylum Pseudomonadota; class Alphaproteobacteria; order Rhodobacterales; family Rhodobacteraceae; genus Tabrizicola. The sequence continues at coordinate 39,190 of CANNIA010000022.1, forward strand.
TGAGGTCGATACGCCCGACAGGGTCTGCCTATCGGCGATTGAAGGCAATCGCCTGTCGGCAACAGGTGACCGACATCACCTACATCAAGACCCATGAGGGCTGGTTGTATCTTTCGGTCGTGATCGATCTGGTCTCGCGACGCGTGGTCGGCTGGTCCGCCCAGCCCCGCATGACGACTGACCTGGCGCTGCAGGCCTTGCTGGCTGCAGTCTGGCGACGCAAACCCAAGACCTGAGTGATGATCCATTCCGACCAGGGATCGCAGTTCACCAGCCGCGAGTGGCAGGTGTTCCTTGGCCAGCACAATCTGGAGGCCAGCATGAGCTGCCGAGGGAACTGCCGAGGGAACTGCCGAGGGAACTGCCATGACAATGCGGTGGCCGAAAGCTTCTTCCAACTCTTGAAGCGGGAACGCATCCGGCGCCGCACCTACCTGACCCGCGAAGCCGCAAGGCAGGACGTCTTCGACTACATCGAGATGTTCTACAACCCGAAGCGTAAGCACACGAACAACGGCATGCTGTCGCCCGTTGACTTCGAAACCAGGCAGCAGAAACTGAACGAGGCAGGTGTCTAGGAAACTAGGGGCACCTCAGATATCCTTCACGACCCGCTTGGCAGGCGCCTTCGTCGTCACGGGTTTCTTCATCATCTTCAACTCCAACTGGGGTAAAGATGAGCCGCAAACCCTCCGCTACGCAATCATGCAAAACTGTTCCATGGGCGCTGATGGCGGACAGCTTTTTTGGGCCACGGAAAATGAAGCCCTAGGTGACCGTTGGGCCACGGTTGCCAACCGCTCCAAAGCACCAATGTCATTTCTACCTGACCTCACGCTCCGCAGGGACGAAAGCCGCGGCAGCCAAGGGCAAGGTAAGGTTCGTAGCATTGCCGTTGACATCTACGGGTGCCGTCAAGGAAGCCGATTGTGAAACGTCGTATAGCTATGAGCCGGCCGGAGCTTCAGCCGAGTAAAGGCACTTAGTTTAGCCCTTTGCCAGATCTTCGAACAGTCTTGTCACACCTTCTGCCCCGGGATCGTTGTGACCCTTGAGCTTGTCGGGGGCCAGGTAGCTTGCCCGTCCCGCCTTCGCTCTGGTCATCTGGGCAGTTGCATTGGCCCCCTCCCGTGCGGCCTTCGCGGCGGCTTGGACCCCGTTGGGCAGCGCGGCAAGGGCAGGGGCAAGGGCGTCAATCATCGTGCGGTGGCCGGGCGCGGCACCACCGACCTGCATGACGCGGTCAAGGCCAGCGCTAAGCGCGCCGATCCACATCTTGCCCGAGGCGCTGGCGTCACCCGCGGCCGCAAAGAAAATGGCAAGCAAGACCCCGGATGATCCGCCCATCGTCTGGCTGAGCTCCATGCCGATTGCCCGGTAAAGCTGGGTTGAATCGGCCAAGGGTAGACGGTCAAGCGCGGAAAGAAGCGCACGCGCTGCCCCCGCAAGGGTGCTGCCGGTGTCGCCGTCTCCGGATTTTGCGTCGAGCTGGTTGAGATCGGCTTCGCAGGCGATCAGCGCCTTGCAGCAGCGATCAATCAGCGCGCGGCGTGAGGGGTGGGCGCTGGGCACCGGTTGGATGGGGGCAAGGCCATCGGGCAGGGGGCGAATGGCGACGGCTCCGAACGGGAGGAGGCCGGGCCAGGCATGGGGCCCGACCGGCGCGGCGAGGCTGGTCACTTGGGCGTGGTCGACCGGCAGGAGCGAAACCGAAAAGCCGTGCATGTCAAGTGAGGTCATGAGGGGGGCAGGGCCGATCATCCATTTGACACGTCCACCCAAGGGCGAGCGGGCGAGTTCCTCGGCTAGAACCGACATTTCAAGCGGCGTGGTAGACCCGAGGTTGTTGAGAAGCGCCACATGATCGCCCGCGCCGGTGTGGGGCAAAAGTTTATCGACCACCATCTGCATGGCCGAGCGCGCCCCCGAGAAGTCAACCTGTTCGATCCCGGCCTCGCCATGGATGCCAAGGCCCAGTTCGGCCTTTCCTGTGGCGATGCGATCCTCTTTCGGAGAACCGGGGACACTGCAGGTATCAAGCGACATGCCGATAGAGATCGCACATTGGATCACGGCGCTTGCAGCAGCGGTGATTGTGTCAAGGTCGGCACCTGTTTCGGCCATGGCGCCAGCGATCTTGTGAACAAAAAGGGTTCCGGCAACGCCCCGAGCTTGCGGCAGATCGGGAAGGGCCACGTCGTCATCAACGATGACCATCGCGACCTTGAGCCCGAAGGCCCGGGCGCGTTCCGCGGCAAGGCCAAAGTTCAGCCGGTCGCCGGTGTAGTTCTTGACAATGAGAAGGCAGCCAGCCTTGCCCGTGACGGCAAGAATCCCTGCAAGCACGGCATCCACCGAAGGGCTTGCGAAAACGTCACCACAGACCGCAGCCGTAAGCATTCCCTGACCGACGAAACCTGCGTGCGAAGGTTCGTGGCCGGAACCACCGCCAGACACCAAGGCAACCTTTTGGCGGTCCCAATCGGTACGGACAACGACCCGGATATGCGGATAGCCGTCAAGGCGTGCAAGTTTGCCGCCGCTGGTTCTGAGCAGGCCGTCGATGGCTTCGGTGACGAGGCTCTCGCGGGAGTTCATGAACTGTTTCATGGGGCTGGCCTTTCAGATGCGGTTGCCGGTGGCGTCGAACCAAAGGGGGTTATGGGGGCGAATCTTCAAGGTCTCGCCCGGCTTCAAAGCCGTATGCGGCTCGGTGAGAGTAATCAGGTTGTGGGGCCCCAGGGTCAGGTGAAGACGGGTCTGGTCGCCCAAATGCTCGACCCGGTGGATGGTCGTATCTTGCCCTTCGCCTACCAGGATGTGTTCGGGGCGTAGGCCGATCTGAGCCGCGTTGTCTGGGGCGCCAGGGAAGGCGCTCGCAGGAAGCAGATTGATGTGTGGCTGGCCAAGGCGGGCGGCGACATAGGTGGACACCGGGTTTTCGTAGATATCCCGGGGCGTTCCGAACTGAACCAGTTTTCCGCGATCCAGAACGCCGACATGGGTGGCCATGGTCATCGCCTCGATCTGGTCGTGGGTGACGTAAAGGAAGGTAGCGGCCATATCGGCATGGATACGCTTCAACTCGATCCGCAGGTCCGCCCGCAGTTTGGCGTCCAGTGAGGAGAGCGGTTCATCCATCAGGTAAATGCTTGGGTTACGGACAAGGGCACGGCCGATGGAAACCCGCTGCATCTCGCCCCCTGACAGCGCGGTGGCCTTGTTGTCCAGCTTGTGGGGGATGCGCAGAACCTCGGCCACCTCTTGCACCCGCTTGGCGATCTCGGCTTCCGGCATGGCGATGATGGGAGAGCGGAGCGGGAAGGCGAGGTTGTCGCGGACAGTGAGGTGGGGATAAAGCGAGTATTGCTGAAAGACCATCGCCACGTCACGTTGGGCGGGAGTGACCTGCATGACGGAATGGCCGGCGATACGGACATCGCCGTTGTCGGGTTTGTCGAGCCCAGCGATTAGGCGCAGGATGGTGGTCTTTCCCGCCCCCGTTGGGCCAAGAAGGACGACGAAAGCACCGTCTGGGATCGTCATGCCGACATCCTGCAGCGCCCGGGTGGTGCCGTAGGATTTGCTAAGCCCTGTGAGGATGACTTCAGCCATGAAAGACCCCGGCATTGGCGGCGGTGCGCAAAGCGCGGCCTGTGGTGGCGTCGAAAAGCGAAAGCCGAGGTGCCGAGAGGTTCAGCCCGGTCAGGTCGCCGGGTTTGGCGGGAAGGGCAGAGGAGGTGCGCGCCTTCACCGGGCCAAAGGGGGTAGACAGGATGACGATCTGGGTGGTGCCAAGATATTCCACCGCCTCGATCCGGCCACGCAAAGGGGCCGTGTCAGAAAGGCTGACATGTTCGGGACGAACGCCAAGGACAAGGGCTCCGGCGGCAGGTTCCTGAACCTGGGGCAGGGTCACAGGAAAGTCGCCAAGGGTGACCGTCTCGGCCCCCTTGGTTGCGTTGCCTTCGAACCGCAGAAAATTCATCGCGGGACTTCCGATGAAGTCGGCGACAAACAGGGAGGCTGGGTGGTCATAGATGTCCTGCGGTGTGCCGAATTGTTCAACGACGCCATGGTTCATCACCACGATCTTGTCGCCCATCTGCATCGCTTCAAGCTGATCATGGGTGACGTAGACGGTGGTGGCGAGCATCCGGTCGTGCAGGGCGCGAAGCTCCTCTGCCATGATCTCGCGGAATTCGGAGTCGAGCGCACCAAGGGGTTCGTCCATCATAAACGCCTTGGGGTTTCTGACGATGGCGCGACCAAGGGCGACGCGCTGGCGGTCACCGCCTGACAACCCACCCACGGGTTTGTCGAGCATGTGGTCGATCCGAAGGATCTTGGCGACCTCGGCCACCTTGCGCTGGATCTCTGCCTTGGGGACGCCTTGTGACGCAAGCGGATAGGCGATGTTCTTGCGCACGTTCATATGCGGGTAAAGCGCGAACATCTGGAAAACCAGGGCGATGTCGCGCTGGCTGGCAGGGCGCTGGCTGACGTCAACACCATCAATCAGGATTTCACCGGAGGTCGGGAGTTCCAGCCCCGCGATCATACGCAGCGTGGTGGTCTTGCCGCAGCCCGACGGCCCAAGCAGCATGAAGAACTCGCCATCCTTGATTGTGAAGGACGATCCCTTGACGGCGGTGAACGCGCCGAATTCCTTGCGAAGGTTGCGAATGACGATCTCGGCCATGTCTATTCCGGAAAATGGCTGGTGATGATGAACAACACGGTGCCGACAAGGGTCACGACGAAGGACCAGGTGTAGGCCCACAGGAAGAACGGCTGCATCAGCATCACCACCCCAAGCGCGATAAGGATGGTGGCCAGCATCTCCCATGGACCACGGCGAAGGCGGCGAAGGCCGTCGAGGAAAGCGGTCATTTGCGGACGGCTCCGAAGGTGATGCCGCGCAGAAGGTGTTTGCGCAGAAGGATAGTGAAAATCATGACTGGAAGCAGGAACAAGGTCGCGCCTGCGGCCACGGCCGGCCAATCCTGTCCCCCGACCCCGATGATCGTCGGGATGAAGGGCGGCGCGGTCTGGGCGTTGCCGCTCGTGAGCAGCACGGCGAAGGCATATTCGTTCCAGGCAAAGATAAGACAGAAGATCGCGGTCGAGGCGATGCCGGTCGCGGCCTGCGGCAGGACGACCTTCCGGAAGGCCTGAAAGCGGGTGTAGCCGTCGATCAGCGCAGCCTCTTCATATTCGCGCGGGATTTCGTCGATGAACCCCTTCAGAAGCCAGACCGCAAGTGAGATGTTTACCCCGGTATAAAGCAGGATCATGCCCACATGCGTGTCCGAAAGGCCAAGCTGGCGATACATCAGATAGATCGGGATCGCGACGGCGATGGGGGGCATCATCCGCGTAGAGAGGATGAAAAACAGAAGGTCATCCTTCAGTGGAACCTTGAAACGCGAGAAGGCGTACGCGGCGAGGGTGCCAAGAAAGATCGACAGCGCCGTCGACCCAAACCCGATGATGACCGAGTTCAGAAAGCGTTCCCCAAACCGCGAAGGGCCAGTGATGATCGTGCCCTGGCGGCGGGCGATTTCCTCGAACAGCCCGTCGGGGGGTGGCAGGGTGTCAAGCTCGGACACGGCGGGCCGGGTGCGGGTGGTAAAAAGGTTGACGTAGCCTTCCACAGTTGGTTCGAAGAACACCTTCGGCGGGTAGGAAATCGAATCCGGGCCGGTCTTGAAGCTGGTCGAGATGATCCACATCAGCGGCAGCAGCGTGATGATCGTGTAGGCGACGACCAGAAGGCCCGCGACCCATTTAGAGGCCTTTGAAGGTTCGGTGACGGAATAGGTACCCATCCTAGCGCTCCTTCACCTTGTTAAGCGCCTTCACGTAGATCGAGGCGAGGCCAAAGACGGTCACGAAAAGGATGATTGCATAGGCCGAGGAATAGCCCGTGCGCCACTTCTCAAATGCCTCGCGCTTGAGGTCGATGGAGGTCAGGAGCGTCTCATCTCCCGGACCGCCCCCGGTCAGTAGATTGACCATGTCGAACATCTTGAAGTTCTCGATCCCGCGGAAAAGGACGGCCAGCATCAGGAACGGCAGGACCATTGGCACGGTGATCGTCCAGAACTGCCGCCACTTCGAGGCGCGGTCCACTTCGGCGGCCTCATAGATGTAGTCGGGAATCGAACGCAGCCCCGCAAGGCAAATGAGCATGACAAAGGGCGTCCACATCCAGGTGTCCACGATGATGATCGACCAGGGCGCAAGGCCTCCGGGGCCAAGCATCGAGAAGCTGGCAGCCGGGATCCCGGTGAAGAATTCGACGATGTAGTTCACCACGCCGATCTGCGGTTGGTACAGGAAGGTCCAGAAGTTGCCGACGACGGCGGGGGACAGCATCATCGGCACGACGAGAAGGGTGGTCAGCAGGTCGTTGCCCTTGAATTTTCGGTTGATCAGCCAAGCCAGCGTAAAGCCGATGATCACCTGCAGGATGATGGTCCAGATCAGGAAATGCGCCGTGGTCTGCATGTTGGACCATGTGCCCTCGTCGGTAAGAATCCGGGCGTAGTTGCGATAGATCGGCTCCACCCACTCGATCTCGCGGTTCGGCTTGTTCGCCGCATAATTGGTGAAGGACAGATAGACGGTCCAGATCAGCGGGAAGATGTTGATGGCCAACAAAAGCAGGATCGTGGGGGCCACGAAGATCCAGGCGATGGTGCGATCCGACAAGCCGCGGACCTTGCGTGCCAGGGATGGCGGGGTAGCCCGCGCAAGTCGGTCGATGGGGGACGTAACCATGTCGGGGATCCTGGAAAAGGGGGTGCGCCGGTAGATCCCGGCGCACCCAGTCGGGTCAGAGCTTGCCGTCGTCCATGAAGACTTCGGTCCAGTCGGCAATCATCCCATCCAGCGCTTCTTTTGCCGTGCCGTTGCCGGCGACGACATAGTCATGAACGCGGGCCTGCGACGCCTGCAGAAGCGAGGCATAGCTTGGTTCTGCCCAGAAGTCCTTCACGATTGCCATGCTGTCAAGGAAGGTCTGCGCATAGGGCTGGCTGGTGGCAAAGGACGGATCCTCGACCACGGCCTTCAGGCAAGAGAATCCGCCCATCGACCACCACTTTTGCTGCACGTCCTGCTGGGCGAACCATTTGACGTAGGCCAGCGCCCCATCCATGTTGTCCGTGTTGGCCACAACCGAGATGCCTTGGCCGCCAAGTTGGGCGTATTGTTCGCCGTTCGGACCCTTCGGGTTCACCAGATAGCCCGTTTTGCCGCCGCCGACGTTCGGATCAACTTCAAACCCTGGCCAGGTGAAAGCGAAGTTCATCTGCATCGCGACCTGACCCGATTTGTAGGCGTCGATGCCTTCGCCCATATAGGTGTTCGAGGTGCCAGGGGCGACGCAGCAATCATACAGCGACTTGTAGAATTCAAGTCCGGCGATTGCTCCGTCCGAGTTTACAAAGCCTTCCATGTCATAGGGCTTTTCGGGGTTGTCGTACTTGAAGCCGAAGGAATGCAGGACATCCATCGCCCCCATGGTGATGCCTTCAGACCCACGCTCGGTGTAGATCGAAGCACCATAGACCGTCTTGCCGTCAATATCGCGGCCCTGGAAGAATTCGGCGACGTCCTTGAGTTCGGCAAAGGTGGCGGGCGGGGTCAGGTCGCGGCCATACTTTTCTTTGAACGCGGTCTGGATTTCGGGACGTTCAAACCAGTCCTTGCGGTAGGTCCAGCCCACCACATCGCCAAAGGCGGGCAGCGACCAATAGTTCGGCGTGCCTTTCGGCCATTCGGAATAGCCCGTCACCGTGGCCGGGACGAAGGCATCCATCGAAATGCCTTCCTTGTCGAAGAAATCGTTCAGCTTGACGTACCAGCCGTTTTCAGCAGCGCCGCCTATCCATTGGCTGTCGCCGATCATCAGGTCGCATAACTGGCCGCCCGAGTTCAACTCGTTCAGCATGCGGTCGGCAAAGTTGGGCCACGGAACGAACTCGAAGTTCATCTTGGTGCCAGACTGGGCTTCGAAGTCTTTCGAAAGCTCGACCAGCGCGTTTGCTGGGTCCCATGCGGCCCAGCAGAGGGTCAGTTCTTTGTCCTGCGCACTGGCCTGGGTCGCCCAGATAAGTGCAGTCGCCGCAGATGCGGCAAGTGTCATCCGTTTCATGCAATCCTCCCGGTTTTGGTGAAATTGGACCCGTGTAGCGCCGGGCCTTCTTTGGATTGAGGCGACCATAGACTCAGCGTCTGGGGCCTGTAAAGCAATTTTTGAGGAACGTACCTCAAAATGATCGAACAGCTTGTAGCAATGCGATTTTGCGAACCTCAGGAGGTGCGATCGATAGGGGCTTGGGCCGAAAAATCGGGTAGCGCGGGAAGGTTTTCACGCAAGACGATTTCGATTCGAATCTGCTCCTGACCTTCGTCGAGTGGCTGATGGTCAACCTTCGCGCGCAGCACACGCAGGGTGGATCGTGCCAGATGGCCAAGGTTCTGGGTGATGACCGCAGTGACCTCGCCGCCGATAAGCGCCGCCCTGACATGCGGGGTAAGTTCGTGGCAGATCACCGTGAGTTTCCCTGAAAGCCCCATATCCGCAAGCACTTGCGTCAAAGTTCGGTTGCCACCGCCCATGGCATAGATGCCGCAGATCTGGGGCGCGTTCGTAAGTATTTCAGCGACGACCTGACGCAAAGTGACGGGCGAGCCGTGGGTTTCCAGCGATTGCAGCACTTCAAGACCAGGAAAGTCGCGCTGCATCACCTCGTCAAAGCCGCGCCTGCGTTCGATCATGTCCCGGGCAAGCAGGGATTGACCAAGGACCATGACCTGACCAGGCCCACCGCCCAGAAACCGGCCAATCATCACGCCCGCCGTCCGCCCCGCTGCGCGGTTGTCAACGCCGACGAAATGGTCGCACCCGGCGTTTGGCAGATCCGAGACAAGCGCGACCGTCGGAATCCCCTTGGCGCGCAGGCCGCGCACCGCATCCCGCAAGACCGGCGTTTCCGGTGCCATCAGCGCAACGCCGACATAATTACGGTCGGACAGGCTGCCAAGCAGGGCAGCCAGCGCATGCGGGTCTTCGGCGGGAAACCGGTAAAGGTGAAGTTCGGTTCGGCTAGTCGCGGCCATCGATCCCGCCTCGGTCAAAGCTTCCGCAAGGGATTGAAGGAATTGACTTTCCGTGTCCGGCAGGACAGCCGCAACCTTATAGCTCCGACCGCGCGCAAGGTTGGCGGCGGTCAAGTCTCGGACATACCCAAGCTTCGAAATCGCCTCGTTTACGGCGCGGACGGTTTTCTCACGCACCCCGGGCCGCGCGTTAAGAACGCGGTCGACTGTCGCCAGGCTGACCCCGGCCTCACGCGCAATATCGATGACAGTTGGCCGCAAAACGGGCTCCAAGTTTTCTACGTCACTATTCGGTGGAAGCTGAGGTACGTCAATCAGAAATTGCTTTCTCGCAAGCCCGTGAATCGCGATGGCAGCAAAGCCCTACACTGCGTTCGAGATCCTCCGCAGGTCCAAGTATGGTCGTGCTCTGGGCATTTTAAGGCGCGGGCGGCGTGTCTTACGGCTGTCCCCCAACGAACAGTTTCCTTCATAAATTGCCAGTTGCGCGGGTCCTCTTCCCCGCGCTTCATCCAGTACAGTGCCGGGGCCTCCCTATCCAGCTTCTTTGGGCTCGCCGAAATTAGCTATTCCGGGGTTTTGTCATTCCCAGCAGCTTGGGCAACACGGGACCAATCAATCGGCTGCCGTCTGATCTGAAAGGATCAGATCCATGAAAAACTCTGCCTCCGGGCGGTCCAAGGTTGGGGGTCGGATCACAGGTTGGGCAGAGTCGGCATCACGGGAATGGAAATTTAGGGGGACAGGTCAGGGCCAAGATGGGCTAGATGCTTCAGCGAGTGCTGACGTGGATTGCGGCAGCGTGTGAGGCTGCCTGACATGCGTCGTGTAATGTCTGGCCACTGCCGAGGGCTGCACATAGTGTTCCGATGAAGGCATCTCCGGCGCCATGACTGGACACTGCCTGGACCTTTTCGGCGGGTAACGAGAATGCCTCATCATCCGGCGTGACGGCTGCAAGACCTTTGCTGCCTGCGGTCACGATCACTGCCTCGAACTGGTCGGCGAGCCGTCTGGCCGCGTCGGCGGCGCTGTGCAGGCAGCAAACCGGATCGGCTCCCATCATCTCGGCCTCGACCGAATTGACAACCAGAATGTCGACCAGCGGGACCAGATCGGTCGAGAGCCCCCGCGCCGGGGCAGCATTCAAGAGCGTGCGGATGCCCCGCGCCCGCGCCTGCCTTGCGGCCGCGATGTTCAGGGCCTCGGGGACTTCGTTCTGCAGGATCATCAGGCTGACATCTTGCCAAAGCGCGTCGTCATCCAGCCTGTCCGCATTAGAGTGAAGATTGGCCCCAGAAACGATGGTTGCGGCGTAGTCGCCCGAGCCGTCGAGGATTGCTACACTCATCCCCGAGCCGACATTGGGCAGGGTGACGACAAAGGCATCGTCCACTCCCCCGGCCTGCAATGCGCGGCGCAGAAAACTGCCGAAATCGTCGGCCCCGATGGCGCCAAACATCCGGGCGCTGGCACCTGCGCGGGCAACAGCCACCGCCTGATTGCCACCTTTTCCCCCGAATTTGGGATACCACCGGTTGCCCACCGCCGTTTCGTCCTTGCGGGGCAGATGGTTGGCTTCGACCATGATGTCATAGTGCAGGCTGCCGACAACTAGGATGGTGGGGCGGGTCACGGGATTTTCCTTACAGCTTTCGTTTGGCCTGCACGGCACGCATCCTGCGGGCAATCTGGGCCGAGCCGCCAAACCCGTAGAAATCGCGCTGCCGGGCGCGGTGGAGGTGATCTGCGGCGCGGTCGACGGCCTGAAGATCAAGAATTGCAAAGGTCTCTTCCAAGGCCCGCATCGCGGTGCGAAACACCTTCTGCACGATCTGGCCAGAGGTGTCGTCGGCCCCTATCTCGGCATGCAGGGCTGCAGTATCAGACCGGTAGTAGTCCACCAGTCCCTGACGAAACTCACGAAAGCCGGCGAAGCCCTGCTTTTTGGCGACCTTGACCACCATCGCCACGGACACACCCGACCCGACCGCCACGTCGCGCAGCGCCGTCGCCTCGTCAATGTCCCTGCGCGCCAGAATGTCGGCGGCAACCTGCGTTTCGAGTGGTGTCAACGTCGGCAGTTTCATCCGGATCTGTCCGCCGACCGCGCGCGCGTCACCCATGTCTCACCCCAGCTAGCCGCTGGTCAACTTGTCGATCAGCATGGCGACAATGATGATGATTCCGGTGGCAAGCAACTGGTAGATAGCCTGGACGTTCATCAGGGTAAGCCCGTTGCGAAACGTGCCAAGGATGACGGCCCCAATTGCACATTCGAAGATTGAGCTACGACCGCCCATCAGGCTGGCCCCGCCAATCGCGGCGGCTGCGATGGCGTACAGCTCCCACAGAGTTCCCAGCGTGGGTTCGGCAGCCCCCAACCGACCGATCAGGATCATCGCGGCAAAGGTCGCCATCAGGTCCGAGATCATATAGGCGGCAAGTTCGGTCAGCTTTACCGGCACCCCGGCGATCCGCGCGGCTTCCGGGTTACCACCGACGGCCATGAAGTATTCGCCAAGCGGGGTCTTGTTGAGGATCACTCAGGCGAGCAGCGCCAGAATTCCAACCGCTATCACCGGGTTTGGGATACTGGCAAGCGACCCATTGGTCAGGGCGCAAAACCCATCTGGAGCGGCTCTGTTGCACAAATCCTGTCAGGGATTCATCTTGTGAATCCAGTGTTAGCTGGATGTCATGAGCAGACCGAACACACCGACCTACAAGACCCTCAACTGGCCCGCCTACAACAAGGCGCGCTGGCGCCGCGGATCGCTGATAATCCATTGGCCGGTAGGCGATTGTCTTCAATCGCCGTAAGGCTGGTTCGGTTCTGACATGGCATGGGCGGCGCAGCCGACGGGCAAGCGTGGGCGACCGCCCGTCTACACCGACGCCGCCTTCCAAGCCTGCCTGACGATGAAGGTGCTCTTCGGCATGGCCCTGCGGCAGACGACAGGGTTTGTCGAGAGCCTGCTGCGGTTGATCGGTCTGGACTGGGATGTGCCGGACTTCAGCACGCCCAGCCGTCGCCAGAAGACCCTTGCCGTGAACATTCCGCATCGGGGGTCGCTGGGTCCGCTGCATCTCTTGATCGACATCGAGCCGGTAAGCGCCACCGGATCGAGCGAACCGGCGAGGGGGATCAAGGTGGAGGGAGAAGGCGAGTGGAACGCCCGCAAGCATAGCGGTCCCAAGCGCCGTGTCTGGCGCAAGGTCCATCTCGGGATCGACGAGCAAACACTGGAGATCAGGGCCGTCGAGATCACCAGCAGCGACATAGGCGACGCGCCCATGTTGCCGGAGTTGCTCAGCCAGATCCCTGCTGATCAGGACATTGCAAGCGTCTCAGCCGACGGGGCCGCCGATGGGGCCGCCGACGGGGCCCACGACACGCGCAAATGCCACGATGCCATCGCCGAACGCGGGGTCGCCGCCGTCATTCCACCCCGAAAGAACGCCAGGTCGTGGAAGACAGAAACGGCAGGTGCGGTCGCGTACAACGAGGCCCTGCGGGCGTCGAAATACCTCGGACGGGCACTCTGGCGACCCCTCTCGGCAGCATCCTTTGGATGCGCCTGCCGGGCAATGGATGGAGCGGATATCACCGCCGACGTCGCGCAGAGACGAAAGTGCACTGCGTCAAACTCCTGGGTCAACGCCTCATGGCGCGGGACTTCGACCGTCAGGTCGCTGAGTTCCAGGTGCGTGTGGCCGTTCTGAACGGCTACACCGCGCTCGGCATCCCCGTCAGGAAGGTCATGCGATAGGTCCGTCCGGGAGAAGGGGCAGTCCGGCCATCAGCCAATTTGCGCAGCAGAGCCAATCGGCGCGCCCATCGCATGGGCCGCGCCAATTCCGCGCTTGGTTAGATCGATCGCTTCTCGCCGGACAGCAGTATCCGGGTTGGTGAAGGCTCCGCGGTTGAAGGCCGGGGTGGAGTAATAGCGCATCGCCAGGCCCGACACCTGCAAACCGCAGTCGCGTACCATCTTTCCGACACTGACCGGGTCGTCGCGGAGGTGATCGGGCTAGTTCAAATCCAGCTCAGTCAACCCGTCAACTGAAGCCGCAAGACGGGCCATCTGCTCAAGGCTCGGGTTGAAGGAAAGGTCCGGCCAATAGCCCGTCACCCCCGAGGCAAACGAGTATACCCGCGTTGCAAAACGGCTTCCAAGCATACGATTCGCCTATTAACTTTACGTTAGGCAAAAAAGGCATGAAGTAAGCGCTTTTCTATCGCCCCATGCCCGGCCTGGTGTAGCATTGCGGCTAAGGAACCAACTGACGGGGCGCCGAATGCCGAATTTCCCCATTGTTGACAGCCACCTGCACCTGTGGGACCCGCGCCGGCTAAGCTATCCTTGGCTGTCCGGCACGCTTGACCGCCCCTTCCTGCCAGCCGATTTTCAGGCGGCAAGCGCAGCGGTTGCCATCGAATCACTGGTCTTTCTGGAATGCGCCGCTGCCCCGCATCTGGCGATGGAGGAGGCGGCTTGGGTGCTGGATCAAGCCAAGCTTGAGCCCCGGATTTCTGCAATGGTCTGCCACGCTGCCTTGGAAAACGGCGACGCCGTTCGCCTCGATCTGGAACGCCTGACTGCCACCGAGAAGGTCAGGGGCGTCCGGCGGATCTATCAGGATGAACCCGACCCGGCCTTCTGCACCCGCCCCGACTTCATCAGCGGAGTGCGGGCGCTGGCCGACTATGGCTTAAGTTTCGACATGTGCCTGAAGCATCCGCAACTGCAGGCCTCGATCGCTTTGGCCGACGCCTGCCCGAATGTCCCCATCGTGCTGGACCATATTGCCAAACCCGGCATCAAGGCGGGGCTGATGCAGCCTTGGGCCGATCAGATGCGCGATCTGGCGAAGCGGGAAAACGTGGTCTGCAAACTCTCTGGCGTTGCGACCGAAGCCGCTGCCGATTGGACGCCCGCAACCCTTCGCCCGTATATGGAGGTGGCGCTAGATGCCTTTGGCCCCAGCCGCATCATGTTCGGCGGTGACTGGCCGGTGTCGACGCTGGCGATCACCTATCCGACCTGGGTGGCGGTGGTGGACGAGCTGATCAAGGACCTGACCGAAACCGAACAGCGCCAGATCTACCGCGACACCGCGCGGGCGTTTTACCGCCTTTGACTACATCACTGCGCCGATCTGCCAGGGCACAAACTCGGCCCCGCCAAAGCCAAGCTGCTCTGACAGAGTCTCTTCGCCTGACGCGGTGGCGATGATCTTTTCAAGGATCTCGGCCCCCTTGGCCGCAATCGAAACCCCGTCGATGATGTCACCGCAGTTGATGTCCATATCCTCGGCCATCCGCTGATACATCTCGTTGTTCGTAGCCAGCTTGATGCAGGGGCTGGGCTTGTAGCCCGACACCGATCCGCGCCCGGTGGTAAAGACGATCATCGTCGCACCGCTGGCGATCTGGCCGGTAACCGAACAAGGGTCATAGCCGGGGCTGTCCATGTAGACGAACCCCGGAGAGGTTATCGGTTCGGCGAATTTGTAGACCCCGGCCAATGGTGCGGTTCCGCCCTTGGCCACCGCGCCCAGCGACTTTTCCAGAATGGTGGTCAGCCCGCCGCGCTTGTTGCCAGGGGAGGGGTTGTTGTCCATCTCGCCGCCGTTGATCGCGGTGTAGTTTTCCCACCACCTGATCCGCTCGATCAGCTTTTCGCCGACCTCGGTGTTGACGGCGCGGCGGGTCAGCAGATGCTCGGCGCCATAGATTTCCGGCGTCTCCGACAAGATCGTGGTCCCGCCCATCTGCACCAGCATGTCGCTTGCCACGCCAAGTGCCGGGTTGGCAGTGATCCCGGAATAACCATCCGAGCCGCCGCATTGCAGCCCGACGATCAGCTTCGACACCGGGGCAGGGGCGCGGGCAACCTTTGAGGCGACCGTTGCCATCTCGGCCAGCACCTTCAGCCCCTTGGCGATGGTGGCGCGGGTGCCGCCAGTGCCTTGAATGGTCATGTAGCGGAAGTTGCCATCCGGGCGCAGGCGGCCCTGGCCGACCAGATCGGGCACCTGCATGACCTCGCACCCCAGACCGACCAGAAGTATGCCGCCAAAGTTCGCGTTGCGGGCATAGCCTTTCAGCGTCCGCATCAGGGTGTCATACCCCTCATTCACCCCCGACATGCCGCAGCCGGAATTGTGGACGATGGGCACAAAGCCGTCGATATTCGGCATCGAAGACAGGACCGGGTCCTTCTCCGCCGCCTCGGCAATGAAGCGCGCGACGGACCCCGAACAGTTCACCGAAGTCAGGATGCCGATGTAATTCCGCGTGCCAACCTGCCCGTCGGACCGGTGATAGCCCATGAACGACCGTTCCGGCAGCTCAGGCAAGGGTGTGGCGTGCTGGCCAATGGCATAGTCGGTGCTGTGCGGGCCCATGCCAAGGTTGTGGCTGTGGATATGCCCGCCCGCCGGGATATCCTCGGTCGCCTGTCCGATCGACTGGCCATAGCGCAGGACGGTTTCGCCCTTGGCAATCGCGCGGGTGGCAAGCTTGTGACCGCGCGGCACGGGGCCTGGCAGCACCATCCCCGCAACCGTCGCCCCCTTGGCCAAGTCGGCCAGTGCGATGACAAGGTTGTCTGTCGCGTGCAATCGGATAGTAGCATCCGCCATGGTGTCACCTCAATCCTGCGACCCTTCCTTGACAGGCGGGCCGCCGAGCCTAACATGTTAGCATGCTACAAGCGCCTTTGACCGGATCACAAGACCTGAATGGCGCGGCCCGGCTTTTGCCGTTGGACCGGTTTCAGGGATCATTGGGCCAGCGGGTCTATCAAAGCCTGCAGCAGGCGATCCTGACGCTGGCCTATCGCCCCGGCGAGATCATCCGTAAGCCCGAGATTTGTGAGCGACTGGGTGTGTCGCGAAGTCCGGTCGCCGATGCCGTGGCGCGGCTTGCCGCCGATGGTCTGGTCGATGTCGTGCCACAGGCGGGCACCTTTGTCACCCGGCTGTCGATGACTGACATCCGCGAAGGCGCCTTCATCCGTGAGGCGATCGAGGTCGCCGCCGCCGAGCTTGTGGCGACGATGATCACCGACGACCAGTTGCGCGATCTGCGCCGCAATCTGATGCTGCAGGAAGCGTTGGCGGCGGACGGCGATCAGCAGGGTTTCATGCAGCTTGATGGCCAGATGCACGAAATGATGCTGTCCTTCACCGGCTTTCCCCGGCTGCCGCAAGTATCGCAGACGGCATGGCTTAGCGTTCACCGCGCGCGGCAGCTGATCCTGCCGGTTCCGGGCCGCATGCAGACCACGCTTGCCGAACACCGCAGCATCCTTGCCGCGTTCGAGGCTCGTGACCCCCAAGCCGCCCGCCTTGCCGTACAGCACCATCTGCGCCAGCTGCTGACCTATCTTCAGCCGCTGGAACGTGACCACCCCGATCTTTTCTCAGCCCAAGGACAGTCATGACCCTGCCGAACCGCCCGCGCTATGCGACCCGGCTGAATGCGTTCAAGCAAAAGGGGGATACCGTGGCGCAGATGATTGCCGCCGCTTCCCGCGTGGGCGGGCTGGACGCGGCCGATCTGAACTTTCCCGACCATTTCGACCACCACCGCCCGGCAGAGCTGTCAAAGCTTCTGGCCGACCATGGCATGGCGCTGAACGGCCTTGCGATGCGCTATTACACCGATCCCGGCTTTCGCCTTGGCGCGTTCAGCCACCCAGATGCCAATATCCGGCGTGCCGCCATCGACCTGACCAAGCGCGGCCTTGATGCCTTGGCCGACATGGGCGGGCGGCTGATGACGTTGTGGCTGGGTCAGGACGGCTTTGACTACAGCTTTCAGGCTGATTACGCCCGGATGTGGGATGACAGCATCTCGGCGATTGCCGAGGTTGCCGACCACAACCCCGCCGTCGACCTCGCCATCGAATACAAGCCCAACGAACCCCGCGCCCATGTGGTGATGCCCGACATGACCACCACGCTTCTGGCATTGGCCGAGGTGGCCCGCCCGAACACCGGCGTCACGCTGGACTTTTGCCACATGCTGTTCGCCGGCGAGATGCCCGCCCGGGCCGCGATGCTGGCCGCGCGCCACAGCCGCATCCTTGGGGTTCACCTCAACGACGGCTACGGCAAGCGCGATGACGGGCTGATCGCGGGGTCCGTCCATCCGGTGCAGACGGT
>CANNIA010000023.1 GCA_947504705.1 Paracoccaceae bacterium
AGAGGTTGACCAAAAGGGGACGCAGGCCCCGGTCCTGCAGGCCCCGGGTGAACTGGTCGAAGATTTCCAGAAAGACCGGGTTGTGGAAGTTGTTCGAGACAAGGCCGATCAGTTTGGTCCTGCCGGTGGACAGGGCCGAGGCGAGGGCGGAGGGGGAATAGCCAAGCTCGGCCGCGGCCTGTTCGATGGCGGCCCGGGTGCGGGGCGAGACCGAAGCGCCCGGTGTGAAAGCGCGCGACACGGCCGAGCGTGAAACGCCCGCCAGCAGCGCCACTTCGCGCAATGTCACCGATTTCGCAGGCATGGACTTTGCGTTTTCCTGATTTCACGTTTCCCTAAAGGACAATCGCTACGAACAATGCGCCGATCCTAAGGCGCGATGCGATACGATGCCATCGCTGCGTTTGGTTGGGGGCATCACTCGGTGGCTTCGCGCGCCATTTGCACGAAGGCCCGGACCAGTTTGCCGTTGCGGCGTTCGCGCAGGCAGATCAGGGCCTCTTGCATCATCAGCACATCGCCGCCTTCCAGTGGGACCGAGACAAGGCGGGCGTCAGGGATGAATTCGGCGCCCGAGACAAAGCCCAAGCCCGCGCCCGAGGCGACGATTTCGCGGATGGCTTCGCGGCCTTCAGCCTCGATCGCGGGTTCAAGGGTGATGCCGGCTAGGGCGGCGGCCTGTTCCAGTTTGGTGCGGGTTTTCGAGCCGCGTTCGCGCAGCACCAGCGCCTGGCCGGGAAGGTCGGCAAGGGCTAGCTTTCGGCGGTGGGCAAGGGGGTGGCTGCGGGCCATGAAGGCCACGATGGGGGTGGCGTTCAGGCGGACGTGGTCGAAGGTCTCGCCCTCCGGCACTTCGCCGATCACGCCAAGGTCGGCGTCAAAGGCGTGCAGGCTTTCCATCACCTGCTGGCTGTTTCCGGCCCGGATCGTCACCTTGACGCCGGGGTGGCGGGTGCGGAACTGGGCCAGCACGCGCAGTACGTGGGCCGCACTGTCGGCGATGATGCGCAGCGTTCCCCCCTGCAGCGCGCGGCTTTCGGAGAGGAGTTGGTGCGCCTGATCTTCGGCATCGAAGAGGCGGCGGGTGATGACCAAAAGCTCCTCGCCAAAGGGGGTCAGGGTGACCTGCCGTTTGGCGCGGTTGAAGAGGAGGATGTCATAATCCTGTTCCAGCTTGCGGATCTGGTCCGAGATTGCGGGCTGGGTGACATGCAGGTTTTCGGCGGCGCGCGAGAAGCTTCCGGAGAGGGCGACATGGTGGAAGGCGCGAAGCTGGACGTGGCGCATGGGGGTTGGCTTTCAACAGCAAAACTTATGATAGCATCGGAAACAACGATTTTACAATTGGCCCCGCGCATGAAAAAGCAAGGGCAACCAAGGAGGACGCCTCATGTCTGATGCCCCGAGTGATGCCCCGTTTCCTGCCCCGAAGATGGGCGAGCCCTACCTTCTGACCCCGGGCCCGCTGACCACGGATATCCGCGTCAAGGAGGCGATGCTGCGTGATTGGGGCTCGTGGGACAGTGAGTTCCGGGCGATGACGAAATCGCTTTGCGACCAGTTGGTGGCTTTGGCAGGGGATTCGACAGGTGAGTTTGTCTGTGTGCCAATGCAAGGTTCGGGCAGCTATTTGGTGGAGGCAATGCTGGGCACGCTGGTGCCTCGGGACGGCAAGGTGTTGGTGCTGGCCAATGGGGCTTACGGCTTGCGTGCGGCCGAGACGCTGCGGGTGATGGGGCGGACCTATACGCTGATCGACAAGGGCGATTACATGCCGCCGCGCGGGGATGAGGTTGCGGCGGCTTTGGCGGCTGATCCCGCGATCAGCCATGTGATTGCGATTCACTGCGAGACCTCCAGCGGTATCCTGAACCCGGTGGCCGAGATTGCGGAAGCGACCTATGCGGCGGGGCGGAAGCTGTTGATTGACTCGATGTCAGCCTTTGGTGCGGTCGATCTGGACGTCCGCCGCATCCGCTATGAGGCGATGGTGTCGTCGGCCAACAAATGCATCGAGGGCGTGCCGGGGTTCGGCTTTGTGATTGCGCGGAAGTCGGAGTTGGAGGGGTGCAAGGGCAACAGCCATTCGCTGGCGCTGGATGTTTATTCCCAGTGGGTCAACATGGTGAAATCAGGTCAGTGGCGGTATACCCCGCCGACCCATGTCGTTGCGGCCTTCATGGAGGCTTTGCGCATTCATGCCGCCGAAGGCGGCGTTCCGGCACGCGGGGCGCGGTATACGAAGAACCGGGATGTGATGGTGGCGGGGATGCGGAGTTTGGGGTTTGAAACCCTGCTGGCCGACCGCTGGCTGAGCCCGATCATCGTGACCTTCTTCTGCCCGGCGGACCCGAAATTCGTGTTCACCACCTTCTATGACCTGATGAAGGCCAAGGGGTTCATCATCTATCCGGGGAAGCTGACGGTGGTGGAAAGCTTCCGCATCGGGGTGATCGGGCGGATGGATGAACATGTCATGCGCCGTGTGGTTGCGGCGGCGAAAGAATGCCTTGAGGAAATGGGGGTCGCCTCGGCTGCCCCACCCGCCGCGGCTTTGGCCGAACGCGCGAAACTTGCGGCCTGACCGGCCAGAAACGACAGGAAACATCATGACTGCCAAGACCCACCCGCCCGTCGTCGCCAATGGCCGCGCCTATAGCTGGCCAAAAGTGCCAGCGGTTGCCATCTGTCTGGACGGCTGCGAACCCGAATACCTTGAGGTCGCCATTGCCAAGGGGCTGATGCCAACGCTGAAACGCATCCGTGCCACCGGCACCGACCGGTTGGCGCATTCGGTGATCCCTTCGTTTACCAACCCCAACAACCTGTCGATTGCCACCGGGCGACCGCCATCGGTGCATGGGATCTGCGGCAACTACCTTTACGAGCCGGAAACGGGCAAGGAAGTGATGATGAACGACGTGCGTTTCCTGCGCGCGCCGACGGTGTTCCAAGCCTTCTACGATGCTGGTGCCCGGGTCGCGATGGTGACCGCCAAAGACAAGCTGCGCGCGCTGTTGGGGGCGGGGCTGAAGTTTGGTGAGGATCGGGCGATTGCCTTTTCATCGGAACGGTCGGGCACCACGACCAAGGCGGAACACGGGATCGACAATGCCAGCGCCTGGTTGGGAATGCCGGTGCCGGAGGTCTATTCTTCGGAGCTTTCGGAGTTTGTCTTCGCTGCCGGGGTGAAGCTTCTGAAGGAGTGGAAACCTGATGTGATGTATCTTTCGACGACCGATTACATCCAGCACAAATACGCGCCGGATCAGAAGGGGGCGCTGGACTTCTACGCGATGTTCGACCGCTATCTTGCCGAATTGGACAGCTTGGGTGCCGCAGTGGTGGTGACGGCGGACCATGGGATGAAGCCGAAGCATCTGAAGGACGGCTCGCCTGCCGTGATCTATGTGCAGGACGCATTGGATGGGATGCTGGGCAAGGACCAGGCGCGGGTGATCCTGCCGATTACCGATCCTTACGTCGTGCACCACGGCGCGCTGGGGTCCTTTGCCACGGCCTATCTGCCGGAGGGGGCCGACAAGGCCAATGTCATGGCCGATCTGGCGGCCATTCCCGGCATGACGCTGGTCATCGACAAGCAAGCCGCCATGCGCCGGTTTGAACTGCCGGGCGACCGGATTGGGGATATCGTGATGATCTCGGGCGAGAACATGACGCTTGGCACTTCGGCCCACCGGCATGACCTTGCCGCACTGAAGGAACCCCTGCGCAGCCATGGCGGGCTGACCGAACAGGTGGTGCCTTTTATCGTCAACCGCAAGATCGACCTGCCCGAAGCCCCAGTCTTACGCAATTTTGATGCGTTCTTCGTTGCAACGGAGGCGGCCGCACAATGACCCTACCCATCCCCATGCGGCACGAAAGCATGCGCATTGCCGGGCGCAAAGTTGATACGAAAGACCGGGTGCCGGTGTTCTATCCCTATACCGGGGAACAGATCGGGTCAGTCCCGGCAGGGCAGGCCGAACATGCGCGTGAGGCTTTTGCGATTGCCGCCGCCTATCAGCCGAAACTGACGCGGTATGAGCGGCAGAAGATCCTGCTCAACGTCGCCAAGATCATCAGTGACCGGAAGACCGAGCTTGCGCCGATCATCACGGCGGAGTTGGGGATTTCGCTGGCCAATGCCTTGTATGAATGCGGGCGGGCTTATGATGTGTACACGCTGGCGGGCCAGATGTGCATTCATGACGATGGCGAGATTTTCTCGTGCGACCTGACTCCGCATGGCAAGGCGCGGAAGATTTTCACCACGCGTGAGCCTTTGCGGGCGATTTCGGCGATCACGCCGTTCAACCACCCCCTGAACATGATCAGCCACAAGATTGCCCCGGCGATTGCCACCAACAACTGCATCGTCTGCAAGCCCACCGAACTGACGCCGCTGACGGCGATCTGGCTGGCCGATGCGATCTATGAGGCGGGTCTGCCACCCGAGATGCTGTCGATCGTGACCGGTTGGCCGGGCGAGATTGGCGACGAGATGATCACCAACCCCGACTTTGACCTGATCACCTTTACCGGCGGGGTGCCGGTCGGAAAGATGATTGCGGCCAAGGCGGTCTACAAGCGGCAGGTGCTGGAGCTGGGCGGCAACGATCCCCTGATCATCTGCAGTGATCTGTCGGATACCGAGCTTGCCAAGGCTGCTGATCTGGCGGTGGCGGGGGCGACCAAGAACTCGGGCCAGCGCTGCACGGCGGTCAAGCGGATATTGGTGCAGGAAAGTGTCGCGGACCGGTTCGTTCCCCTGGTGCTGGAGCGGGCCAAGAAATTGCGCTTTGGCGATCCGATGGACCCGGGCACTGACCTGGGCACAGTGGTCCACGAAAAGGCCGCCGAGACCTTTGAACGCCGGGTGCATGAGGCCGAGGCGAAGGGGGCGAAGATCCTGTACCATCCGGGCCGCAAGGGGGCGCTGTTGCCGCCGATCGTGGTCGATCATGTCGATCACGGGTCGGAACTGGTGATGCAGGAGACCTTTGGGCCCATCGTTCCCATCGTGCGGGTGCCGGATGACGATGTGGAAACCATGCGGATTTCCAACTCCACCGCGTTTGGGCTTTCGGCTGGGGTCTGCACCAACAATTACCACCGGATGCAGTCCTATATCCGGGGCCTTGTGGTGGGCACGGTGAACATCTGGGAGGTGCCGGGCTATCGTATCGAGATGTCGCCCTTTGGCGGGATCAAGGATTCCGGCAATGGCTACAAGGAAGGCGTCATCGAGGCGATGAAGTCCTACACCAACGTCAAGACCTTCTCGCTGCCCTGGGGGTAAGGGGGTCTAGTCCAGCGTTCGCCGGAAGCGCATCAGCGCCAAGCTGGCAAAGACAAGGACGAAGAGGGCCAGCGTCGCAAGGTTCTGCGCGACGGCGGGAAACTCGGCGCCTTTCAGCATGATCGCACGGATCAGGCGCAGGAAATGGGTGAGCGGCAAAAGCTCACCCAAGGTCTGCGCCCAGCCAGGCATGCCGCGAAACGGGAACATGAAGCCCGACAGCAGAAGTGAGGGCAGGAAGTAGAAGAACGTAAGCTGCATCGCCTGCATCTGGGTGCGTGCTACGGTCGAGATCAGATAGCCAAGGATCACCAGCGCCATGACGAAAAGACCGACACCCGCCAGCAGCAGCACCATGCTGCCAAGGAAGGGGACGTGGAAGACCAGCTTGGCAACGGTCAGAACCACTGTGACCTGAACCGCGCCGACGGCGAAATAGGGCAGGACCTTGCCCAGCATCACCTCGACCGGGGTGACCGGCATCGAAAGCAGGTTTTCCATCGTGCCGCGTTCAATCTCACGCGTCAGGGCCATGGCAGTCATCATCACCATGGTCATCTGCAGGGTCACGCCCAGAAGGCCGGGGACGATGTTGTATTGGGTGATGCCTTCGGGGTTGTAGCGGCGGTAGACGATGACCGAAAGCTGGCCCTCGGCGCGGGCAGCGGCTTCGGCCTCGCCCCCGGTTTCGCGCAAGAGTGCGTCGGCGGCAACGGTGCCAAGGGTCGAGATGGCACCCGAGGCGACGGAAGGGTCGGTGGCATCGGCCTCGATCAGGATTTGCGGATGGTCCTTGCGCAAGACGCGGGTGCCGAAGTCCGAAGGCACGGTGACGACAAAGCTGACATCCCCGCGCGAGATCAGGAACTCGGCCTCGGTTGCAGTGATGCCGACATGGGTAAAGTGGTAGTAGCCGGTGTTTTCCAGTGCGGTGACCATTGCGCGGGTGAACTGGTCCTGCGTGGAGGCGACCAAAGCGGCGGGCAGACCCTTGGGGTCGCTATTGATGGCAAAGCCGAAAAGCATCAGCTGCATCAGGGGCACGCCGATCATCATGGCAAAGGTGATCCGGTCGCGGCGCAGTAGGATCATTTCCTTGATGATCAGAGTGCGCAGGCGGCGAAGGGAAAAGTGGCGGGAAAGACCAATCATGCCGCGGTCTCCTGCGCTTCACCCACCAGTTGGATGAACACGTCTTCCAGGCTGGGGGCCGCCTCGTGCCTGGTTGTGCCAGTCCGCGTGGCAACGTCGCGGGTGGCGCGCAGCAGGGCAGGGCCGTCGCGACCGATCACATGCAACGCATTGCCATAGGCAGCGACCTGATCGACCCCCGGCAGGGACCGCAGCAGGCGCGCGGCTTCGGCGACGCCGGGGCCTTCAAGCACGACAGTTGAAAGATCTGCTTCGCGGACCATCTCGGCAACGGTGCCGCGCGCGATCAGCTTGCCATAGGCGATGTAATTGATCTTGTGGCACCCTTCCGCCTCGTCCATGTAATGGGTCGAGACAAGGACAGTCAGCCCGGTGGCGGCAAGCTGGTGGATTTCATCCCAGAATTCGCGCCGGGCCTTGGGATCGACCCCGGCGGTGGGTTCGCCCAGCATCAAAAGTCGCGGGCGGTGCATGATGCAGGCGGCCAGGGCCAGCCGCTGTTTCCAGCCGCCGGAGAGTGACCCGGCAAGCTGACGCTTGCGCGAGGTCAGGCCAAGGTTCGCCAGAGTGTCGGCAACCGCCTGTCGCGCCGGGTCCAGCCCGTAAAGGCCCGCGACGAAGTTCAAATTCTCTTCGATCGTCAGGTCTTCGTAGAAGGAAAAGCGCTGGGTCATGTAACCGACCTCACGCTTGATTGCGGCCCCGTCGCGGCGGATGTCGTGGCCCAAAACCTGGCCTTCGCCGCCGCCCGGGATAAGAAGGCCGCACATCAGCCGGATCGTGGTGGTCTTGCCCGAGCCGTTCGGGCCAAGAAACCCCGCAATCTCGCCCGCGGCGACCTGCATCGAGACGTGATCAACGACCGTTCGGTCGCCGAAACGCTTGACGAGGTTGTGCACGTCTATGGCAGGGGGTGGGGTCATTGGCCCAACTCGACCAGATCGACATCGACAATCTGGCCGGGCTTCAGGCTGGTTTCCTGCAGCGGGCGGGCCTCGACCAGATCGACGAGCTTCTGGCGGCTATCGACGGAATAGATGACGGGCGGGGTGAATTCGGGGCTGTCGGAGACATAGCTGACGCGCGCCGTCAGGCCGTCAGGGCAGCCGTCACAATGGACTTGCAAAAGGCTGCCGGGCGCAACGCTGGCAAGCGCGGCTTCGGGCAGGTAGAGGCGCAGCTTGACCGCTCCATCCGGCAGAAGCGACAGGATCGGCTGGCCTGCGGTGGCAATCTCGCCGGGGCGAAGGAGGATATCGGTCACCAAACTGGGCGCAGGGGAGGCAAGCGCGCGCTTTTCAAGTTGCCATTTCGCGTGGTCACGGGCGGCCTCAGCCTCGCCCAAGGCTGCGGTGGCGGCGGCAATTTCGCCTTCGCGGGCAGGCAGTCGGGCGACGGCGAGGTTCGCCTTGATCTCGGCCACATGGGCTGTGGCGACCTCGGCGGCGGTTGCGGCATCGTCGCGCTGGGTTTCGGTGGCCACGCCGCGATTGGAAAGGTCGAGCAGCCGGTCGGCGTTGCGCGCAGCCTCGGCAGCCTGAGCCTTGGCCGAGGCAAGGGCGGCTTCGATGACGGCGATTTCTTGCGGGCGCTTGCCCGCGCGCAGGTTGGCAAGCTGGCTTTCGGCTTTGGCTAGAGCGGCTTCGGCCTGCGCCAAGGCGATTTCGGCATCGCGCTGTTCCAGATCGACCAGCCCCTGGCCAAGCGCAAACCGGTCACCGGCAGCAACATTCAGGGTCAGGATCTATGCGGTCGAGATGGCGGCGATCTGGACATACTCGCCTTCGACATAACCGGTTGCCAGCGGCATGGGTGGCGTGCAGCTGGCGAACAGGGCCGAAAGCAGCGGAATGGCGCAGAGAAACATCTCAGGTTTCTTTTTCGGCGGTGAGCATGGCGTCTAGGTTTGCGGTGATCTGTCCGGAGATCTGGTCGATTTCCGCAGGTCCATAGCCTGCCCATCCCATTCGGCGGGACACAATGGGTTGGCCGATGCGAAAATACATCATCTGGCCGATCAGCGAGAAGACTGCCAATCGGACCGCTTCACTTTCCGGATCAAGGCCGGTTGCATGGCCCCAAAGGGTGCAAAGGCGACGGTGCATAGGGTCGGCGAAGGTTCGGTAGACCACTTCGATACCCGGCCCATTTTCGGCAAGCTCACGCAGCATGAAGGGAACAAGGCCGCCCGGTCCCCGCGCGCCCAGCAAGAAGGCCAGTACAGCCTGGATGATCGCTGCAAGCTCGTCACGTGCCTTGGAGGCGGTCGGGGCGGGACTGACGGGTGCCTTGTCCGTGGCGTCGCGCATCTGCCGCCCGAACTCTTCGGCGCAGGCTAGGCGCAACTCTTCCTTGCCGCCGAAATGATAGGCAATCGCGGCGATATTGGCCCCGGCCAATGCGGCGAGTTCTCGCACCGAGGTTGCGGAAAAGCCCTTTTGCCCGAAGAGCAGGATTCCAGCCTCGATCAGGTCCAGACGTGTTCCTTCCGGGTGTGGCGAAGTGGTCATGGGGAAGATTTAAACAATCGTTTGAATTTGTGCAAGCCGCTGTGCGCTGGACCTTGGGTGGATGCCGAATCGTCGGGTGTAAGTGTCAGAAGCGGGGAACCTGACGGCCTGAGGAGCGGCCCATTGGGCGGCTCTGACGGGCAAAGGAAAGCTGCAGCGAGGTTAGGGGCTTGGCGCTGGGATGTCCCCTTAAAGAGAAAAGATATCTCCATTTACGAACGATAGATTGTCATTCAGAGTTGTCGAATTGGCTGCCAGCGCAGATGTCTGCGCGTTGCAGTCTTGTCTGATGGATCAAGGACGCTGCTCGTGACACATTCCTCCGCATTTTCGTCGAGCCTGTCCACCCCGTTCTGGTTGGAAGAAGCGCCCTTGCGCGCGGCAGAGTTGGCGGCGCTGCCAAAGGCTGCCGACCTGGTGATTGTAGGCTCTGGCTATACCGGCCTTGCCGCCGCGATCGAGGCGGCTCGCGGTGGCATGTCGGTTGTGGTGCTGGACCGGGGGCCGATTGGCGCGGGGTGTTCTACCAGGAATGGCGGGCAGGTCGGGTCAAGTATCAAGCCCGAACTTGGCAAGCTGACGGCTCTGCACGGGGCTGATCTGGCCAAGCGCATTCGCGACGAAGGTTATGCAGCGCTTGCCAACGTGCAGGATATGATCACGGCGAACGGGATCGACTGCGACTGGCGCAAGACCGGGCGTTACTTGGCCGCGCATAGCCCGAAGCAGTACGAAGGGCTGGAACGTCTTGCCGAGGCCCGCCGTCGGGCGGGTGAACCTGATCTGGTGCTGGTGCCGCGGTCAGAACAACTGCATGAACTGGGGTCTGACCGTTATTTCGGTGGGGCGGTGTCGCAGGATACCGGGGCGGTGCAGCCGGCCAAGCTTCACGCCGGGTTGTTGCGCGTGGCCGAAGAGCTGGGCGTTACCCTCCAAGACAGGCGCGAGGTGACGGGCATCAAGCGCGATGGCCCCGGGTTTAGCGTGGCAGTGGGCAACGCAACCATCGCCGCGCGGCAGGTGCTGATTGCGACGAACGGCTACAGCGGGCCCCTGTCGCCATGGTTGCAGCGCCGGGTGATTCCGATTGGCAGCTACATGCTGGCGACTGATCCGCTGCCGCCCGGCGTTGCGGCCAAGCTGATCCCCAATGGCAGGATGGTGGTCGATACCCGCCGCGTCGTGATCTATTTCCGCATGTCGCCGGACGGGCAACGGCTGATTTTTGGCGGTCGTGCGGCACTGACGGAAGCCGATCCGATGCGCACCCTGCCGCGGCTTTACCAGATGATGCTGGATGTCTTCCCGCATCTGGCAGGGACCCGTGTCAGCCACGCCTGGAACGGGTTTGTCGCCTATACTTTTGACCACCTGCCGCATACCGGCGTTCAGGACGGGGTGCATTATGCCATGGGCTACTGCGGATCGGGGATATCGCTGTCGCTGTTTTACGGGATGCGGGCGGGGCAGAAAATCCTTGGCAGGGCCGAGGGGGCGACGGCCTTGGATGGGCTGCAGTTCCAGACCCGTCCGCTTTACTATGGCACGCCCTGGTTCCTGTCGGCCTCGGTCGCCTGGTACCGCTTTGCCGACCGGTTTTTCGCTTAGGCCGAAGAAAGCACGCCATGGCCAAATCCGATCTTGCTTCGCCTACCTTGCCGCCTGGCAGCCCGGTGGTGGCCACAACTTCGCACCAGATCGGCCCGATGTTGCGCCAGCGCCGTAAGGAGTTGAACCTCACTCTGGCGCAAGTGGCCGACAGGGTCGGGATCGCGCAAGGTTTCCTGAGCGAGATAGAACGGGATCAGGCATCGCCCTCCGTGGCCACGCTGATCCGGCTTTGCGATTGTCTGGGGGTTTCCGTCGGTTCGCTTTTCACCAGCAGTCAGCCCCTTCTCGTTCGTGCAGGCGAGCGGGAGCAGATGCGTTATGGCGGCCAGTTGATCACTTACGAGCTTCTGACCTCACGCAGCGCGCATCAGATGGCCTCGATCATGAGCCAGTTGCAGCCCGGCGGAATGTCCGGCCCGGAACAGCATACGCTGAATGCCGAGGAAGAATTTGTGCTGGTCCTGCAGGGCGAAATGATCATGGAGATCGGCACACGGGAGTTCCACCTATTCGAAGGCGACGCCCTGACCTTCGATCCGCGCCAGAAGCACCGCTATCTGAACCCCAGCAAAATGACACTTTGCCGGACGCTGTGCGTGATCACGCCCCAGCCGCGCTAGGGCGGTCTGATAAGGTTTGACAGGAATGCCCTTGCTGCTAAATAGTCACTGAAAGCGAAAAATATTCGCCTGAAAAGAAGGATGAGGCGATGCGCGATGTCGTCGTGATCGGTGCCGGGCTTGCGGGGGCTGCAGCTGCTTTGCGGCTGGCCGATGCTGGCCGATGCGTGACGGTGATCGAGGCGCGGGGTCGTCTTGGCGGCCGCACCTATTCCCGCGCGATGGGCAACACTACTGATCTTGTGGAATTTGGCGGCAGCTGGATCTGCGACTGGCACGGCCGGATGAAATCCCACGCCGCACGGTTCGGCATGGCCTTGCGCCCCACGCTGCCGGTAGTGGAGCGCCGCTGGCATGATGGAGATGTCTTGCGCAGGGATAGGCCCGTCGCAGCCGACAAGCTGGAGGCCCATCTGCAGGGGCTGCAGGAGGTACAGGCGGATTCGCTTGCCATGCTGGGCGGTTCGGGTCGCTTGCAGACGGGTAACCCATGGGCCGTCATGTCCTTTGCCGAGTACATGGAGGCCAAGGGTCTGCCCGAAACCGTCTGCCGCGAATTCATCGCCTGGTGGACGATCAGCGGGTCGGGCGACATTACCCGCGTCAACGTCCTCGACGCGCTGCATTCGGCCTCGAAATGCGGCGGGACCATGGAAGCGATGTTTGAGGAACTCACTCACACGATCGACGGCGGAGTGGGCACGCTTGTCGACCGGATGATCGCGGCCAGCGGGGCCGAGGTAATCCTTGGCGACGCGGTGGTCGAGGTGGCTGACCGGGGCGACCATGCCACTCTGCACCTTTCCAGCGGGCAGATCGTTCTGGCCGGGCAGGTGGTTCTGGCGGTGCCTGTTAACGCGGTCGGCACGATCCGGTTTGACCCTCCGCTCCGCCCGGCACAAGCCCGGTTGGCGCGGGAAAAGCATCAGGGTCGGGCGATCAAGATGCTGCTGCAGGTGCAAGGCGTTCACCCCGGCGTGCTGGTGACGGGTGAGGCCGAAGGTCTGCGCCTGATGTTTGCTGAACGCGCGCTTTCAGATGGCTCAACCTTGATCATCGGCTTTGGGCTTTATGATGAGGTCACCGATACCTCCTTTGCCGCCATGCAGCGCGCGGTGACCCGGTTCTTCCCGGAAGCCACGCTTCTGGCGCATGACTGGCACGACTGGATCCGTGATCCTTGGTCGGCGGGCACCTGGGTCTCGCATGGGCTGGGGCAAGGCCCACTGTTCGCTGGCCCCGAATGGGCCGCCAAGGGCCGCTTGCATTTCGCCACCAGCGATATCGCCCCCCGCGAGTCCGGTTGGTTCGAAGGCGCGATTATCGCAGGCGAAGCGGTCGCCGACACGATTCTTGGCATCAATCACACCTGACCGAAGAGTCGTTTCATGGCAGCTGCAGGCGCGAAAACCGTCGAGGTTGCGATCATCGGGGCTGGCTTTGCCATCCTTTCGGCGTCCCATGCGCTGCGTGAGGGTGGCGTCGGCATTCAGGTGCTGGAGGCTCAGGAACACCCCGGTGGGCGGGTCAAGAACGTGGTCAAGGAGGGCGTGGCCTAAGAAAAGGGCGGGCAGTTCTATTGCACGGACATGTCCAACGCCTGTGACCTGGTTCAGAAATATGGCCTGACCCGCCGCTATATCCACAAAATGCCCGGTGTCGTCGCCATGCTTGGCGGGAAGCGGAAGGTTCTGGAGACCGATGCGCCAGCCCTATGATGGCTTGCATTTCACCTGCGCCGAACTGACCGCCGCCTTCCCGGGCTTTATCGAAGGCGCCACCCGATCCGGCCGGGAAGTCCAGTTATGATCTGGGGCTGACGACCGGATCAAGCCTGCCTCGACAGGTGCCTGCGGGCATCTTCCAGCCCTTGAACCGGACGGCTCTGATGCTTTGGGGCAATCTTGACCCGGAAATCCTGCACCTTGTTGCAAGTTGAGACCCTGATAACACCTATGGCCTGTCTTATACTTCGGGCAAGGCGGGCAATTCGTACAACGCCGATCTGGTCAAGGAGCGCCTGCCCGATGTCGACCTGACCTCGCTTGATCTGATCCTGAAGCAGGAGAATGCGGCGGCATTGGCCGATTGCAGCCTGACGCTTTTGGACACGCCCGAGGCCGTTCTGGGTATGGTTCGGGCCTATCTGGGCAAGGACCCCGGTGCCCTCACGCCCGAGAACGTCGACGCGGCGGTGAATACTTTGCTGGTGATCCGGCCCTCGATTCAAACCTTCGACAACACCAAGTTCTTGAATACCCTGCCGACCGGAGAAATCTGCGTCGCGAACACTTTTGCCGGTGACTATGCGATGGCGATTGGCCGCGCGACTGAGGCTGGGATCGACGTGAACTTGGGCTATTTCGTTCCCAATCCGGCGCGCCGGTCCGGGGCGATAACTTCGGCATCCCCGCTGATGCGCCCCATCCCGGGAATGCGCCTGTGCTTCTGATCTATCTGATGCGACCCAAAGTCATCGCGGCGACCTTGAACTACATCTACTACGCCAACGCCAACCTTGCCTCACGCCCCTGCGTCGCCCCGGAAATCCTAGGCAATCCGGCGATCTACCCTCATACCGAAGTGATGGCGCGGCTCTATGCCCAGGCTTCGCCCACGGATTAGCAGCTTCGCTTGATGACCGACGCCTGGCGCAGGGTTCGGAGCGGATGATCGCTTGATTGACGATTGCGGGATCGGTCGTGGGCCTTGCGTGGGCCTGATCGGCGGTGATTGACGCCCGACCGGGCTCAAATCATCGGCGGGGTACACGCGCAAGCGACAACGGCGACGGATTTGCCGATGTTGCGTAGCATGTAGGGTTGCTTGCCGATGATCTGGTAGCCTCCGCCACGGCGGAGCACCCGGGTGACATCGCCGACGCGGACTTCAATCGTTCCACGCAAGACAACAGCAGCGGTTTCGCCGTCATGGCTGATCGGCTCATCCCCGGTGCCAGCGCCGGGCTGGTAGCGTTCGATGAACATCTGCAGCGCCTTGTCACGGCGTTCGGCGGCGAGCACCCGCAGGTCAGCCTCGCCGCGCGTGACCACCGCTAGGTCGGCGGCGTCGTTGAAAAGGACATTCTGCTGCGAGGTCGGCAGGGCGAAGAAATCGGCAATCGAGATCGGGATCGCCGAGAGGATGCGGTGCAGCGAGGCCAGTGATGGCGCGTGAGCCTCTTGTTCGACCAGCGAGATGGTCGAATGGGTGACCCCCGCCTTCTTGGCCAGTTCTCGCTGAGACAGCCCGGCGCGTTCGCGCACGGCGCGCAGTCTTGCGCCGACGTCCAGATCAGCGGCCTCCTTGCGGGACTTGGCCCGGGCCTTTTCGCTGGGGTGGTCTTGCTGGGTCATTGTGTTCTTCGGTCCAAGCGCCGGATCTTGTGCATCGCCGATATGCGGGCATGTGGCCGGGCCGTCAACCAGATCCGACGCAGGGCCAATGAAGCAGATTCCTCTTGGCGTGGCAAATTTTTCATGTCACTTGTAGTGAAAAATTCACCACCAACAAGGACGCCGGTCATGACCGCATTGAAGACCTTTCAGACCCTGTCGGGCAAGCTTTTTGTGGGCGGTGCCTATGTGGAAAGTACTGCGACCATGCATCTGGACGTCATCGAGCCCGCGACCGAAGATCGGATCGGCCAGATCGCGGATGCCACCGATGTCGAAGTTGATGCGGCCATCGAGATCGCACTGACCGCGGGCAAGGCCTGGAACGCCATCGACATGCGTAGCCGCGCCGTGGTGATGCATGAAATCGCGGCCGTCATGCGCCGCGACAAGGCGCTTTACGCCGAATACCTGACGCGCGAAGAGGGCAAGCCCTTCAAGGAATCGCTGGACGAAGTGTCGTGGTGTGCGACTTCGATGGATTATTATGCTGAAGTGGCGCGGCACGAAGCGGGCCGCATTGCCGGGGCCACTGTTCCGGGGCAGTTCCATTTCGCCATCAAGGAACCGCTGGGCACTGTCGTCATCATCCTGCCTTTCAACTATCCGCTGGTGCTTATGTGCTGGGAAGCCGCGGCGGCGTTGGCGGCAGGCAACGCCGTAATCGTGAAGCCGCATGAACAGACCAGCATCACCACGCTGAAGTTCATGGAGGTCTTCAAGGGCCTTCCCGACGGCCTGATGCAATGCGTCACCGGTGGCCCGCGTGTGGCCCAGCGGCTGGTCGCCAGCCGCAAGACCCATGGTGTGGCCTATACCGGCTCGGTTCCCGTGGGGCAGGCCGTGGCGAGGACTTGTGCGGAAACCTTCAAGCCCTGCCTGATCGAAGCGTCGGGCAATGATCCTTTCATCGTCATGCCCTCGGCCCCATTGGAGATTGCGGCGCGGGGAGCGGCCTTTGCGGCCTACCTCAACTGCGGGCAGGTCTGCACTTCAGCGGAACGCTTCTATGTGCATGATGCGATCCACGATGAATTCGTGGCCCTGCTGGTTGCCGAGGCGAAGAAGCTGCGCTTGGGCAATGGCTTGGCGGAAGTGGACATGGGGCCGATGGCGACCCAGCGCCAGCGCGACCGGTTCGAGGCGCTGATGAGCAACGCGCGCCGTCAGGGGGCAAAGGTTGCCACTGGGGGCGGGCGTCCGGCGGGGTTGAACAAGGGTTGGTTTATCGAGCCGACGGTGTTGACCGAGGTCACGCCTGACATGGACATCCTGCAGAATGAATCTTTTGGCCCCGTCGCCCCGATTTGCCGGGTTTCCTCGTTCGACGAGGCGATCGAGCTTGCGAACAGGTCCGACTATGGCCTTGGCGCCAACCTTTACACCCGCGACACGGATGAGACATTCCGTGCCGTGCGCGAGATCCAGTCGGGCATCCTGTGGATCAACGCCCCGCTTCTGGACAATGACGCGCTGCCCTTCGGTGGGCGGAAACTGTCGGGCAATGGGCGGCAACTGGGGCCGGAAGGGCTGTCGCAGTTCCAGAACACCAAGTTCGTCATGATTGATCCGAAGGCCGAGCGGCAGGATTTCTGGTGGTTCCCCTATGCCAAGGAAGAAAGCTTTCCGGGAACGCGGTAAGGGAGGTCGGTATGGCTGAGGGATTTCCCGACCGGGCTGAGGTTGTCATCATCGGCGGTGGCGTTGCAGGTTGTTCGGTGGCCTATCACCTGACCAAGATCGGCATCACCGATGTCGTCCTCTGCGAACGCCAGCAGTTGACCTCTGGCACCACCTGGCACGCCGCCGGTCTGGTGACGCAGTTGCGCGCCACGCGGCGGATGACGGAGCTGGCGAAATACACCGGCGAATTGTTCGGCACGCTGGAGGCGGAAACCGGTCAGGCAACCGGCTTTCAGCGGCGCGGCTCCTTGCGGGTGGCCAACACGCCGGGGCGCTATGAGGAACTGGCGCGTGGCGCGTCTATGGGGCGGAACTTTGGACTGCCGGTCGAACCGGTCAGCCCCGGCGAGATACAGGAACGCTGGGCCCCGATCAACACCGAAGGCATCGTCGGCGGGTTCTGGTTCCCGCATGACGGGCAGGTGAACCCCGCCGATGTGACCCAGGCCTATGCCAAGGGCGCACGGATGGGCGGGGCAAAGGTGCTGGAGCATACTGCCGTCACGCAGATCCTGGTCGAGAATGGCAAGGCCGCCGGGGTGATGACCGACAAGGGGCCGATCCGCGCGAAGACGGTCGTGATCTGCGGTGGCATGTGGTCGCGCGATCTGGCGGCGAAAATCGGCGTCACCATTCCGCTGCACGCGGCGGAACATTTCTACATCGTGACCGAACCGGTTCAGGACCTACCGCGCAATCTGCCGGTCCTCTTTCTGGGCGACGAGTGGACCTATTACAAGGAAGACGCTGGCAAGCTTCTGGTCGGCTTCTTTGAGCCGAACGCCAAGCCCTGGGGCCAGAAGGGCATTCCCGAAGACTTCAGTTTCGGCACGCTGCCCGAAGACATCGAACACATAGCGCCCTATCTGGAGGCGGCAACGCGCCGGGTGCCTGTTCTGGAGCGGACAGGGGTGCAGCTGTTCTTCAACGGCCCCGAAAGTTTCACCCCCGATGATCGCTACCTTCTGGGCGAGACGCCAGAAGTACCGGGCCTGTTCTGCGCCACTGGCTTCAACTCCATTGGCATCCTGTCATCCGGTGGGGTGGGCAAGGCCTTGGCCGACTGGATCCGCGACCGCCGTCCGCCCGTGGAGCTGATGGATGTCGACGTGCGCCGGGTGCAGGCTTTCCAGGGCAACCGCGCCTATCTTGAGGAGCGCACGACCGAAACGCTGGGGCTGCTGTTCGACATGCACTGGCCCTACCGCCAGTTCGCCACCGCCCGCGATATTCGGCGCAGCCCGTTCCATGACCGTCTGAAGGCGCTGGGGGCTTGCATGACGGAGGCTGCCGGATGGGAGCGTCCGGGTTTTTTCGGCGCACCGGGAACTACGCCCGAGATCGGCTATTCCTACGGCCGGCAAAGCTGGTTCGACGCCTGCGGCGCGGAATGCCGCAACACGGCCGAGAATGTCACGCTCTTCGACCACTCCTGCTTCGTGAAATATCAGGTCGAAGGCCGCGATGCCCTGTCGGTGCTGAACCGCGCCTGCGCCAACCAGATCGATGTGCCGGTGGGCCGCGTTGTCTATACCCAATGGCTGAATACACTCGGCGGGATCGAGGCGGATGTGACCGTCACCCGCCTGTCGGAATCCTCGTTCCTGGTCGTCACTATCGCCGTCTCGCAACGCCGTGACCTCGCTTGGCTAAAACGGCAAATCCCGGATGGGGCGCATGCTTTCGTCACCGATGTGACCTCTGGCCTGCCGATGCTGGCTCTGATGGGGCCCAAGGCGAGGGCGCTTTTGCGCAAGATTTCCCCGGCCGATTTCTCGGACGCGGCCTTTCCCTTCGGCACCAGCCAAGAGATCGACCTTGGCTACGCTCGTGTTCGCGCCAGCCGCCTGACCTATGTCGGCGAGCAGGGCTATGAGATCTACATGCCCGCCGAATTCGCCACCCATGTCCTTGACCGGATTGTCGAGGCCGGGGCCGATTTAGGGCTGAAGATGGGCGGCTATTTCGCGATCAACTCCTTGCGGATGGAAAAGGGCTATCGCCATTGGAGCCATGACATTGGCGAAGAGGATACGCCCCTGCAGGCGGGTCTGGGCTTTGCCGTCGCGATGGACAAGCCGGGCGGCTTCGTCGGGCGGGAGGCTTTGCTGGCGCAGAAAGCGGCGGGTCCGGTGGCGCGGCGCATGGTGCAGCTGCGGCTGACCAACACCGGCGCGGATGCGCCTCTGATGTATCACAACGAGCCGATCCTGCGGGATGGGGTGATCGTCGGGTCTGTCACCTCGGGCGCATGGGGGCACCGGGTCGGGGCCTCGCTGGGCCTTGGCTATGTGACCTGTGACGCAGGCGTGACAGAGGGCTGGTTGTCCAGCGGCGATTGGCAGGTCGAAATCGCGTGGAACCGTTACGCGGTGCAGGCGCAACTGCGACCCTGGTACGACCCGAAAGGCGAAAGACTGAAAGGCTGAAAGGCTGAATGCGCCCCCGCGTCCGGGGTGATTGGCAGGGGCGCAACAAACAACAACGAAGGGGAGGGAAAGTCATGCCACCGAAGGGATTGCATCCAGAGTTGGAGCGGCGCGTCGCGCTGTTGGAAAAACCGGAAAACCAGGGCGAGGACTATGACGCCACGGCCTGGATCATCTTGATTGGTCTGGGCGCCGTCCTGCCGATCATCGCGCTGATGCTGGGGAGGTAGGGCGATGAGCAACACCACCGAAACCATCCTGATCGAGGCCGACAAAAGCGCCTGGCCGCTTTTGCCATCGGAACGTACCTGGGGCGGCTGGAAGCTGGGCATCTCGCTGGCCACGGCGGCGGCGGCGACCTGATGCTATATCATCGGCGAATATGTCGGCTATTACCTGAACTTCACCGAAGGCTTCGCGGCCCTGTTCGCGGGCAGCATGATCGGCATGCTGATCGTGGCCCTCGCCGCTGTGCCGGTTGCCATGCGGTTTGGCGTCGATTCCATCGCTTCGTCAAAGCCGCAGTTCGGCTCGCGCGGCTGGGTCATCCCGGCAGCGATGCAATTCGTGTCGATTGTCGGCTGGAACTCGCTTCTGCTGATCTTCTTTGCCAAATCCACCACCCAACTTCTGCGCGCCCTTGGGGTGATTGGCGAGGAATCCGGCGGGATGCTGGTCTCGGCCACTGTCCTGTTGGCTTCCGGGCTGGTGTTCCTGTTCTTGCTGAAAGGCTCTGCCGGGGTGGATCGGGTCGCCAAGATCCTTGTCGCCCATGTCTTCATCGGCATGTGGATGCTGTACATCCTGATGACCCAGCGCTGGGATGACCTGCAGGCCGCAGTTCCGGCCTATGCCTCGACCGAGCCCTTGTGGAACTACACCACCGGGGTCGAAATCGGCATCGTGTCGCTCTTGTCCTGGTGGCCCTATATCGGGGCGATGGTGCGGATGGCGCCGAACGGTCGAACGGCGGCCTTGCCGATCATGGTGGGCATGGGTGCGCCGGTTCCGATCCTGTCGGCGATTGGCATCGCGGGCATTTTGGTGCTGCAGGTGTCGGACCCGTCAGAATGGATGCGCACTATCGGCGGGCCAGTCTACGGGATCATCGCGCTGATCTTCGTGGCGGCGGCGAACCTTGGGACGGCTGTAGCTGGGGTCTATTCCTCGTCCATCGGGTTGCGGCATTTCCCGGCGCTGCAACACCTGAACTGGCCGGCTCTTCTGTTGATCTCGATCCTGCCAGTGGGGGTCGTGGGCCTGTTCATCCCCGATCTCTTCTTTGCCAACTTCGGCACCTTCCTTGCCTTCATCGGGCTTGGCTTTGCCCCGCTCTGCGGCATCCAGATCGTTGACTATTCCCTGCTGCGCCGCAGGCGGGTGGATGTGCGCGGGCTGTTCGAAGGCGGACCTTCCAGCACCTATGCCTATTGGGGCGGCTTCAACCCAGCCTCGATTGTCGGGATGGCGGCTGGGGTGGGGACCTATCTCTACCTGCTGAACCCGATCACCTATGCCAGCAACTCGCCTTACGAGTTCCTGACGGCCTCCCTGCCCTCGATGGTGGCGGCGGGTGTGGCTTTTGCCATCGTGACGCTGGTCGTCAACAAACCGGCGGGCAAAGGCGGTTACTGACCTCCCTCCCGACTGGGCCGCCGGAACGGGCTTCGTTCCGGCGGCCTTTTTTCGTACAAGCTGTCTGCAATCTAGCCGCCGGAGATCCCCGTGTCTGAGCCCCTTCCCGCCCACGCCCGCGTCATTGTTGTCGGGGGCGGCGTCATCGGCACCTCGACCGCTTATCACCTTGCCAAGGCGGGGTGGTCCGACATCCTTGTGCTAGAGCGGGACAAGCTGACCGCGGGCACCACATGGCGCGCGGCGGGGCTGATCGCCTCCTCCGGCATTGCCACAGAACCTCTGGTCTAGATCGCAAAATACACCCGAGAGCTCTGTCAGGGGCTTGAAGTGGAAAACGGATTGCGACCGGCTGTCGTCAATGCGGCCACCTGCATCTTGCAACCACTGCCGCCCAGCGCAAGGCCAAGAGGCGCGAGATCAGTTTCACCCGCACCGTGGGTGTCGACCGGCATGAGGTGTTCCCCACCGAAGACGCGCGCATCTTCCCTCTGTTCGAAACGGAAGGCGTCCTGTCGGCCATCTGGTCGCCGGATGACGGCCGCGCCAATCCGGTGGCTATGACGATGTCCATGGCCACCAGGGTGCGCAAACGCGGGGTCCGTATCGGCGAAGGCAGCCGGGTCACCGATTTCATCGTGAAGAACCGGCACGTGCAGGGGGTGATGACGGCACAGAGCCCCATCATGCCAGAAGTGGTGGTTCTGGCTGCAGGCATGTGGTCGCGTTGGTTTGCGGTCAAGATCGGCGTGTCTGAGCCCCTGCAGGCGGCCGAGCACTAGCACCTTCTGACCGAGCCTCTGGCTGGGGTGTCCCGCGACTTGCCAGTGGTCGAGGACCCGGAGAGCTTTGCCTATGTGCGGGAAGAACGGAGTGGGCTGCTGTTTGGCCCTTTTCAGCCTGCGGGGGCCAACTGGTCGCTGAATGGCGTGCCGAGTGACGCCAGTTTCTCGACACTCCCGCCCGATTGGGACCAGATGACACCGCATATCGAACATGCGTTCAAACGCTTTCCAGTGATGAACACCGCCGGCATCCGGAGCTTCTTCCACGGGCCGGAAAGCTTTACCCCGGACAGCGGCTTCCTGATCGGCCAAAGTCCCGGGTGGACGGGCGTTGTCTGGCCACAGGCTGCAACTCGCTCGGCATCCTGTCGTCCGGCGGGGTAGGGGCTTTGCTGGCCGAGGAGATCATGACTGGCGACGCTATTCAGGGCGTGACCACCTTCAAGCCCGGGCTTGCGGTTTGTCGTCGACCTGACCAAACCGGATTTCATTGGGCGCGACCACTTCTTGCCCAAATGGCCGCGGGCAAACTGACCAAACGGCTTGTCTCAGTCCTGCTTGACGATCCCGAATCGTTGCTGGTTGGAGATGAGCCGGTTTTCCTGAACGGTTAGGCCATCGGCTATGTTAGGGCAGGGGTCTATGGCCACAAGCTTGGCGCTGCGGTCGGGTCAGCGATGATCGAACAGGCCGAGAGTGTGACAGCGGATTTCCTGACAGCGAACCGCTTTCAGATCGCGGTCAATGGCCGAATGGTCGGTGCAAGCCTCTCGCTCGCCCCATTCTACGACCCCAAGAGTTTGCGTGTGAGGAGCTAGCCGAAAGTTTGAGCCAAACTGGGTGCAACTGTTGCCCGCGTTGCAGCTCATTTCGGTTGCGCGATGGTCCGTCTTTGCCACAGGGTCTTGCCCGAGATCACCACAAACACGACGACAATCAGGATTACCGAGATCGCGGCAATCGCCGGGTCGATGTTGTCGCGCAGGCCCATCCACATCATCCGCGGCAAGGTCACCGCATTGACCGAGGTGATGAACAGCGTCACGCCGATTTCCTCCCACGACAGCACGAAGGTCAGCAGCAAGGCCGACGACACCCCAAAGCGGATATTGGGCAGGATCACGCTGTGGATCCGCCGCATCAGGCCCGCCCCCATGCCGCGCGCTGCCAGATCGAGCCTGCGGTCTACCTGCGCCAAAGCGACGGTGATCAACACAACGGCATAGGGTGCTATCATCACGGAATGCGCCAAGGCCACCCCGGCCCAGGTGTCATAGGCGATCCTATCGTTGAATTTGCTTAAGGTGATCAGAAAGAAATACAGCGTCAGCGCCGAGACGACGGGTGGCGCCACCATCGGCAGCAAGGCAATGCCCATCAAAAGACCAGTAAAGCGCGGGCGCAATATCCAGATGCCAAGACTGAACAGCAGGGCAAGGCTTGTGGCCAAGGTCGCGCTGATCACGCCGATGCCAACCGAAAGGCCGAAGCCTTTGACCCAGCCTGGATTTTCCAGCAAGGCCCGATAATGCCGCAAGGACCAGTCTCCGTCGGGCAGCGAAAGATAGCGGTTGGGGGTGAAGGAAACCGGGATCACCGCGATCAGCGGCATCAGAAGGAACACCGCGACAAGGGCGGCGAGGCTGGTGGCAAGGCGTCCGGGGCGGGTCATCATCGCGTGCCCGCCGGTCGGACCTGACGCATCAGCAGGGCCAAAAGACCACCAACACCCAGCATCAGGATCACTGAAATCGCCGCCCCAAGGCCCCAGTTAGGGCTTTGGAAAATGCGCAGGTAAACCAGTTCCGCCGCCATCACGCTGCGCCCGCCGCCAAGAATTGCCGGGGTCACGAAAAAGCCCAAGGCAAAGACGAATACGACCAAGGCCGCCCCCAGCACTCCGGGTGCGGTCATCGGAACAAAGACCTGTGTGAACACACGTGCCCGCGAGGCCCCCATGCCGCGCGCGGCCAGCAAGACCCTCTCGTCCACCGTGCGCATGGCCGATGCCAGGGGAAAGGCGGCAAAGGGGATCAGGAAATGCACCATGCCCACGATCACGCCGAATTCGTTGCGAACCATGGTCAGCGGTTCCGAAAGGATTCCGGTTGTCTGCAGCCATGTGTTGATGATGCCCTTGGTCGACAAAAGCGCCAGCCAGCCAAAGGCCCGGGTCAGCACGGAAATCCAGAACGGAATGAGGATGCAGAATTCAACCACCAGCCGCTGCATCGGGGTGCCGCGCACCCAAAGCAAC
Organism: Paracoccaceae bacterium; assembly: GCA_947504705.1. Lineage (GTDB taxonomy): Bacteria > Pseudomonadota > Alphaproteobacteria > Rhodobacterales > Rhodobacteraceae > Tabrizicola. Next base: position 23,383 of record CANNIA010000023.1, read on the forward strand.
GTGATCATATATGACGCCACCACGGTGACCAGCGTCACGACGGCGCAAGTCCGAAAGGTCCGCAGGAAGACCGCCAGAACCAACGGGTCGGTCAGGGCGGTCTGGTATTGTCCAAACCCCGGTTCGGGCAGGGTGACGCTCCATCGTAGGATGCCAAGAAAGGGCACCAGATAGGTCAGCACCATGAACCCCAAGAGAGGCAAAAGCAGCAGTGCCGAGCGGGGAACAGCGGGCATCAGGCCGGCCTTTCAGAACGGTCTGCCCCCCAAAGGCAACTTCGGGGGGCAGAAAAGAAATCAGGCCGAGACGATTGCCAGGTAGGCGTCCAGCGCTGCGCCGTAATTGGCCTCGTACCACTCCATGTTCAGCGGGATTTGCAGCGCGAAGTTGGCCTGATCAACCGGGTTGAACCGCGCATCCTCGGGCGGAAGCAAGGCGTCGGTGGCCGGGTTTGCCGGGCCCTGTGCCAAAAGGTTGAACATCACCAACTGCCGGGCGGGGTCTTGCGCCGAAGCGATGAACTGCATCGCGGCGGCGGCACCCCCCGGATTTCCCTTGATCACCGCCATCGAGCCCGGTGCGATCAGGCCCTGATCCCAGATGAACTTGATGTCGCCGTTCGAGTCCGTCTCCAACAGCTTGGCACGGGTCGACCAGACCAGCGCCATCGACGCATCGCCGTTCATCAGCAAAGCCTGACTTTCGGCACCGCCGCCCCAATAGGACACGACATTGTCCTTGAACGCGGCCAGCTTCTTGTGCGCCCGGTCAATGTCCAAGGGATAAAGGTCCGCAGGCGCTACGCCGTCACCCAAAAGCAGGGCCTCCCACATGCCTGCGCCCCATTTGTACATGCCGCGCTTGCCGGGGAACTTTTCGACATCGAAGAAATCCGCCATGCTTTTCGGCGGGTTGTCGCCAAACTTCTTGGCGTCATAGGCGATGATGTAGCTGTAGAAATAGCTGGAAGCGGCGAATTCCCAGCCAAAGCCTTCGCGGGTCTTGGTCTTGTCCACGACGGCATAGTCGATTGGCTCCATCATGCCCTTCTTGCCTAGGGTCTGGGCCGAGAACGGATCGGCATCGACAATATCCCAGGCAGGCTTGCCGCTTTCGAACTGCGCCTGAATGGCACCTTCGCTGGGGCCAGAGCCATCTTGTTTAACGGTGACTCCGCTTTCGGCAAGGAACGGCGCGCCATAGGCCGTGTCATAGGCGGTCATTGCATCGCCGCCCCAGTTCACAAAGACCAGCTCGCCAGACTCGGCCAGCACGGGCGTGCCGCGCAAAGCTACAGCCGCGCTGCCCATCAGCATTGCAGCCAGTTGGGTAAAACGGCGGCGCGAGATTTCGCCGCCGCGGGCCTTGTCGGCAAGCATCTCGATCTGGTCGTCTTCAAAGTGAGTATTCATTCTACGTCTCCCTTGTTGGTGTTGCGTCGGTCGGCAGGTCCGGTCAGGGCCGGGTCAGTAAGTCACAGAAAAGTCCCTCGGTCCGCAGGCCAGGCCACCCAGACGGTCATGCCGCTGGCCAGCCCTTGCGGAAGCGTGGCGGTCGGACTGGAAAGCCGTAGGGATACGCCCCCCGGCGTTGTCAAAGACAACTGCGTTTCCGCCCCAAGATAGGTAAGATCCCGCAAGACGGCCTTTATGGCGTTGCCGGTTTGTGGTGGGGTCAAACACAGCGACATGTATTCCGGGCGGACGGCAAGCGTGCCGCTTGGCCCCCCAAGTCCGCTGGTCATCTGCAGGTTTTGCCCTTCAAACGACGCCTGCGCGCCATCATGCCTGCTGGACACGTCGGTCAGGGGCAAAATATTGATATCGCCAAGAAACTCCGCGACAAAGCGGTTTGCGGGGCATTCGTAGGCATCCTTGGGGGCGGCAATCTGCTCCAAAACGCCATGGTTGAAGATCGCCACGCGGCTGGACAGTGCCAGCGCCTCGGATTGGTCATGGGTCACAAAGACAAAGGTTGTGCCAATTTCGCGGTGCAGGCGGCGCACCTCGTCCTGCATCTGGCCGCGAAGGTTCTTGTCCAGTGCCGAAAACGGCTCGTCCAACAGCAAGACCGGCGGATCATAGGCCAGCGCCCGCGCCAAGGCGACGCGTTGTTGCTGACCGCCCGACAGGCCAGATGGGCGTTTGTGGCCATGACCACCAAGGCCAACCATCTCGATCATCTCGGCCACACGGCGTTTGATGTCACCATCTGACCGGCCCTGAACCTTCAGCGGAAAGGCGATGTTCTGCTCGACCGTCATATGCGGGAACAGCGCATAGCCTTGAAACACCATGCCAAAAGCGCGCGTCTCGGCAGGGGTGGCGGTCATGTCCGCCCCGTTCAGCGTCAAGCGCCCGGTCGTCGCAGCCTCGAACCCGGCAAGGATCATCAGGAAGGTTGTCTTTCCAGACCCGGACGGCCCAAGCAGGGTCAGGAATTCGCCCGGTGCGATGGTCAGGCTGACATCGGTCAGGGCCGCGAAAGAGCCATACGACTTTCCGATCCCTTCAGCCCCGATCTCTGCTGCGCTGATCTTGAGCAACCGCAATCCTCCCCGCTGAGAAAGTCTAGGAGTGGTGTAGCGTGCCGATCAAACGATAGTTTTTCACCCCGTCGGCAAACAAAATTTGTCAAATTGGGGAAAGGGTCGGGCTTTGGCCGCGCTCGGCGCGCACCCAGGTTGAAAAGGCATCGACGATCGGGTTGTCCAGTCGCGACTCTGGCACTGCCAGATGATAGGCCCGAGCCAGCCGCACCGCCGGTTCGAATGGGCGCACAAGGCGGCCCTCGACCAGCGCCTCTTCACACAGGACGATATCGCCCATCGCTATGCCCTGACCGGCCAGCGCCGCCGAGTAGACAAGATGCATGTCAGAGAAGGTTACGCCGTCCAAGGCACTGCGTTCCGGAATGCCTACCAACCGAAACCAGGCCGCCCAATCCTCGGCATCGGTCAGGTGCAAAAGGCCCAGCCGCAGCACGTCGGTGGGCTCGGGGGCCCCGCCTAGACGGTTCAGCATGGCGGGCGAGCAGACCGGGGTCGAGACAACATCCTGCAAATGCTCGACCTTCATTTCGGTTTGGTCCGCAGAGCCAAAAGTGATGAATATATCGACATCGGGGTTGGAGGTGTCGCCAAGGCGGCGCGGCGTGACGATGGACAGGCTGACCTCGGGAAAGGCCGCTGCAAAGCGACCGATCTTGTTGCACAGCCATCCCGCAGCAAAGCCCGGAGCGCAACTGACCGTTAACGCCCCAGCGATCCCGCGCCCGGCATTGCGCGAGGCAGAGCTGGCAATCGCCTGCAGCGCCTGCCTGATGTCACCGGCATAGGCCCGGCCCTGCGCGGTCAGCTCGATCCTCGTGCCAACCCGATCGAACAGACGAAACGCCAGATCCCGCTCCAGCAAGCGCAACTGGTGGCTGACGGCGGACCGGGTCAGGTTCAACTCGTCCGCCGCCTGCCAGACGGTGCCATGCCGGGAAAAGCTTTCCAGGGCGCGCAGGGCTTGGGTCGATGGAACTCTTGTCATTGCGCCGGTTTCCTGTCCCGGGTCCCCAGTCTGAAAGACTAAGCCCGATTTGCTGCTAGGTGAAATGGATTTGTCAAACGCGGCAAAATGTTTCACTTCCGGGGCGATGTGCCCGTCGTATAGGCTTTGGACCAGCCCTCTTGTCTGCCCGAGGCCCTATGCCACTCAGCCCCGCCCAACTGTCTGCCATGTCAGAGATCGCCGCCCGTGCCGGTGATCTGTCAGACTGGACGGCAACGATCTTCAGCTTCGGCGAGACGGCCTGGCGCGAATACCGCTCGGCGGCTTGGTATGTCGAACGCCTTCGGGCCGAGGGGTTTACGGTCGAGGAAGGTTCCGCCGGAATGCCCACGGCCTTTTGTGCCGACTGGCGCAATGGTGACGGTCCCGTAGTCGGGCTTTACGCCGAATATGATGCCGTGCCGGGCAATTGTCAGGCGGCCAGCACAAGGCGCGAACCACGCGAGGGGCTGGGGTTTCAGGCGGGCGGGCACACCGATCCTCACTCCGGTCTGGGGATGGCGGGGCTAGGCGCGCTGCTGGCGGTCAAAGCAGCGATGATGCAGCACAATATCCCCGGCGGTCTGCGCTTTACCGGTGAGCCTGCCGAAAAGGTGCGCGGGTCCAAGCCCATTCATGCGGCGGCGGGCTATTACGACGGGCTGGCGGCGATCTTGTCGTTCCACCCGTTCTACATGCTGCCGATGTGCAACACAGTGCGCTGGGATACCCACTGCGGGGCGGCCTATGCCATGGTCTACCGATTCATCTGCGATCAGCCGGAAAGCTGGGGCCTGCATGACGGCGCGCCGATCCCGCAATCGCATTCCGCCGTGCGCGCGCCGGGGGCCAACGACGCGCTGATGCTGATGTATCAGGCCTCGAAATCCCTGCGCGACGCGATGCTGCCCCACCAGGGCGGCTGGTCGATTTCCGAAGCGATCCTGACAGCGGGCCAAGCGACGGCAGACAACCTGCCTGCGGGCCTTGCCGAAGTGCAATACATGATCCGGGTTCCGACCATCGCGATGGCCGATCAGGTCACCGCCGTTCTGGACCGCAATGCAGCGGCGGCGGCGGCGATGACCGGCTGCCGCTGGGAACGCCATTGGGTCTGCAAATCGCGGCACGGGCTGGCCAATCACGCCATCGCCCGCACGGTCTGGGAGGCGATGCAGGCGGTGGGCGCGCCGGTCTGGGACGAAGCCGCCAAAGCGGTGGCGCGCGAGATTCAGGCGGGACTGGGCATGGAGCGAATGGCCGAACCTTTCATCGACGAGATGTCGCGCCTGATCGACCCGGTGGAGGCCGAGGCGATCCTGCGCCGCGATCTGCCGCCGTCGCAGCTGAACTCCACCTCGGATGACTATACCGACATGACCTGGCACGCCCCGACCGCGCGGTTCTATGTCGCCCGGCCCGCGCTGAAGGCTCCGGCAGGCACCGCCTATCCGGCCTGGGTGATGAACGCGCTGGGCGGCATTCCGGCCACCATAGACCCGATGGTCCAGTCTGCGGCCAAGATACTTGCCCTCTCGGCGCTGCGTTTGCTTGAAGACCCCGTCGCGCGCGAGGCCGCGATGGACGAATTCAAGGCCCGTACTGGCGGCGGTGTCGGCGGAACCAAATGGACGCCGCCCCTGTGCGACTACCCTCCACCCATTCACTTTCGCTGGCCCGAGTACGTCACAACCCCGCGCGGGCGTGATTGGTGGATCCCGTCCGCCATGCCCGCTGCCTGACCCAAGGAGAAACCCCCGAATGCAAACCTATCGCCATGGTTCCGAACCTTTCAGCCTGCAGCGCCGTAACCTCAAGGGCGGGACGAAAGCGCTGGAAGGTTGGGGCTTTCGCAACGAAACCGATCCCCTGACCGATGTGCTTTTGGGCAGCCCCGCGCATTTGCGGCACCTGTCGACCTCCAGCCTGTCGCGCAAGCACCTGCGCGAGGCACCCTGCAACGTTCAGGTGGCGCAGGCGCAGCATGCCGAACTGGTCTCGGCCTATGAACATTTCGGGGTCAAGGTGCACCTGCACAAGCCGACGCCTGAACTGCCGATGCAGGTCTATGCCCGCGACAGTTCGGTGATGACCCCCTATGGCGCGATCATCACCGCCATGGCGAACTGGTGGCGGCGGGGCGAGAATTACGCGGCGATCCGCACCTATGAACAGCTCGGCATCCCGATCTACGATATGGTGACCGCCGGCACCTTCGAGGGCGGCGATTTCAACGTGATCGAAGAGGGCTGCGTCCTGATCGGTTGCGGCGGGGCGCGGACTCAGGAGGAGGGCGCGCGGCAAGTGCAAAGCTGGTTCGAGGCCGAGGGTTGGGAAACCCGGCTGGCCTTCATCGATGAATACTATGTCCACATCGACCTGATGGTGGTGCCGATTGCGCCGAAACTGACGGCCGTCTGCCTTGATTGCACCGAGCCTGGCATTGTCGATTGGCTGAAGGCCAAGGGGCATGAAATCATTGACGTGCCCTTCAAGGACACCATGGCGCTGGGCTGCAACTTCATGTCGCTAGGCCGCGACCGGGTCATCGCTCCGACGGTGTCGAAATCGCTGATTGATCAACTTCGCGCTCGCGGCTTCGAAGTGGCTGACATCGACATGTCCGAGATTTCAAAAACCGGCGGTGGTATCCATTGCATGGCGCAAGCCCTGCGGCGCGAGGCAGCCTGAGGCAAAAGGTCAAATGGACTGCCACACTCGGTCTGTGCCCAGCGTGGATTTCCGGCCCCGCTGGGCTAACATGACAAAACTGGCCCTGCCGCCGCGATGAATTCGGTAGGGCAAGAAGCCCGCAAACCGGTGCTCCAGGATGCAAACTTAGGTGTCAAAGCCAAACTGTGCGGCAATTTTTCGACATCTCTCGACCGTCTCGGGACGGAGTTCGTCAAGTTAACCGTTGACCACGGCGCGGCGCACTTTTGCGCTTGAGGGATATTGCAGGTTCCTTTGAAAGCTCCGGTTGGCATCCGGCCGCCCAAGGCGCTGGCCCCCTTTTTCCGCAGCACGGATCTTTTCGACGCTCGACATTTCGGCCAACTGCGCCCCGGAAACCGAGGCTTCCCCCCAATAGTCCAGAAGGCGCGGGAAACCTGCCGCGCTGTCGGCGCGCATGTCTTCGCAGTTCAAGACCAGACAGTCGCCACGCGCCTGCACATGATCCAGCCAAAGGCGATTGAATGCGCAAATTTTCTGCACGCCATAGAGCGGGCTAAGAACGAAGGCATCGATGCTTCGTGGCGGCAATCTGCGGCGCAGCGCCAATGGAAGCCATTCGGAAAACCAACGCCAGGATCCGCGCGGCAAAACCCTTCGCGTGGTCTGGTAATTGAACGACACAGCCGTATCGATCGGATTGCGATGCAGCAATACCACCGAGCGAGCATGCAACTCGGCCGGTATGTCCTGGTACTGCTTCCCGATCACCCTCTTGCCAAGCGCGCCACAGGCGTGACAGACCTCTACATCAATCTTTGCCAACCCTATGGCAAACCGAAGCCAAGTGCGGCCAGACTTGGGAAAGCTGACAAGAAGCAGCTTGGAGTTGGACGAGAGCAGTGAGTTGTCGTCCCGTTTCGATCCATTCGATTTCCGCATCAGCGTCACTTTCTTCCCTCAATAAAGCAAACACCAAGGGGTCAATATCTGCATTGATATCAAGGCCGCCACCGATACTACCAAACCACTTTTCCATGAGGAACGTGACCTGAGCCCCGCCTTCTCTCCGGGGTACGTGAGGGTCGGAGCACTTCCGTTCCCGGCCCCCGACATTGGAATGCTGTCTCTGCGGCTCAGGGCCATTGCGTGACGGCAACGCTCGCATTATGACTGACCGTCAAATTCGGACGATCAGTCGACAGCAGCCTTCGCTTGGACTTGCGCGGCAGGGGCTTGATTGGTCAGCCAGACAGACTTGGCCGCGGGTCGATCGATCCTTTGGCCAGTGGAGGATCGCTTGGCTAAATCCTCGACCATCGCGCAGTTCCTTCCTTTCTCCTTCGTTTTCGCCGCCGAAACCAGCCTTGCTGCCTGACAGCTTACCCGTCCCAGAACCCAAGTCGAATTGACATGAAAAAGAAGATCATCTGGCACCTCGGGTTCCGTAAGACTGGAACCACCTCCATCCAGTATCTGCTGGACCATTTGCCGGCCGAAAGTCATCCGGACCTGTTCGTTTCGCCCCGGGATCATCTGACCCGGGCCTGGCGGCAACTTATTGTAGCCGCAACCACCACCCGAACCCGTCCGGATCTGACCAAGGTTAGGGCGGAAATTGCCAAGGTTGCCGCTGAGCTTCGTGCTGCGCCCCAAAATACGATCCTTGTGTCGGACGAGAACCTGTTCGCCTTTTCCCTGTTCGCGCCGGATGGCAGCCATTTCTTTGACTGGGCGGCCGAGGTTCTGCCGCTGATCGAAGCTGAATTTCCGGACTTCGAGAATGTCTTCTTTGCCTACACGCGCCCTTTGGAAAACTGGCTCAAGAGCAGCTACTCGCAAGAGGTCAAGCGCGGGCGGACCTGGCGGACCTATGAGACCTGGCGCAAGCAGGTACCTGAAAGCTGCAATTGGACGGACGGGCTCGCGACCATCCGGGCCGCCATTCGCTCGCCTCTCGTCATGATCAAGCAGACCGACGATCTGGACCAGGGCCTGCCTTTGGGAGCCGGTTTGCTGGAGTTCGCCGGTATTCCCCGCGCGGATGTCGTCAAACTTGGACCGGCCCCAAGGCTGAACGAAGGGCTTTCATCAACGACCATGCGCATGTTCCGGCTGTTCAACTTTATTGGGTTGAACGGCTTTATCCGCAGCGTTGTAAAGCGTCGGTTCCGCGCACGAGAGCTGTCGCGCTACCGCGAAGAAGCGCTTGCTGCTGACGCTCGTACGAAGCAACTCGGTGCCGCTGATGAAGCAAAACTCAAAAAAACTGAAAAATAGGGTCGAGATCGCACGGCATTCGGGTACCAATGCGGACAGGATTGTTTGACCGAACAGATGCGGCAACAGAGTTTGCCAAGAGAGCCAGCAATGAAGCGTACAAAGTTTTCCCCCTTCTTCGAAACGCTTGATGCCAAGATCCAGGCCTATGGCGGTGCGTTCAACGCACATCTGCACATTGATCGTGCCGGGACCTATGATGAAACGGTCCGGCTCTTGCAGGAGCGTGGGGTTCGGGACGGGGCAAATTCCACCCTGGCCGGCAAGCATTCGATGATCCCGATGATCCATGCCAGTCATCTCTACGACCCTAAAAGCCTGATCGAGCGGGTGTCCTTATTTCTGGATGCGATGATCGAAGTGGGAACGGTTCGCGCGGATTCGGTGGTTGACGTGACGACAGACCGGGTGGGCACGACAGCACTTGATACCCTTCTGGAGCTGAGTTCACGCTACGCTGGCCGCATCGATTTTCGGCTCGGGGCCTATTCGCCGCTTGGGTTTCGCGATGATGAACCGGCCCGCTGGGCGCTTGTCGAAGGCGCAGTGGAGCGCGCCCATTTCATGGGTATCCTGCCTGAACGCGATGATCGCGGCGATTATCCTGACCATATCGGCTTTGCGGAATGCTGCCGCCGCAGCCTTGTGCTTGCAGCCCGGCACGGCAAGGATCTGCACATACATGTCGATCAGGCCAATCACCCCAATGAAGGCGGAGGTGAAGTTGTGGCACGCCTGGTGAGTGAGCTGGGACTGGGGCGAAAGCCGGGGACAACGCCCTTTGTCTGGCTGATCCACCTGATTTCCCCGTCAACCTATCCCGAACCAAGGTTCCGCGCCTTGGCAGAGGATCTGGCCGAGCTTGGCATTGGCGTGATCTGCTGCCCCTCCGCTGCAATCAGCATGCGTCAACTGCGGCCTTTGATGTCGCCAGCTTATAACTGCATCGCGCGCGTGCTGGATCTTATGGACGCCGGGGTTCAAGTCAGGATCGGATCTGACAACGTCTGCGACATCACCTCGCCGATGGGGACGCCGGATCTGCTGGAAGAGATCTTCGTGCTGGCAAACGCCATGCGCATTTATGACACAGGCATCCTTGCCCGGATTGCAGTCGGCCAACCGCTGGACGATGCCGAGAGAGTCCGGCTTCGCAAACATCTTGAGGAAGATGCCGCAGCGGTCGCGCAACTGATGGACAAACATGCCAAGCCACGTCCGACCGAAGGCTGACGACATGCCCAACCAAGCTGCCTTTGCCCTTGACGCAGTTCCCCTGCCGGACCTTGCCCAAGCCTTCCCGGACATCCTGACGCTTTTGCGCAGGCGCGCCGTTGATTGCCCAGAGGTGATGGCGATCGAAGACCTGACCGGCGGCGGGCGCAGCTATTCGACTTTGCTGACCCGGGTTGAGACAATCGCTGCGCAGTTTTCCGCCGAGTGGAACCGGCCCGGTCGGCCCCGGATTGCCATCGTCATGCCGAATGGTGGCACCCTGTCCGAAACCTTGCTGGCTGCCACGGTGGTAGGGACTGCGCTGCCCTTCAATCCCGAATATACACCGCACGAATTCGACAGCTATTTCCGCGAGACCGAGATTGATTTTCTGGTCACTCTAAGCAGCTTCAACACACCCGCGCGGAAAGCGGCAACACAGCTGGGCCTGAAGGTTCTGGACCTGGACCGGCTTTCGGCCCCGCCAGCCGCCGTCCAGCTTGCCACCCCGGCCCCGGATGATACCGCGATGGTCCTTCTGACCTCGGGGTCTACGGGACGCGCAAAACGCGTGCCACTGACGCACCGGAATGTCTGCACCTCTGCCCGTGATGTCAGCGTTTCGTTGGAGCTGACACCCGCAGACCGTTGTCTGAGCATGTGGGAACTCTACCATGTGGGTGGCTTGGTCGACCTCTTGCTTGCCCCCTTGCATTCGGGCGGCACGGTCATTGCCACGCAAGGCTTCGAGGCCGCCCAATTCTTCGATATCCTGTCGACACGCAAGCCAACCTGGTATCAGGGCGTTCCCACTGCGCTTGGCGAACTGGCGCTGTTGGCGCGCCGAAACGGTTTTGTTGCCGATGGCTCAAGCCTGCGCTTTCTGCGGTCGGTGGCTGCCGCACTTTCGCCCGCGCTGATGGCCGAGATTGAGGCCCTTTTCGGCGTGCCAGTCCTGCAGACATTTGGCATGACCGAGGCTTCCCCGCTGATCTGTTCAACCGGGTTTGACGCTGCTGACCGCATTCCAGGTTCGGTCGGGCGATCCTACGGCACCAAGATCGGTATCTTCAATGACACTTGGCAGCGCCAAGGTGGCGGGGTTGAGGGTGAAGTCGCGATCCAAGGTCCGAACGTATTCCATGGCTATGAGGCCGATCCCGAAGCGAACGCGGCGGCTTTCCGCGAAGGGTGGTTTCGCACTGGGGATCTGGGCCGGCTGGATGCCGAAGGCCGCCTGTTTCTGACCGGCCGGATCAAGGAGCTGGTCAATCGCGGTGGTGAAAAGGTCAACCTGCGTGAAGTTGACGATGCTTTGCTGACACATGCCGCTGTGTTCGAAGCGGCTTCGTTTCCGGTACCGCATCGCACCCTTGGCGAAGACGTGGCTGCCTGCGTAGTCCTGCGGCCCGGCGCGATCGCGTCGGAAAGCGAGATTAGGGCCGCGCTTGCTGATCGACTTGCAGCCTTCAAGATCCCGCGACGCATTCTTTTTCTTGCGTCCCTTCCCAGAAATGCTGTTGGCAAGATCGACCGCCGCCAGCTTGCCACCGATGCAATCGAGAGGCTTGAGGCAGAGGCAGCCTTGACCGCAAGCAACGGGGCCGAACCAACGAGTGACGCCGAAGCGCGGATTGCCGCTATCTGGGCACAAGAGCTTGGCTTGCCTTCGGTCGGTCCGGAAGACGACTTTGGCGTCCTTGGCGGCGACTCTCTGGCTGGATTGCGCGTTCTTGTAGCCTTGGAGGCCGCGTTCGGCCTGTCGCTTCCCGACGACACGCTGGCACAGATCAGCACTGTACGCGCCATGACGGAGTTGGTGGCCGAACGCGGCACAGTGCGCAAGGTAGCATCTGCTTTGGTTGAAGGTGGGGTAACCGCCGAAGAGCTGCGCCAGATCAAGGCCGTGGTCGCCATGGGCCGTGTTCCGGTGCTGCGTGACGGTTCGCTCTTCAAGATCGTCAACCGGGATGGCAACAGGAAACCCCTCATCTGGTTCTTCAACTATCCTGCAAAGGAAATGGTTGAGCTTCATCACAAGTTTCCGCCCGACTATCCGCTTTTCGGGGGCTTCTCAGGCGGCAAGATTTTCGACATGAGCGACGCAACAATGGTGCGGCTCGCCCGCCAATATGCCGCAGAAATTGCGTCTGAATTTCCCGACGGCAGCTTCATTCTGGGCGGCAACTGCAAGGGCGGTCTGCTGGCCTGGGAAGTGGCTAAACAGCTTCAGGCCAAAGGCCGCGAAGTTGAGCGGCTTTGCCTGATGGAATATTCCAGCCCCGAACTCGCACGGTTCGATGGGCCGCTTCTGATGATGTTCAAGAAGCAAAGTCGTCAGAAGGCCTACCGGGAAATCGGCTGGGGCAAGGAAGGCTGGGAGCGGGCCTTTCCCCGGATCCCGACAACGACCTGGATCGAAGGTGCGCATGGCGGGTCGTTTCGCCGTGGAGAGCTGCAAAGCTTTCTCTATACGCTGCTGGCGTTTTTGAACGATACACCGGTGACAGACGGAACGCTGGAGACTCCAGCTGGGCGACGCATCCTAAGAATTCACCAGAGCAAGCTTCTGTTCGGTCTCTTTCGGGCGGCAAGCAAGATATCGTCACGCTTGCGTTATGGACGAAGCGCCAAATTTGCTGCCTTTCGCCAGCCGCCGGCAGTGGGATCGAGCAAGCCGCGATGAAAGGCAGGTGACTGACGGCCGTTTCGGTGGAGTCTGAGGAAAATGCGAACTGTTCCCGTTTCCCATAGAACACCTTCTGGTTCCTCAGTTGGTGCTCTCCACATTCTCCGGGCAAGTCCGAACGTACCGTCTTAGTTCGGTGATCTTAGCGTTGCCTGAACGTCATTTTCTGCTGTTACGCCCATCGCGCTCCACCCCAAAAAGGACGTAACACACATGAAACACTTCGTCGGTTCTGGCCTTCTGGCCCTTAGTCTTGCCTTTGCCGCCCCGGTTGTGGCGCAGGAAACCATCCGTTTTGCGGTCACAGATATCGACGGCCTTGAAGCGCTTCAGCGCGAAATGGGTCCGTTCAAGGACGCTTTCGAGGCGGCTTCTGGCCTGAAAGTCGAGTTCTTCCCGGTTTCGGGCCGCACCATCGCGGTCGAGGCGATGGCTGCTGATCAAGTTGATTTCGTGCTGACCGGTCCGGCTGAATATGTCGTGTTCAACGCCCGTCTTGACGCCCAGCCCGTCGTGACCTTCAAGCGTCCCGACTATTACTCGAACGTCGTCGTGCTGGACGCCAGCCCGGTGCAGACCCCGGAAGACCTGAAGGGCATGAAGATATCCTTCGGCGAAATCGGCTCCACGTCGCAGCATCTGGGCCCGGTTGATCTTCTGGCAGCGGCCGGTCTGGTCTACTCGGTCGACTATGAACCCGTCTTCCTGAACCGCAACGTCGCGGTCGAGGCGCTGATCTCGGGTGACATCGCTGCGGTAGGCCTGAACCGGACCCACATCGACAAGATCACCGAAAAGTTCCCCGACCAGAAGTTCCGCGTCATCGTCAAGGGCGAGCAGCTGCCAGACGATATCCTGCTGGCTTCGCCCACCGTTTCGCCGGAAGTTGTTGACATCGTCCGCAAGACCTTTGCCGAACAGAGCGATGCGCTCTTGGCCGCTGTCACCTCGACCGAAGAGAACGAAAAGTACATCGGCGGCAGCTTCAATGCCACGGTGACCGACGCCGACTATGACGTCGTGCGTAAGATGTACGAGAACATCGGCATCACCGAGTTCACCGAATTCGTCGGCGAGTAAGTCGCGGATGAACGCGCCCACAAGCCCCCTTCGGGCCCCGACCGGTTCCACGCAAGTGGAGCCGGTTCTTGCTGTCACAGGCCTGCGCAAGGCCTTCAATGGCCGCGTGATCCTGGACGGTCTGGATTTCAGCCTTGCCCCGGGCCAGTCCACTGCGCTGATCGGCGCCAACGGCTCGGGAAAGTCGACGCTGCTGCGCTGTCTGGTGCGCCTGATCGAACCCGATGAGGGCCGGGTCGAGATGCTGGGAAAGGATGTTCGCGCCTTGCCATACGCCGCCTTGCGCCGGTTTCGCGCTCAGGTGGGGATCGTCTGGCAACGCCACAATCTGGTGCCGCGCCTGTCGGCCCTGTCGAACGTGGTGCATGGCGTGCAGTCCCGCATGACCGGCCCGCGCGCCTGGCTGCAGGCGCTTGCCCCTGCGGATGTCCGCACCGAGGCGATGGCCTGCCTGGACCGCGTTGGCCTTGGCGACCGGGCGCTGGCGCGGGTTGACAGCCTTTCCGGTGGCCAGCAGCAGCGCGTGGCGATTGCCCGCATGCTGATGCAGTGCCCCGAATTCATTCTGGCCGACGAACCCGATGCCAGCCTTGATCCCCAGACCGGGCAAGAGGTGATGGAGCTGCTTCTGACCCTTGTGCGCCGCGACGGCCTGTCGCTGCTGGTGATCTCGCACCGGATGGAGCACACGCTGAAGTTTTCCGACCGCATCCTGGGTCTGGCGCAGGGCTGCATCGCGCTTGACCTGCCGACAGTCGAGGCGACCCCGTCCGGCCTGCGCCACTTCTTTGATCATGAGGGTCAGCCATGACAGCCATCCCTGTCCCTCCTCGTTTTGCACGGCAGAGCCTGGTCGAATATGTCGCGCTGATCCTTGTGCTGGGGCTGATCTTCTCGTCCCTGGCGGCAACCGCGCCTGCTTTCGACAGGCTCGGCCACGGGATCGCGCGGCTTTTCGCGCCTTCGGGCCTGTTGACCCAGATGTTCCCACCCGATTTCAGCCGGATCGTCCCCATCGGCTGGAAGCTTCTGGAAACGCTGCAGATGGCCGTCGCGGGCTGCGCGCTGGGGCTGGTGCTTGCCGTGCCCTTTGCCATCCTTGCAACCGACCGGCTGTCGCCGCATCCGGTGATCCGCACAGGCGCGCGGGCCATAATCGCGCTCTTTCGCACCGTGCCCGATCTGGTCTGGGCCATCATCTTCATCATCATCGTGGGTCTTGGCCCGGCGGCGGGTGTTATGGCGATCATGGTCGACAAGATCGGCTTTGCCGGCCGCTTCTTCGCCGAAGCGATGGAGGAAACCGACCCCGGCCCCCAGGACGCCTTGCGCGCCATCGGGGCCTCGCGCCTTGGCATCATCGCCTCCGCCGTCTTTCCGGCATGCCTGCCATCCTTCACCGCCACCTCGCTGTTTGCACTGGAAAAGTCGGTGCGCGGATCGGCGGCGCTGGGTCTGGTGGGTGCTGGCGGCATCGGGGTCGACCTCAAGGTCGCCTTCGACCTTTTCAACTATGACGAGGCTTTGGCGATCATCCTGATGATGCTCGCCCTGGTCATCGCCGTGGAACAGGGGTCCGGCTGGATCCGCAGGAAGCTGATATAACCATGATCACAACCGATACCGCACATCGCTACTGGAACGGCGAATGGCAAAAGGCCGATGGTGCCAGTCCTTGGGCGCAAGCCGAGCGTCTGGAATGACTGCCGAGCTGATCGAAGGGGCGCAGGTCCTCTTCGAGGACCGCGTTGAAACCGCCGCAGTCCGGATCGAGGCTGGCCTGATCACCGGTATCGACGTCGCACGGGATGGCGCAACGGTGGTGCATGGTCGGGGAATGCTTCTCGCTCCGGCCTTTGTCGACATCCACGGCGACGCCTTCGAACGCCAGCTGATGCCCCGCCCCGGCGTGGCCGTCCCGACCGAGACGGCACTACTTGAAACCGACCGGCAACTTGCAGCAAACGGAATCGGCACGGCCTATCATGCGTTGACCCTCTCATGGGAACCGGGCCTCCGTAGCGTCGATTCTGGCTGGCAGGTTGTTCACGCGTTGGATTCATTGAACCACCGCCTGACAACCGACAATCGCCTTCAATTGCGCTGGGAGACCTTTTGCGATCAGGCTGAACCGTTGATTGCCCATGTCATGGCTGGGACGGACCGGCCCGCGCTGGCGTTCAACGACCATACGACCTCGATGCTTTTGCACCCCGATGTGCCGCCACAAGACCGGCCCTTCGATCAGGTCGATCCCTATCCCGTGACCCCTTTCGATGCCCCTCGCTTTCAAAAGAAGATGCAGGATCAAGCCCGCCGCGCGCAAGTGACCCCGGAAGACTATGTCGCCCTGATCCGCAAGGCTTGGCACCGACGCCCTGAAGTGCCCGCCCAGATTGACCGGCTTGCCGCCCTTGCCCGTGCCCATGGCGTCCCGATGCTTAGCCACGACGACAGCCAGACCGAAACCCGCGCCTACTATCGCGGGCTTGGGTCGCGCGTGGCCGAGTTCCCGATGCATGAACGGGTCTGCCTCGCTGCCCGGGACGCCGGGGACATGATCGTCCTTGGCGCGCCGAACGCGATGCGCGGGGGCAGTCACCTTGGCAGCCCCGGTGCGGCCGACATGATCAAGCGGGGCCTCTGCGACATACTGGCCTCGGACTATTATTACCCGGCGATGCTTGGGGCGGTATTCCGGCTTCTTGCGGATGGGGTGGCCCCGTTGCCCACGCTGTGGAAGCTGGTTTCGCAAAACGCCGCCGCAGCGATGGGCCTTTCTGACCGGGGTCGAGTTGCGCCGGGGTTGCGTGCGGATCTTGTTCTGCTTGATGCGCCCGAAGGGCATACCCCAGCCCCACTTCGCACCTGGGTCGCGGGGCGTCGCGGTTACTAGGCGCTTTCGGGGGCGGTGTTTGCAGCTGATGCCGTCACACAAGGTTCACTCAGGCTTTCATTCACTGTCACAGATGCCCGTTAGCTCCTGCCTCAAGCGAATTGGGGGCAACCTATGCTGGACGTTCAGGGTGTGACGCGGATGTTTGGTCGCAAGGCCGCTGTCGACAATGTCAGCTTTCGCGTGGACAGCCCTGCTTTCATCGGCATCATCGGACGGTCAGGTGCGGGCAAATCTACCTTCCTGCGCTTGATGAACCGGCTGATCGACGCCACCGCCGGAGTGATCCGCGTGGACGGGCGCAATGTGCTGGCGCTCAAGGGCGGCGAGGCGCGGGCCTGGCAGGCGCAATGCGCGATGATCTTCCAGCAGTTCAACCTGGTTGCCCGGATGGATGTGGCCTCGAACGTGCTGCACGGCATCCTGAACCGCCGCTCCACGCTGCAGACGATGTTCAACCTCTGGCCCCAGGCCGACATCCTGAAGGCGCTAGAGATCCTGGATCGGCTTGGGATCAGTGAACAGGCCCCGAAACGGGCCGAGGCCCTGTCGGGCGGCCAGCAACAACGCGTCGCCATTGCCCGCGCCCTGATGCAGGACCCCAAGATCATCCTTGCTGACGAACCCATCGCCAGTCTCGACCCGATGAATGCGCAAGTCGTGATGGACACCCTGCGTCGCATCAACCTTGAAGATGGCCGCATGGTCATCGCGAACCTTCACACGCTGGATACCGCGCGACGCTACTGCGACCGGGTGATCGGCATGCGCGACGGTCGCATCGTCTTTGACGGCGCCCCCGACCAGCTTTCCACTGGGGCCGCCCGCGACATCTACGGCGCGGACGAAACCTTCAACGAGGCCGCGACATCGACCTCGATCCCCACCGACACCACCGCTGACCGCAGCTTTGCGGATCAGATGCTGGCGTAACACCAGACCACCGTCCCGGCCACCAGGCCACAACCCCATGGAGCTGCCATGAACAAGCTGCTGACTGCAACTGCCCTGACCGCAATCCTGGCCTCGGCCGCGACTGCTCAGGACATCACCGAATTCAACATCGGCATCCTTGGCGGCGAAAACGCCCAGGACCGCATGACCTCGAACGAATGCTTCCGCGTCAAGGTTGAAGAAGCCCTTGGCGTCCCGGTCAAGCTGTTCACCCCCGCTGACTATGACGGCGTGATCCAGGGCCTGCTGGGCGGCAGCATCGACTACGCCTGGCTTGGCGCTTCGGCCTATGCCAAGGTCTACCTGACCGACCCGACCGCCGTGGACCTGAAGCTGACCAAGCAGAACCTTGACGGCTCGACCGGCTATTACTCGATCGGCTTCACCCGCAAGGACACCGGCATCACGAACATGGACGAAGCCAAGGGCAAGGTCTTCGCCTTCGCTGACCCGAACTCGACCTCGGGCTACCTTGTCCCCGCTGCCGAACTGTCGGCCAAATACGGCAAGCTGGAAGACTACTTCGCCGAAGTGAAGATGTCCGGCGGCCATGAACAGACCATCGTCGGCGTCGCCAACGGCGACTTCGAGGCTGGCGTGTCCTGGGCTGACGGCCTTGGCAACTGGGAAGACGGCTACTCCTCGGGCGCCTTCCGCAAGGCCGCCGATGCGGGCCTCGTCGACATGTCGAACCTCGTCGAAATCTGGCGCTCGACCCTGATCCCGGAAGGCCCGATGGTCGTCCGCTCGGCGCTGCCGCAGGACGTCAAGGACAAGGTCACCCAGTTGACCGCCGACCTGTGGGAAACCGATCCGGAATGCGCCGCTGCCCTCGCCGCTGGCGACGCCAAGGATTTCATCCCGGTCGAGCAGTCGGCCTATGAAGGCATCCTCGCCGCCCGCAAGCTTCAGGAAGGCATGTAAGCCCTTCTGACCCGCCGGACCCCGCGCTCCCCGGGGTCCGGCACCCCTTTTTCCGGATGTTCCCATGGTCGACATAGCCTTCGGACCTAGTGAGGGCAAACGCCCGAACCTGTCCGACAATCGCGAAGCCTATCTCGACATGGTCCGCCGCAAGCGGATGTATGGCGGCATCCTCATGGTCGTTTTCATCGCCCTCATGGCCTCGGGCTGGTCCCTGTCCGAAGACCGCAATGCCGGAGGGTTCCTCGAAGGCCTGCATCAGATATTCGACTTTCCCGCCGAAGTCTTCGCCGAAGCCTGGACCAAGCTCGTCCTTCTACCCGGCGTCGTCATCGACCATCTGCCGGCCCTGATCGAAACGCTGAACATAGCCGCGGTTGCCACCCTGTTGGGAGCATTGGCCGCCATGTCGCTGTCGCTTCTCGCGACGCGGGGCCTCGCCCGCTGGCCGCGCCTGATCCCGCTGTTCCGCCGCACGATGGATGCCCTTCGCGCCATCCCGGAAATTGTCATCGCGCTGGTGCTGATCTATATCCTCGGCGGTGGCCCGATGCCCGCCGTCATCGCCATCGCGCTCCATACCGGCGGTGCTTTGGGCAAGCTTTTCTCGGAAGTCGCCGAAAACGCCGATCTGAAACCGGTCGAAGGCCTCGCCTCAGTGGGCGCAAACTGGTCGCAGCGCATGTGGCTGGGCGTGATCCCGCAAGTGGCACCGAACTGGCTGTCTTATGCCCTGCTGCGCTTTGAAATCAACGTCCGCGCTAGCGCCATCCTTGGCTTTGTCGGCGAAGGCGGCATCGGCCATGACCTCAAGCTTGCGATGCAATGGGGCCAGGGCCGCTATGACCAGGTCGTCGGGATCTTCGCCCTTCTGTTCCTGACCATTGTCATCATCGACCAGGTTTCGGACCATTTCCGCCACAAGCTGGTCAAGGGGCACTAAGCCATGTTTGCCACCCCCTTCACCCCGTCTCTGGCCGCGACCGTAACGCGCAGCTTCACACGCAAGCGCCGATTGGCCTTTGCCATCCCCGCCGCAATCCTTGCCTATCTGATCTATGCCGCGATCAGCTTTGACGTGGCTGGCCTCGTCCAGCGGGCCCGCTTCGACAATGCCGCGATCCTTCTGTCCGACTTCTGGTCGCACAAGACCCATGTGACACGCGACAACCGGAGCGGTGATGTCGTGGTTGCGATCGAAGGCGAAAACAAGGGCACCTATCCCGAAGGCATGCTGCCCGACTGGGTCACGGTTGCAGGCGGGGTCACCACCGTGGACCTTGGACAGGGCCATGTCGTCACCTATGACGATAGGGGCGCGCGCTATGTCGTGCCGGGCTACGGCACCATCGACATCCACCCCGAAGGCGGCAAACCGGTGCTGACCGCACCAGAACCGATCCCCGACTGGATCTCCGTCTCTGAAAACAAGGTCAGCGTCACCACCGATGCGGGCCGGTTCAGCTATAGCCGGTCGAAAGTCGAGACTTTCAAATACGAGGCAGGCTGGGAGCTTTGGTTCTTCACCCTCGAAAGCCCGTTCTACGGCAAAAGCTGGGTTCAGCTCGCTGCTCTTGCAACTACCGGCGACCGGATTGACCCGGCACGGACAAACCTCGGCTACATGGCCCATGAGTTCTGGACCAACAAGATGTGGCACCACGCCGATGTTGCTTGGGCGATTTTCGAGACGATCCTGATGGCCTTCCTTGGCACAATGACCGCGGCTCTGGTCGCATTGCCGCTGTCCTTTTTGGCCGCACGGAACTTCTCGCCGCTTGGTCCCCTGCGCTTTGCCGCCCGCCGCATCTTCGACTTTGTCCGCGGCGTCGATGGACTGATCTGGACCATCATCCTTTCCCGCGCCTTCGGGCCTGGGCCGATGACCGGGGCCATCGCTATCGCGATCACCGATTCCGGGACCTTCGGCAAAACCTTCTCCGAGGCCTTGGAGAATATCGACGAAAAGCAGGTCGAAGGCATCCGCTCAACAGGCGCGAATGCGCTGCAGCGCGCACGGTTCGGCGTCATCCCCCAGATCACGCCGGTCCTCCTCAGCCAGATCCTCTATTATCTCGAATCCAACACCCGCAGCGCCACAGTGATCGGTGCCATCGTCGGTGGCGGCATCGGGCTTCTCCTGACTCAGGCGATCATCACGCAAAAGGACTGGGAAGAGGTCGCCTACTACATGGTTCTGATCGTGCTGATGGTCATGCTGATGGACAGCCTCTCCGGTTGGCTCCGCCGCAAGCTGATCAAGGGGACCTGACCCTGCGCTGTGCCCAAGCTTTCCCCGCGACAAGTATCCTCAGGGGGAAGCCATTGGTTTTCCAAAAACCAATGGCGTGGGGGGCGAAGCGCCCCCAATGACGCGAGGGGGAGGCGAAGCCCGACGACGAGACAAAAGACTTGCGCGTTAGCGCTCAATTTGAAAACCGCCCCGACCGGCGCAGGTTCCTAAGGTTAAACGATCATGAACGCCCACGCGCAAGCTCTTGAAAACGCTCACACCGACCAACCTGTCCCGCGTGGACAGCGTCTCTCTCCCGACGGTGCCGTGATCCACCCCACCGCCCAGGTCGTGACCTCAACCTTCGAAGCCTGGACCGAGATCGGCGAAGGCTCCCGCATCATCAACTCCACTTTCGAAGCCTATTCCTACTGCGACCGCTACGCCGACATCGCCAACACCACCGTCGGCCGCTTTTCCAACATCGCCGCGATGACCCGCATCGGCCCGACCGACCACCCTTTCAGCCACGCCGCCCAGCATCACTTCCTCTACCGGTCCTCCTATTACTGGGAGGACGCCGAAGATGACCCCGCCTTCTTCACCGCCCGTGCCGCCCGCCGCACCAGCCTCGGGGCAGACTGCTGGATCGGCCATGGCGCGATCATCAAGCCCGAGGTTTCGGTCGGCATCGGGGCCATCGTCGCATCCGGGGCGGTCGTCACGAAAGACGTTCCCTCCTTCATGATCGTCGCCGGCTGCCCCGCCACCCCACTTCGTCCCCGCTTCGATCCTCTCACTATCGACCGGCTTCTGGCACTCGCCTGGTGGGACTGGGATCATGCCCGCCTGCGGTCGGCCCTGCAGGATTTCCGGTCGCTGAAGGCCGAAGCCTTCCTTGAGAAATATCAGGGCTGATCCGGGCTGACCATCAGCGTCACTCGGTCCCCCGCGAACCAGGTCGTCCCGTATTCAATCGCAGAGCCTGCCGCATCCACGTTCACCGCGACCGACCGCAGCACCGGCGTGCCGGGCTGGACTTGCAGGGCAAGTGCCAGAACCGGGTCGGCGAGCTTCGCCTTCAGTCGGGTCTCCTTGCGGGTATAGTCCGTAAGCCCGCAGGCCGTCAGGGCGGCAGTGACCGAGGACTGCCCCTCCATCGCAGCCAGCAGCCCCGGGAACCGATCCGCCGGAAAGACCGACTGGAAGGCAGCCAGCGGCAAGCCATCGGCCAGCGACACGCCCTCGATCACATGAACTGCAGCGCCCTCCTGCAGGTCCAACACCTCGGCCTCCTCCGGCCTGGCAGGGCGGGTTTCCAACCGGCTGATCCGACGTGAGGGCGTGCGGCCCGATGCGGTGACGTTCTGATGAAATCGCACCCGGCGGCCAAGCTGGTAATCGGTTGGCCGGGTAGCGACAAAGACCCCCGATCCCCGCCGCGATACGACGAGGCCTGCGTTCGCCAAATCAGACAGCGCTCGGCGCAGGGTGTGGCGGTTCACCCCGAAACGGGCGGACAGTTCCGCCTCGGTCGGCAGCCGGGCGCCGGGGGCATAGGCCCCCTCGGCAATCTCGGCGCGCAGGGTGGCTGCAATGGCCGACCATAAGGCTTCACGCGGCAAGTTCAGCTCCTGTCACGAAAAATTCACAACTCTTTGGTTGGCCCGGAAGGGCCTATCCCGTATGATTTGTCTAGTTGTATAGTATATCCGACAACCTGCCAAGATGTCGAGGATGCCGTGACTGATGCTTTGAACGATGACCGCAAGGGATGGATGTCCCTGTTGGCGAAGGCCCCGCCCGCGCGCTTGGCGGCGCTGATGCCGGACTTGCCTGACCATGCCCTGCTTCGCGCGCCTGAAGTTGGGGCGGTGATGGTCCGGGGGCGGACGGGGGCCACGGGCGCGCCGTTCAACCTGGGTGAAATGACAGTCACACGGTGTTCAGTTCGCCTCGCCGAAGGCGCGGTTGGTCATGCCTGGGTTCAAGGGCGAGACAAGGCCCATGCGCTGCGCGCGGCGGTCGTCGATGCCTTGATGCAGACCCCTGAAAGCGCCGGTTTGCACGCCTGCGTTCTGGCCCCGCTTGCGGCCGAGGCCGAGCTTGCCCGCGCGGTCCGCGCCGGAAAGGCGGCGGCGACCAAGGTCGATTTCTTCACTATGGTCCGGGGGGAAGACGCATGATTGCCGACGCACTTGCCGGGGGGTTCACCGAGGCCCCCGTCCAATCCGCCCGCGCCTTTCGCGAAGTGCTAGAGGCGATGGCCCGCCCCGGAACCATTCGGCGCGTTGTGGGGGCGTTGCCACCTGCGCCGGTTTCGGTTGCGGCGGGGGTGGTGCTTCTGACCCTGTGCGACGGGACGACACCACTTTACCTTGCGGGCGCAGCCGATTGTGCAGCAATGCGCGACTGGGTGGCCTTTCACATTGGCGCGCCCCTTGTCACCGCTGAGTATGCGGCTTTCGCTTTGGGCAGGTGGGAAGACCTGAATCCTATCACGCGGTTCCGTGTAGGCCAGCCCGACTATCCGGATAGGTCGGCCACGCTGATCGTCGAGCAGGACAAGCTGACCAATCAGGGCCCAGCCCTGACCGGCCCCGGTATCGAGACGGCAAATTGGCTGAACCTACCCGAGACGGCGGCCTTTAGGGCAAACCGGGCGCTGTTCCCGTTGGGTTTCGACACGATCTTCACCGCTGGCGACCAGATCGCCGGCCTCCCCCGGTCCACTCGCGTGGAGGCGATCTGATGTATGTGGCGGTAAAGGGTGGCGAACGCGCCATTGACAATGCCCATGCCTGGCTGGCCGAGGAGCGCCGTGGCGACCCATCGGTGCCCGAGCTTTCGGTGGCGCAAATTCGAGAACAGATGGCGCTGGCGGTGAACCGGGTGATGGCGGAAGGGTCGCTATACGACCCCGATCTGGCAGCACTGGCGATCAAGCAGGCGCGCGGCGATCTGATCGAGGCGGTCTTCCTGATCCGCGCCTATCGCACGACCTTGCCACGCTTTGCTGCATCTAGTGCCGTCGAGACGGCGGCCATGGCGGTGGATCGGCGCATTTCGGCAACCTTCAAGGATCTGCCCGGTGGGCAGGTGCTGGGGCCGACTTTCGACTATACGCATCGACTTTTGGACTTTGCGCTTTTGGCCGAAGGCCTGCCGGCACCAGCGCCCGGCACTCCAGCCAAGCCGCAGCCCGTGCCACATGTGACGGGGTTCCTGAACCGGGATGGGCTGATCGAGGACGCCCCACACTCCGAGGCTGTGCCGCCCGATCTGACGCGCGAGCCCATGGAGTTGCCAGCGGATCGCGCGCTGCGGTTGCAGGCGATCACGCGGGGGGATGAGGGGTTCATTCTGTCGCTCGCCTATTCGACCCAGCGTGGCTATGGCCGGACCCATGCCTTTGTCGGCGAATTGCGCATTGGGCAGGTGGCTGTCGAGGTGGACATCCCCGAACTGGGCTTTGCCGTCGAGATCGGTGAGGTCGAACTGACCGAATGCGAAACGGTGAACCAGTTCAAGGGCAGCCGGACCGAGCCGCCGCAGTTTACCCGTGGCTATGGGCTGGTCTTTGGCCAATCGGAGCGCAAGGCGATTGCGATGAGCCTTGTCGACCGGGCGCTCCGCTGGAAAGAACTGGGCGAGGACTTCACCGGCGCCCCGGCGCAGGACGAAGAGTTCGTGCTGATGCACGCCGACAATATCCAGGCGACCGGGTTCCTCGAACATATCAAGCTGCCCCACTACGTCGACTTCCAGGCCGAGCTGGAGCTGGTGCGAAAGCTGCGCGCGGAAGCGTTGGCGTTGCAGGAGGCGGCGGAATGACCGATGAAGCCTACAACTTCGCCTATCTGGACGAACAGACCAAGGCGATGATCCGCCGGGCGATCCTGAAGGGCATCGCGGTGCCCGGCTATCAGGTTCCTTTCGCCAGCCGCGAAATGCCGATGCCTTACGGCTGGGGCACGGGTGGCGTGCAGGTCACGGCGGCCTGTCTTGTGCCAGAAGACCGGTTGAAGGTGATTGACCAGGGCGCGGATGACACGACGAACGCGGTGAGCATCCGCAAGTTCTTTGCCCGCACCGCAGGGGTTGCCACGACCGAGCGGACGGTTGAGGCGACGATGATCCAGACGCGCCACCGGATTCCGGAAGTGCCGATGAAGGCGGGGCAGATCCTTGTGTTTCAGGTGCCGATCCCCGAACCGCTTCGCTTCCTTGAGCCACGCGAAGCCGAAACGCGGAAGATGCATGAGCTTGAGGAATACGGGCTGATGCATGTGAAGCTTTACGAAGACATCGCGCGGCACGGGCAGATTGCCACCAGCTATGCCTATCCGGTCAAGGTCGAGGGACGCTATGTGATGGACCCCTCTCCCATACCGAAGTTCGACAATCCCAAGCTTTCCTGCAGTCCGGCGATCCAGCTGTTTGGGGCGGGGCGCGAACAGCGGATCTATGCCTTGCCGCCATGGACCAAGGTCGAGAGTCTGGATTTTGACGACCACCCGTTCAAGGCGACCAAGGCCGCGCATGACTGCGACCTTTGCGCCGCAGGCGACAGCTATCTGGACGAGGTGATCATCGACGATCAGGGCGGGCGGATGTTCGTCTGTTCCGACACCGACTTCTGCGCCGGGCGGCGGGCGAAGGGGCACAAGGGGCGGCTTTGGGCGCCGGAACCGGAGGCGGCAGAATGACGGTCATGGAACGGGTCGTGGCTACTGACCAGCCGCTTCTGAAGGTCGAGGGCCTGACCAAACGCTATGGCGCGCGGATCGGCTGCGCCGATGTGTCCTTTGACCTTTTCCCCGGCGAGGTGCTGGGGATTGTCGGGGAAAGCGGGTCGGGCAAATCGACGCTTTTGTCCTGTCTGGCGGGCCAGCAGCGCCCCGATCTGGGCCGCGTGGCCTATGAAGGCCGTGACGTGCTGGCGATGGGCGAGACGGAACGGCGCAGGCTTTCCCGCACGGACTGGGCCTATGTTCACCAGAACCCACGCGACGGGTTGCGGATGGGGGTTTCGGCGGGCGGTAATGTGGGCGAAAGGCTGATGGCCGTGGGCGCGCGGCATTACGGGCAGATTAGGGGCAAGGCCGCCGACTGGCTGGGCCGGGTCGAGATTGCGGTGGACCGGATCGACGACCGGCCAAGCGCCTTTTCCGGCGGGATGCAGCAGCGATTGCAAATTGCGCGGAACCTTGTGACCCAGCCGCGCCTTGTGTTCATGGACGAACCGACTGGGGGGCTTGATGTCAGTGTTCAGGCGCGGCTTCTGGACCTGTTGCGCGGGTTGGTCCGTGACCTTGGCCTAAGCGTGATCATCGTGACCCATGACCTTGCCGTCGTCCGCCTTCTGGCGCATCGGCTGATGGTGATGAAGTCGGGGTATGTGGTCGAACAGGGCCTGACCGATCAGGTGCTGGACGACCCACAGCACGCCTATACCCAGCTTCTCGTGTCCTCCGTCCTGCAGGTCTGACCCCGTGCTTTTCGCCTATGCCAGCGACGGTGCGCGCCTGACCCAGTTGATGGGCGATTTCGACCTTGCCGGCGCAATCTGGATCGATCTTTACCGCCCGCTTGAGCGGCAGATTGCGCGGGTGGCCGAGCTTGGGGTCACGATCCCCTCGCTGGCCGAGATGGAAGAGATCGAGGTTTCGAACCGACTTTACCGCGAAGCGGGGGCCGATGTGATGACGGTGGTACTGCCGGGGCTAAGCGAAAGCAGGTTGCCGATTTCCGATCCTGTCACCTTTATCCTGACGGCG
The DNA here is from genome assembly GCA_947504705.1 of Paracoccaceae bacterium. Classification (GTDB taxonomy): domain Bacteria; phylum Pseudomonadota; class Alphaproteobacteria; order Rhodobacterales; family Rhodobacteraceae; genus Tabrizicola. The sequence continues at coordinate 49,643 of CANNIA010000023.1, forward strand.
GACCGGCTCATCACGGTCCGCCACCATGCGCCCCGGCCTTTCGAGACCTATCCGGCCCGTGCCGACAAGGTTGGGCCGGGGTGTGGCAGTCCGGTGCTAGTGTTTCTGTCCTTGGCCGAGGAAATCACCGGGCGACTTGCCGACCTTTTGGAGGGTGTCGGCAAGGCGCTGGACGGGCTAAGCGCGCAGGTGATCGGGGCCGAAAAACGCGCCACGGATGCCGAGTTGCAGGACAGCCTGACGGCCATCGCGCGGGAAACCGATCTTCTGGGCCGGATCCGGGTTGGGTTGATGACGATGGAGCGCGCGATCAGCTATTTCGGCACGCTTCAGGGCATGACCCAGCGCAAGACCGAAGGACGCAGCCTGACGCCAGTGATCAAGGGGCTGATGCGCGACATCTCGGCGCTGGAGGTCCATGCCGATTACCTGAACAACCGTCTGGCCATGGCTTCGGACCTGACGCTGGGGATGGTCAGTCTGGCGCAGAACGCCACAGTCAAGATCCTGTCGGTGGTCTCGGCCCTGTTCCTGCCGCCGACGCTGATCGCCTCGATCTACGGGATGAACTTCGCCCAGATGCCCGAGCTGCTTTGGGGCTGGGGCTATGCCTTTTCCTTGGTGCTGATGCTGGCTGCAGCGCTTGGCACTTTTCTTGTGTTCAAACGAAAGCGCTGGCTATGACACCGATGATCAAGATCACTGACCTGTCAAAATCCTTCACCCTCCACAATCAGGGCAGCGCGGTGATCCCGGTGATGGCGGGGGCTGATCTGACCGTGGCGGCGGGCGAATGCGTTGGCCTGACCGGTCAGTCGGGGGCAGGCAAATCCACCCTGATGCGGATGGTCTATGGTAACTATCTGACCGCTGGCGGCAGCTTGATCGTCGGCGATCTGGACGTGGCGCGCGCCCTACCGCGCGAGATCATCGCGCTGCGCCGTCATACGCTGGGCTATGTCAGCCAGTTCCTGCGCGTGGTCCCCCGTGTGCCCACACTGGACGTGGTGGCCGATCCGCTGCTGTCCCTTGGCACCCCGATTGCCGAGGCGCGGGACCGGGCGGCAGGCTTGCTGAAACGCCTGAACATCCCCGAGCGGCTGTGGCCCTTGTCGCCCACAACGTTTTCGGGGGGCGAACAGCAAAGGGTCAACATCGCGCGTGGCTTTGCCCATGCCTATCCGGTGCTTCTGCTGGATGAACCCACCGCCAGTCTGGACGCGGTGAACCGCGAGGTCGTATTGGGCCTGATCGAAGAGGCAAAGGGACGTGGCGCTGCGATCCTGGGCATCTTTCATGATGAGGCCGCGCGGGCGCAGGTCTGCGACCGTCTGGTGGATGTGACCGGTTTCACGCCGCCAAATCCGAAGACTGGGGTAGCGGCATGATCTTTGCCGTTGTCGGGCCATCGGGGGCGGGAAAGGACACGCTGATAGCGGGCGCTATGGCGCAACGGCCTGACCTGCGGTTGGTGCGGCGTGTGATCACCCGGCCGACCGAAGCGGGCGGAGAGAATTTCGAAGGCGTCTCGACGCAAGAGTTCCAGTTGCGCCGCGAACGGGGGGAGTTTGCCCTGCATTGGGAGGCGCATGGGCTCAGCTATGGCATCCCCAAAGCGCAGCTCGATGGGCCGGGCGATGTGATCTTTAACGGCAGCCGGGCGGCGCTGCCCCTTGCCATGCAGGTGTTTCCGGCCCTTCGGGTGATCTTGGTTACTGCCCCCGATGCTGTCCTTGCCGGGCGGCTTCAGGGCCGGGGGCGGGAAAGTGATGGCGATATTGCCGCCCGGCTTGATCGAGCCGGTTTTGCCTTGCCTGATGGTGTGGCTGCCAGCGTGGTGATGAATGATGGCTCGGTTGCCGAGGGCGTAGAGCGCCTGCTGGCAGCACTTCAGCCGATCAGCGGATAGCGGTGCAGATGATGGAAGCGACCCGCCTCATCCTCGCCGAACAGACACAGGTCCTCGATCACGAAGGGACTCGGCAGCACCGGGGCGAAATGCGCCTTAAGCGTCTGCAGGACCGGGGCGGTCTGGTCGCTGGGCAGTCGATCCGTCAGGGTCAGATGGAACCGGAACTCCTCCATCACAAAGGGATAGCCCCAAAGCTCCAAAAGCTCACGCTGGCGCGGGGACAGGGTTTCCGGGCGGCGGCGGGCGATCTCGGCCGGGGTCAGGGCGGCGCGGAGGTCATCGGTACACTCAACCACCAATGCAGCCAGATCAAGCAGCGCGGCCTCGCAACCCGTCGGCGTCAGGGCAAGGAAGCCGTGCAGGGTTTCAAGCGCCAGACCCTCACAGGTGACCGGGGCCAGACGCTCGGCGAGTTGGGTGAGGCAATCGCGAACCTCGGCCTCTCCCACCCCTTCGGCCAGACGAAAGGGCGCGCGGATCGTGCCGTGGAACCCATAGCGGCGCGGGTCGACGGTCAGCTCAGCCGGGGGCTTCGGCAGGCCCGGCAGATCGGGCTGCGGCACGGCTTCGCCGCGCAGGGCGTCCCAGCCCAGCCATTCGGCGGCACGGGTCGCAAAGGCACTTGGGCGGGGGGCGAAATAGACGGCGTATCGGTTCATTCGGGTCATGGCACTGAGGGTCGCCTGCAAGTGTCACATGGATGTGACGGGCCGGTGTCAGGGAACTTCGGGAAGGCCCATCAGGCAAGCGGAAAGACGAGATTATGACGACCGAGACTATTCTTGCCAATGCCACGATGGTACTGCCGAACGGAACCATGCGCGGTCAGATACGGTTTGAGGATGGCCTGATCGCCGATCTTGCCGAAGGCACTTCGGTCCCCAAGGGGGCGATCGACTGCGCCGGCGATCTGGTCATGCCCGGCCTGATCGAATTGCACACCGACAATCTTGAACGCCACATCGAGCCGCGCCCCAAGGTCAACTGGCCTCATGCCGCCGCGATCATTGCCCATGACGCCGAACTGGCAAGCGTTGGTATTACAACAGTTTTCGACGCGCTGAGGGTCGGGTCCGTTCTATCGAACGCAAAGTCGAATTATGGCGAATACGCCCGCGCCCTTGCCGATGAGATTCTAGGACTCCGCGATGACGGGGCCTTGCGGATCAGTCACTTCCTGCACCTGCGGGCCGAGGTCTGCTCGGAGACGCTGGTTGAAGAGCTGGCGAAGTTTGGCCCGGATGACCGGATCGGCATCGTCAGTCTGATGGACCACACTCCGGGTGCCAGACAGTTTCGCGACATTTCGAAACTGAAGGACTATTACATTGGCAAGTACGGCATCTCGGATACTGACTGGGAAAGGCAGGTCGCTGCCCAGCTGGCGCTAAGCGAAAGGCTGGGCAAAGTGCACGAATCCGCCGCAGTGGCGGCCGCGCGCCGGTATGGAGCGGTACTTGCAAGCCATGATGACACCGAACCCGAACACGTCGCCCAATCGGCCGAACATGGCGCCCATTTCGCCGAGTTTCCGACGACGTTCGAGGCCGCAGCGGCCTGCCACAAACATAGCATCAAGGTCATGATGGGAGCGCCAAACCTGATCCGTGGTGGCAGTCATTCGGGCAATGTCGCTGCACAGGAACTGGCCGAGGCCGGTCTGCTGGACATCGTGTCTTCGGATTATGTGCCGTCATCGCTTTTGTCGGCGGCGCTGCTGCTGGGCGACCTTTGGGGCGACGCGGCGCGCGGTATTGCGACGGTTACGGCAGCCCCTGCCGATGCGGCTGGCTTGACCGACCGTGGTCATCTGGTCATCGGCGCGCGGGCCGACGTGATCCGGGTCACGCGGATTGGAGGTGCCGGGGCCGTGCGTGGCGTCTGGGTTCAGGGACGCAGGGTAACTTGATCGATCCACGGGGCTCTGTTGCACAAATCCTGTCAGGGATTCATCTTCTGAATCCAGTGTTAGCTGGATGTCATGAGCAGACCGAACACACCGACCTACAAGACCCTCAACTGGCCCGCCTAGCCTAACTCATCGAGGATCATGAGGTCGAGCTTGGTCAAACCATCCGCGATTTGCCCGGCCTTGCCTTTGGCCTTTTCTTGCTCGAGGGCGTTGACCAGTTCGATGGTTGAGAAGAAGCGGACCTTGCGGCGGTGGTGTTCGATGGCCTGGATGCCCAGGGCTGTAGCAATGTGGGTCTTGCCGGTTCCCGGGCCGCCGATCAGCACGATGTTCTGCGCTCCGTCCATGAACTCGCAGCGATGCAGTGTCCGGACTGTGGCCTCGTTGATCTCGCTGGTGGCAAAGTCGAAGCCCGAGAGGTCCTTGTAAGCCGGGAACCGCGCCGACTTCATGTGATAGGCGATCGACCGGACCTCGCGTTCGGCCAATTCAGCCTTCAGCAGTTGCGACAGCATCGGGATTGCCGCTTCAAAGGCCGGTGCGCCTTGCTCGATGAGGTCGGTGACGGCCTGCGCCATGCCATACATTTTGAGGCTGCGCAGCATGATGACGATGGCGCCGGCGGCGGGATCATGACGCATGGCGGCCTCCGACAGTCTGGGCGCGTAGGCCGTCATAGCGTTCGACATTGGCCTTGGGCTCGCGGTGCAGGGTCAGTGCCTGTGGCGTATCCAGTGGCGACCCGCCCATGACCTTGCCGTCGATCAGGCGGTGCAACAGGTTCAGCACATGGGTCTTGGTGGGCACGCCCTCGGTCAGTGCCAGCTCCACGGCGGTGAGAACGGCTTGTTCATCGTGGTGCAAGACGAGGGCCAGGATATCTACCATCTCGCGATCACCGCCCGGTTTGCGAAGCATATGATCCTGCAACTGTCGGAAGGCAGACGGTAATTCCAGGAATGGCGCCCCATTCCGAAGCGCACCTGGTTTGCGTTGAACGACAGTCAGATAGCGTCGCCAGTCGTAGATCGTCTTCGGCGGAAGGTGATGGCTACGTTGGATCACGCGGACATGTTCGCACAGGATGTTGCCCTCAGCTGCCACAACCAGCCGGTCGGGATAGATCCGCAAGCTGACAGGGCGGTTGGCGAATGACGCCGGAACGCTATAGCGGTTGCGCTCAAAGCTGATCAGACTTGTGGGCGACACGCGTTTGCTCAGTTCGTGAAGCCATCAAAGGCGATGGGCAACGGCATCAGCGCGGCCTGCTCCTCGGCCCAGACATCGGCGATGGTGCCGGGTTGTTTGCCATGCGGGGTCTGCCCCCATAACTCGAAGCAGCGCAGTTCCAGCCAGGCATTCAGCGCGGCAAGATCGGGGAAGCCCGGCATGCTTTGCAGCATCTGGTGACGAGAGTCGCGGACGTTCTTCTCAACCTGGCCTTTCTCCCATCCTGCCGCTGGATTGCAGAACTCCGGCTCATAGACGTAGTGGTTCGTCATGGCCAAGAAGCGCATGTTGACCTGCCGTTCAGTGCCTCGGCCGACACGATCCACCGCGGTCTTCATGTTGTCGTAAACGCCCCGCGCAGGCACGCCGCCGAAGACCCGGAACGCGTGCCAATGGGCATCGAACAGCATCTCGTGGGTCTGCAACGGATATGCCCGCAAAAGGAAAGCGCGGCTGTGCGACAGCTTGATATGCGCCATTTGCAGCTTGGTGCGCTCGCCGCCCAGAACGGCAAAGTCCTCGCTCCAGTCGAACTGGAAGGCCTCGCCGGGATCAAAATGCAGCGGC